>NZ_JARRAG010000002.1:3950476-4608889 GCF_029589435.1 Paludisphaera mucosa | reverse complement strand
CAGGACGTCCTGGACCGAGGGGAGGACCCAGGCCTCGTCGGCCCGCGACCGCCGCGACCGCGTCGGGTCGAACGTCTCGGCCTCGTCCTCCTCGATCTCGACGGCCCGCCGGGGCCGCGGCTCCGGCTCGACGACGGGTCGAGCCTCCGACGAGACGTATCCATAACCGACGCCGCTCGTGTCGGCCACGAACCGCCGCGCGTGGCCCGTCGTCGCCATCGACTCCACCACGGGCGAGTACGTCCAGGTCGGCTCGGGCTCGGGCTGAAACGTGGGCGCGATGGACGGCGGCGACTCGAACGGCTCCTCGGCCGTCGGGCCGGCTTCGAGGGTCGACGGCGCGGCCGCCGGGATCTCGGCCTCGACCGGTTCGATCGCTCGCGCGACCTCGGGCTCGGCGTCGACGAGCAGGACGGCGGCGTCGGTCGCGAACGCCCCGGCCGATTCGCCCGCGCTTCGGCGAAAGCAGAGTCGCCGTGGGAGTCGCCGGCGGATGGCGACCTCGGCCCCGTCCTCGACGGCGGGAACTTCAGGTGCGACCGGCTCGGGCCGGGTCGCGATCGACCCGGCCGCCTCGGCGGCGGCGAAGTCCCGGTCCAGGTCCGCGACGTCCAGGCTCTCCAGCCGGGCGAGGCGGTCGACGTCCAGGAAGCTCGCGGCCGGCGTCGGCGCGAGAGGCCGGGGCGCGACGTCCGGCAGCGGATTCGCCCAGGATTCGGGCGCGGCGGGCGTCGTGCGACGCGGCTCGGCAGGCCGCGCGGGCCGGGGTTGGGGCGTGGGCGTCGCGGCGGGTCGCGGCATACGGGCGTAGGCGGCCGGACTGTACCGGGGAGTCGTCGGCGGCGTCGGCGTCGAACGGGATCGAGCGACCGGCTCGACCCGGGGGGCGGCGGGCCGAGGGGCGACCTCGGGTGCCGGCCGGCGTTCCGTCGGCTCGACGGTTCGGGCGATCGGCGGCGCGGGTGCGGGGCCGCCGGGGCGGGCGTCGGCGCGGGCCGGGCGTCGGCGGCGCGGGCGGCCTTGAGGCGGTCGCCGGCGGCCTTCCAGCGGGCCTCCCACGGGTTGGCCAGGCCCGGCGTGGCCGCGGGCGCGAGGGGCGGCTCGACGGCCGGCGCCGCGACCGGATGATCGGGAAAGGCTTCGGGCCGAGGGGCCCGGGCGCGAGGCTCGTCGCGGGGGGGCCGCCAGTCGGGCTCGGCGAACTTGTTGCGCTTGAGGGACAGCCGGAACGACCCGACCTGGAAGCCGACGTCGAACGGCAGCGGCTGCGGGCCGTCGATCGGCCGGCCGTCGAGGGCGACGTCGGAGCCGCCCAGCGGCGTCAGGTGCCAGGTTCGGCCGCGGCGATGCAGCCGGCAGGCCTCCTCGGGGAGCGACGGGTCGGTCAGCCGGACCTCGCAATAGGCCGCCCTACCGATGCGTACCGATATCCAGGGGATCTCCACGATCCGGATCGGCCCGGCGTCATGGTCCTGGATATGGAGACAGGTGGATTCGGCCATCGTGGAATCGACTCCTCCCTGAGCGATGTCCCGGTCGGTCTCGTAGCGTCGCGTCCTCGCGATCAGCCGCGTTCGACGAACAGGTCCGTGCCGCCGGCCAGCCAGCGATTCCAGGTCCCACCCAGGGCGCTGGCGGATACGGCCACGGCCGTCAATTCCACCGTCCAGTGGACGGCGGCCAATAGACTAAGCGCCAAAGCCGCCCCGATCAACCCATGCGCCAGGAATCGATCCATCGATCCGAGACGCTTCAGACTCCCGGGGATCCGGGCCAGGCACCAGAGCGCCCCGACGCCCAAAATCGCCAACCCGACCAGGCCCGCCTCGGTCGACCATTGCAGCAGGCTGCTCATGGCGGTGTTCGAGGCCAGGTCGCGATCCTTGAAGTAGGGCTGCACCGCGCCGAAGGCCCCCAGGCCGACGCCGACCACGGGGAACTCGCGGAAGATGTGCGAGGCGTCGCGCCAGACCTCGCGGCTGCCCCGCCAGTCGGGCGCCTCCAGGGGCGGTCGGGCCCCGGTCATGTCGTCCCAGCGGGCCTGCGCCGCGACCCCCGAGGCCAACGCGACGAGCAGCGTCGAGGACAGCCCGAGGCCCACCACGCGGGCCCCCGGCGTGAACAGGGCCGGCAACCCGACCATCGCCAGGCCGAGGGCGGCGGGGACGCAGAACCAGGGGCCGGCGGCCATCCCGACCAGGAACGCCCCCGGGATCGAGAGCAGGGTCAGGAGGATCGCCAGGCTGCCCCGCCCCGTGCCCGCCATGCGGTCCGCCCAGCTCTCGCGGCTGCCGCGGGGCGAGCACAGGTGGATCACCAGGGCGAGGATCAGCGGCAAGGCCAGGGCGCCCAGGGCCAGGAAGCCGCCGACGCCGCCGGGGAGCGAGCCGAACGTGAACGGGCGGACGACCTCCAGCTGAGCCGACGGGGCCGAGCCGGGGGCCGTCGCCGCCGGCAGCTCGCGGAGCGCCGCGACGGCCGGGGCGTCGAGCAGGTCGTTCGAGTCCGGGGCCCACCAGGGCGCGCCCGCGCCGGGGATGCAGTAGCCGTAGAGGCCGTCGGTGCGGGTGCTGATCTGCACCAGGGCGAACGTCGTGTTCAGCAGGAAGCCGGCGATCACGGCCCCCCAGATCAGGTAGAGCCGCTGGAGCCGGTCGACGGCGTGCGAGGCGCACCAGAAGACCCCCAGGCAGGCCGCCGCCAGGGCCAGCCGCCGGACGGTCGCCGCGCGGTCCAGGCTGGCGGGAGAGCGGATCGTCGCCGCCTCGGCGAGCGTCGCGCCGGGGTCGTCGGCCCGGGCCAGGTCGGGGAGCGCCCCCCGGGCGTAGACCGCGCGGGCGGTCGGCGAGAGCCGCCCGGCCAGCCCCGCCGGCAGCGGCAGGACCTGGAGCACGCCCAGCGCCAGCGCCGCGAGCCCCAGCAGCCCGAGCGGGCTCTTGAGGATCGTGACGCGGCCCTCGACCAGGTTCCGGACCAGCAGCATGAGGGTCAAGGCCGTCGCGGCGGCGACCAGGGCCGGGCGCGACCACCAGGCCGTGCCGCCGAAGCCGAGGATCGCGGCCAGGACCAGGACCGCGACCATCCAGCCGAAGGAGCGGTCGAACGTCGACAGGAATCGCATGCGAAGGCTGTTCACGGGGTGCTCCGATTCCGTCGGGACTCAGGCGTCGGCCGGGGCGCCCGCCAGGGCGTCCTCGCGGGCGGGGCTCGTCGAGGAGGCGGCCAGGGCGCGATCGCGGCGGGGCGGCGGCGTCATCGGCGTCGGGCCGTAGCCGTAGCTCGACCAGTTCTGCACCCCTTCGCTCAGGCCGTTGACGATCACGCCGGCGATCTCGACGTGCGACTGCTCGAGCACGGCCTTCGCCCGCTGGAGCGTCATCGTCTGGTGCGCCCCGGCCCGGACGACCAGCATCGCGGCGTCGACCATCCGGCCCAGCACGCGGCAGTCGGCCATGCCCAGGATCGCCGGCCCGTCGAGGATCACCCGGTCGTAATGGTGCGTGACCGCCGCCAGGAGCTGCCGCAGCTCGAGCGTGCCGAGGATCTCGATCGGCACCTCGCGGGTGTCGCCGGTGGGGATGAAGTCCAGGTTGTGCAGGTCGGTGCGGCGGAGCGTCGCCTGCCAGGGGACCGACCCCTTGAGGACGTCGACCAGGCCCAGCCCCGGGCCGCCTTCCTCGTCGTCCTCGGCCGGGAAGACGCCGGCGAGCGTCGGCCGGCGGAGGTCGACGTCCAGCAGCAGGGTCCGCTCGCCGGCCCGGGCGCAGGCCGCGGCCAGGTTCAGGGCCGCGGTCGACTTGCCGTCGCCCGCCTTGGCGCTGGTGACCAGCAGGCTGACGATCGGGCCCAGGCGGTCGGCCGCGCCCAGCAGGCCGGCGCGGATGTTGCGGAAGGCGTCGGCCGCGGCCGAGTCGGGGACGGCCGAGGTCCACAGGTGGCCGCCCCGGTGCGTCAGGGCGGTGCGCGGGATCCGGGGGACGATCCCCAGCAGCGGCAGGCCCAGGCCGTGGCTGACGTGCTCCGGCACGCGGACCGAGTGGTCGAGGTACTCCAGCAGGAACACCAGGCCCAGGCCCAGGCCCAGGCTGAAGACGAGCCCCAGGGCCATCGTGACCGTCCGGCTCGACTTCGGAGTGGTCGGCTCCTCGATCCGCCCCTTGATCGTCACCGGCTGGCCCTGCGACTTCGCCAGCAGCTCGAACGAGGCGAGGTCGTGCTCCATCTCGGCGATCCGCTTCCGCAGCGCGCCGCGTTCGTCCATCAGGGTGAGGAACTTCTGATGGTCGGGCATCGCCTTCTGCAGCCGGACGAGCAGTTCCTGGCGGCGGCCGTCGGCCGCGTCGACCTCGCGCTGGAGCGAGTCGTGGATCATCTCGGTCGGGTCGGCGGCCATCTTCCCGTTCGACTTCGTGTAGGACGCGCCCAGCTCGTCGATCTCGTCGAGCACGTCGTTGAGCTGGTTGGAGATCGTCTGGACGGCCGGGTCCGAGTTGAAGTGGCGGGTCTTCCGCTTGAGCACGGTCAGGCGGTCGACGAGCTGATCCTTGACGTCCTGCAGCCGGTCGAGCTGCTGCATCTTCCTGGCCTCGGCGGGCGAGACCATGTCGTCCTTGGGGAAGAGCGGCGCGAACATCATCTTCTGCTGAAGCTCGGCGACCCGCGCCTGCTGCTGGGCGATCGACTGGCTGATGTGGGTGTACTGCTCGTCCAGGATGTTCCGCCCGCCGGGGCCGATCGTCCCCAGGGTCGTGATCTGGTCGAGCATCGACTTCTCCATCGCGGCCGACTCGCGACGAAGTTCGTTCAGGGCCTTGCGGGCGTGCTCGACGGTGTCGTCGACGTGCTTCTGCTGGTCGACCTGGGCGTACTTGACCAGCTCGTCCAGCTCGGCCTCGAGCAGCCGCTTGGTCAGGGCCGGGTCGCGGCCGGTCAGGTAGACGTAATAAGTGTTCGACTTGTTGACCGGCTTGACGCTGATGTTGTTGACGATCAGCTCCATCGCCGGGTCGTCGAGCTGCGCCAGCTCGGGGCCGAGGCGGGTGCCGGCGACGACGCGGTCGGCCAGCATCCGGCCCTGGAGGTCGGTGATCATGTCCGCCGCGTAGGAGGCCTGGGTCGAGGCGTCGGACTGGGTGACGTCCCGCGCGACCAGCGCCGAGAGCGCCGCGTCGTTGTGCGGCTGGACGATGCGGATCTGGGCGATGGCCTGGTAGAGCTTGGGCTGGCGGAGGGCGTAGATCGAGGTCAGCGTGCCCATCGGCACGGCGACGATCAGGGCCAGCCAGAACCGCCGCCGCAGCGCGCCGACGTAGTGGCCCGTGGTCTTGACGGCGGCCAGGTCGGGCCCGAACGGGGCGGCCGCGGCCGGGCCGTGGGGCGTCGGCCGGTAGGGGCTCGGGGGGGCCGCCCCGCGCGAGGACGGGGCGATCGGTGCGGATGCTCCGCGATAGGGCGCGATGTCGTCCATGATGGCCTCCGTGTCCAATCCCTGGGTGTCGTCGTCCGGACTCGCGTCGCCGTCAGCGTCGGGCCAGCCCCGCGGCCGGCGGGACGCCCCGGATCGCCTCGGGGGTCGGCCCGGCCGCGTCGCCGACGACCGGCTTGCCGATCCCCAGCCGCCGGCCCAGCCCTCGCGCCATCGCGATCGGGAAGGTCGCCGGCGCGGCGTCGGCCTCCCGTCCCTCGTCGACCCGGGCCTGGGCCTCGGCCGCGACCAGGCCGGCCCGCCGGGCCTCCTCGTCGGCCGCGAAGCCTTGCAGGCGGTCGGCCAGGCTCTCGGTCAGGCGCTGGAGGTAGCGGAAGACGATGTCGGCCGACAGCCCGCCGGCGGGCGTCAGCCGCATCACGGCCGTGATCCGCAGGCCGCCGCCCACCGTCCGGAAGATCGCGCCCGGCGAGGCGGACGACCCGTCGTCGATGGCGTCGAGCGTCTGCACGGCGTCTTCGGGCGGGAACGTCGCGTCGGCGCAGGCGACGTGGATCCCGCCGCAGCCCAGGGCCTCGGCCGTCTTCTCGAGGATCTCGAACGCGGCCAGCGGCGACTTGCACAGCTCGACCCGCTGGATGGCTTCCCACGTGAGCTTCGCCGCCCGCCGTTCCTGCCGGCCCCGGACCATCCGCGCCTGGAAGTCGTCCATCAGGTTGTTCAGCTCGTCGCGGCGGCTGGTCACCACCACCAGGAACGCCAGGCAGCCCGACATCCCCAGCACGAGCGCCAGGAACTCGCTCCGCAGCGACACCCCCAGCAGCACCGCCCCGCACAGGAAGCCCGAGAAGCAGTACAGCAGGAGCGCCGCCTGCCTCGGGTTCAGGCCCAGGCCGATCAGGATGTGGTGGACGTGGCGGCGGTCGGCCGCGCTCATCGGCAGGTTCCGCACCCAGCGCCGGAAGATGGCCATGGCCGTGTCCGAGATCGGCAGCCCCATCGCCAGGATCGGGAACAGGATCGAGATCGCCGAGGGCCCCTTGAGCGACCCCTGCACGCCGATCACCCCGATCAGCAGCCCGATCAGCAAGGCCCCGCTGTCGCCCAGGAAGATGCAGGCGGGGTGCCAGTTGTAGAGCAGGAACCCGGCCAGCGACCCGGCCAGGGCGGTCGCCAGGATCGCGACCTCGACGTTCCCGTTGTGCAGGGCCACGAGCGTCAGGGTGCCGCTCACCAGCAAACCCACGCCCGAGGCCAGGCCGTCCATGCCGTCGATCAGGTTCCAGACGTTCATGCAGCCCAGGAACCAGAACATGGTGATGAGCAGGCTCGCCGGCGCGACGTCGAAGGGCCTTCCCATCACGACGAACGGCAAGGCGGGGCTCCCCAGGTCGAGGTTCAGCCCCAGGGCCTCGATCCGGTCGATCCGGATGCCCCCCAGGTAGAGGGCCATCACCGCCGCGGCCTGGCCGAGCAGCTTGACCCGGGGGCCGAGCGACCGCGTGTCGTCGACGAAGCCGACGACCAGGATGATGATCGCGGCGGCGAAGATCGGCCACTCGTGGTTCAGGTCGGGCAGGTTGATGTTGATGTTGGCCGACCACGCCGAGGCGTGCGGCAGGAAGACGCCCACGGCCACCCCGAGCGCCAGCCCGAGCCCCCCCAGGCGGGGGACGGCCGAGGTGTGGATCCGCCGGTAGCCGTCCGGCTTGTCGATCGCCCCGACCCACCCGGCGATCTGCGTGACCAGCGGCGTGGCGAGCACGCAGCCCATCATCGCGAACGCGAAGATCATCAGGTACCCGTTCGAGATCATCATCAGCCGAGCCCCCCCCCGCGCCGTGTGGAGATCGCGCCGGTCGTCGTCGCCCGGCCTGGGATGCCGATCGGAAACGGAGGCTGCGCGGCGACGAGCCCGAGCGGAATCGGCCGAGATCGGCCGGTGCAAGCGTCGTCGAAGAGCCGGGCGAGCATCGCCGCCGCCTGGGATGCGGCCGCGGCGAGCGTCGGGAGGACGGTCGAGGACTGTTCGCGGAGACGAGCGATTCGTCCCGCGCGGCCCGTCGAGCGTCGATGGAGGATCAGGGTGTAGCCAAGCACGGTGGGTCTCGTCTTCCTTGACTCGTGCAGGTGCATTGCCACCCCCGGGCTTCCGTCCCGGGTCTGGACACTCTCTGAGACGACGGAGTATCCCCGATCGACTCAACCCCGTCAAGCGCGATCGTCGACCGAAACCGGCCCTCGCGAGGGCCCTCAATCCAGGCATCCGGGCCCCTTCGCGGCGTCTCGGCCTCTGGTATCGCCGTCGTGGTGGTCGCCGATCCCAGCAGGACCGCCCCCGCGATCAGCGACGCCGGGCGTCCCAACACCCCGACGATCAGCGCGAGGATCGACGGCAGCAGGCCGGCGACGGCGAGGAAGGCGGGCATGACGTGGCTCGTCGGGCTTTCAGATCAGATCGGCGGTCGCGCGAGGCGGCCTCCCCGCGTCTCATCCGCCGCCAGGTATGCGCACGCGGTCAGGGCCAGGGTGCCCGCGTGCCACAGGAAGTATCCCACGAAGATCTCCCCGGGAGCGGGCAGATGGCAGGTGAACTGCGCGAAGAGGGCGGTGACGAGCCCGAGCACGCGGGCGACGCGGTGTCGCCGGCAGAGGTAGGCGAGCCAGCCGGCGTCCATGACGGGCTTCGCGATCCACGCGAAGACGCAGGGCGGGATCCAGCCCGGCATGAGGAGGGGCCAGCCGTAAGTGCAGCGAGCCCTTGCCGTCGCCGTCCCAGATGCGAATGGCGGCCGTGGCGCACGCGCCGGCGTAGAGGGCGACGAAGGCGAGCCTCAGCGATTCATCGGGGCGATCTGGGCCGTCAAAGTGCCGTGGACTCGGCTGCATGCCCGTCATGGCGTTCCGGACGGTGAAGCCACCGGCCGGAACGTCGCGGGACCGAACACGCCTCCTCGGCACGACCCGACCGAACGGTGCGGATCAAGACCAACGGTCGGCCCAAGCCGCCGCGCCGCGGCCGGCGCGATGACGGCGGGCTCATTAGAGTGAAGCGATCTCGCCGCCGGCACGCGTCCCCAACGCCTCCCAGGCCTGCGGCGCGATCCCGTCATTGACGAACGCGACGTGCCCGTCTGCCGCTATTACTACAGTTGTAACTAGTCCGGCGGGTCGCCTCCACGCCTTCTGTAATGGCAGCGGCGCGCGAACGCCTGGCGGGCCCGCCGCCATTCCGACCAATTCAGGACCCCGATCGGCACCGGCAGGCGCGTCCACAGGAGCCGGACCAGCAGCCGGCGGGCCTCCGGGACCGTCACCGCGATCAGCTCCGGGGACCCGTCCGTCTTTCTTTCGGCGGGCCGTCGGCCAGCCTCCGCACCGCCGCCAGGACGGCGTGGGCCAGCAGCGCCAGCGTGACGTGGCGGTGCCAGCCGGTCCAGCTCCTGACCTCGTAGCCGGCCAGGCCGACCTCCTGCTTGGCCGCCTCGAACGCCCCCTCGATCGCCCACCTCGCCCCGGCGGCCCTCGCCAGGGCGGCCAACGGCGTGCGAGCCGGCGCCGCCGCGATGTAGTAGGCCAGCTCCCCGCGCTCGTCGAGCCCCTTGCGGACCAGCAGCCACCGCCGCCACTCGGGCCCGAGGTCGTGGTCGACCTCCGCCCGCGCCCAGGCGTACCGCCGCGGGCCCTTGCTCCCGGCGGCGACCTCGACGGTGCGCCGGGACCGCCCCGTCAGCGCCCCGGCCAGGGCCGTCGCCGTCGTCGGGCGGCCGGCCGGCAGGTACTGGTCGGCCCGCACGCCCAGGACGTACGGCCGCTTCCGCTCCTCGAGCCACCGCCGCAGCTCCCAGGCGCCGTAGACCTCGTCGCCGACGACCCAGGCCGCCGGCGTCCCGGCGGCGAGCGCCCGCTCGAGCATCCGCTTGGCCAGGCGGATCTTCGCGGCGAACTCCGTCGCCTCGGGGACGCCGGCCGCCTCGCACCGCTCGGGGTCGTCGGTCCACTCCTTGGGCAGGTACAGGGCCCGGTCGAGGAACGCGGCGCCGTGCCGCGAGGCATAGGCGAGGAAGACGCCGACCTGGGCGTTCTCGATCCGGCCCGCGGTACCCGTATATTGACGGGCGACGCCCGCGGAGCGGGCGCCCTTCTTGAGGAACCCCGTCTCGTCCAGGATCAGCACGGCGTCCGGCTCGCCGAGGGCGTCGACCACATGGGCCCGCAGGTCGTCGCGGACGGCGTCGGGGTCCCAATCGGCTCGGCCCAGCAGGTGTTGCACGCCGTAGGGGGCGGCCTCGCCGATCTGCTCGGCGATCCGCCAGGAGTTCTTGCGCCGCACCGGGGCCAGCAGCCCCTCGAGGCAGGCCCGGACGCGGTCGCGGGTCTCGCTGCGGGCGAAGCGGGCCCCGATCCGGCGGGCGACCTGGTCGAGCTGCTCGCCCCAGACGTGCACATCCTCGGCGGTGACGACGGAGCCGGTGCTGGCCATGGTGCCCCTCCTTGCGGGTCGCGCCATGGCCAGAATATCCATCCTCGTCTCTAGTTACAACTGTAGTACTAGGGCCTGTTGACTGTCAGGAGGCCGATCCGGTAAGGGTTTAAGGCGGATCACTGCCCAGGAGGGGGCCGACGCCGCCATGCGATACCTGATCACCGATGAGATCTGGGACGTCTGGAGCCCGATGATCGAGCGTTGCCGCTCGCGTCGGAGCCCCGAGCCCGAACTCCCGGACCGGATATTCTTCGAGGCCGTCCTCTACTGGGCCCGCACCGGCATCCCCTGGCGCGACCTGCCGGCGGAGGTCGGGGCGTGGGACGCCGTGCACAACCGCTTGCGCCGCTGGATCCACTCGGGGCGGCTCAAGAAGCTGTTCGACCTGATTGCCGGGCGGGTCGAGTGCGAGGACGCCCGGCGGCTGATGATCGACTCGACCGTCGTGCGGGCCCATCAGCGCGCCGCCGGGACGGCGCGAAAAAGGGGGCGGCGAGGCGCAGGCCCTCGGCCGTTCGCGCTGCGGCTTCACGACGAAGGTGATCGCGGTCGCCTGCGACGAGGACGGCGCAGTGGCGCTCGACGTCGACGAGGGCCAGAGGAACGACGCCCCTCTGGCGAGGGCTGTCCTGATCGAGGCCCGCGACGCGGTCGGCGTGGTCCGCGAGGTCCTGGGCGACAAGGGGTTCGACTCCGACGCGGTGCGGGACGTGGTGCTGGACGACCTCGACGCCCTGCCGGTGATCCCGAACCGGAGCAACCGCAAGGAGCCCTGGCCCTGGGACGACGAGATGCGCGAAATCTACAAGCAGAGGAATCGCGTCGAACGCGCGTTCGCGAAAGCGATGCAATTCCGACGATTCGCCACGAGGTACGAGAAGCTGAAGGACGTCTATCTCGGCGTCGTTCGCCTCGTCTTCGGATTCATCCACGTCCGGAAGCTCGCTCAATCCGTCAACACGCCGTAGAATTTCAAGGAAGCCATCATGGCCCGACTCAGTTCCATTATTGGGGGGACCCCCAACCGCCGAAGGGCCATCAACCGCCGAAACCGCCGCAAGGGCCCCGACCGCCCCAGCCACCAAAGGGCCCTCAACCGCCGAAACCAGTGCTCGCCGCGAAGAAGCCAACACGAGTAGCGAAATCGAACGAGACACCCTCCTCCTCGGATAGACCCACAGATACCCGTGAAGTGTGAGGCATTGGGGGACACTGGTTGGCCATGCAGGTCAGAAAGCATGGTGAACCTCTAAACGTTGCTGATGAAAGTTCAAGGGTAGATCGTCGAGATGGAGCAAGTTCCGACACAGTCTGATCGATCTCCCTACCCAGATATGACGGCGGAAACTTTTGAGCCTATATAGATGCCACGTCCGTGCGATCCTCGGCACGCGATCCCTTCGCCACTCCGGATATGCTTGAGATGCGGCAAATCTTTTTGTGAACGGCGTCGGAAAAGTGCAGGGCGGGTGAAACGGACGACGTCCGGTACTCAGGCAACTTGCCCGATGGCTTGCCGCCGATGGACCGCAGTGTCACCTCCTTGGGCGAAGCCGGCTCGCCGGCCGGCGAACGGCGACGGTCCCTCGGCGTCCCTCAGACGATAGCTCCCAGCGCCCGTCTCCAAGATCTGGCGGCGATTCCTCAGCCGGTCCAGCGCCGCCTCGGTCAGCCGCTCGCTTAGGAGCACCTCCGGCCACTGCTCGAACGACAGGCTCGTCGTCACGATCACGCTCGTCCGCCCATATGCCGTACCGATCACGTCGAAGAGCAGGTCGGCGCCGGCCTTGCTCGCCGGCACATATCCCAAGTCGTCGAGGATCAGCAGGTCCAGCTTCGTCAGCTGAGACCTCAACCGCCCAGATGTCGCTCCTCTCTCGACTCCAGCAGCTGATTCGCCAGCTCGGTCGCCCGGTGGAACCGCACCCGCCCGCCCCGGCCGCAGGCCTCCACGCCGAGCACTGTCGCCAGATGGGTCTTGCCGGCGCCCGGCCCGCCGACCAGCAGGAAGTTCTCGCGGCGATCGAGGTAGTCGCACCGCAGCGGCTCCAGAACCATCAGCCTCGGCACCGCCGCGAAGTCGAATCCCTCGAACGTCTTGAGCGTCGGGCATCGGGCCACCTTCAATAGGAGCCGGTCCGCTCGCCCCTCCCGCTCGAGCAGTCTCGCTCGTAGAGCTGGAGCAGGAAGCCCGGGTGATAGCAACGGAGAAAAGAACAGCGATCATCGACGTATCGGACGTGCAGGAGTCTTGGACGGCTTACGAGGTCCTCTTGAGCACGACCAAGGTCAGGTCATCTTTCTGCGGCCAGGGGCCGCGGAAGTCGATGACGTCGCGCATCACGGCTTCAAGGATCGCGGCGGCGTCCTGAGAGGCGTGCCGCAGGAGGCTCTGTTTCAGGCGATCGCGCCCGAACTGCTCGCCCTGCTCGTTCCAGGCCTCGGTGACCCCGTCCGTGCACAGGGCCAGGACGAGGCCCGGCTCGCGGAACGGGGCGTGGTGCCCGCGGAAGGTGATGTCGGCGTCGATCCCGAGGACCGGGCCGTCTCCCTCCAGGTCGGTGATCGTCCCCGACGCCGAGTCCACCAGCAGGGCGGGCTCGTGGCCGGCGCTCACCCAGGAGACGGCGTCTCCACGGACTTCGAGCAGGTAGAACGTCATGAACCGCTCGACGTCGCCCAAGTCGACCGCCAAGTGACGGTTCACATCCGTCACCACCTCGGCGAGGCCCCCGGGGCGCGAGGCCCGCATCCGCAGGCAGGCGCGGGCCGCCGTCATCAGCAAGGCGGCGGCGGGCCCGTGCCCCATCACGTCTCCCACGGCGACTCCGAAGCCGCGCCCCGCGAAGTCGTCGCCGGTCAGGAAGTCGAGGTAGTCGCCCCCCACGGCGTCGCACGGGGTCATCCGGCCCGCCACGTCCAGGCCGTGGAGTCCGGTCGGGGCCTTCGGTACGAGGGTCCGCTGGACGTCGGCGGCCACGGCCAGCGATTCGCGCAGCACCTTGTTCTGCGCGGCGAGCGTCTTGCGGGCCGAGGCGAGTTCCAGATGCGCGGCCACCCGCGCCTTCACGATGGGCGGCCGGATCGGCTTGGTGATGTAGTCGACGGCCCCGAGCGAGAACCCCTTCGTCTCGTCGTCCACCTCGCTCATCGCCGTGACGAAGACGACCGGCACCTCCTGCGTCTTCGGGTCGGCCTTGAGCCGGCGGCACACCTCGTAGCCGTCCATCTCGGGCATCATGATGTCGAGCAGCACGAGGTCGGGCCGGTGCTCGGATCCGGCGATCTCCAGGGCGTCGGCGCCGCCGGTGGCGACGCTCAGGAGGTAGTCCTTGCGGAGCAGGTCGGCGAGGATCTTGATGTTGGCCGGCGTGTCGTCGACGACCAGGATGCGTGGCTTGGCCATGAGAACCTTCCGCAGGGCTTGGGGGACGTCGGTCCGCTTCACCGACCGAGCCGGATGCCTTCCACGTGGGCGAGGGCGGCGAGGGCCTTCGCAGCCCCCTTGAAGTCGAACATGTCGAGGGCCTGGGCGATGCGCTCGACCTCCTTCGCACGCGACCCCTTGAGGGCGCCGCGGACCTCGTCCAGGGCGCCCTCGGCCTCCGGGTCGCTCTTGCGGAGCAGGTCGGAGAGCGCGCGGAGCGACGCCTCCAGCGCGGGCCCGTCCACGGGACCCCCGGCGCCGACCTCCGAGGTTTCGGCCTCCGCCTTCCTGGCCTCCGCCTGTCGCGCGAGGGGCTCCAGGCCGTCGATGACCACGGACAGCCCGCGCTCGACGTCCGGCAGGAGCCCCCGGGCCTTCTCCAGGTCGCCGAGTCGTAACGCGGAGTCGAGCTCCTGGGCCGCATGGTGCAGGTCCGTCGCGCCGATGTTCCCGGCCACGCCCTTGAGGGTGTGGACATGCCGCTCGGCGTCCGCGATCCGATCGTCCCCGAGCGCGGCCCGGATGCGGTCGACGCTGGTCGCGTAATCGCGGTGGAAGTCGAGCAGGAGCTTGCCGTAGAGGGCTTCGTTGCCGGCGACCCGCCTCAGCCCGGCGGCCCGGTCGATCCCCGGCAGGGCTTCGCCCGCACCCCGGGGGGCCTCGCGACGCTTCGTCGCATCGGGCTTCCGGGCCGGCGGCCTAGTGACGCCCTCCCGCACGCCCGGTCGGACCCACCGGAGCAGGACGGCGAACAGCGCGTCGGGGTCGATCGGCTTGGTGACGTGGTCGTTCATGCCGGCCCGGAGGCTCTGCTCCCGGTCGCCCGCCATCGCGTGCGCGGTCATGGCGATGATCGGCAGGTCGCCGAACCGGCCGTCGCGACGCAGTTCCTCGGCGGCCTGGAGGCCGTCCATCTCCGGCATCTGGATGTCCATCAGGACCGCGTCGAACGCGCCCGATCGCACCTTCTCGACGGCCTCCAGGCCGTTGCCGGCGATCTCCACGGCGAACCCGGCCGACTCCAGGATCTCCTGTGCCACCTGCTGGTTGATCTCGTTGTCCTCGGCCACGAGTAGCCGGGCGCCCCGGATGGACGCGAGTGCGTCCGGGTGGGTCGCCTGGGGAGCCAGCGGCTGGAACTCGCGGTGGCCGCCGCGGCCGAAGACCTCCATGACGGTGTTCAGCAGCACCGACTGGTTCACCGGCTTGATGAGGAAGCCCTCGAACCCGGCACCCTCGGCCTGCTTCATGACCTCCTCGCGGCCGTAGGCCGTCACCATGACGACCGTCGGGACCTTGCGCGGCCCGGCCCCCCGCTTGATGCGCCGGCCCGCCTCGATCCCGTCCATTCCGGGCATCTTGTAGTCCATCAGGACCAGGTCGAAGGGGCGGCCCTCGTCGGCCGCCCGGTCCAGCTCCACGAGGGCCGCCTCCCCGCTGGTGGCGAGCCCGACGTCGAACGTCATCGCCGTCAGGCTCTCGGACAGGATCTGGCGCGACGTCTCGCTGTCGTCCACCACCAGGACGCGCAGGCCCCGGAGGTCGCCGACCAGGCTGGCGAGGCGGGCCCTCGGCTTGCCGGTGCGGGCGAACGAGGCCGTGAAGCGGAAGACGCTCCCCTGGCCGGGCTCGCTCTCGACCCGTATCTCGCCCCCCATCATCTCGACGAGCCGCTTGCTGATCGACAGGCCCAGGCCGGTCCCCCCGAACTTCCGGGTCGTCGACGTGTCGGCCTGCGAGAACGGCCGAAAGAGCCTGGCAGCCTGCTCGGTGGTCATTCCGATCCCGGTGTCGCTGACGGCGAACTCCAGGACGGCCCGGTCCTCGATAACCTCCATGGCGGCCGTGGCGATGACGATCTCGCCTTCCCGGGTGAACTTGACCGCGTTGCCCGCCAGGTTGAGGAGCACCTGACCGAGCCGGAGCGGGTCGCCGACCAGGTGGAGCGGCACGCCCGGGTCGGTGCGGAAGAGCACCTCCAGCCCCTTCTCCTCGGCCTTGACCGTGACCAGGCTGGCGACGTTGTCCAGGACCTCTTCGAGGTCGAACTCGACCGACTCGATGTCGAGGCGGCCCGCCTCGATCTTGGAGAAGTCGAGGATGTCGTTGATGATCCGCAGCAGGGCCTTGGCCGAGCCGTCGATCTTGCGGAGGTAGTCGCGCTGCTTGGCCGTCAGTTCGGTCTGGAGGGCCAAGTGGGTCATGCCGATGACCGCATTCATCGGCGTGCGGATCTCGTGGCTCATGTTGGCGAGGAAGTCGGACTTCGCCCGGGTGGCCTCCTCGGCGGCCTCCCTGGCGGCCACGAGTTCCGCCTCGTTGTTCTTGCGCTCGGTGATGTCGCGGACGCTGGTCAGCAGGACGTGGCCGCCGGCCAGTGTGATGCGGCACAGCGTGATTTCGCAGGGCAGCTCCGATCCGTCTCGACGCTTATGGGTCCAATCGAAACGCAGCGGCGTTCTCATCCGCATCGCGGCGGAGACGTGGTCGACGGCCGCTTCGCCCGAGATTCGGCCGTCGGGCTGGCGTTCCGGGGAAAGCTCCACCGGCCCGCACTTGAGCAGGTCGTCGATCTTGTCGAATCCGTACAAGGTCGCGGCGGCTTGATTCGCGTGGACGAACCCACGACCCGGCGACAGGATGAGCAAGCCGTCGCTCGAACTGTTGAAGTAGGCGTTGATTCGTTCCTCGGCTTCCTTGCGCTCGGTGATGTCGGTGAAGCTGATCACCGCTCCGGCGATGGCCCCGTCTTTGAGGATCGGAGTGGCGCCGTACTCGACGGGGAGGCCGTGGCCGTCCTTGCGCCAGAGAAGTTCGTCGGCGACGCGGCTCGCCTCGCCCCGAGTGTGGGCGGCGTGCATCGGGCACTCGCCCACGGGGTAGGTCGAGCCGTCGGCCCGGCTGTGGTGGATCAGGGAGTGAGACGGCCGGCCGATCAGCTCCTCGGACGAGTACCCCAGCAACCGGGTCGCGGCGGGGTTGACGAACGTGACGGCCCCGGCCCGATCCACGCCGAAGATGCCCTCCGACGAAGATTCGAGGATCAGGCGGCTGCGCTCCTCGCTGAGGATCACCTCCTGCTCCAGCCTGCTCAGCTCGCGGACGTCGCGCACCGAGCTGCAGACGAGCATGCTCTCCCCGTCCGGGTCGGGCAGCGGGCTGAGGCTGATCTCCACGGGGAACTCGCAGCCGTCCTTTCCGACCGCCGTGAGCGTGCGCCCGACGCCGATGGAGCGGACCGCGGGCTCCCGGTAGTACCCCTGTCGCAGCGCGGGGTGCCCCGGCCGGAACCTCTCGGGAACGAGCCGTTCGACCGACCGGCCGATGATCTCCTCGCGGCGGTATCCGAACAGGCGCTCCGTCTGCGCGTTGACCAGACGGATGCGCCCCTCCCGGTCGCTGATGACCAGGGCGTCGGGGATCGCCTCGATCAGCGTTCGGAACTGCTGCTCGCTCTTCTGCGCCTCATCCCTCGCCCGCTCCAGCTCGCCGATCAGGTCCTCCAGCCGCTTCTTGTGGCTCACCTCCTCGGTGATGTTGTTGCCCACGCAGAGCAGCTCCTTCTCGCGCCCTTCGCCCGCCCTGATCACCCGGTTCGACCACGCGACCCAGAGGCGTTCCCCCGACTTCGTCACGTTCTCGTTGACCTCGTTGACCTGCACGTCCTGCCCCCGGAGCGAGTCGACGCGTCGTCGCACCTCCTCGTGCCACTCCGGCGGGACGATCAGGTCCAGGCGTCGACCGACGAGCTCGGCGTTGGAATACCCCAGAAGCTCGGAGGCGTAGTTGTTCGCGAACGTCACCACGCGGTCGCCGTCGATCTTGATGACCACGGCGCGCATGAAGTTGACCAGCTCGTCGTAGCGGGTGGAGAGCCTCGCCACCATGTCCTCGAAGACCGAGGCCAGGCTCCCCAGTTCGTCCGCGCGCTCGCGGACGCCCCTCAAGGTCCCCATCTCGTATTCTTCGTCCTCGACGGCCCTGGCGGCCCGGATCAGCTGACCGAGCGGCACCGTGACCGTGTTCCGGAGGGTGAAGTACCCGAGGCACCCGGTGGCCAGGAGGAGGCCCGCGACGCCTCCGGCCAGCAAGAAGTTCTTGTAGGCGAGTTCGGCCAGCAGGGAGTCGGTCTTGTATCCGACTTCGACGATGCGCGGTCGGTCCACGCCGCCGACGCCGACGTACTTGTACACGAAATTGTCGATCTCTCGCTTGCGGCTCTCCTGGACCACGATGTCCGAGTGGTCACGGCCGCCGTCGAGCAGGCGGAGGAAGGCGCCGGCCTGCGGTTGGTCGGGCTTGAAGGTGAACTCCACCCCTTCCGTGCCCATCACCACCCTGCCGGCGCTGTCGGTGATCCAGAACTCGTAGTCGTACTTCTTCTGCTCCTTGGCGAACCGGGCGAGTTCCTTCAGGTGGCGGTCGACCTCCTCCGGGGTCATCCCGTCCGGCCCCTTCCGCTCCGCGATCGCCACGAGATGTGCGACGATCCGGGCCTGCATGACCATCTGGTCCCCGATCGCGTCCTCGACGAACCGTCGCGTGGACGAGTAGACCACGAAGGTCGTGATCAGCGCGGTGGCCACGACCGGGGTCCCGACGAGGAGCAGGATGCGCGTGTTCAACCCGAGCGTCCGGAGCCGCATAGGTGTCTGGAACCGCATGACGCCGTCCTCGTCCATGCCATCCCCCCCCGATCCCCGCGACTACGCGTTCATGGGAGGCGATGGCGAAGCCGACCTTCAATCAACGTCGGCGAAACTCGAACTGTCCGATCGCTTCGACGCGACCCTCGAAATCGTAGACTCGTCGGAGCCGTCCCTCGCCTCGAGCCTGCAGCCTCGGCGGCTCGATGGAGGCATCCAGCGATAGAGCTTCGGGACCGAGGCGCCGAGGTACCCGTCCACGTCCCGGGGCGGCATCCCGCCCCCGAGCAGCTTGCGGGCGGATTCCACATCGCCCGGCGTCATCCGCAGCTTCCGACCGCCCACCCGGCCCCGTCGCAACGCCGCGTCCAGGCCGGCCCGGCTCCGTTCGGCCAGGACTCTCGCATCATCTGCGCCAGCGAGCCCATCACGTGGAACAAGGACCGACCCGCCGGGGTCGTAGCGTCGATGCCGTCGGTCGAGCTGCGGAACTGGACCCTTGTTCCTGCAGGCCGGCCATGAACTCCACCAGCCCCTCACCGTGCGCCCCAGTCGGTCCAGCTTCCAGACCACGAGCACGTCGCCCGACCGAAGATGGGACGACGGCGTCCGTCAGGCCGAGTCGCTCCCGATTAACGCCCGACGCCTTGTCGGTTAAGACCCGCTTGCACCCCGCATTCTTCAACGCGTCGAGCTGGAGGTCGAGCGACTGCCCGTCGGTGGAGACCCGGGCGTAACCGACCCGCATGCGACGTCTCCTGTCAGCTAGCTCTCCAGGAACTCATCGTACCCGTACCCTGGCGAGAATTCATTCCGAGAAAGATCTCCAAGCGGAAGATCCTGGTTTTGTCGGTGCCGGCTAGGCCGTCGGGCCCTCTCGGGACCCCTGGTTTGCCATAACGCCGGGGCAGGCGTCCCCCCGGGAAGAACGCCGTGCCGATCGATTTTCCTCAGCGTCGCGGAGCGCGAGCGGTCGGCTAGGATTTGACCAACCGGCCGCTCGTGCAGGGCCCGACGACAACTGATCGTCGACCACAGCCTTTGTATTTAATCCTCATCGGGCAGCATGATCGTGATGCACGGGGCGCCCCAGGGCCAGCGCGCACTTATAGGTAGATTCGGCGGAGTCTGGCGGCTTGCGCCGGATCGAGTCATCGGTTAGACCATCTCCAGGCGGCGTCACGGCGCGGGGGACGGGGGTCGGTCGATGGCGGATGCGAGCCGGTTCGGTATGGACGAGGTGGCGGCGTTCTTCCAGGACCTGGATGACCCGCGGTCGGAGATCAATCGCAAGCATCCGCTGGCCTCGGTGGTGGTGATCGCCCTGGTCGCGGTCCTGGCGGGGGCCTCCGGGCCGACGGCGATCGCGCGGTGGGCGGCGTTCAAGCGGGGTCTGCTCGAGTCGATCCTGCCGCTGCCGAACGGGGTGCCGTGCAAGGACGTCTTCCGGCGCGTGTTGATGGCCCTGCGGCCCGAGGCGTTCCAGCCGTGCTTCGCCGCCTGGCTGCGGTCGCTGCGCGACGAGGCCGCGGCCGAGACGGGCGTCGAGCGGCCCACGCTGGCGATCGACGGCAAGACCCTGCGTCGCAGCCACGACCGCAAGAACGGCCTGGGGGCGTTGCACTCGGTGACCGCCTGGGCGAGCGAGTACGGCCTGTCGCTGGGCCAGGTCGCTTGCGATGAGAAGTCGAACGAGATCGCTGCGATCCCCGAGTTGCTGAAGCTGATCGACGTCTCCGGCGGCGTCGTGACGATCGACGCGATGGGCTGCCAGAGGGAGGTCGCCGGGGCGGTCGTCGCCGCCGGCGGCGACTACGTGCTGGCGCTGAAGGGGAACCAGGGGACGCTGCATCGGGCGGCCGTCGCCCACGTCCTGGGGCGTTGGGACGAAGGGTTCGCGGGGGAGCCGGTCGGCCGCCTCCAGGTCGATGAGGCGGCCCACGGCCGTCGCGAGTCGCGGACGTACATCCAGCTCGAGGCCCCGAAGGACCTCCCCGGCTTCGAGGCGTGGCGGGGGCTGAGGTCGATCGGCGTGGCGATCTCCGAGGTCGTCCGCGAGGGAAAGACGGCGGAGGACGTCCGCTACTACATCAGCAGCCTGCCGGTCGAGCCCGACGCTAAGGCGTTCGCCCACGCGGTCCGCTCGCGCTGGGGGATCGAGAACGGCTGCCACTGGACCCTCGACGTGACCTTCCGCGAGGACGAGTCGCGAATCCGAGAGGAGCACCTGCGCCAGAACATGGCCTGGCTGAATCGCTTCTGCCTGTCCCTGCTCAAGCGGCACCCCGGGCGGGACAGCGTCGCCATGAAGCGACGCGGATGCGGATGGAGCGACGACTACTTGATGGAAGTCGTTAGAGGATCGACATGTTAGTGAGCGCTGGCCCTGCGGGGCGCCCTCGTCGCCAGGCGCGCAAATCGCCTTCAACCGGACGGGCTTCGGGCTCCCGTCGTCGTTCCTCACCAACACTTGATAGCTGATCGCGTCTCGGTCGAGCCCATCCCGACCGACGGCGACCATGAGCATCCAGACGAGATCCCAGGTCCGGCCCGCCTCGTCCTGAGCTTCGACGCCCGGCGGGATGAGGATGCAGCGGGCCCGGACGGCGGCGGTGACCGCGACGGGGACCTTGAACTTCGCCTCGCGAGCCAACCCCGAGACGTCGCAGAGGACGCCGTCCCTCAAGGCGTCCGAGCGGCTGTAGACGCTGATGGTCGTCCAACCGCGGTCGACGGGCTCGGCCCGCGCCAGGAGCCAGGAAAGCACGCCCCCGGGCTCGAAACCGCCGCCGCCCGCCTCGTACTCGGCGACGAGGTCGGGCGGTACGCCGACCTCGACGGCTCGCAGCCTGTCCGTAGGCCACTCGGCCAGCTCCGAGTAGCTGACCTCGTGGCCGCCGAGGATCAAGCCGCTCATCATGGGGTCGTCGCCGGCCCCCCAACGCTTCAAGCATCGGTCCATCACCGAGCCTCCGGGGTGGTGAGAGTGTTCACACCTCCCAGGGGAGCAGGCGATCGGGTCTATAGAGAATGCTTTGATGCGTCTCGACGACGTCATGCGGCGAGATGCTTCTCCGCCAGCTTGAGTCGACGGACGTGGTGCAGCGCGAACTGGATCTCGTACGGGGCGAATCCGCAGGACACTTTCGAGAGCACGGTCTTCGGATCAGCGCCGAGCCTGCGGCACTCGGCCCACAACTGGCAGGTCGGGTCTTGCAGACGCTCCGCGATCGGCCGAACCTTCTCGCCGAACAACCCCTCGTACCTTCCGGCCAGGACGTCGTCCCACCTCCGAAGCAGGTGGAGCGGGTTTAACTCCCAGGGGACCGTCCCGGAACCATCCTTGCCGGGCACCCCCTTCGACAGGTCGAGCAGGAAGCGGGACCGAGATGGAGCTTCGAGGCACTCGACCATCGTCTCCTGGAAGTGGTCGCGCCGCATGGTCCAGGCCTTCCGCACCTTCGGCTCGATCGAGGGACTCACGTAGTGCGACTTCGGCGGCGCGTGGCCCAGATTGATGTACTCGACGTGGGCGCCGTGGACCACCGAGTTGTAGAGCCTGACGAACGCGCGGTAGCCCTCGTCGCCGCTGGAGTCCGAGGCACCGTTGCCGGCCGCCACTTTCGCCCGCTCCTTGGCTTTCAGAGACTCCTTCCCCGGGAGGGCCTTCTCTTGCCCTTCCTGAGGCTTGGAGCGCGGGGCCCGTCCGTGGCCGCCCGCAGCGTCGGCGGTGCGACCGATGGCCAGTGAAGCCGCAGGGCGGCCCAACGAGTAGACGAAGTCGGGATCCAGGTCGCCGGCGAAGAACGCGGGAACCAGGAACTCCGAGCCCGAAGCCTGAGCGTGTTCCGCGGCCAGCAGGATCCCGGGCTTGGACAGAACGAAGGGCTTCCAGGAGTTGTCGATTATGACTGCGGGATCCATGCTTACCGAAACCTTGTCTTCGGGATCCAGGTCCGGCGGAACCTGGAAGTTCCAGGAGTAGGCCGGTACGGAGGATCCAGGGTCGTCCCGATGCACGGACTCGGTCGCCACTCCCCGCCGGCCGCGAGCTGAAAGCTCGTCTGCGTTCGCCGCGTCAGCGGCGAACAGATCCGCCTGTCGGCTTCCGGTTTCCCGTTCACGTCCCTTTTTTAGACTTTCTGGGTCTTTCAACCTAACCTGGGTCTCTCGCGGTCTCTCGTTTTTTACGGGTGGCGACGGTGGTATTTCAAGGGTGGCGACAGTGGCTTCGGCGACCTGTCCAAGGTTAGCGACGGTCGCCGCCTTCGCCCGGCCCTTGGAGCGCCCAGAGGTGGGGGCTGTCGCGGCGACGGTGCCATCGTCGCTACCTCTGGACTCGTTCTTGGAAATTGCGACGGTCCAGGGAGCGAGGGCTTTCAGGGCGGCGATCGTCGCCTCCGTGATGTGCACTTTGACCTTGGCCGCGGTCCTGGGCCGGCGGGCGCTGACGATCTCGACCACCCCGGCGGTCTCCAGGGCGTCGGCGAACCGTTTGGCCTTCTCGCACTGGCCGCTCCACCCGCCCCGCTTGCCGCTGGCGGCCGTCCGCTCCTGCGGCATCGAGTGGGCGATGGTCGGGTAGCGCTCCTTCAGCTTGCTCACCTTGTAAAGTGCGAAGACGTCGTTGCCCCTGCTCCCGGCCGGGTGGGACAGGACGCCGACGACGCCGAGGATGGCCCACGGGGCCAGGCCGGACTCGAAGAGGAGGTTGGGCACCTTGATGAAGTCGCCGGGCCCGGGGGCGGGGCCGAGGTCGTACCGCGAGTTCTCCACCCGCGTGAGCCAGCCGACGGTTGGCCAGTTCTGGAGTCGGCCGACGGCCGCGACGTACTGCGGCCTGGTGACGCCCCAGGCGGGGGCGAGTTCCTCCCACAGCCGGTTGTCGAAGACGACGCGGTTGGTCCCGCCCTGGTAGGCGGCGAGGACGCCGAGCTTGCGGACGTGGTTCAGGCCGCGGGACTTGATCAGGGCCTTGTCGAGCAGGGTGAATTCCAGTTTGCTCATCGGTGCGTGCCTATGCACACCACCGCCCGCCACCCCCGAAAGATTGGGAAAGGGTTGGCGGGCGCCAGGTGTGAAGCTGCTTGCGAAGTCATCAGCGGCGACGGTGCCGCACAGTCTTTCGGCGTCGAGTCGTCGTGAACGGGGCGGCTCTTCACACCTGCCCACTCACACGTGATATTTGCACCTATTATTTATGCCAATACGTTGACGCGACCTGCAAGTAATCCCTGTCCTGCGGGCTCGCGTGATCTAGACTTCTTTGAGGAGGGCAGGATCATGATGCGGGAGCTTGCGGATCAGGGTTGGCCCGGTTACTGGATCACGCTCGACGGGAAGATCTGGTCGGACCGGTGTCGCGACTGGCTGGCGGTCTCGACCCCCGAATCCCGCGACGCGCCGCACTTCCAGCCCTATCGACCTGGCGGCAAGGTCAAGCGGCAGGTGGGGATCGCCCACCTTATCGCGACGATCGTCTTCCCCAACCCACTGCCCGGCTTTGGCACCGTCCACTTCCTGGACGAGGACAAGCACAATGCGACGTTCGACAACGTCTTCAGGGGCAACAAGGTCCTCATCGGCGTCGCCAGGCGTTGGCGCATCTACTACCGCCGGTACGGCGATGGCCTCCTGAAGCCGATATCCACCGATCCCGAACGATGCGCCATGCTCGGCTTCGTCGAGCGGGACGTCCCGTACGACCTGATCTAGAAAAGTCAAGGATTCCTCGGGACGTATACACATGGGGATTTCGGCCTCGCGAACGCACTCCAGTTGTATGCAAAGTCTTGAATCATCAATCTTTGCGTAATATCCACCGTCTGGCCGACGGGTTGAACGCCCCGGCGATCCGATCCTCGTCGTGAACGATCGGGCCGGGCTGTGGTTGAGCGATCGACGCGGTAGTTCACCGCGCGGGGACTCAACCTATTTTGCCCATTTCGCCAGGCAAGGATTTGCCTCCATGGCCAAGGCCGAAGAGACCGAGCCCGCCGAGAAGATCGTCCCGTATTCAACCCTCCAGGCCGTCGCCTCGATCAGCGTCCCGCTGAGCAAGATCGTCGTGGGCAGCGAAGACTACGCCAACCGCGACAAGAAAGATTACGACGTCGACTGCCCCCGCATGGTCTCCCTCAAGGACTCCATCGGGACCGTCAAGAACATCTCCAACCTCCTCCGCGTCATCAAGGACGGCGACACTTACGTGGTCGTCGGCGGCCGGTCCCGATGGACCGTCCTCAAGCACCTCGCCGAACTCGCCGACTGCCCAAAGTTCACGGCGGACATGCTCGTCCCCGTGATCGTCGTCCAGGGCAGCAAACTCGATCTCCTGGTCGACGCCCTCCAGGACAACCTCGCTCGGTCCGGCCTCGACGAGCACCACATCTTCCGAGCGGTCTGCAGGCTCTTCGACGAGGGTGCCGACCCGCAGTGGGTCAAGAAGAGTTGCGGCACCCCCGAGACGACCTTCCAGAATCATCGCAGGGTCTACCGCAACAAGTTCGCTCTGGACTTCGTCAACGACGGCTCCGTCGGCTTCACCCTCATGAACCGGATGCTTGAGGCGGCAGAGGGCGGGATCGCGGGCGGCGTCAAGCTGCTCGAAACGAACCTGACGCACCGCATCATGGCCATCAAGGCCCAGATCTTCCTGAAGGCCGACAAGGCTGTATCGGTCGGCAAGAAGTTGCCCGACAGCCTCTCCCTGCCGAAGAATCGCGTCGCCAAGCATCTCGGCGAGGCCTGGGTCGAATCGGCTCGGCGGGGCAAGCCCCTCCCGGCCGAGGCCGACTACAAGCACGGGGCGTGCGTCGAACGCGACCCGAAGACGAACGTCGCCAAGCTCGTCATCCCCGGCATCTCGGTGACCATCGCCGAGCCCGAGTACGACAAGCTCGCCACCGTCCTCGAAGCTCTGTGCGCAGCGCTCACGGAAGTCGGCCCGATGTTCACGGCACTCGCGGCCGGCCGTGCGAAAATGCTCGGCGTCGAAGTGCAGAAGTCCAACGCCCGAGACGCGCTGAGCAAGGCATTCAACATCGGGGCCGACGCCTTCAAGCACGTCAAGATCGCCAAACCGGCCGATCCCTCCCCGGCCGATCCCGCCCCGGCTCCGGCCAAGCCCGAGAACCTCGACCAAGCCCATGCCCGCGTCGGCGTCGAAGAGCGCCACCCCGAGAGCAGCGACCCCGTCGCCCTTCAGGCCGACGCCCGGCCGCTCGACAAATCTCTCGTCGAAGAGTCCGAGGACGCCGAGCAGCCCGCCTACGACGCCTGATCCCGCCTAGCAAACCCCACCGGCATGGCGGCCCCGGCATACGACGCCGGGGCCGTTTCATATCCACGCGCAGGAGGCTCCCATGATTCCCGTCAAGCCCGGCTATATCCATTGCCCCATCATCACCCGCGACGCCCTGGCGAAGACCAGGGAGCCGATCGTCATCGACATCGAGACGACGGGCGTCAAGCGGCACAACCAGATCGTCAGCGTCGGCCTGTTCATCGACCGTGCGGTCCACATCCTCTTCGTCGGCGCGAATCACGTCTCGATCAAGAACCTGCCCGGCGGCGTCCCCCAAGCTCGTCTGGGCTTTGGAGCCGCTCGATCGACCGGATTGCCCGCCGGTCGTGATGCACAGCGCGACGTTCGATACTTCTACTGTAACCGATTCCTCGTGACTTCTGGACGCACCCCTTCTACGATCGACCTTCATGGCGGACGTGCAGCACGCCCGGAGGTCTTCCGATGTCACTGCTGGATCATCCCGAGGCGCAGGCCCTGCTGGCCGATGCCGTGATCACGCCCGATACCGTCCGGGGTCGGCTCGAACGCCTGACGGCCTTCCTCCAACGCTATCTGCCCCGTTTCTATCGCACCGAGCAGCGAGCCACCGCCGCCCTAGTCATCCGCGGCCGGCTCGGCGGCCTGGAACGCAAGACTTCCGAGCCGATCGCCATCGAGGCCGGCCTGCCCCGCAAGCCGATCCAGTTCTTCGTCGGCGCCGGCAAGTGGGACGACGAGGCCGTGATGGGCGAGCTGCGGCAGCACATCCGCGAGGAATTGGCCGCACCCGACGGCGTCGTGATCGTCGATCCCAGCGGCTTCCCCAAGAAGGGGGCCGAGTCCTGCGGCGTCGATCGCCAGTGGTGCGGTCGGCTGGGCAAGGTCGAGAATTGCCAGATCGGCGTCTTCCTGGCCTACGCCGCCGAGGCCGGCTACGTCCCGCTGGACCGCCGGCTCTACCTGCCCCGGGGGTGGGCCGATGACGAGGCCCGACGCGAGAAGCGCCACGTCCCCGGGGAGGTCGAGTTCCAGGAGACCTGGCGGATTGCGTTGGACCTGCTCGACCGGAGCCTGCCCGGCCTGCCCCACGGCTGGATCGTCGGCGACGACGAATTGGGCCGGGCCTCCGAGTTCCGCGCCGCGCTGCGTCGACGCGCCGAGCGGTATGTCCTGGACCTGCCCTGCAACACCACGGTGCGCGACCTGGAGCGGCGTCGCCCGCCCCGCAAGAGGGCCGGCGTCGGCCGCCGACGCGAGGTGCCGTTCGTGAGGGCCGACGCCTGGGCGGCGAGCCAGCCGGAGTCGCGCTGGGAGCGGATCACGGTCCGCGACGGCGAGAAGGGGCCGCTTGAAGTCGATGCGTTGAGCGTGCGTGTCCGGGCCAAGCAGGACAGGCATCTCGGGCCGGAGGAGAGGTTGTTGGTGATCCGCCCGGTCGGTGAGTCGCGGATCGACTACGCCCTGTGCAACGCCGGCCCCGAGACCCCCTTGGCCGAGGTGGTGCGAGCCCAGCGGCTACGGCACCGGATCGAGGAGGTGTTCGGCGCCGGCAAGGGCGAGGTCGGGCTGGATCATTACGAGGTCCGGAGTTGGGTGGGCTGGCACCACCACATGACGCTCTGCCTGGTGGCGTTGTGGTTCCTGTGGCTGGAGCGGCGGCGAGTCGGGGGGGGAAACCCCGGCGATCACGGTGCCTCAGACGCGGCACATGCTGGCCCGGCTGCTCCGCGATCGGCTACCGAGCCCGGAGGAGATCGCGGCGGTCGTCAGCCGCGTGCTGCGGCGTAACGAGGAGTCGAGGATCTACCACTGGCACAAGGCCGCCGGGGGATTCCCGCCGCGGCGGCCGAGGCCGAACACGAGTTAGGCGGCGCCGCGCATGCACCACCTCAAATATCGCTGGGACGATGATCGAGGCGACGAATACGCCGGCTGGGGTGGCTCTTGGTGGTATTTCGAGATCGGCGACGACGGGTTTCCCTCCCGCCAAGTCGAGGAGTACGACGGCGGGGTACGCCTCCGCTATAGCTCCGAGCATCATGAGGACCGATTCGGCGGCCTCAGTTACGGGCACGAATCCGAGATGGACCACTCGGCCGATGCGGCGCTATCCGCCGAGGAATTTGACGCATTGTGGCGGCAAGGCCCTTGGTACAACGATCCCGCCTGAGATCGGATGACAGGAGGGCCGGTCGCCGTAGCGATCACCTGGTGCCCAGGTGGAAAGCCCGGAAGAACGGTTACAGTAGAAATACGTTCTACCTGCGGAAGATCGGCCTCCGTTTCGGCGGTTCACTGCACGATGCAGGCGTTGCGGCTGCTGGATCAGGATCGGTCCCGGGACGGTGGCTCGGTCCACGTCAAGCGGTTCTACCACAAGTTCGTGGAGGGCCTGGAGACTTACGCGAACTACAAGCTCAAGGACGTGGTCCCTCGGCTGACCGGGATAGTGTTAATCCATTTCGAAGGGCTGATCGACCAGGAGTCCTACGGCCGGCATCGGAGGTATCTCAAGTCGGACCTGGTCGGTGACGCGGAGCTTTACGACCATCTGATGGGCCGCCTGGCGGGTTGGCGGCGGGTCCGGCTCCGCGGATATCATCGGGCTGTCTGCGCCCCGATCACGCCCGTCCTGGTCGAGATGAGAATGACCGGAGTCGCCGTCGACGCCGGGGAGATCGATCGGCAGGTCGCGCGGCTGGAGGGCGTCCTCCAGCGGCTGGACGCCATGCACGAGAGCGACTTCGGCCGCCGGGTCCGGTCGAACATACAGGCCGCCGGTTGGCTCTGGGGCGAACTGAAGCTGGAAGCCAAGCGGCGTCGGAAGTCGGACGGCAAGCCGTCGCTGGACGTCGAGCACTTCAAGCTGCTCAAGACCGCCTACGAGGGCCGCCCCGACGTCCTCCGATCGTTGACGATCATCGGGGAGATGCGGCAGGCCGAGGCCCTCCTGACGCGGATCAGGCCGTTCGGGAAGCACATCGACCCCGACGGCCGGGTCCGATCGGACATGGTCGACCGGCTCGCGACCGGGAGGATCGTCGCGCAACGCCCGAACCTCCAGGCGATGGCGAAGCCGGTGACGATCGGTTGGGACGACGAGGCGAAGGCCCGGTTCCTGGAGGTCCCGAGGCTGTCGCACGAGGAGTTGACGTTCCGTTCTCGGGATGTGCTGGTCGCCTCGCCGGGGTTTAAGTTGGTGACGATGGACTTGGCGCAGGCCGACGTCCGCGTCCTCGCCCACGAGGTCGACACCTGCAAGCTGGACCGACTGCGGCACACCAGGGGCCTGCGGCGAGGCCGGGCCGTCAGGCTCGGCCATGGCGACCCGACCTTCGATCGCATCTACGAGGGCAGGCTCGACAAGCGCAACCCTTACTGGGAGCCGAAGCGGCCCCGAGGCCCGAAGCGGATGGATTTCGACCCAAGCCTCGGCTCGGATCTCGCCCGGGACTTCAAGACGACGACGAGCGATTTCTACTCGGTCGCCGCGACGAAGATGCTCGGCAAGCGGATCGACAAGCGGACCAATCCGACCGAGCGGAACCGCTGCAAGGAGGCCGTCCTGTCGGTCGTCAACCTCATGGGAGCGACCAGCCTCGGCAAGAAGCTCGGCGTGACCACGGACGTCGCCAAGACCTGCCCGGAGCGCTTCGAGTCGACCTACCCGAACGAGATCGCGTTCCGTCGGCTCATCGAGCACTCCATCGCGGTCACCGGCCGGACGTCGACGTTCATGGGTCGCGAGCGGACGGATTCGGCGCACCACTGGCTCGTGAACGAGAAGCTGGTCGAGGCCAAGGTCCAGACCGGCGGGGCGTGGTACTGGATCCTGGCCGCGCCGGTCGATCCGCGGCGCCACGTCTTGACCTTCCACCTCCACGAGGTCTGGGAGTGCCGTCGCGACGGCTCGAAGGGGGAGACCATCTACACGGCGAGGGAGAACCGTGTGCGGAGGTCGTGCGGGCTCCTCTGCAAGCCGAACCTCGAGTACTACCTGCCGTACCGGAACGTCTCGTGGCGGTCGATCCGGGCTGTGCGAACGGCGACGGAGCAGGTCGATTACATGGGCCTGGACAAGGTCTGCCGGGGCCTGTTCAACGCGATCTGCCAGGGCAGGACGGCCGACATCGTGAAGTGGCAGATGATCCGAGTTCAGCCGATCCTGGGTAAGTACGGGGCCCGGCTGCTGCTCCAGATTCACGACGAGCTGGTGTTCGAAGTCCCGGACGGGTCGGTCGCGGCGTTCAAGGACGAGGCGGTCGCGGACCTGTCGGTCGTCCCGGGGTTCTCGGTCCCGCTGGTCCTGGAGCCGAAGTGGGGCGAGCGGGTCGCTGTCGGATTTCTGAGAAATCGCCGCCTGGCGGCGGCTTGATGCGGTCCACGCGCGAACGCGCGTGGGCGCGCATTTTATACTACCCCATCCAACTAGAAAGCATCAAATGCACACGTTTGTCATCGACGAGTCCGACGCCTTGGATTTCATGAGCAAGCTCGCCACGGGGCGAGTGCGTTTCGACGCCATCCTCACCGATCCGCCGTTCCCGAACGCCAGGGCCAGCCGCGCCACGAAGGGGACCCGCAAGCACGAACTCAAGGTCGGCAACGCGGCCATGAGCGAACGCGGCCTGGACTACACGGCGAGGTGGTTTGGGCGATTGGCCGCGCGACTGCTCAGGCCGACCGGTTCGCTCCTGATGTTCGCCGACAAGGACCTGCTCGACGTCCTGCGCGGCCCCATCGAGTCCACGGGCTTCCGCAACCGGACCATTGCGGTGTGGGACAAGGGGTCGATGGGCACCGGAACAAGCTTTCGACTCCAGCACGAATTCATCGTCCACTTCGTTCTGTCGAGCCCCGAATTCCACAGCAACGACGTCCCCAGCGTGCTCAGGCATCCTCGCGTGGCGCCAAGTCGACGACATCACGAGAACGAGAAGCCGGTCGAACTACTCAAGCAGCTGATCGGGTTGACGAGCCCGCCCGACGGCTGGGTCCTCGATCCCTTCGCCGGCAGTTTCAACGTCGGCTTCGCGTGCCATGACCTCGGTCGCAACTTCGTCGGGTGCGATCTCAACCTCGCTCACGTGGAAGCCGCCAGGGCACGCCGAGACGGGCTCAAGGCCATTCCGATCGCCGCGACGGCCGCCACGGCCGTTTAAACGTCCTCAGCCCGCCCTACGCCTCGGCCTCGACTCCGGCTTTGACTTCGCCGCGGAGCGGTCGGGGCGTTCGCCTGGGCCTCGTCCTTACAGATCGCGGTGGACTTATGTGAGGCGACACAGGCGAGCGCCGGCCCCGAGTGGCAAGATTGAAGTACCACATGCACGCTTTGCCGACGTAGCCCCGCGATGCCCCCCACCCGCCCCCGAGGAGCTGACCCTCATCCGTGAATCCACGGAGGCGATGCGCGGGTAAGGACGGACCGCGAGGCCGGCATCCGATTCCGGGGAGAGATCATCGCGAAGATCGACGCCCTTGGCGCGAACCTCGCCAAGCAGGGCGCCGACCTTGCCAAGTAGGGTACCAAAATCACGCGCATGAAGGTGGTCATCGACAAGCTCAACGACCGCGTTTTCGAGGGTAATGACACCAATTCCGTCACCTCCCGCATGGATCACCGCGACAAGGTCGTCTGAATCGTGGGCGGCGTCCTCCTCGCCCTGATCGCCACCAGCCCCGGCGTCTACCTCGCCTGGTACCTGGGCCAGTGGGCGACCGATGGAACGAGGCCCACGCCCGCCAAAGGGAAGCGACCGGTGTCTTTGTGCATCGCCTCGTGGTCGGTTGGCTACGCATAAAAAAATGTACTTACAACGATAAATTCGTATGTGGGATAATGGATTCGATGGCGATGAATGGCCGCCGGCGAGAGTCCGGATCGAGGACGTCAAGACGCGGAGCCCACGACGATGGAAGACAGCCGCCTCAACAAGATCGCCCACGTGTCGCGCAACCACCTCGGCCACAGCCGGCTTCTCGTGACCTATCGAAAAATCGAGACCCGCCTGCTGATGCACGAGACCGCCGAGCGCAGCGGTGCCAGCCAGAACCAACTCCAGAACCAGGGCGTCGACTACTGGTGCGAGGTGGTGAACACGGCGATGGATCGCGAGCTGTCGACCGTCGTCCTCCACGAGACGGTCCTCTCCCTGATCGCCAAAGCCGCCGAGCAGTTGAAGCAGGAGGCCGCCAAGCAGGCCAAACCGAAGGCCGCCAAGGTCGTGCCCGACGAGAAGGTCCCGGCGCCGCAACCCGAGCACGCCAACCCCGCGCCCCGGCGTGCCAGGAAGACCAAGGCCAAATGATCCAGAGACGCCCAGGGTCTAAGGACAGGCCGCCATCAACCCGGGGGACCGATGTCGTGAAGAAGCACCACACTAACATTCGAGTCGATTCCGACATCCTGGAAAGGCTGGACAGCGATGCCGCCGCACTCGAACGCTCTCGCGCCTACCTCATCAACAAGATCATCCGCGAGCACTACGAGCGAATTGGGGGAGCCCCGCCCGCTCCCGGCAGCAAGCCTGCTCAAACTCCCGCGAAACGCCGCAAGTGATCGCGGCCTATCGTTTAATTTGGGCAGGATCATCTTGGGGGAGGACGAGTCGTGAAACAGAACTTGGGCTACTGCCGGGTGTCCAAGGACAACAAGAAGGACGGCACCCAGGACGGCAAGAGCGTCGAGCTCCAGCTCGAGGACATCGCCCAGTACGCCGCCAAGAACGGCATCCTCGTCGACGAATACCTCGTTGACATCGGCGGCGCCCGCCACCAAGCCCGCACCAAGAAGCGCGCCCGTTTCAAGGAACTCATGCGTCGCGTCGCCAAGGGCGAGGTCGGCCTCGTCCTCATCGACGACCAGGAACGCCTAGGCTTCCGCGATCCCTGGGAGTTCGGCTCCTACGTCCACACCATGAGGACCAACGGCTGCAAGCTCGTCCAGGTCAGCGACGGCGCCGTCCTCACCGACGTCGATCTGCCCACCCTGGTGACCAGCACCATCGGGGCCTACCACTCGATGGCCGAGCTGACCAAGAAGTCCTACCGCTCGCTCGAGGCGATGCGCGATTTCGCCAAAGAAAGCGTCTTGCTTGGGGGCCCGCCCCCCTTCGGCCTCGACTCGGTGCTCGTCGACGAGGACGGCGACGAGCGCTGGCGCGTCGTCTACGAGACGAAGTGCCGGCGCTACCGGGTCTGGCCCGGACGCCCCGACGACCGCGAGCGGTGGGACGGCCCCTGCAACTTCCCCCGCGACCGGCTCCAGGGCGACCGCCTCACCGTCAGGCCCACTCGCCTCGCCCGCCGCATCGAGGTCGTCAAGGAGATGTACCGGATGGCCCTGACGGGCCTCCCCACCTACATGATTGCGAGGCACTTTAACGATAAGAGGGATGCCGCCGTCCACCACAACGAGGGCATGTGGACCGGGGCCGGCGTCTACAAGCTGCTGACCAACCCGATCTATAGGGGCGTCCTCTCGTTCAACCGGACCAGCCGCGCCAGGTACGTGGAGCTTAAGGACGGCGAGATTAACATGAACATCCCGGACGAGTTCAAGATGGGGGCCGACGCCGCCCTCCACCGCGTCCGCAAGCCCGACGAGTGGATCAACTCGTCCATCCTTTTCGAGCCCATCGTCCCCGAGGAGACCTGGCGGCGGGTCTACGACATCCTCACCCTCAACAAGAAGTCCCGAGGGCCTCGCTCCGAGAAATACTGGCTCAGCGGCCTCGTTTATTGCGGGAAGTGCGGCAAGAAGCTTTTCGGCTGCCTCTCCTACCGCGGGGCCCACAAGTCCCTCCCCTGCTACTCCTGCCCGACTTACACGACTTATGGCGGCGGCGACACCGGCTGCACCCCGATGCGGTTCCCCCAGTCCCGCATCCTGGAGGCCGTGGACGAGTATCTCCGCATCACCAGCACCAACCTGAAGGCCGTGCTCGACGCCGGGGAGGCCGCGTTCATCGCCGAGATCTACCGGCAGGCCGCCCGGGACCGGTCCGGCCTGGAGGACGTCCGCGTCCGGATGGAGCAGTACCTGGTGAACGCCCTCCAGCAGGTCCACGTCCCCGAGCGCACCGCCGACGGCCGCTGGCGGTTCCACGTCCCGAACCAGGACGCCGGCATGGTAGACCTCGTCCTGCCCAGCAACGGCGCGAAGATCGACCGGGGGCTCATGGAGTGCGTCTACTCCTGGGCGTCGGCCAGCGAGCGGCACAAGAACCGCGAGGCGCTCGCGGCCCTGGAGGCTAAATACGACGCCCTCGCCGAGCAGTGGATCGGCTTCAAGGACCTTCCTACGGCCCGCGCCAAGGTCCACTCCAAGATGAAGGCGATGGAGGCCGAGATGGAGCGGCTGAAGGCCACGAGCGTCGACCTGGCTGCGGAGGTCAAGGGTGCGACCGCCTGGCTGTCCAAGCACCTGATCAGGCTCTACCGGGTCCGGAAGGAGATCGCGACCTCGGAGGAGTCCCGGCGGTCCCTGGCCCTTCGGGAGGTCTTCGATCGGATCGTCCTGCACACGAAGCCGTATCAGCACGGCCCGCAGGTCCAGCACCGGGTCCACGCCATCGAGTTCGTGCCGACCGGGGGCGTCAGCGCCACCGTCCTCGTCGACAAGACGGCAGGCCCTCAGCTTCCCGTGGCTGCCGACGGAGTGAACAGTCCTCTAATGGCGCGTCCGCCGCGACCATGATCGCACTGCCGACGAGGCAAAGGCTGATGCAGAGACAAAACCAGGCGTGGTCCGGCAACGGGTACGTCGGCCGCGAGGTGCCCGAGATCAGCAACCAGCCGAACGCCCAGTACCAGCCCAGTACGCCCAGGAAGGCGTTGACGCCGCCGCCGATGGTGATGCGCCGCTGCCACGCGGCGTCGGGGAACGCCAGGTCCTTGATGAGCCAGACCAGGCCGTAGCCGCCGTGCATGGCGAGGTAGATCCAGGCCGCTGCGCTCGTGTTGTGATGCCAGGCGATCAGGAGCCCGAGGAACGGGAAGGTCCCCGCCTTTTGGAAGTCGATCACCCAGGCGAATTTCCACGGCCGCGGCCCGCCGCCGAAGTCGCAGACCAGGTAATCGGTGGCGCGGCGCAGAACCGCGGCCCAGGCGGGCGCATCGGCGGGGATGGGGGCGGCGGTCGTGACTTCGGGCATGGTTTCCTCCCGAACGTTCATACCCGCCTCGCGTATGGGGGGGAAGGGCCTTTCGGGATCTCCCGTCCGCGACGCGGCGCTTCCCGGGGGGAGCCCGGGGGCGTCCTCGGCCGTCCTTCCGGGCGATCCGCCGGCGCGATCTCGGAGCGGCCGACGCCTGGACTTTTCGCGGCGTTCCGCCTGTAATTTACGGATCTGCCACGACAGCCGACGGAGGATGGCCGTGTCGACCGCTCTGAAGCGCCGCGAGCTGAAGTTCTCGACCCTGGAAGACGCCGTCCGCGAGGCCGAGGCGCTGCGGGCGGGCGGCTATCGGCGGGCGGGGAAGTGGGACCTGGCGCAGGCGTGCGGCCACCTGGCCGACTGGATCACGTTCCCCATGGACGGATTCCCGACGCCGCCGGCCGTCATGCGGCCACTCTGCTTCGTGGTGCGTAACACCATCGGCCCGATGGCGGCCCGTCGAGTGATCGCCCGGGGCGAGATGCCCGCTGGGGCCCCGACGATGAAGGAGACCGTCCCGCCCCCCAACGGCGACGAGTCCGCGGCCGTCGAACGCCTGCGAAGGGCCGTCGACCGGTTCGAATCGTACGCCGGCCCCCTGCAGCCGTCGCACCTGTTCGGCCCCCTGAACCGCGACGAATGGATGCGCGTCCAGCTCATCCATTGCGCCCACCACCTGGGCTACCTGATCCCCGAAGCCTCCGCCTGAGATCTCGTCGGTCGCCGTCGAGGCCCAGCCCCTTGACTTCGATTATCGATAATATACGATTCGCCCGGGGAGGAAGACGGCCATGGGCTTCGAGCGAAGCTGCCTGAGCGATCACATCCGACGCGAGCTGGCGCGGCGGATTTTGGACGGGACGCTGAAGCCGGGGGAGCGGCTGCTGGAGTTGAAGATCGCGGCCGAGTTCGAGTCGAGCCAGACGCCGGTCCGCGAGGCCTTGCGGGAGTTGGAGTCGCTGCGGCTGGTGGAGTCTTCGCCGTACAAGGGGACGCGGGTCCGGGAGGTCGGCGACCACGAGACGGCCGAGGCCTACGCCGTGAAGGGGTCGCTGGAGCGGCTGGCCGCGGAGACGGCCGCGGCGGGCTTCAAGGGCGACGCGAAGGCCCTGCGGGCGACCGTCGACGCCCTGATCGCCGAGGCCGCCCGGGGCGACCGCGAGGGCTACGCCCGCCACGACCTCGACTTCCACCGGGCGATCGTCCGGGCCGCGGGCAACGGCACCCTGCTGCAGATCTGGGAGTCGCTCGCGTTCGAGACCCGCACGAGGATCACCCTCGCCCGCCGCGACCTCGACTGGCCGTCGATCGCCCGGTGGCATTCGCTCGTCGTCGACGCGCTCGAGGCCGGCGACGGCGCGACCGCCGGCCGGCTGCTCGAAGCCCACGCCCGGTCGTTCATGAGTCCTCCGCCCGCACCGGCCCCGGCCAAGGTCGCGAGGAAGCCGAAGTCGCCGTCGCCGAACAAGTCTTGATCATCAAGAGGAGTGAAGGGATGTCCGAAGCGGAGCGGGTCGTCGTGGTGGCCGGGGCGCAGGGCGTCATCGGCCGCAACGCCGCGGTGCACTTCTCGAAGCAGGCCGGGACGACCGTCTACGGCCTCTCGCGTCGGCCGGTCGACCTGCCCGGCGTGCGGGGCGTCGCGGTCGACCTCCTCGACCCGGCCGACGCCCGCGCCAAGCTCGGAGGGCTCTCCGACGCGACCCATCTCGTCTTCGCCGCCTACGTCGAGAAGGCCACCGCGGCCGAGAAGAGCGCCGTCAATTCGGCCCTCCTGGAGAACACGCTCGACGGCCTGGAAGCGGCCGCGCCGGGGCTCCGGCACGTCACGCTCTACCAGGGGGGCAAGGCCTACGGAGCCGACCTGGGTCCGTTCAAGACTCCGGCGCGCGAGGACGACCCGCGACTCATGCCGCCCAATTTCTACTACGACCAGGAAGATATTTTGAAGCGTCGACGCGAGGCCTGGCATTACACGGTCCTCCGCCCCGAGGCCGTCTGCGGGTTCGCGCTGGGCAACCCGATGAACCTGGCCATGGTCATCGCCGTCTACGCCACGCTCTCGAAGGAGCTGGGCCTGCCCCTGCGCTTCCCGGGGCCCCTGGGCGCGTACCGTGCGCTCTACCAGGTGACCTCGGCCGACGTCCTGGCGAGGGCGACCGACTGGGCCGGGACGACCCCGGCCGCGCGAGAGGAGGTCTACAACATCACCAACGGCGACTCCTTCCGCTGGGAGCACCTCTGGCCGCGGATCGCCCGCATGTTCGACATGGAGACGGCCCCGCCCGTCCCCTTAAAGCTCGCCGAGTACATGGCCGACAAGGGCCCGCTCTGGGACGCGATCGGGGCCCGGTACGGCCTCGCTTCGATCCCTTACGAGCAGGCCGCGGCCTGGGGCTTCGGCGACTTCATCTTCCACAGCGAGTTCGACAACATCACCAGCACGATCAAGGCCCGCCGCCACGGGTTCCACGACTGCATCGACACGGAGGAGATGTTCCTGGAGTTCTTCGACCAGCTCCGCGAGGCCCGCGTGATACCGCCCCGGGCGGCGAGGGCCTGAGGAGCGGGTCGGTCGGATTGACGGACGTTCGATTCCACATTTGTTCCAACGGGGAGGATGATCTCATCATGGAGTATCGACGACTCGGCGCCTCGGGCTTCAAGGTCCCGGCGCTGACCTTCGGCACGGGCACCTTCGGCGGCAACACGGAGCTGTTCAAGGCCTGGGGCGAGACCGACGTCGCCGAGGCGACCCGCCTGGTCGACGTCTGCCTGGAAGCCGGCGTGACCATGTTCGACTCGGCCGACGTCTACTCGAAGGGCGCGGCCGAGGAGATCCTGGGCAAGGCGATCGAGGGCCGCCGCGACAAGGTGCTGATCTCGACCAAGGCCACGTTCCGCCGCGGCGACGGGCCCAACGACGTCGGCTCCTCGCGGTTCCACCTGATCGACGCGGTCCACGCCGCGCTCAAGCGGCTGAAGACCGACTACATCGACCTGTTCCAGCTCCACGCCTACGACGCCCAGACGCCGCACGAGGAGGTCCTGAGCACGCTCGACCAGCTCGTCCGCGAGGGCAAGATCCGCTACGTCGGCTGCTCGAACTTCTCGGGCTGGCACCTCATGAAAGCCCTAGCCACGGCCGACCGCCACGGCTGGCCGCGGTACGTGGCGCACCAGGCGTACTACTCGCTCGTCGGCCGCGACTACGAGTGGGAGCTGATGCCGCTGGGCCTCGACCAGGGGGTCGGCGCGGTGGTCTGGAGCCCGCTCGGCTGGGGCCGCCTGACGGGCAAGCTCCGCCGCGGCCAGCCCAAACCGCAGGTCAGCCGGCTCAACACCAAGCTCGCCGTCGACGCCGGCCCGCAGGTCGACGACGAGTATCTCTACCAGGTCGTCGACGCTCTCGACGCCGTCGCGGCCGAGGTCGACAAGAGCGTCCCGCAGGTCGCGCTCAACTGGCTCCTGCAGCGGCCGACGGTCGCCACCATCGTCATCGGCGCCCGCAACGAGGAGCAGCTCCGCCAGAACCTCGGCGCCGTGGGCTGGAACCTGACGCCCGAGCAGGTCGCCAGGCTCGACGCCGCCAGCGGCCGCCCGCTCGCCTACCCCTACTGGCACCAGAAGGCCGCCTTCACCGAGCGGAATCCGTTTCCCGTCTCAGTCTGACGACCCGGTCGGAATCCGACCGTCGCGCGGCCTCGACGCGAGGGGCCGCGCGACGGGCCCACCCCAGGAGGACGGCTCGATGAGCGAGCATTGCGGGGGATCCGACGCCGGCCGATTCGACCTCGCCGAGGTCGCCGCGGGGTTCCCCGATTCGGCCGACACGATGCTGCTGGACCAGTACATCCGCGATCGACCCGAGGCCAGCGTGCGGTTCTTCCGCCCGTGTATCGCCCGGTCCCGCCGCACCATCACACGCAATGCGATGAATGCCTCTACGTCTTCTCGGGCCGCGGCGCGTTCTGGATGGGCGATCCGGCGACGAAGGCCGAATTCCGCCCCGGCCAGCTCATCATCTTCCCGCGCGGGACCGTCCACGCCCTGCCCGATCTGATCGAGCAGCCGATCGTCTTCCTGGCGATCGACACCCCGCGCCGCGACCCCGCCGACGTCGTCTTCCAGGATCCTGAAGACGCCAAGTCCGCCGGCGTCATCAAGGTCGTGGGCTACTGAGCCGGCGGGACGGTCCCCGTCCCTCAGCGCGGCAGCAACTGGCCCGGGAGCAGCACGGGCTGGCCGGGGATCGGCTCGGGATTCTTCATCTGTCGGCGTACGTCGGCCAGGGCGGGCGAGACGTCGAAGTCGTCGAGGTTGAAGTTGTAGCGCTGCGTGAGGCCCGCGCCGCTGTAGCGCAGGAAGGTGACGTTCAGGATCACATCGCGCTGGTCGTGCTGCGGCAGGAGCCGAGTCTGGGTGAATTGCAGGGCGCTCAGCAATGCCAGCCCGCCCATCGCCAGGACCGCCCGCCGCTCGCCGGCGAGCGTCCGCAGGCCGATCACCGCGCCCAGATAGAGCAGCGGCAGGAACGGGAAGATGAGGCCCGCATTGCCGGCGAATATCAGGAACGAGAAGGCCCACGAGGGCGCGACCCAGAGGGTCGCCAGAACCAGCCCCCGCCAGTTCTCAAGCCGGAGCGATCTCGCCAGGCCGATCAGGAACGGCGGTACGACGAGCCACGACCCCCAGGCCAGGAACAGGCCGTACTTCACGACGTTCCGCACGAGGCCCTCGAACAGGCCCCGGCCCATGAGCGAGAAGCCGGCCTTGTCGCCCTCGTGCTTGGCCCGGACGCGACCCAGGTAGACGTCGACGCCCCCCAGCACCCAGGCCGTGCCGAAGAACCAGGCGAAGCAGGCCGCCGCCAGGATCGCCGCGCCGATCAGCCAGTGTTTCCACGAGGCCCGGCCGAGCAGCAGCGAGCCGGCCCACAGCGGCGTCCCGAAGAAGAGCAGGTCCGGGCGGAGGATCATCCCCAGCCCGAGCGCCGCGCTCGCGCCGATCAGGTCGCCGAACCGGCTCTCGCGCCGGTAGCGCATGCCGAAGAAGCCGATGGCCGGCAGGACGGCCAGCCAGACGGGGTAGCTGGCGATCGCGCCGCCGTGCCACCAGACCATCGGGTTGCTGGTCATCGCCAGGGCCGCCGCCGCCGCCATCGGCCGCGAGACCACCAGCGTGCCGAACAGGTAGGCGAACGCCGCGCCGACGATCGTCAGGCCGACGTTCACGGCCAGGAACGCCGTCACCGGCTCGGCCCAGAAGACGTTCGCAAGCTTGCCCAGCAGGACGTAGCCGAGGTTCCCCGGCATCGGCACGTCGTAGGTCGCGTCGAGCTTCAGGGCGTTGACGTAGAGCGGGCCGTCCTTGCCCATGAAGTCGAACGTGTCGAGGTACGGGGCCCGGCTGGCGACCACCCAGATCGCCAGGCAGAGGACGGCGATCACATCGAACCGCCGGTGGGATTCCGCCGGGGAATCGACCGCCGCGACCGCGTCCGGTCGACCGCCGGCCGCCATGCGGGAGGCATGTCCGTCCATGTCGGCCGAGGTCGTCGAACGCATGCCGTGGCTCCTTCCGGGTGTTCGCTCGTCGCGGTCCATGACGATTCGGTCGGCTCGACTCAGCGCCTGGCCGTCATCGGCGGCGGCGGGAGGGTGAAGACGCGCAGGTGCGTCCATCCCGGTTGTTCGACGTAGCCGGCGTCGCGGACGATCCCGGCGAGGCCGTCGCTCTCGGCCTCGACGACCATCATCCGGAAGTGGTGCGCCGCCATCTGGCCCTGGACTCCGGGGCCCTTCAACAGTCCCCGGAGCGCGGCCGGGCGGTGGAAGAACGGCTCGTCGTCGAAGGTGTAGACCGGGAACGGCAGGTCGAGGCTCAGGCCGGAGAGCGCCGGCTGGCAGTAGACCGGGCCGTCGGCCTCGCGCAGCATCGTTCGGACGCGGTCCAACTCGGCCTTGCGGTCGACGTCGAAGCGGGCCTGGACGAGGTCGAACCGCGCCGGCGCGGCCAGCCTGAGGACGTCCTGCGCCGATGCGCACGCGACCGCGACGGCCAGCGCCGCGAGGGCCGGCCGGGCCGACCGTTCGGACGTCGCGACGGCCTCGACGAGCCGCCTCGCCAGGATCACCGCGAGGAACCCGGCGACGGCGTTGAACTCGAAGAAGTAGTTCATCGCCGAGCCGTTGCGCAGGCAGGCGGCGAGCCCGCCGAAGAGCGTCGTCGCGGCGCAGGCGGCCAGGGCGATCCGCTCGTCGGGCCGCAGCCAGGCCGCGCCTCGCATCGTCGCCAGGGCCAGGATCGAGACGGCCAGCGGCAGGATCCCCTTGATCGCCAGGTGGGCCGAGAGGGTCGTCACGTTCTGGACGTCGAACCCGGCCAGCGAGGTCGCGAAGACCGTGTTGTAGCGGTACTCGGGCCCGAGCAGCAGGTGCAGGCCGGCGATCGTCGCGACCACGGGGGGGACGAGCCCGGCGAGGAACCGCCACCGCCGCTGGTACATCGCGGCCAGGAGCAGGCCGCCGAAGACGAGGACGCACGACTGTTTGAACGACCAGGCGACCGCCATCGCCGCACCCGCCGCCAGGCCGGCGGTCAGCTCGCGGCGGGGGCCGATGGTGAAGGCCAGGGCCAGCCCGACCGCGCCGAGGGCTGCGGCCCCGATGTCGGGGCGGATCGAGAGGACCCACCAGCCGGGCAGCCCGCCGAACGCGGTCGCCAGGGCCGCCAAGACCATCGCCGGCGCCAGCATCGGCGAGGCCTCCCCCGGCCCGCGGCGCCGCAGGTCGACCAGCCCGTAGGCGAGCGTCGCACCCAGGCCGAGGCACGCCAGCGCGAGCGAGAAGAGCCGGGCGCCGCGCGTCAGGTCGACGATCGCCGGCGCGAGCCAGGCCGTCGCCCAGGCGTACGCCGCGTAAAAGCCGGCGTTGTAGAGCGCCACCGGATAGAACGGCGGCTCGGTCGGCCGATCGTACAGCGGCAGCCCGCGCTGGACCTTCAGCATGTTGAGCAGCTGGACCGACTCGCCGCTCGTCGTCGTGCTCAGCGGGCCCGCGGGGCCGGCGACCGTCGCGATCCGGACGCCCAAAACGCAGAGTGAGGCCGCGGCCGGCAGGAGGAGGATCGCCGCGAGGGCCCATCGCGCAGGACGACGTCGACTCGCTTGCATGATCTGAGTCCCATCCATGAGGTCGAATCCATGAGTCCGTCGGCCGGCGATCCTAACGAATCGACGCCGATTCCGCAACCATCGTCCCGGGGGCCGTCGTTCCTCTCGGAGGTCCTAGCGGGCGCGCCGCCGCACGAGGTAGTATGACGCGGGCCGGCCGGCGTGGCGCGGGGGCCGGCGCGAGGGGGCTTCGATGCTGTCGCGGGACGGGGCCCGATTGCAGGTCTTCCTCGAACTCCGTCGCCGGCACGGGCTGCGGTCGGGGCCGTGGGAACTCGTCATCCTCGACGACCTCACCATCGAGCGGGAGTGGGGCTGGGTCTTTTTCTACACCACCCGCGGATGGCGCGACGGCGACCTGCGATACGCAGTCGGCGGTAACGGGCCCCTCCTCATCGATCGGCACGACGGCAGCATCCGCTCCACCGGGACCTCCGGCGCGACGGAAGACGCCGTCGCCGACTACGAGGCCGAGCTGGAGCGTCGACGAGAGGCCTGGGAGCTGGTCATCCGGGAGCCGGCGGACGCACCTCTGGAGATGGTCAGCCGGCTTCGCAGGGGCCTCGGCCTGACGCCGGCCGAGGCGATCGCTCTGCGGAAGCGGCTTCCCGGAGTCTGTCGGACCGGGGCCCGACGGGATCTCGAACCCGACCTGGCCCGGCTGCTCGCCGCCGGCGTCGCGGCGGAGATCCGACAGGCGGCCCGACCGCAGCATCCCTTCTCGACGGGGTGGGAACTGCTTTAGGATGGTCCCCTGGGCCGGTCATGGGATATTCGGGGACGTCTTCATGAGCGTGGTGGCCGAGTTGCTGGGAGCCCGGACGGGCAAGCCGTCGCGGATCGTGGTGGGGATGATCTCGGGCACGAGCGCCGACTCGATCGACGCGGCCGTCTGCCGGATCGGGGGGAGTGGCACGCCGGCGGCCGGCCGTGCCGGGGCGCGCGTCGAGCTGATCCACTACGCCGAGACCCCCTACCCCGCCGAGGTCAAGGCTCGCATCCTGGGCCTGGCGGGCTGGGGCGTCCGCGACGTCGCCGAGCTGAACGTGCTGGTGGCCGAGGCGTTCGCCGACGCCTGCCTGCAGACGCTCGCCGAGGCCGGCCTGGCGCCGGGGGACGTCGACCTGATCGGGTCGCACGGGCAGACGGTCTATCACCACAGCTCGGTCCCCGGGGCGATCGGCGCGACGCTCCAGGTCGGCGACGGCGACGTGATCGCCGAGCGCACCGGCGCGCTGGTGATCGCCGACTTCCGCGCCCGCGACGTCGCCGCGGGCGGCGAGGGGGCGCCGATATCGCCGTTCGCCGACGTCATCCTCTACGCCCCCCGCGACCCGGAGGCCGCCCTCCAGCGGCGGGCCGTCCTGAACCTGGGGGGCATCGCCAACGTAACGGTGCTCGACCCCGACCCGTCGCGAGTCTTCGGCTTCGACACCGGCCCGGCCAACACCCTGCTCGACCGCCTCGCCCGGCGGATCTCCGGGGGGACGCTCGCCTGCGACCGCGACGGCGCCCTGGCGCGCTCGGGCCGGGTCGATCCGGGTCTGGTCGAGCGCCTGCTCGCGGAGGACGCCTACCTCGCTCGCCGCCCGCCCAAATCGACCGGCTTCGAGATGTACGGCGACGCGTTCGTCGAACGGGCCGGGACGCTGCTGGGCCGGTTCGACGCCGACCTGATGGCGACCCTGACCGAGTACACCGCGCGGACCGTCGCCGACGCTTTCGCCCGCTTCGTCCCGCCCGTCGTCGAGGTGATCGGCGCGGGGGGCGGCGTGAAGAACCCGGCGCTGTTCGGCCGCCTCGCGGAGCTGCTCGCCCCCGCGCGGCTGCTCCTGGGCGACGCCCGCGGCGTCCCCGGCGACGCCCGCGAGGCCATGGCCTTCGCCGTCCTGGCCCACGAGGCCCTCTTCGGCTTTCCGACCTCCCTCCCCGCCGTCACCGGCGCCCGCCGCCCGGCCGTGCTGGGGAAGTTCTGCCTGCCGCGGGTCTGACCCACCGGCCGTCCCCAGCCCATGCCGACGCATCCTCTCAGCGGCGACGTCGACATTTCGCGACGTCCCGGCCGCGGCGCTTGCAGCGACGCAAGGGCGGAACCATCATGGTGGGGGCTGCAAGGTCGTTCGGCTCGACGGAGGCTCGACGAGGAGTCGATCATGAGCGACACCAATGCCGGTGGGGGCCGCCTGACGGACCGTCGTCGGGGGGCCCTGGTGGGGCTGGCGGTGGGCGACGCGCTGGGGGCGGCGGTGGAGTTCCGCCGGCCGGGCACGTTCCCGCCGGTCGTCGGCTATCGCGACGGCGGGCTACACGACCTGAACGCGGGCGAGTGGACCGACGACACGAGCATGGCCCTGGCCCTGGCCGACAGCCTCGCGAGGGCCGGCTGGAACCTGGACGACCAGGCCGACCGCTACCTGAAATGGCTGCGGACGGGCGCGTACTCGGTCAACGGCCGCTGCTTCGACGTCGGGGTCGCGACGAACGACGCGCTGGGGCGGTTCGAGGTGGGCCGCGACGCGCGGGCCTCGGGCGACCCGTCGGAGTCGGCCAGCGGCAACGGCTCGATCATGCGGCTCGCGCCGGTGGCGATCCGCCACGTCGGCCTGTTCCCGGACCGCGTCGAGGAGCTGGCGCGGCTGGGGGCCGAATCGAGCCTCGTGACCCACGCCAGCCCGCACTGCCTCTCGGCCTGCCGATACCTGACGATCGTGCTCGCGGCCCTGATGAGGGGCGGGGATCGGGCCGAGGTCCTCGCGCGCGACTGGGAGCCGCTCCGCCGGATCGACGAGGTCGAGCCGTTCCACCCGTTGATCTGGGACGTCGCCTCGGGGAGCTACCGACGCAAGGCCCCCCCGGCGATCCGGGGCTCGGGCTGGGTGGTCGAGAGCCTGGAAGCCGCCCTCTGGGCGTTCCACGACGCACCGACCTTCGAGGAGGCGGTCCTCCGCGCCGTGAATCTGGGCGAGGACGCCGACACCATCGGCGCCGTCTGCGGTCAGCTTGCCGGGGCCTACTGGGGAGAGTCTCAGATCCCCCCGCCCCTCCGCCAGGGCCTGGCCCGCCTCGACATGATCGAGGCGGCCCTCGACGGGCTGCTCGCGCCGCCCCACGCATCTTGAATGTTGCAGCCGGTTCGCCGACGCGGGAAGCGTGACGGAGGGCGAGAATGTTTCAAAAGTATCCGAGGATTCCGGGTGCGACTCATGGCGTCGCGTCGGCGACCGACCCATAATCGCTGTCCTCCGGGCCGGCGTCGTCCCTGAGCGACCCACCCACTCCTCACGCGAGCGACGACATGCTCACCCGGACCCCCGAGATCGACGCCGAGGTCAGGCGGAACCTACTCTTCGCAGGCTCGATGATCGCGGGCGGCGTCCTCCTCTTCGTCGCCCTGATGATCGTCGCGGTCGGCGCCCCGAGCCGGGAGCAGGCGTTGAGTGTCGGGATGCGCCTCCTGGGGGCCCTCAGCGTCCCCATGGCCCTCTTCGCCGGGCTCGCCTACACGCTGGCCCGACCCATGGAGTGTTGGCCCGCCTTCATCCGCGCCAGGCGGCTGCCGGACCTGCTCGGGGTCGACGCCGCCTCGGTCTCGAATCCCGCGATGCGGGGCCGGATGCGGAGCCCGGGCTACTGGGCGGCCTTCGCGCGGGGGCTCGCCGCGGGGCTGCTGTTCGTCCTCCCCTGGCTCGGCTTCATGTGGGCGATCCGGACCACCGGCTTCCCCACCGGTTTGGTCGGCCCGGCCGGGATGATCGTCCTCTTCGCGGCTGGCACCGCGGCCAGGGCCTGGGTGGTGCGGCGAGCGGCCGAGGAGGCCCCTCGGGTCGCGATCGAGGCGGGCTGATCGGCCCCGCGGAGCGACGCGGGTGCGAATCCGGTCGAGGCGCGTCCCTCGTCGCCCGTGATCCTGAACTCCGGGCCTCGTGGCCGGGGGGCTCACACTCCCCCGGAATGAGGACGATTTCCGGCCTGGCCCGTATTCGCGCCGCGATCCGGGAGATACGCTGGGGCCGCCCATCGCATCAACGCCGATCATTCGGTCGGCGAGGCTTCCGATGATGCGTACGTCCAAGAACTTCGAAGAGGTCGCATCGTGAGTCGAAGACGATTCTCGCCGACGCCGGCGTCGGCGACCTGCGGTCTCCTGCTCGGCTGGCTGACGGCCGGCGCCGACCTGGCCGGCGTAACCGCCCAGGAGACCAAACCCGCGCCGCCGGCGGCCGACCCGGCCCGCGACGTCCTGCCGATCCCGCCGCCGCCCTTCCGGGGCAAGGTCGGCCGGACCGCAGCGGACTCGACGCCGGACTTCCCCAGGGCCGTCGCCGCCCCCAAGGGGTCCCCGAACGTCCTGCTCATCATGACCGACGACGTGGGCTTCGGCGCGGCGTCCACGTTCGGCGGGCCGATCCCCACGCCGACGTTCGACAAGCTGGCGAAGGCCGGCCTGCGGTTCAACAACTTCCACACCACGGCCCTCTGCTCGCCGTCGCGGGCGGCGCTCATCACCGGCCGCAACCACCACACCTGCGCCTCGGGCGTCATCACCGAGATGGGCACGGGCTTCCCCGGCTACAACACGCTGATGCCCAAGTCGTGCGGCACGGTCGCGGAGACGCTCAAGCAGAACGGCTACAACACGTCCTGGTTCGGCAAGAACCACAACGTGCCCGACTGGCAGTCGAGCCAGGCGGGGCCGTTCGACCTCTGGCCCACCGGGCTGGGCTTCGAGTACTTCTACGGCTTCATCGGCGGCGACACCGACCAGTGGCATCCCGCGCTGTTCGACGGCACCAAGCCGATCGAGGCGCCCAACGACCCGAAGTACCACCTCGACGCCGACCTGGCCGACCACGCCGTCGCCTGGATCGGCCAGCAGAACTCGCTCGCGCCGGACAAGCCGTTCTTCGCCTACTACTCGCCGGGCCTCTGCCACGCCCCGCACCACGCGCCCGAGGAATGGATCGCGAAGTTCAAGGGCAAGTTCGATCAGGGTTGGGACAAGCTGCGCGAGGAGACCCTCGCCCGCCAGATCGCCCTGGGAGTCGTACCCGCCGGCACCAGGCTCACGCCCCGGCCCGCCGAGATCCCCTCGTGGGAATCGCGCAGCGGCGACGAGAAGAAGGTCTACGCGCGGATGATGGAAGTGTACGCCGCGTGCCTCGCCTACGCCGACCATAACATCGGCCGCGTGATCCAGGCGGTCGAGGACACGGGCGAGATGGACAACACGGTCATCATCTACCAGATGGGCGACAACGGCGCGAGCGGCGAGGGGACGTTGCAGGGCCTGTCGAACGAGATCGGCGTCGCCGCCAACGGCGTCCAGGAGACGGTCCCGTATCTCCTCTCGATCATGGACGACCTCGGCGGCCCGCTGGCTTACAACCACTACCCGGTGGGATGGGCGCACGCGATGTGCTCGCCCTTCCAGTGGACCAAGCAGGTCGCCTCGCACCTCGGCGGCACGGCCAACAACCTCGTGATCTCCTGGCCCAGGCGCATCAAGGACCAGGGCGGGCTCCGCCAGCAGTTCAGCCACATCATCGACGTCGCGCCGACGATCCTCGAAGCCGCCGGGGTCGCTCAGCCCACGATGCTCAACGGCGTGAAGCAGGTCCCCATCGAGGGCGTCAGCCTCGTGTACACCTTCGACGACGCCAAGGCGCCCACGAGGCGTCCGACGCAGTACTTCGAGATGATCGGCAACCGCGCCGTCTATCACGAAGGATGGATGGCCAACACCACGCCCCTTCGCGTCCCCTGGATCAACCTCGGCGGCGACTACAAACCGGACGACTTCCAGTGGGAGCTCTATCACGTCGCGGAGGATTTTTCGCAGGCGGACGACCTCGCGGCCAGGAACCCCGAGAAGCTCAAGGAGCTGCGGGCGGTCTTCGATCGCGAGGCGAAGAAATACAACGTCTACCCGCTGGACACCCGCGCGGCCGAACGCCTCGATCCTTCGATCCGTCCCAGCCTCACGCGGGGACGCGACACGTTCACGTACTATCCCGGGACGATCCGCGTGCCCGAAGGCGCCGCCCCGAACGTGAGGAACAAGGACTTCGCCGTCACCGCGGAAGTCCAGGTCCCGGACGGGGGCGCCGACGGCGTGCTCGCCACCCAGGGCGGCCGCTTCGGCGGCTGGGGGCTGCTCGTCAGGGACGGCAGGCCGGAGTTCGCCTACGCGTTCTCCAACCAGCCCCAGCACAAGTACCGCGTCGCCTCGACGGAGAAGCTCGCCCCCGGCGCCCACACCGTCAAGTTCGCCTTCCACTACGACGGACCCGGCTACGGCAAGAGCGGCTCCGGCACGCTCTCCGTGGACGGCAAGGAGGTCGCGCAGGGCAAGATCGAGCGCACCGTCCCCACCCGCTTCTCGCTCGACGAGACGTTCGACGTCGGCATGGACACGGGCACCCCCGTCGTCGAGGACTACGTCGACAGGATGCCGTTCAAGTTCACCGGCATTCTCAAGAAAGTCGTCGTCGGCCTCGGCAAGAGCAGCGTCGCGGCCCGCGACGAGAAGCCGCTCAAGGACCTGGCCGACAAGGCGTCGCGAACCGTCGAATGACGCTCGCGACGCCGATCGCCGCGCGACGACGGACCGTCGCTCGGCGGTTCCCGGCGTGGAAAGCCGCTCCCGTCGCGAGGGGGGCCGATCAGCCGACGACCCGGCCCAGCCCGCGTCGGGCTACGGCGAAGCCGAGCAGGCCGACGAACCCGACGCCGGCCAGGACGAGGCTGATGGGCTCGGGGACGTTCGCCCCGCGGCTGGAGAACGTGGCCGTGAAATTGATCATAGTCAAGGGGCTGACCTGGGTGAACCGGATCTCCAGGATCATCGGGTCCGCTGGAAGTCGCCCAGGTCGCCGGCGGGCTCCGGGGTGAAGAAGCCGTCGTAAATCAGCAACCGGCTGTCGGCGAGCCCCCCCGCGCCCTCATTCTGCTGGTCGACGGCGGGCTTCCCCGAGGTTCGGAAGGTGCCGATGGGCTCGATGCCGACGCCCAGGGCGAATTCGATCAGGAAGTTCGGGCCGCCGTCGCTGGGAAGCTGGTTCGTGTTCATGGGTTCGACGTGGCTGACGCGGTCGATCGTCCCCAGGAAGTCGCCGGTCCCCGCGCCCACGCTGAGGATCGGCCCGAGGCCGAACGGGTCGGCCGCGGGGACGGGACCGTTGATCGAGACGATGGGGCCGTTGGCCGAGGCCTCGCCCGAGAGGCTGATCACGCCGTTGAGGAAGGCGGCGTCGGCACGCCCGCCCCCCAGGGCGAGGCCGGAGACGGCGAGCGAGGCGAGGACGATGCGACGAAAGTTCACCATGGCCATGCCGGTCTTCTCCCGACTTGGTGGGCCCATTCCGTTGCGTATAAGCCAGATGTATTGTAATGGATATGGATCATGAATCAGGAGAAGATGAGGGTAGATGGGTTCGAAGTACAGGAACTGCACGAAAAGTCCTGCGAATGCGCCGGGATGAGAGCGGGTTCCACGGCGACTTTCCGAATGATGCGCATGGGTGGATCCGCGCCGACCCGTCCGGGTCAGGCGGAGATGCACTCCCGTGAGGTGGGCGTCGTCGGACGCGAGCGACCGGCCCCGTCCCACGCGCAGGGGGCCGCCGGCCGGAGCGACTCCCCAGCAAGAGAGTGCAGCCGGCCCACCCCCCGGTCGGCGCTTCCTCGAAACTTATCGATGCATTGATACGTCAGTCATGGCGATCATCGAAGGGGCGGCCGACGGGGCCGTGATCGATGAGGCTGCAACGCGCGCGGGGCTTGTGCTAAGATCTTCCTCTCTCTCCCGACCGCAAGGCGTCGCACAGACCTTGATAGGCATCCCGGATCGATTCAGCAACGGTGAGGCAGATGAGTCCGATCGACGTCGCGGTGATCGTGGTCTACATCCTGGGGTGTACGGCGCTCGGGGGGTGGATCGGGGGCCGGGGGGACCAGGGGCTCAAGGGGTACTTCCTGGGCGAGCGGAACATGCCGGCCTGGGCGGTGATGATCTCGATCGTGGCGACCGAGACCAGCACCGTGACCTTCCTGAGCGTCCCGGGCGAGGCGTACAAGGGGGACTTCGAGTTCCTCCAGCTGCCGATGGGCTACATCGCGGGCCGGATGATCATCGCGGCCTTCCTGCTGCCGTCGTACTTCCGGGGGCAGATCGAGACCGCGTACCAGGTGCTGGGCAACCGCTTCGGCCAGGCGACGCGGCGCACGGCGTCGATCCTCTTCCTGGTCACCCGCACGCTCGCCGACGGACTGCGACTGTTCCTGGCGGCGACGGTCCTCGCGTTCGTCACCGGCTGGCCGATCGTGTACGCCATCATCGCCGTCGAGACCGCCACGATCGTGTATACGTACCTCGGCGGCGTGAAGGCCGTCATCTGGGCCGACGTGCTCCAGTTCACCGTCTACATCGTGGGCGCGCTGATCGCCCTCTACGTCCTGGTCGGCAAGCTCCCCGGCGGCTGGAACCAGCTCGTCGACACCGCGTCGGCCGCCGGCAAGTTCCGGACGTTCGACTTCCGGTTCGACCTGACCAAGCCGTACACCTTCTGGGCCGGCCTGATCGGCGGCATGGTGCTGAACACGGCGACGCACGGGGCCGACCAGATGATGGTCCAGCGCTACCTGGCGGCGCGGTCGCAGAAGCAGGCGGCCGGGGCGCTGGTGGCCAGCGGGTTCGTGGTGCTGGCCCAGTTCGGCCTCTTCCTGTTCATCGGCGTGTCGCTCTACGTGTTCTTCGGCCAGTTCCCGCCGGCCTCGCCGCTGACGAAGTCGGACCAGGCGTTCTCGCTGTTCATCGTGGAATACCTGCCGACGGGCATCAAGGGGATGGTCGTGGCGGCCATCTTCGCGTCGGCGATGGGGGTGCTGTCGGGGTCGTTGAACGCCTCGGCGTCGACCCTGATCAACGACCTGTACCGGCCGATCTCGGGCGACGTCGACGAGCGCCGGCTGATGCGGCTGTCGCGGCTGGCGACGGTCGCCTTCGGCGCGGTGCAGGCCTCGGTCGCCTGGTGGGCGACGGGCCTGGAGTCGAGCGTCGTGACCAACGCGCTGACGATCGCCGGGTTCACGACGGGCATTTTGTTGGGCCTGTTCGTGCTCGGCAACCTGACCCGAACCGTGGGCCAGGGCGCGGCGCTGACGGGGATGGCGGCGGGGGTCGCGGCGGTCTCGTACGCCAAGTTCGGCACCACGCTGGCCTGGCCCTGGTTCGCGCTGGTGGGCTCGACGACGACGTTCCTGGTCGGCCTGGCCGCCGGCCGGATCTTCCCCGCCGCCCGGGCCGTCCCGGCCTCCGAATCCCTCCAACCGACGAGCTGACCCGAATCATGGCGCTGGAAGACCACCTGCTGACCGAGGCCCGCAACCCCCGCTCGACGGCCATCGACGCCGTCGGGGCGCTGGGGATCGTGGAGCTGATGAACGACGAGGACCTCAAGGTCGTCGCGGCCGTGCGGGCCGAGGCCGCGAACATCGCCCAGGCCGTCGAGTGGACGGCCGAGCGGTTCCGCCGCGGCGGCCGGCTGATCTACGTCGGCGCCGGGACGTCGGGCCGCCTGGGCGTGCTCGACGCCTCCGAATGCCCGCCGACGTTCAGCACGCCGCCCGAGATGGTCGTCGGCCTGATCGCCGGCGGCCCCCCCGCCCTGACCCGCTCGATCGAGGGGGCCGAGGACCGCGCCGACGTCGGCGCGGCCGAGATCGCGGCCATGAACGTGGACGACCGAGACGTCGTGGTCGGAATCGCCTCGTCGGGCCGGACCCCCTACGTCCTGGGGGCCGTGCGCGAGGCGAAGCGGCGCGGGGCGGCGACGGTCGGCATCGCCTGCAACCGACCCAGCCTGCTCGGCGCCGAGGTCGACCTGGACGTCGCCCTGCTCGTCGGCCCCGAGGTGATCGCGGGCTCGACGCGGCTGAAGTCGGGGACGGCCACGAAGATGGCCTTGAATATGATCACCACCGGGGCCATGATCCTGATCGGCAAGACGCTCGGCGACCGGATGATCGACTTCACGCCGGTCAACGAGAAGCTGCGGATCCGGGCCCGCCGGATGCTCCGCGAACTCGCCGAGGTCGACGACGCCCGAGCGGGCGAGCTGCTGGCCGCCAGCGGCGGCCGGCTCAAAGTGGCGCTGACGGCGCACCTCGCCGGCGTGGATCCCGAGGAGGCCGAGGCGTTGCTGGAGTCCCACGGCGGCCAGGTGCGGCGGGCCGTCGAGGCGAAGACGGGGGCGAGCCGATTATGAGCGAAGGCGCATCGGAGTCCGCCGAGGTGCTGTTCCTGGGCGTCGACGGCGGCGGCACCTCGACGGTCGCCCTGATCGGCCTGGACGACGGCCGGGTCGTGGGCCGGGGCGAGGCGGGGCCGTCGAACGCCAAGGCCGTCGGCACGGCCGCGGCCCGCACGGCCCTGGAGGAGGCGATCGCCGGGGCGTTCGCCGCGGCCGGCCTCTGGCCGCGCGCGGTGGCCGTCGCCTGCCTGGGCGTGGCCGGGTTCGACCGCCCCGAGGACAAGGCCCTGCTGGGCGAGTGGTCGGTGGCCGGCAACTGGGCCGACCGCCTGGTCCTGGTCAACGACGGCGACCTGGTGGTCGCGGCCGGCACGCCCGAGGCCTGGGGCGTGGGCGTGATCGCCGGCACCGGCTCGATCGCCGTCGCCCGCGCCGCCGACGGCCGCAAGGCCCGCGCCGGCGGCTGGGGCGCGACCTTCGGCGACGAGGGGAGCGCCTTCGCCGTGGCCGTCGCCGCGCTCCGCCTGGTCGCCCGCCGCCTCGACGGCCGCGACCCTCGCCCGCCCGAGTTGGACCCGCTCACCGAGGCGATCTGCAAGGCCCTCAGGATCGATGGCCCGGGCAAGATCGTCTCGGCCGTCTACGCGCCCGGGATGGACCGGACCCGGATCGCCGCCCTGACCCCGGCCGTGATCGCGGCCGCCGCGAAGGACCCGTCGCTCGTCGACCTGCTCATCCGCCCCGCCGCCCGCGACCTCGCCGAGACCGCCGCCGCCGCCGCACGATCTCTGGGCTGGATCTCCGGCCCCCTCCCCCTGGGCCTCTCGGGCGGCTTCCTCGTCTCCACCCCCCTGCTCGCCGAGGCCCTGCTCGAAGACCTCCGCGGCCGCGGCTACGAACCCATCCCCACCCTCGTCGCCGAACCCGCCCAGGGCGGCCTCAACCTCGCCCGCCGCGCCTTCCACGGCGAGGCGATCGCCTGAATCGAACCAGGCGGAATCCCGGCGGGGAGGGATGCGGTATGCGGCTCGTCTCGATCGACGCCCGTCGAATCACCGACGAGGACGCGCTGCACGACGCGTTCGCCGAGGCGTTCGGCTTCCCGCCCTTCTACGGCCGAAACATGAACGCGTGGATCGACTGCATGTCGTATCTCGACGATCCGTCGGCCGAGATGACCGCGTGGCACGTCGCCCCGGGGGAGGTCGTCGTGCTGGACCTCGGCGACGCGACCGACCTGTACCGCCGCCGTTCCGACTTGTACGCCGCGATCGTCGATTGCGCGGCGTTCGTGAACAAGCGGCGGATCGACGCGGGCGACGCGTCCGTCCTGGCCCTGGCCTACTTCAAGGATCCCTGAATCCCCGCGGAAGTCCCGACTCGACGCGTTGCCGGCCGGCGCCCCCCGGGTTATCCTGCCGATGAGGCTTCGAGCCCGGCCCTGGCGGCGCGTTCGAGACGAGGTGACGGCGAATGAACAAGAAAGAAATCCTCGAACGTATCGGCGACGGCCGCACCGACCTCGTCTTCGAACTCCTGTGCCTCCCCGACTGGCGGGAGGTCCTGGAGGAGGGGCCGGTCCGGGCGTTGCAATGGTTCGTCTATTACAACGACGTGACGGCGCTGAAGGCGGTGCTGGAGGCGGGCGGCGACCTCGGCAGCCTTTCGCTCGACGCGGAACTCGGCCACGCCGCCTTCTTCGGGCACTGGAAAGTCTGCGATTTCCTGATTCGGCACGGCGCCGACGTGAACGCCGCCCTGCCCGACACCGGCGAGACCCCCCTCCATGGCGCGCTCGCCAAGTCGGGCCGACCGTACTACCTCTACGTCGTCCGACTCCTCGTCGAACACGGTGCCGACGTGAACGCCCGGACGATCCCCGATCGAGAGACCGGCGCGTTCATGCGCGACGTCCGCACGAAGGGCGAGACGCCCCTGCACCGCGCCGCGGCCTACGGAGACGAGGCCGTCGTCTCGTTCCTCCTGGAGCACGGCGCAGATCGCGAGGCCCGGGACTGCCACGGCGATTCGCCCCTCTCCTGGGCCAGCGAACACCTGCGGCCGGGATCGATCCTGGCCCTCCTGACCTTCGGCCGCCATCGGATCGGCGAAGATTCGCGCAGGCGGATCGTCAGCGATCATGGCGCCGGATGGGGGAACGGCATGGAATGGAAGCTGCTGGGCGAGTACCTGCCCGAGAGCGGCCATCCTCCCGAGCCCGATCCGGCCGAGGACCCGAGATCGTGAATCCCCCGCGGCTCCGAAGTGCGGCGAGTCCCCGACCCCGGGGCGATTCGAAAGGGACGACCCAGGCCGATCGCGTCGCCGATGGGGGGGCGGTTCTCGCGTCCGGTGGAAGGCTCGGGGCGATCGGACGCTTCTGGACTCGCGGTCGGGCCGAGATACACTGGAGGCCATCATCCTCTCATCTTGAGGTCGTGCGTCGGGACATCTCGGTTCGATCTGGGCGTCGGGGGCCACGATCATGCGCGTCTGTCGATTCCGCTGCGACGACCTGATCCTCACGGGCTTCTACGGCGACAACGTGGTGATCCCGCTCGACCAGGCGGCCGACATGTACAGCCGCGAGACCGACAACGAGATGCTGCTGGCCGCCACCGAGGACCTGCTCGACCTCCTGCCCCCGGGCGGCGAGTCGTACGAGCAGGCGAGGCGGCTGCACGACTGGATCGAGGAGCTGGACGTCATCTCGCTCAACGAGCTGACCATCCCGCGCGAGGAGGTGCAGCTCCTGGTGCCGCTCCCCAGCCCCGGCAAGCTGCTCTTCCTGGCCGGGAACTATTCGAAGCACCTCGTCGAGCGCGGCTACACGTCGACCGAGCGCGACGAGACGTTCCCCTACGTCTTCATGAAGCCGCCGAGCACGACGCTCACCCACCCCGGCGACCCGATCGTCATCCCCCGGATCTCGCCCGACCAGATCGACTGGGAGTGCGAGCTGGGGGTCGTCGTCGGCAAGCGGTGCCGCGACGTGGCGGAGGCCGACGCCCTGGACTACGTGGCCGGCTACACGGTGGTCAACGACGTCAGCGACCGGTCGTTCCGGCCCAACCCCGGGCGGAAGCCCCGCGAGCGCGACAAGTTCTTCGACTGGCTCCACGGCAAGTGGCACGACACGTTCTGCCCGATGGGCCCGTGCATCCTCTCGGCCGACGCCGTGGCCGACCCCCAGGCGCTGGCGATCAAGCTGACGGTCAACGGCCAGGTCAAGCAGGACGCGTCGACCGCCGAGATGGTCTTCCCCGTGGCGGCCGTGGTGTCGTTCGTCTCGCGGTTCGTCACCCTGGAGCCGGGCGACGTGATCGCCACCGGCACGCCGTCGGGCGTGGGCTCGTCGACCGGGACGTTCCTCAAGCCGGGCGACCGCGTGCGGGCGACGATCGCGACGATCGGGACGCTGGAGAATCCGGTCCAGGCGGAAAATGAGGATGAATTCTGACCGGAGGTTCTGGGATAATCGCGGCCCGATCGAGTCGAGCCGCTCATCCCCCAGCCCGCCGGGAAGATCCGAATGACGTCGTTCCGCAAATTGATGGTGGCCAACCGGGGCGAGATCGCCATCCGCATCTTCCGCTCGGCGCATGAGCTGGGCATCCGCACGGTCGCCCTCTACTCGCACGAGGACCGATTCGCCCTGCACCGGCTCAAGGCCGACGAGGCGTACCAGATCGGCCAGGCCGGCGAGCCCATCCGGAGCTACCTGAACATCCAGGCGATCGTCGATCTGGCCGTCGAGAAGGGGGTCGACGCGATCCACCCCGGCTACGGGTTCCTGTCCGAGAACGCCGGCTTCGCCCGCGCCTGCGCCGCGGCCGGCATCGTCTTCGTCGGCCCGACGCCCGAGATCCTCGACAAGCTCGGCGACAAGGTCGCCGCGCGGACCCTGGCCGAGCAGGCCGGCGTGCCCGTGTTGAAGGGGAGCCCGCCGGTCCTCCCGGGCCCGGAGGCCCGCAAGGTCGCCGAGGCCATGGGCTTCCCCGTCATCATCAAGGCGTCGATGGGCGGCGGCGGCCGCGGGATGCGGGTCGTCGAGAAGGCCGAGGACTTCGACGGGGCCCTCGAACAGGCCCGCAGCGAGGCCCAGGCCGCCTTCGGCTGCCCCGACGCCTTCATCGAGAAGTTCATCCGCAAGGCCAAGCACATCGAGGTCCAGCTCCTCGGCGACAAGCACGGCCGCCTCGTCCACCTCTACGAGCGCGACTGCTCGATCCAGCGCCGGCACCAGAAGGTCATCGAGATCGCCCCCGCCTACAACCTCGACGAGGACCTCCGCCACGCCATCTGCGAGGCCGCCCTGAAGATCGGCGGGGCCGTCGGCTACGAGAACGCCGGCACCGTCGAGTTCCTGGTCGACGACGAGGCCGAGACCTTCTCGTTCATCGAGGTCAACCCCCGGCTCCAGGTCGAGCACACCGTCACCGAGATCGTCACCGGGGTCGACCTGGTCAAGAGCCAGATCCTGATCACCCAGGGCGAGCCGCTGTCGAATCCCGCCATCGGCATCGACGGCCAGGACTCGGTCCACACCGAGGGCTTCGCGATCCAGTGCCGGATCACCACCGAGGACCCGGCCAACAACTTCACCCCCGACTACGGCCGGATCACCCACTACCGCTCGTCCGGCGGCCCCGGCATCCGGCTCGACGGCGGCTCCACCACCACCGGCGCGATCGTCACGCCGTTCTACGACTCGCTGCTGGTCAAGGTCTCGTGCTACGGCCGCCGGTTCGTCGACGCCGCCTCGCGCATGGAGCGCGCGCTGCAGGAATACCGCATCCGGGGCGTGAAGACGAACATCCCTTTCCTGATCAACGTCGTCACGAACGAGACCTTCCTGGAAGGCCGCTGCACCACCCGGTTCATCGACCAGACCCCCGGGCTCTTCGAGTTCGCCGAGCGCCGCGACCGGGCGACGAAGCTCCTGGCGTACATCGGCGACGTCACCGTCAACGGCTTCCCGGGCGTCAAGCGCGACCCCGGCCGGAACGTGCCGTCGGAGCCGGCCCCGCCCGCCTACAAGCACCTGGAATCCCCCCCCGACGGAACCCGCCAGCGGCTGAAGCGGCTCGGGCCCGAGGGGTTCGCGAAGTGGGTCCGCGAGCAGAAGCCGCTGCTCGTGACCGACACCACCTTCCGCGACGCCCACCAGAGCCTGCTGGCCACCCGCCTGCGCACCCGCGACATGCTCCGCGTCGCCGACGCGTACGCCCACCGCCTGCCCCAGCTCTTCTCGCTGGAGATGTGGGGCGGCGCCACGTTCGACACCGCCATGCGGTTCCTCAAGGAAGACCCCTGGGAGCGCCTGACCGCGCTCCGCGAGCGGATCCCCAACATCCTCTTCCAGATGCTCATCCGGGGCTCGAACGCCGTCGGCTACACGAGCTACCCGGACGACGTCGTCGCGGCCTTCGTGAACGCCGCGACCGGGGCCGGCATCGACGTCTTCCGCGTCTTCGACTCGCTGAACTGGGTCCCCAACATGGGGGCGACCATCGAGGCCATCCGCAACGCCGGCGCGATCTGCGAGGCCGCCATCTGCTACACCGGCGACGTCCTCGACCCCGGCAAGACCAAGTACGACCTGAAGTACTACGTGGCCATGGCCAAGGACCTGGAGAAGCGCGGGACCAACCTGATCGCGATCAAGGACATGGCCGGCCTCTGCAAGCCGTTCGCCGCCGTCAAGCTGATCAAGACCCTGCGCGACGAGGTCGGCGTGCCGATCCACTTCCACACCCACGACATCGGCGGGGCCCAGGCGGCCAGCGTCCTGATGGGCGCCGAGGCCGGGCTCGACGTCGCCGACGGGGCCGTGGCTTCGATGTCCGGGCTGACCTCTCAGCCCAGCCTCAACGCCGTCGTCGAGTCGCTCCGGTTCACCGGCCGCGACACCGGGGTCGACCACCAGACCCTGATCGACGTCAGCCGCTACTGGGACGAGGTCCGCGACCTCTACAAGCCGTTCGAGTCCGGCCCGCGGTCGCCGGCCTCGGACCTGTACGACCTGGAGATGCCCGGCGGCCAGTACACGAACCTGTACCAGCAGGCCGACGCCCTGGGGCTCTCGCCGCGCTGGCTGGAGGTCTGCCGGTCGTACAGCGAGGTGAACGCGATGTTCGGCGACATCGTCAAGGTGACGCCGTCGTCGAAGGTCGTCGGCGACATGGCGCTGTTCCTCGTCGCCAACAACCTGACCCCGGACGACGTGATGGACCCCGACCGCGAGCTGGCCTTCCCGGACAGCGTGGTCGAGTTCATGGAAGGCCGCCTGGGCCAGCCCCCGGGCGGCTTCCCGCCGGCCTTGCAGAAGCGGATCCTCCGGGACCGCAAGCCCCTGACCGACCGCGCCGCCGCCAACCTGCCGCCGGCCGACTTCGACGCGATCCGCAAGAAGGTGGCCGAGATCCGCGGCGACGACGAGCCGGCCGAGGTCTCGGACTTCGACGTCCTCAGCTACCTGATGTATCCCCGGGTCTTCCCCGACCTCGTCGCCCACGAGAAGGCCTTCTCCGACACCTCGGTCCTCCCCACGCCGGTCTTCTTCTACGGGGCCGAGCCGGGCGAGGAGAACGTCTTCGAGATCGAGCCGGGCAAGACCCTGATCATCAAGCTGCTGGCGGTGGGCGAGCCCCACTCCGACGGCAAGCGCACGGTCTTCTTCGAGCTGAACGGCCAGCCCCGCGAGGTCGAGGTGCCGGACCGCTCGCTCGCGTCGTCGGTGGTCGAGACCCCCAAGGCCGACCCGGCCGACCCCATGCAGATCGGCTCGCCCCTGCCGGGCCTGATCGTCGGCGTGGCGGTGGCCGTGGGCGACCCCGTCCGCAAGGGCCAGAAGCTGTTCTCCATCGAGGCCATGAAGATGGAGACGACCATCACCGCCGAACGCCCCGGCCGCGTCGCCGAGCTGCCCGCGCGGGTGGGGCTGCAGGTCAAGGCCGGCGACCTGCTGCTCAAGCTGGTCGACGCCTGACGCGAGCGAGGCCCTCATGCCCCCGCCTCCGCCACCGCCCCCCTGGCCCTTCGTCCGCGAGGTCCTGATCTTCGACGAGCTGGAGTCGACCAGCACCGCCGCCCGGGCGATGTCGGTCGACCCCGGCCGGGCCCCGCCGTTCGCCGTCTGGGCGCGGCGGCAGACCCGGGGACGGGGCCAGCGGGCCAACGCCTGGTGGTCCGACGCGGGCTCGCTGACGTTCACCGTCGTCCTCGACCCGGCCGAGCACGGCGTCCGCCTCGACCAGGAGCCCCGGATCGCCCTCGTGACGGCCGTCGCCCTGATCGAGGCCGTCGCCGCCCTGGGCTGGCGCGACCCCGGCCTGGGCGTGCGCTGGCCCAACGACGTCGAGGTCGGCGGCCGGAAGGTCGCCGGGATCCTCCCCGAGCGGGTCGATACCCCGGCCGGCGACCGGATCCTCATCGGGGTGGGCGTGAACGTGGCGACCCGCCTCGACCTGGCGCCCCCCGAGGTCGCCGCGATGGCGACGTCCCTGGGCGCGCTCCAGCCGGAGCCCCTGACCCTCGACGTCCTGCCGAGGTTCCTGGCCGCGGCCCTGGACCGCTTGCCGACGGCCCTCCGCCGGCTGGCCGCCGACGACCCCGAGCTCGCCGCGACCTGGGCCCGCCTCGACCTGCTCCGGGGCCGTCCCCTACGCGCGGCCGTCGGCCCCCGCAACCTCGCCGGCGTCGGCCGGGGGATCGACCCCCAGGGCGCGCTCCTGCTCGACGACGGCCGCGAGGTCCACCGCCTCTTCGCCGGCCGCATCCTCCGCGACCCCTGATCGCCCCGGATGAGTGCTTAAATATTCCGCGCGTTTGACCTTCGATCAGTGCGCAATAAGATTCTCGTGTCTGGGGATCGAAGGGATTCGAGGCCGGGTGCGGGCCTTCGGCTCCGGATCTCGACGCATCGCGACGTCGGTGCCGACCGAGAAAACGCGGCATGCAGACCGAGCGGCCACGGGCTGCGGGGGAACCCGCCTCGCCGACCGCTCCGCCCTCACGAGGAAAGCGAGCGGTTGCGATGAAGGTCGTGCGCCGGATCTCCGGGTTGAGTTTGGCCGTGACGTGTGCGGTCGTCGGCCATGGGCTCGTCGGCTCCGAGGCGAAGGCGCAGGCGGCCGGGGCGCCCGCCGGGTGGTACGTCGTCCAGCCCGCTCCCGTCCCGGCGACGGCCGGGACGATCTACCGGTATCAGCCCCAACCGCCCCCCGTCTATTACGCGAACCCGGGCGTCCGGGTCGCCTCGCCGTTCGCCCGCCGCGCGCCCATTCGTCCCCCCCGCGGGACGCCCATCGGTCCGGCCAATCGGGAGTTTGGCACGGGCCGGACCTATCCCATGATCAAGCCCTGGCTGCCCAGCAGCCCTTAATCGACGGTCGAAGCCGCGAGGACGGGCGATCCGGCGTCAGCGGGCGGAGGTCCGCGCGGTCTCGTCGAGGAAGGTGAAGGGGACGGTCGGCTCGCCGTCGTCGAACGCGGGGGCGAAACGTCTCGCGGCCGGCGACCCCGTCCGGACGGGCTGGGATCGGAGCCGGGCGACTTCGCGTAGGGCGACGTCGCGTTCGCGTTCGAGGTGCTCGACTTCGGCCTGGAGCCGAGCGTTGCGGCCCTGGAGGGCGGCCAGCTCGTCGAGCAGCTTCATGACCTCGGCGCGGCCCTGCCAGGGGTCGTCGGGGTCGGGCGTGGGGGCTGCCTGGTCGGGGCGAAGCTCCCCGCCCCGGGCGTAGGGGGCCGTCGTCGGGGCGTCGAGGACCGACGGCCCGGGGGGATCGACCAGGAATTTGGCGCGGCAGTTCCCGCAGCGGACGTGCCTTCCCACGTACTTCGCGCGCACGCGGAGGCCCGTGGCGCACTCGGGGCAGGCGACCGCGACGTACTCCGCCCCTTCGAGGTCCAGCAGCGTGCTCGTCGCGTATTCCCCCGAGCTGGAGCCCGAGGCGATCAACGGTGCCGGGGCGATCGACCGCTCGCATCGCGGGCAGGTCACCGACCCCCCCTCGTACCCGCCGCTCACGCGCAGGCGCGTCGAGCAGTGGGGACAGACGACCAGGATGTCTGCGGAAGGTTCGCTCATGGCTAGGATCGATCCCTGGTGTTGAGCAAGCCGTCATGCAAGCCCGAGAGCCCGGAAGCAATCGCGAGGAGAAGTCATTATGGGTGATTCACGTCGATACAACCAAGAACAATTTTGCGCATCGCCGTCCCCCGGGCACCTCGAAACGGTGAGGCCCAGGGGCGTTGGTGCGAAAAATCAACGTCCGGAGGGCGGAATATGCCAAAGAAACGAAGCCTGACGGTTTCGACCGGCGACGCGAGAGGTCGCATCGCCGAATCGGCTCAGGCGGCAGCCGTCCCGTGGGACGTCAGGGCCCGGGCGCGGAAGCGGGCCCGGGCGCGAAGCGCGATGGCGCCGGCGGCGGCCGACCAGAGCACGAAGCCGACGGGCTCGGGCACGTTCGGCGTCGAGCCGCCGTTGTCGGTCCCGCCCCCCGAGCCGGGGTCGGTGCTCGTCTGCGGGATCGCGGTGATGGTGACGCCGGGGGTCGACGAGACCAGCTTGGGCGGGTCGCCGGCCAGGGCTCCGTCGATGCTGAGCGCGAAGTGCAGCTCGCCGCCGGCTTGCAGGCCCTGGCCGAAGAAGACCAGGCCCAGGAGCTGTTCGGGCGTGCCCGAGTCGGTCGCCGAGTCCTTGAGGGCGACGACGAGCTGGTCGGCGTCGAAGCCGTGGGAGTCGCCCAGGATGGTCAGCGGGCTCCCCTGGGTGCCGTCGGCCTTGGTGGGCGGGACGACGCCGCCGGCGGGCGTGACCAGCGCCACGACTTGGGGGCCGTCGATGTTGGCGGCGGGGGCCGGCAGGGGCGAGTCGGCCGTCAGTCGATAGTACGCGGTCGCCGTCGCGGCGTTGGGGTTGATCGCGGCGGCCGAGGCGCGGGGGGCCCAGGCCCCGAGCGCGAGCAGGGTGGAAGCCGCTAGAACTGCCGTGGGGGTGAATCCAGGACGCGTCACGGCGCGTATCCTCCTTGATAGCTGGACGTTGTCGGCGATGACCGGGTCGGACCGATCTCCTCGTCCTCGCCGCGAGCCCCGCCGCCCCGTTTTCCGGAGAATTCGGCAAGTTTTCGCGGGCCGAGATCCGATCCTCTCCATGAAGCGTGAGATTCCACCTCGCCCGCTTTCCCCGACCCGTCCGAATGGCGGGGGCAATCCTCCGGACTGCTCCCCCACCCGATCCGGGTCGTCGAGACGACCGCCCCACCGCCGCCCTCGCGCGGACCTTTCGATCCCCGCCCGGGACTCGTCGCGGCGACGCGGCCGCCCGCCTCCGATGGCGAGCCGGCCTCAAATCACACAGAGCCTGATTCCAAGACGTACAACCATCGATGCGCCAGCCTCCAGAAACCTGAGGGCCGCATTCTGCTGCGATCCCCCGGGCCGGTCAACCCCGAAACAACCCCCGCGACGGCCCCCCGGAGCCCGCCATGGCCGCCGCGCCGGCCGGCGGATAGGATGAACGGGGACGGACGACGAACCATCCCCTCTCGGGGCGAACCGATGCCGCCGCTCATCCTGTTCCTCCACCTGCTCGTGCTGCTCGCCGCGATGCTGCTCGCCGCGTTCCTGGCGGTCGTCCTGGCGATCTTCGCCGCGACCGCGCTGCTCGTCGCGTTCGTCCTCCACAAGCTGGGCTGGGACCGCCGCCTGATAGCCTACCTGGTGCACAAGCAGCGCGGCCGGACCTCGCCCCCGGTGAAGGTCTGGGTCGACGACCTTGACGCGCCGATCGAGGCCCGCTGGTCGTTCGACGATCCGGCCGCGAAGGGCCGCTGACGCATCGTGTGATAGGCTTCCCCCGGCGCGGGCGACGTTCCGAGACCGGCGCGGCGGCGAAGGCGGGCCCGACATGAGCGGCGCGGCGGGTGACAAGACGTTCTGCGAGTTCTTCGCCGGGATCGGCCTGGTGCGCGAGGCGCTCGGGGCGTCGGGGTGGTCGTGCATCTACGCCAACGACGTCGACCCCAAGAAACGGGCGCTCTACGAGAGCCGGTTCGGCGACGAGGGCCATTTCCACCTGGGCGACGTCTGGGAGACCGCCGAGGTCGTGGCGCGGATCGAGGGCCGGCCCCGGCTGGCGACGGCCTCGTTCCCCTGCGTCGACCTCTCGCTGGCCGGCCACGGCCGGGGGTTCGAGGGGCGGCACTCGTCGACCTTCTTCGGCTTCATCCGCGCGATGGAACAGCTCGGCGAGCGTCGACCGCCCCTGGTCCTGCTGGAGAACGTCACGGGCTTCCTCACCTCGGCCGGCGGCAAGGATTTCGAAGCCGCCGCGATGGCGCTCGCGGCGCTGGGTTACCGCCTCGACGCCTTCACCCTCGACGCCGCCATGTTCCTCCCCCAGAGCCGGCCCCGCGTGTTCGTCGTGGGCGCGGCCGAGGGGCTCAGCCCGCCCGGGACCGTGCTCAAGCCGCCCTCGGGCTGGCTGGCCGACGCCTGGTCCGAGCGCGTCGAGTCGGCCGACCGCCGCATCCGGCCGGCGCGGCTCGTCGACCTGATGCGGTCGATCGACCTGCCGACGGGCTGGATCGCGTTCGACGTCCCCGCGCCCCGGGGGGCGCCGCCGCACGTCGCGACCCTGATCGACCGCGACGACGGCCAGGACTGGTGGGACGCCGCGGCGGTCTCCAGGCACCGCGACATGATGCACGACCGCCACCGCGAGCGGATCGACGCGACGGCGGCCTCGGGCGGGTCGTTCGTCGGCACGATCTACCGCCGCAAGCGCGACGGCCGCACCCGCGCCGAGGTCCGCTTCGACGGCGTCGCCGGCTGCCTGCGCACGCCCCGCGGCGGGAGCGCCAAGCAGATCGTGATCGTGGTCGAGGCGGGCCGGATCCGGATGCGCTGGATGTCGCCCCGGGAGTACGCCCGGCTGCAGGGCGCGCCCGAGTTCCCGCTGGTCTCCAACACGATCCAGAACCTGTTCGGATTCGGCGACGCGGTCTGCGTGCCGGCCGTACAATGGATCGATCGGCACGTCCTGTCGCCGGCTTTCGCGACGGGGATCCCGGAGGCCCGGAGGACGCCTCGTGGTCGACAACCTGACGCCCGACCAGCGCCGGCGGACGATGCAGGCGGTGCAAGGGAAGAACACGTCGCTTGAGCGCAAGGTCTCGTCGGCCTTCCACCGCCTGGGCTGGCGGTATCGACGCAACTACAAGCTTTTGCCCGGCAAGTCCGACTTCGTGTTCACGAAGGCCCGCGTCGTCGTGTTCGTCGACGGCGACTTCTGGCACGGCTGGCGCTACCCGCAGTGGAAGCACAAGCTGTCGGACTTCTGGCGCGCCAAGATCGAGCGCAACCGCGCCCGCGACCGCCGCAACTTCGCCCTGCTCCGCCGCCGCGGCTGGGCCGTCCTCCGCCTCTGGGGCCACGACGTCGAGAAGAACCTCGACGCCTCGATCGAACGCGTGCGGGTCCTCCTGGAACGGGCTCGCGCGGCCGAGGAACAATCATGACGAGGAATACGATGATCGGTCTTCTCCGCGCCGTCGGCGCCACGTCCCTGCTGTTCCTGGCCGCGGGGCCGGCCGCGTCATGGGCCCGGGGCGACTCCGACGTCTCTTCGGGCCGCTACCCGTCGATCCAGGCCGCGCTCGACGCCAACCCCGGCAAGGTCGTCGAGGTCCCCCCGGGCGACCATGAGATCCATGAGACGATCCGGATCGCGACCGCGGGCGGCGGGCTGAGCGGCTCGGGGCGGATCATCCAGGCCGACCCCACAAAGGCCGTCGTCCGCATCGACCACGCCGACGGTGCCAGCCTCCGCGGCCTCACTCTGACCCGTCCCGAGGGCCGTCGGGAGACCGAGTTCGAGGCCGTGCTGGCCACCGACTCGCGCGACGTGGCCCTCGTGGACTTGAAGGTCGTCGACAACCAGACCCGGGCCGGGGCCGTCGAACTCTTGAACTGCGTCGATTCACAGGTCCGCGACTGCCTGGTCCAGAACTACCAGCGCGTGGGGATCGACGACCGGACGGGCACCCCCGATCAGGGGTTCGCCTTCCGCTGCATCATCGGCACGGGCGTCATGATTCGGGAATGCCAGGGGACCCTGATCCAGGGCAACCGGGTCCGCGAGGATCGGCTCGTCGCCACGCCCGAGGTCAAGCGCCAGTTCGAACTCGGCCGCATCATCAAGAAGAACGCCGTCCGGGGCCGGATCGCCAGCGCCCGCGACTGGGAGCGGGGCGAGACCGACAACTGGATGCAGGGGACGGCCATCCACGTCGCCTCGCCCGAGACGACCGATTGCACGCGGGTGATCGGCAACTACGTCGAGCGCGCGGGCCAGGGCTTCGACATCCACGCCGACCACGTCATCCTGTCGCAGAACATCGTCAACGACGCGCTCATCGGCATGAAGGCGATGCACGGCTCGAAGCACGTGATCGTGACGGGCAACCAGTTCATCAAGAACTCGCTCTGGAGCATCGGCATGATGCCCGGCGCCGCCTCGCTGCCGTCCCGGGCCGCCGAGGGCGACCGGCCAGCCCGCGCGGCGAACGTCGACGGCGGCTCGATCATCGCCAACAACATCATCACCGACTTCGGGCTCGGCCAGACCCGATGGATCTGGGGCGACGAGAGCGGCGGCTGCCCCTTCCGCTTCGACCACGGCCAGGTCCCCGAGAACCCTCCGCTGACCGACGTGATCATCCAGGGCAACCTGGTGTACGACACTGGCCGCGACACGCTGATCCGGGACGGCAAGCCCGAGGTCGTCCCGCCCCGATACCAGTACGCCGTCCGAGTCGAGGGCGGTCCGACCGCGCCCGTCGGGCTGCACTTCGCGAACAACGTCTTCCACCCCGGCGTCCGGGGGATCTCCAACGTCGAGCTGAAGCCCTGAGGCCGCGGCTTCATCGCGATCGTCAGGTAGACGTCTTCTTGCGTGCGCGCCGGGCCGCCGCGGTGTTGGTGACGACCTGCTTCCCCTTGCGCGAGCCCGCCTTCTTCTTCGCCTCAGTCGCCTTCCGCTCGGCGGGCGAGAGCTTCTCCCAAGCTTCCTTCGGCAGGTAACGCGCGGTTTCGCCTTCGCGGACGGCGGGCTTGCCGTCCTCGGTGGTCCACTCCTGGTCTGTCCACGCGTCGAGGTTTTGCTGGGCCTCGGTCTTTTTGCCGCGCGGCTTCTTGTAGCCGCCGCCGGCCTTCTTGTACTCGGTCGCCAGGAGTTGCGACTTGCGGGCGCTCCATTGGCCCGATTTGCCCCCCTTTTCGCCGGCCTGGATCTCGGCCTTCAGCCGGTCGCGCAGGTCGGGGTCCGTGTAGGTCGCGGGGGACGACTTGCGGGCCGTCTTCGAGGCCGCCGCCTTCTTCGCCGTGGCCACGGCGGTCAGGCCTCCGCCTTCTTCCGGGACGCGCCGCCGGCCTTCGCCTTGGACCTGCGATAGCGTTCGAGCAGCCGGGTCCCCTTCTCGGCGAGCTTCTGTGCGGCCTCGGCCGTCTTGGGGACGGGCTCGCCCCAGGCGTGGGCTTGCAGGGCCAGCCGCGTGGGCTTGCCGTCCTCGTCGCGTAGCGGCCCGCGCAGGGTCGCGTAATGCCGTCGCAGGAACGAGCCCTTGCGTTTCATCTCTTCGGGCGTCATCGCGCTGAGCGGCTTCTTCACGCCCGGCTTGAGGTTCGCACCCTCGGTCTTCTGGAAATACGCCCGCCCGGCCGCGGTCAGGCCCCCCTCGGGGTCCTTGCGAGCCTTGGCGGAGGATGACGAGCGGGTGCTGGCGGCCATGGAGAGACTCCAAGGGGACCGATGAATGGGTCGGTGATGTTTCCGAAGGGATCGGCGATCCCGAACGGACGGCCAGAACACGCAAAAGCTAAGCCAGGCCGACGTCGGGGCGGTCTCCCCCTTGGAAGTGCGCCGTCGGGACTCCAGGCGCAGCAAGTCGGCCGTCGCGAAGGCGGCGAAGCCCGCCCGAGAAAGGCGGGCGAGCCTCCTGGCGGTCGCCGAACAGGTGCGCGAGGAGAGGTCAAGGTCACGACCCGCACCGTCCACAACTGGAAAACGGGCGTGACGAATCCGTCGATCAAGAAGCTAGAGGCGACTCGGAGAGTAACGGGGGAAGTGCTGGCGGGGAATTTCAAGAAGCCCAAGCTGCGGCGCGGGCTTGTTTCGACGACGAACAGCAGCGAGTCTGACTCGATGAAATCTGGGGGCATTTCCTGAAGTTATTTGGGAAGTCCAACCCCCCCTCAAGCGGTAGGCGAGCGACGGTTCCCCGCCGACTCGCTTCTCAAGGCTGTGCGGGGGCGGCCCGGACGTAGATCGGGTTGGTGTAGACCCAGCCCCGGTCCTCGCCGTCGAGGGTGAGACAGCCTTCGACCCGATAAGCCCCGGGGGCCTCGATCCCGACTTCCAGCCGATCGCCGGTCGCCTCGGCGACGATCCGGCCGCCTTCCACGAGGCGGAGCTTGCAGGGGACGGGCGACCGGGCCTCGATGCGGCCTGCGGGCTTGTAGGGGATCTCGTCGCCCATCGAGGCGACCGGTTTTCCCTCGGCGATCAGGTCGAATCGGAAGCCGGTCGGGTCGCACATCCAGTCGTGGGAGACGTAGGCGCGCCCCCGGCGGAGCGCTTCTCGGAGGGCCGATTCGGTCGCCTCGGGGGCGAGGAGGTGGGTGCTGACGTTCGCAAACGATCGGTGGTAGGGGTCGAGGTCCACCCGGGCCAGGACGTCCCCCGCCGCGCGCCCCCGGGTCATCTCGCGGAGCCCGGGGCGGAGCTTGGCCGAGACCCGACGCATCTGGTCGTCGCGGTCCACGTTGGTGCCGACCAGGACGGTCTCGGGGTCGACCATCTTCACGATCAAAATCTGGTTGTGATGGCAGTCGTTCGCCGCGACGCCGGTGAGCCGCTTCGCACGGGTCTCGCGGTCCCACTTGGCCAGGTAGTCGTCGGGATAGGTGAGCTGGGCGCCGAAGAGTTCGTCGGGATACCGCCGGAGGTCGTCCTCGAGGACCCGGAGCGCGGCGGGGTCGGTGAGCCGGAGGACCAGCGACGCCACGCCGGCGAGGTCCTTCTTGGCGTCGGCGTGGCGGTTGTAGATCTCCATCCCGTCGAGATTCGCCATGTCGTGGTCGGGCCGCTCCTCGACGTGCGAGAGGAAGGCGAGCCCGCCGTCGAGCCGCACGGCCTCCAGGAGGGCGGAAGGGGGTCCTTCCATCTTGTCGAGGACCGATTTCGTCGGGCAGAGGAGGAACCCCCGGGCCTCGGAGCCCGGCACGAAGAGGACCCCGTCGCGAGGCCCTCGCCAACTGTCGAGGAAGAAGTCGCGGGGCGGCCGGTGATGGTCGCTCAGGAAGATCGCGGCGACCCCCGCGAGCTTCGCCTCGGCGAGCATCTCGGGGCGGGTCCCCCCGGTGTGCGCCGAGTCCTCGGCGTGGGCGTGGAAGATCGCCCGGTGGTCGATCAGGCCGGGCGACGGCTCGACCGGCTTCCTCGACGCCCGGATGGCCCGGACGTCGTCGTGGGTGGCCTTGAGTCGTTCGGTCGCCATCCGCTCGACCGGCGAGCGTTTCAGGCCCGGCGGGGCGGCCCCGCCGACGACCGTCGCGATCGCGATCGCGATCCAGTAGAGACGCTTCGTCGCGTGCATCGCCTGATCCCTCCGATTCCGCGGGGTCCGAGGCCGTCCAGCTCGGATCAATACGAGTCGGCGCTGGAGGACCTCGCCGGCCTGGATCGAGTCGAGGCCGTTCCAGATCGTAGCGTTGATCATGTTCTCGAGGAAAAGGGGGATCGACCTGGGGTCGGATCGCGGTCCCCGGTCCTGGAGACGTGGGGCCGGCTCCCCCGCCCGGATGAGCCTGCGGGCGGGGGCGGCGGACCGGGTCGTCACCGCGCCGTGTCGGGCGGGATGATGCTGGGGAGTTCGAGGCGGGGGCGGCCGCCGCCCTTGGTGTTGAGGAGCTGGTGCTTGGCCTGGGTGGTCTGGCCGAGGCCGTGGATCTTGATGAAGCCCATGGCGGCGGTGGCGTCGTACTGGTCGCCTTCCTCGTAGGTCGCCAGCTCGTGGCGGTAGAGGCTGTGCGGGCTCTTGCGGCCGACGACGATCAGGCCCCCCTTGTACAGCTTCATCCGGACCACGCCCGAGACGTACTGCTGGTTCGAGACCGTGAACGCCATCAGGTCCTGGTGGAGCTGGCTGAACCAGAGGCCGTTGTAGATCAGGTCGGCGTACGTCTGGCTGACGTGCGTCTTGAACCGCTGCGATTCCTTCGAGAGCGTGAGGAACTCCAGCTCCTTGTGGGCCTCGTTGAGCAGGACCGCGCCGGGGGCCTCGTAGATCTCGCGCGACTTGATGCCGACGAGGCGGTTCTCGATGTGGTCGATCCGGCCGACGCCGTGCTTGCCGGCCGTCTTGTTGGCGGCCTCGATCAGCTCGATGCCGTCCATCTCGACGCCGTTCCAGGCGGTCGGGCGGCCCTGCTCGAAGGTGATCTCGACCTCCTCGGGCTCGTCGGGGGCGTCCTTGGGGTCGACGGTCCACTGGAAGGTCTCGGCCGGGGGTGCGACCCAGGGGTCTTCCAAAATCCCGGCCTCGATCGAGCGGCCCCAGATGTTCTGGTCGGTGCTGAAGATCGACTTCTTGGTCGCCTCGACCTCGATGCCGTGCTTGGCGGCGTACTCCAGCTCCTGCGTCCGGGTCCACTTCCACTCGCGGACCGGGGCGACGATCTTGAGGTCCGGGGCGAGCGTCTGGAACGTGACGTCGAACCGGACCTGGTCGTTCCCCTTGCCGGTGCAGCCGTGAGCCACGGCCGTCGCGCCGTGCTCGCGGGCGACGCGGACCATCAACTGCGCGATCAGCGGCCGCCCCAGCGCCGTGGCGAGCGGGTACTTCCCCTCATAGAGCGCGCCGGCCATCAGCGACGGCCAGACGAAGTAGTCGATGAAGAGGTTGCGGGCGTCCTCGGCGATCGCGTCGACCGCGCCGGTCCGCAGCGCCTTGTCGCGGATCGCGTGGATGTCCTGCCCCTGCCCGAGGTCGCAGGTGTAGGCGATGACGTCCATGTCGTACGTTTCGTTGATCCACTTGACGGCCACCGACGTATCGAGGCCGCCGCTGTAGGCGAGGACGATCTTCTCACGCGCCACGGCTGTAGGTGCTTTCTCTGGGGTTGCGAGGGCTGAAAATTCGCGGCGTCACCAGATTCTGGCGACGTACTCCCGAAAGTCGTCGAGCGGTTCGTCGAAGTCCGGGGCCATGTGAAGGATGGTCCCCCTCATCGTCCCCAGCCGGCGGGGCCTTTGCTGGGGAGTGGCGGTCAGGGTCAGGCGGGCCACGGGACGGTCGTCCTCGGTGATGACGATCTCCTCGCCGGGCGCGAGCCGATGGATCACCTCCGACAGGCGGGCCTGGGCTTCCTGGATCGTGATGGTGCTCACGGCGACTTCCTTCGCGAGGGGACCCGGGGCCGTAGGGATGAAGCCGGCACCGGCCTCCATTATTTCGGGAACGATCGGGGTTCGACAAGCGGTCCCCGACGACGGGGTGTCCCCAGCCGGGCGGTCCTGCGTCGTCATGCGAATTGGGAGCCTTCTCGCGGTATCATGGAGGTCCGGAGGCGGGGTGGTCTCGGGGGCGGTGACGAGACGAGATGACCGGGGGGGCGGCCATCAGGCCGGGTTCGTCTTGGACGATGCGACGCAAAAGCGGATGGAGGAACTATCCTACGTCGAGGCCGTCCGGAAGCGCCCGGGCATGTACGTCGGCGACAGGGGGTTCTTCGGGTTCATCCAGTACCTCGTCTGCCCCGTCGTGTTGACGCTGTCGCGGGGGGCGAAGCGGGTGGCCGTGACCGTCGAAGCCGGCGGGTTCGTCGTCGAATCCGACGCCGTCGTCCCGATCGGGGAGTCGACGAGCGGCCGTTTGGTCCCGTTCGAGGAGTGCCCGGTCTCGAGGCCGGGGCACGACTTCGAGGGGACCGTGCTGAACGCCCTGTCCGAGCGCCTGACGGTCGAGGTCAGGGAGGGGCGTCGTCTGGTGACCCTGGCCTTCCGCCGCGGGGCTCTCGAATCCCGGCGCGAGATGGAAGTCCGGTCGGAGGAGCCGGGGACCACCCTGAGGTTCGTCCCCGATACTTCGATCTTCACCATCACGGACCTCTCCCCGGAAATCTTCCGGAGCTACCTGCGCCGGCTCAGCTTCCTCCATCACGGCGTACGGTTTTCCCTGAACGTCGGGGGGGACGTCCGGGAGTACTTCGCCCCGCGCGGGATCGTCGACCTCTTCGATTCGGTAGCGGCCCCGTACCAGCTCCTGCACGAGCCGATCCACTTCGTCGCCGAGGAGGGCGATCTCCGGCTGGAGGCGGCCTTCGCGTACCAGAGTTGGACGGGGGACGCGGTGTGCTGCTTCATCAACAACGGCCGGGCCGTCGAGGGGGGCACGCACGAGCAAGGACTGAAGGACGCGTTACACCGGATCTACCGCGACTTCAAGCTGCCGAAGTCCTTGAAGGCCGACCGAAACGGCGTCGTCGGCGTCGTGTCCATCCGGTATCCCGGCGCGGTCTGGGAAGGCTGCATCAAGGCCCGGATCGGGAACCCGGAGCTTCGGGAGATGGTCCGCGACCTGTTCATCCGGGGGGCCCTGGAATGGCAGCGAGACCATCCCGAGGTCGCGAAGCAGTTGCCGAAGATCCGGACGTTCGCGTTCCCCGAAATTTGGTCCTGGTGAGGCGGCCCCGGGGGCGGGGCCTCCCCACCCGGGCGTTCTTTCGTCGTCACGCGAATGGGAGCCCTTCGCGGTATCATGGAGGGCCGAACATCAGGGATGACTCTCGTCGCCCTGCCGCTAAAGGAAGTCAAGATAGTACTGGCAAGGGAGGATTTTATGGGCCCGTCGTAGCCAATCGAAAAAATCGCCTTCGGCACCGAGGGTTTTGTAGACGAGCCAATCGTTGAGAAACTCCATGTAGTCCGAGAACGAACCAAACGCCGTGAGTCTGGCGTAGTCCGATTCATCGAGCAGGGCCGGATCATCCTCATAAAATTGGTGAGGGATCTGAACGATCGGATAATCGTTCAATCTGCTGGGGCGCGATACGTCGAAGCACAGGTCGCTGATGTCGGCCGATCCCTGAGTGAAGGGAACCAAGTGGATGTTCTTTTGGTAGAAGTCCATCAGCTTCCTCTCGATGGACCACCGCTTGACCCATTCCATGGGCTTTTCCAACGTGATGGACGGGAGCTGTCCAAGCCTAAAGTCGGCACTGGGCACGCAGGAGGACGTCAGGTAGGCGCGGAACAACGGCGGGAGGACGACCCCCAGGTCTCTTTCGTGGAGCAAGACCATTTCCGGGGTTATCGGGCTGGCGGCAAGTTCCCACCTGCGGCCATCCGCTCTCAGGGCGAAAGGCGAATCGACGTAGCTCCGCAGGAATTCCTCGATCCGGCGTCGATCGTTCGGGCTCACGATGTCTAGCATTCGTCGCTCCCCCGAAAGCCTCACTGCGGAGGTCCCGCGACGCGTGCGCGAGAACCGTCGGGATGGCGGCGGCGCGACTCTAGAGTCTCATTCCGCGGTGCCGGCACTAAAGGAGCGATAGCCGACGCTCTCACCGTTCGTCCAGCGCAAACGCCTTGCGGAGGCTCTCCAGGGCGAGCTTGCCGCCGGCGCTGTCGGCGCCGACGTTGATGCGGACCTCGCTGGTGTTGATGAGCTTGATGTTGATGGAGGCGTCGGCCAGGGCGCGGAACATGGCGGTGGCGACGCCGGTGTGGGTCCGCATGCCGACGCCCGAGACGGCGAGCTTGGCCAGGTGGGGCTCGACGGCCACCTTGCCGCCGCCGAACGGGCGGACGGCCGCGGCGGCGCGGTCGGCGGACTCGCGGGGGACGGTGAACGACAGGTCGGTCATCCCCTCCAGGCTCACGTTCTGGACGATCATGTCGACGAAGACCTCGGCCTCGCCGATGGCGCGGAAGACCCGCGCGGCGTAGCCGGGCTCGTCGGGGACGCCGAACAGCGAGACGTTCGCCTGGGTCTCGTCGAGGTCGACGCCGGCGATCACCAGGTCTTCCATCCCCTGCGGCAGGTCGGGGTCGGCGTCGGGGTCGGCCAGGGGGACGAGCTTCATCGCCCGCTTGGACGACGGGCCGGGGACGAACGGCGACGGCGGCGCGGCGTGGACCATCTCCAGCAGGAACGCCTTGTGCACGGCGCGGAGGGCGGCGGCGGCCTTGGGCCGGGCGACCAGGACGCTGATCTTGATCTCGCTGGTGGTGATCATCTGGATGTTGATCCCCTCCTTCGCGAGCGCCTCGAACATGGTGGTGGCGACGCCGGTGTGGGTCCGCATCCCCAGGCCGACGACCGAGACCTTGGCGACCTCGGCGTCGTGCTGCACGCCGATCGCGCCCACGGCGTGGGCGGCGGCCTCGGCGGCCGAGAGGGTCTCGGGGAGGTCCCCCTTGGCGACGGTGAAGCTGACCTCGGCGCGGCCCTCGACGGCGACGTTCTGGACGATCATGTCGACGACGATCGCGGCCTTGGAGATCGTGTGGAAGATCCGGTGGACGACGCCGGGGCGGTCGGGCACCCCCTGGATCGTGATCCGGGCCTCGTCCTTCGCCAGGGCCGCGCCGGTGACGGGGACGCCCAGGCGGCGGGCGTCGGCCTCGGCGACGATCCAGGTGCCGGCGGCGTCGGAGAAGCTGCTGCGGACGTGGATCGGCACGCCGTACTTCTTGGCGAACTCGATCGACCGCGAGTGCATCACGCCGGCGCCCAGGCTGGCCAGCTCGAGCATCTCGTCGTAGCTGATCCGCTCGATCTTGCGGGCCTCGGGGACGATCCGGGGGTCGGTGGTGTAGACGCCGTCGACGTCGGTGTAGATCTCGCAGGCCGAGGCCCCGAGCACGGCCGCCAGCGCGACGGCCGTGGTGTCGGACCCGCCCCGGCCCAGGGTCGTGATGTTGTAGTTCTCGTCGACCCCCTGGAAGCCGGCGACGATGACGATCCGGCCCGCGTCGAGCGCCGCCTGCATCCGCTCGGTGGAGATGTTGCGGATCCGGGCCTTGGTGTGGAAGCTGTCGGTCACGAGGCCGATCTGGGCGCCGGTGAAGCTGATCGCCGGCACGCCCAGGGCCTCGACGGCCATGGCCATGAGCGCCACGCTGACCTGCTCGCCGGTGGAGAGCAGCATGTCCATCTCGCGCGCCGGGGGCCGGTCGTTGATCTCGCGGGCCAGTGCGACCAGCTCGTCGGTGGTGTGGCCGCGGGCCGAGACGACGACCAGGACCTGGTCCCCCCGCTGATGCGCCTGGATGGCCCGCCGCGCGGCGGCCAGGATCTTGTCCGAATCGGCGACGCTCGTCCCGCCGAACTTCTGCACGAGCAATGACACTGTCGGCTCCCGTTCCCACTTCGGCCGGCGCCCCGGCCTTCGACTCGATCCGGCCCGCGTCGCACCCCTCCGGAAAGCAAGCATCTCCGCCCCCGCCCAGGCCCGGCGGGGAACGGCCCATTCTAACGACCCGCGCGCCGGGCCGCGAGGGGCGCCGCCGGCCCGCGCGGCGTAGGTCGGAGAGCGCGCAGTGCTTAAAAAGGCGGATCGGTTCCCCGCTCGACGCCGGCCGCCGCGCCCGCGCGGACATTGCCCCCGCGAGGGGCCGGAGTGTAAAATCGCCCGTCGCCGGGACGCTGGCGAGACGCAACACCAAGGCGCGGGACCCCTCATGGCGACCGATCCCGGATCATCGCAGGACGACCAGGCGACGATCGTCTGCTGCATCGAGCGAGGGCGTCTGGAGCCGGAGACGCTCCTGATGCTGGAGACGCTGCGGAAGTGGGGCGGCCCGCTGGGCCGCTCGCGCGTCCTGGCCGTGATGCCGCGCCGCGACCTGCCGCTGCTCCCCGAGACCGTCAAGGGGCTGGAGGCGCTGGGCGCCGAGCTGCACGACGGCTCGCGGTACAACAAGACGCGCTGGTTCAACTGGTACGGCAAGGTGGTCGCCGCCCGCGTGGCCGAGCGCGAGGCGAAGACGCCGGTCGTCATCTGGCTGGACAGCGACGCCCTGATCCTCGCGCCGCTGGTGGAGCTGGGCCTGCCCCACGGCGACGATTTCGCCGCCCGGCAGGAGTTCCGGCCCTCGTGGGAGCCGAAGGACTCCGGCCCGTTCGTGGACGGCGTGCGGTACGCCTGCGAGACCCTCGGCATGTCGTGGGACGAGCTGCCGGTGCACCTGCCGGAGGGCCCCCACGAGCCCCAGCGGCTCTCGTTCAACGCGGGGATCTACGCGTTCCGCCGCGGGCTCGGGTTCTCGGAGGCCTACACCGAGTTCACCGACCGGCTGCTGGCGGCGCACGTGGCCTCGCACGGCGGCAACTTCTGGTTCAACGAGCAGATCGCGGTGATGCTCGCCATGCTGAAGCTCGGGATGAAATTCCGGGAGCTGCCCCAGTCGGAGAACCACATGGTCTTCCGCGACCATATCGACGGCCCGACCGCGGCCCCGTTCACGCCCGACGCCCGCCTCGTCCACTACAGCGGCTCCATGCTCCCGGAGTTCTGGCCCCGCTTCCTGGAGCGGATGAGGAGAGAGAAGCCGGAGCAGTACGACTGGATCGCCGGGCGGGGGCCGATCCCGAATCCCGTCGCGTCCAGGGATCCGATCTATTTGGTCCGCAAGATCTACCGCAAGCTGCAGTCGAAGGCCCACACCCGGAAGTGCCGCGAGGCGTCGGCGGCCCGGCTCGCCCGCGCGGCCGGCGCGGGGTGATCGGGGCGGCGCGGCTTCAAAGGACGGCTTCATGACCGAGTCGAACGGGGACGTGGCGAACGGCGGCGCGCAGACGACGATCGTCTGCTGCATCGAGCGAGGGCGTCTGGAGCCGGAGACGCTCCTGATGCTGGAGACGCTGCGGAAGTGGGGCGGCCCGCTGGGCCGCTCGCGCGTCCTGGCCGTGATGCCGCGCCGGGACCGGCGGCTGCGCCCCGAGACCCTCAAGGCGCTGGAGGGGCTCGAGGTCGAGGTCCACGACGCCTCGCGGTACAACAAGATGCGCTGGTTCAACTGGTACGGCAAGGTGGCCGCCGCCCTGCTGGCCGAGCGCGAGGCGACGACGCCGGTGGTCACCTGGCTGGACAGCGACGCCCTGATCTTCGGCCCGCTGGTGGAGCTGGGCCTGCCCCACGGCGACGACTTCGCCGCCCGCCGCGAGACCCTGCCGCCGTGCGTCCGCGACGACTCCGGCCCGACCGTCGAGTTCTGGCGCCGCGCCTGCCGGGTCGTCGGCCTGGACTGGGACGAGGTGCCGTGGCTCCCGGCCGACGGCCCCAGCCCCCCCCAGCGGATGTACTTCAACGCCGGCATCAACGCCTTCCGCCGCGGGCTGGGCTTCGCGGAGACCTACGCCGACTGCACGCTGCGGCTGCTCAGGGGCCGCATCGCCGACGACTCCGGGAGCTTCTGGAACAGCGAGCAGATGTCCGTCACGTTCGCGATGCTGCTCCGGAAGATGAAGTGCCGCGAGCTGCCGCGGGCCGAGAACCACATGGTGTTCGACTGCCACATCGAGGGCCCCCAGGCCGCGCCGTCGATCGCCGACGCGCGGCTGGTCCATTACGGCCGATCCCGGAACCCGGACCACTGGGCCCGGTTCATGGAGCGGTTCCGTCGCGAGCGGCCCGAGCATTACGACTGGCTCCGCGAGCGGGGCCCGCTCCTGGCCGAGTCGGGCGGCCGCGACCCCGTCCACCTGGCCCGCAAGATCTACCGCCGGCTCTACACCGACGTGTACGCCAAGCAGTGCCGCCGCGCCACCGCGGACTGGAAGGCGGGCCGGGCCGACCTGTCCTGATCGATCGAGGGATCCGCACCGCTTCGCGACGCGGCCCCGTCGCGCGCGGCGTTGACCTTGCTCGGCGGGCGCATTCCTTAGCATAATGCGGTTCGTGACAAGACCGCGTCGGGCGCAGGCTCCCCCCCCCGCCGCTCCGCCCCCAAGCCGGCGGACCGGCCCCGGCGTCCACCCCGTAGAACACGAGACCTCATCTTGAAAATCGCAGTGATCGGGACGGGATACGTCGGATTGGTCCAGGGGACCTGCCTGGCCGAGAGCGGCAACGACGTCGTCTGCATCGACAAGCTGGCGGACAAGGTCGAGGGGCTGAAGCAGGGCAAGATCCCGATCTACGAGCCGGGCCTGGCCGAGCTGGTGCACCGCAATTACCGCGACGGCCGCCTCAAGTTCACCACCGAGCTGGCCGCCGGCATCGCCGACGCCGAGATCGTCTTCATCGCGGTCGGCACCCCCCAGGGCGACGACGGCGGCGCGGACCTCTCGGGGGTCTGGGCCGTGGGCCGCCAGGTGGCCGAGGCGCTCCAGAGCCCCAAGGTGATCGTCATCAAGAGCACGGTCCCGGTGGGCACCAACGCCGAGCTGACCCGCCGCATGAAGGAGGTCGCCAAGGTCCCCTTCGACGTCGCCAACAACCCCGAGTTCCTCAAGGAAGGCGCCGCGATCGAGGACTTCAACAAGCCCGACCGCATCGTCATCGGCGTCCGCCGCCCCGAGGTCGCCGAGTCGCTGCACGAGCTGTACGCCCCGTTCCTCCGCACCGACCGGCCGTTCCTGGTCATGTCGCCCGAGAGCGCCGAGATGACCAAGTACGTCGCCAACTGCCTGCTGGCGACCAAGATCAGCTTCATCAACGAGATGGCCAACCTCTGCGAGGCCTACAAGGCCGACGTCAACGACGTCCGCCGGGGGATCGGCCACGACCAGCGCATCGGGTTCCACTTCCTGCACCCGGGCGTCGGCTACGGCGGCAGCTGCTTCCCCAAGGACATCCGCGCGGTCATCCACATGGCCCAGACCCGCGGCCTGGAGTCGCGGATGATGCTCGCGGTCGACGAGGTCAACGAGGCCCAGAAGCAGGTCCTCGTCCGCAAGGTGACCGAGCACTTCAAGGGCGACCTGGCCGGCAAGACGATCGGCGTCTGGGGCCTGGCGTTCAAGCCCCGGACCGACGACATCCGCGAGGCCCCCGCCCTCGTCCTGATCGACGCCCTGCTCGCCCAGGGGGCGCAGGTGCGGGTGCACGATCCCGAGGCCATCCCCAACGTCCGGGCGATCTACGGCGACAAGATCGTCTACTGCGACCGCCCCTACGGCGCCGTCGAGGGGGCCGACGCCCTGGTGATCGCCACCGAGTGGAACGAGTTCCGCAACCCGGACTTCGAGATCATCAAGCGGCTCCTGCATCAGCCGGTGGTCTTCGACGGCCGCAACGTCTTCGACCCCGAGCGCATGGTCGAGCTGGGCTTCACCTATCACGGCGTCGGCCGGCTCGTCCCCCAGCCCGCCGCAGGCTGAGCCGGGCCCGGGGCGGCCGCCGCCGGCAGATCGCGCCACGCCCGGGCCAGGCGTTCCAGGCCGACCCGGGCGCAGGCCTCGGCGATCGTCGCCCGCGGCGACGGCCGCTCGACCTTCTCCAGCGCGTCCTCGAGCGCCGGCCCGAGCGTCATCGGGTCGAGCGCCTCGCGGATCCGGGCCGTCGCCCGCGCCGCCGCCGCCGCCTCGTCGCGCCGGCCCAGGATCGTCAGGGCCCGCGCCAGGCGGTAATGCGTCCGCCAGTCGTGGGGGGCCGCGTCGAGCGCCCGCCGGAAGGCCGCGGCGGCCTCCTCGGGCCGGCCCTCGTATTCCAGGTCCCAGCGGCCGCGGAGCCGATCGTAGCGGGCGTCGCGGGCGGCCGGGGGCCAGGCGTCGAGCACCCCGCGGCCGCGGCCGACGTCGCCGCCGTCGGCCAGCAGCGTCGCCAGCGCCTCGCGCGGGCCGGGGCGGTCGGGATGCTTCGCGGTCAACGCCTCCAGCCGCGCCTGGCGGGCCGGCTGGTCGGGGTCGTCGGACCTGGGGTCGGAGCCGATCCGCCGCAGCAGGGCGGCCTCGGCCTCGAAGTCGTCCGGGTCGGCGGCGATCCACTTCTTGAGCGTGTCTCGCGCCAGGTCGTCGGGCAGGTCGGCGAGCGCGGCCAGGGTCAATTCGCGGAGCACCGCCGCCCGGTCCTCGGGCGCGACCGCTTCGAACGCCCGCCAGCCCAGCGCGGCGGCGTCGATCCAGCGGTCCTCGACGCGGAGGATCTCCAGCCGCAGGACCCACGCCCGGACGGCTCCCGGGTCGATCTCCGTCGCCCTGCGCAGGGCCGCCTCGCCCTGCGCGGCCCGTCCCAGGGCCAGGCAGGCCCGGCCCTCCTCCAGCCACGTCGCGGCCGTCGCCGCCGGCGAGGCGTTCACCCCCCGCCAGAGCGCCAGCGCCCCGTTCCAATCCTTCTTCGCCGAGGCCGCTTCGGCCCGCCGCCGGAGCCAGCCGAGGTCCGTGCGGCTCGCGATGAAGACGACGCCCAGGGCCGCGACCGCGACCCCGACCGCCCCGATCAGCCATCGAACCCGACGCGCCGGGGCCGGCTTCGGGATCTCCCCCGCGCGAGCCGCCGGGGACGGCCGATTCGGACGGCGTTCGGGACGACGACGAGCCATGCGACGAGGGATCCTGGGCCTGGAGGGGCGACGGCGACTCCATCCTGCCCGACCGGCCCGGCTTTGGAAATCCCCCGATGCGGGCGAGCCGCGGCCGGCCCGTCAGAACCCGGCCAGGTGGATCACCTCGGCGGCCTCGTAGCAGGCGGCGACGATCAGGACGATCGCGACCAGGACGTTCCCCTGAAAGTTGACCACGACGGCCCGGACGAACCGGCGGCCGAAGCCCTCGCGCGGGGTCGGCGGCTCGGGCTCGGCGAGCGTCTCGGCGTCCGGGTCGGCCGGCTTGACGCGGATCGGGCCCCGGCCGAACAGGTAGATGGGCACGAGCAGGGCGAAGAACGTGGCCAGGATGTAGCCCTCGCCTTCGAGCAGGAGCGTCCCGCTGTGCGGGATCATCCGCCCGGCCATGATCGCCTCGGTCGGGCCCAGCAGCAGGCCCCAGAGCGTCGCGCGGAACATCGACAGCAGGGCGCCGGAGCCCGGCACGATCAGGGACGGCAGGGTGATCATCGTCAGCGAGCCGAGCGGGAAGTTCACGGCGAACGTCACGAGGGCCGCGTAGGGGATGTTCCCCGAGCGATAGGCCCGGCCCGCCGCCGCCAGCGGCCCCCGGCCCCCGCCGCCCACCGCCGCGGTGACGTTCGACATCAGCAGCGTGTTGAGGTCGGGCGCGGCGTAGGCCGCCAGCGACCCGGCGACATAGAGGCCGAAGTAGACCAGGTGCACGCCCCAGATCAGCCCGGGACGGCCGGCGATCTCCCGCAAGGGGTCGGCCAGGATCGGCAGGGCCGCCCGCGCGGCCAGGCGGCGGTAGAGGCCGATCAGCAGCCCCGAGCCCCCCAGCAGGAAGAGCGCCTGGCCCGCCAGGTAGAGATGGAAGGCGTCGGCGTCGGGGCGGATCCGCGGCGTTAAGAGCTGGAAGCGGTCGGTCGGATAAACCTCGGCGATCCGCTCGCCGACCGTCAAGGCGCCGGCCCGCCCGTCGCCGAACCGGATCAGGGCCGCGGCGGCCGTCTCGACCTCTTTCCCCCCGGCCTGGAAGACCTCGTCGAGCTTCGGGCTCGCCGGGACCAGGTACGACCCGGCGAACAGGGCGACGTCGGGCCGTAGCGACCCGACGACCTTGAGCGTCCGGCCGGCGACGTGGAGATCGGCCCCTTCGGCCCCCGCGCCGGCCAGGACCTCGTCGCCGCCCGGCTCGGGCGTGCGGCCGGAGCGCAGCCAGGGGGCGAGGCCGGCGACCTCCTCGGGCGGGAGTTCGATCAGCTTGGGCCGGATGACCGTCGCCAGCCTCGACGCGTTCTTCGGGTCGCCGCCGGCGATCGCCTTGACGAGCGACCCGGACTGCTCGGCGAGCGGCAGCAGGACGACCCGCGCCTTCAGCGCCGAGACGCCCTCAGGCGCGTCGGGCGGTTCCGCCTCGCCGATCACCATCAGGGCGGCCGCCCACGGAGCCGCCGGGTCGGTCGCCATCCGCCGCTGATGCGTCGTCGCCATCAGCCCGAACCCCGCCGCCGCGACGATCGCCCAGGTCCAGGCCCGCATGGAAGCCCTCTTTCGTCGCCACGAGGATGGAACGATCCGATCCTGGATTCTCACGGTCCCGGGCGCCGGTCGCAAGGGACTGGCCCGGCCGCGGCGACCGTTCGCGGCGAGCCCGCCCGTCCCGGATCGATGGCTCCCGATGGCTCAGATCCAACTGCTTGACGGATTCATTCGCAGCCTGTAAAACTTTTAAGACTGAGATTCAGTCTCATCTGCAGCGATTCTTGGCGAGCGAAGCTCGTCGTCCTCCCTCGAATGCGAGAGCAAGCACACCATGCGTCGACCCCGCGCCGGCTTCACGCTGATCGAGTTGTTGGTCGTCATCGCGATCATCGCCGTCCTGATCGCCCTGCTCCTGCCGGCCGTGCAGTCGGCGCGGGAGGCGGCCCGACGCATCCAATGCGTCAACAACCTGAAGCAGCTCGGCCTGGCGGTGGCGAACTACGAGGGGAGCCAGGGCGTCCTGCCGCCGTCGGTGGTGGTGGCGAAGAACGGCGCGGGCTTCTGGTCGAACGGTTGGAGCATCAACGGCCGCCTGCTGCCGTACCTGGAGCAGAACGCGGCGTTCAACTCGGTCAACTTCACGCTCAACTATTCGGCGGCGGACAACGCGACGGTCTCGCAGCTGGTGATCGCCGGGTACATCTGCCCGAGCGAGCGTCGGCCCGAGCCGAGGCCCACGGCGACCGGCCGGTACGGGGTGGCCAGCTACAACTGGAACGTGGGCGACTGGTACGTCTTCGGCGGGCTGTCGGCCTCGGCGCAGGGGCGGGGGGCGTTCGGCGCGAACCGGAGTCGACGGTTCGCGGAGTTCACCGACGGCCTGAGCAATACGGTCTGGACCTCGGAGGTCAAGACGTACCAGAACATGCTCACGAAGTGCACCCTGTCCACGGTGCTCGAGCCGGGCTCGATCCCGTCGCCGGTGGCGGATCCTTATTCGGCGGTCCCCGAGTACAAGTCGGGCGCGTGCACGCTCAACGACCACGGCCACGGCGAGTGGGTCGACGGCGCGGCGCTGGAGACGGGGTTCACGACGGCCTGGCCGCCCAACAAGGTGATCCTGGGCGGGCCGACGATGGTCGACGTCGACATCGTGGGCGTGGGCGAGAAGTCCGGCGGGCCGACCTACGCGGCGATCACGTCGCGGAGCTACCACGCGGGCGGCGTCAACTCGCTGTTCGGCGACGGCTCCGTCCGGTTCATCAAGAGCAGCATCGACGGCAACACCTGGCGGTCCCTGGGCAGCGTGGCCGGCGGCGAGGTGATCTCCTCCGACTCCTTCTGAGCGCGACGCCGCACGCGGACGCGGGGCCGTCGCCCTCTTCGGGGACGGCCCACCTCCACCTCGGCTCGATCAGGACCCCGTGGGCGACGCGGCCGGGGCGGGCTGGCCGCCGGCGACGGGGGCGCGGGCGGGGCCGAGGGTGCGGCCCTCCAAATCGAGGAGGCGGCGGTAGACGCCCAGGGCCTCGGCGTCGGCGATCCTCGGCAGGTTCGCGGCCAGGATCACGCTGTCGGCCCGTTCCAGCAGGCGCTGGTACTTGACGGCCTGGCGTTCGGGGTCCAGCGTCGTCAGCTGGGCCCGTTCGCGGCGGGGGATGCGCTGGGCGAACGCCTTGTAGTCGGGCTGGGCTTCGAGGAAGCGGCGGATCTCGTCGCGTTCCTCGGCCAGGATCCGCGGGGCGTCGGGGTGGAGCGGCACGGTCAATTCGGGCCAGCGCTCGGCCAGGGCGGCGCGGAGGCGGCCCGCCGCGGCGTTGGGCTGGGGTCGCTGGCCGTCCGGCGCCGGGGGCGCCTGGGCGGTCGGGCCGTGCTCGGCGTGCTCGGGCGCGGGGGCGGCGGGCGGGTTGCCGGGGCGGTTTTGGCCGCGGCCGCGGCGGTTGCCGCGTCGGGGGGCGGCCTCCTTGGTTTTGGCGCGGGCCCGGGCCAGGCGGTCCTCGCCGTCGAGGCCGAGGACCTGCGAGAGCCCTTCGAGCGCCGCGCGCTGGGAGGGCGACGCGGCGGCCAGGACCGTCGACCACGGGGCGTCCTGCGCGAGCAGGCCGAGCGACGGGTCGTCCTCGGGTTTGGCGAACCGGCTCTTGTCGCGGAGCAGCCGGTCCGAGGTCGTGGTGGGGACGTCGATCGTGTCGGAGGTCAGCAGGACGTGGGCGAACGCCTCGGCGTACGAGGTCCGGCCGTCGCCGTCGAAGTCGGGCCTGGCGACGGCCTTGCCGGTGCGGGTCTCGCCGGCGAGGGCCTCGAAGAACGACGTCGAGAACTCGTGGTAGTCCTCCTCGTCGATGTCGGGCGTGCAGCCGGCGGCGGTCCGCGAGGCGACCGTCGAGAAGAACCCGGCGCGGGGGTGGCGGGCGAACCCCCTGGCCGGGTCGCCGTCGTTGTAGATCACGTTCGCGAACCCGCCCGAGTAGCACTGCACCATCACCAGGGTCACGTCGACGTCCGGGCTCAGCTTGTCGAGCTGCGCCGCGAACTGCTTGACCGTGCAGGCGCCGGGATATCCGGGCATCACCAGCGACGTGTTGCGGGGCTGGTCGGGCTTTTCGGCGTCGGGCCCGCCGTGGCCGGTGAAGTAGAAGAGCAGCTCCTGGCCCGGCGGCAGCGACCGGCCCACGCCCTCGAACCAGGCGTCGAGGTTGGCGACGCTCGACGGGCCGACGAGGCCGGGGATCTGCACCTTGGCGTACCGCATGTCGGCGTCGGGGCTGTCGGCCAGGATCAGGCCCAGGGCCTTGGTCAGCCGCTGGTCGTCGCCCTCGGCCAGGCGGTACTGCACCGAGTTCCGCGCGCCGCCGTCGCCGAAGTAGATGTCGTGGCGGACGCCCCCCAGCCCCACGCCGGCGAGCACCCGCTGGAGATAGGCGACGTTCCGCTCCAGCGAGATCTGGTTGTGCGAGGGCGGCCCGCCGCCGAACGTCAGGACGTGCGTCCCCGCGACGGCCGTCGTCGCCCACAACCCCGCCGTCGCGACGATCAACCCAGGTACGAGTCGCATATCCAGGCTCCCGAAGGTGTTCATCCGGGTCGGTCGGCCGGGACGCGATCGCCCACGCCACCTTCATCTTATAGTTCGGCGTCGCCGCGGGCCGGCGTGGATTCGCTTTTTTCCGGGGAATCCGGCGCCACGACGGCGAAGCCGGCGGTCGTTCCCGGGGAAGCGAGCCTGGCGGCGGCGTCTCCTAGGTCCTAAGGAAATCATCTTCGGGCCTGAATCGCGCCTTCACGGACGGTCGCTACGATCGGCGAGCCGGCGTCGCATCGGCCCGGCATCGAGGAATCGTCTCTCCGGCATGAGAATGCAGAAGGATTACCTGGTATGCCCGCGTCCGCGAGTCAGTCGAGGTCGGGATTCACGCTGATCGAGCTGCTGGTGGTCATCGCGATCATCGCGGTGCTCATCGCGCTCTTGCTCCCCGCCGTGCAGTCCGCCCGCGAGGCGGCCCGGCGGATCCAGTGCACCAACAACCTCAAGCAGATCGGACTGGCGGTCTACAACTTCGAGTCGTCCAACGGCAAGCTCCCCGACGGCTGGGGGCCGGCGCCGAACGGCGGCGTCCCGGGCCAGGAGGGGAACCAGGGGAACAGCCGGCCCAACGTCCAGGCGCTGATCCTGGGCTACATGGAGCAGGCGAACCTGTACGGGGCGTTCAACTTCCAGCTCGACGTCAACGCCCAGGCCGGCAACGGCACCGCCCGCCTCCAGCAGGTCTCGGCCTATCTCTGCCCGTCGGATCCCTCGCTGGAGCGGATCGGCGGGACCGGGAACAACAACTACTTCGCCAGCCTGGGGGCGACGGCCAGCCAGCGGCTGGGGGCGGACACGACCGTCGGCGAGGAGACCGACTCCACGCGGGCCGGCCTCTTCAACATCCGGCTCAACGCCACCGCGCCCCGCGGGAACCCCGATTGGCAGAAGATCATGGCCGGGGTCCGGCTGGCCGACATCACCGACGGCACCTCGAACACGGCGATGTTCGCCGAGATCAAGCGGTCGAGGCTCCCCAACGGCAGCGGGACCGGCCAGGCCGCCGACCACCCGGACCGCGTCTTCTACTTCGGGACCGGGTTCGACAACGGCGCCGTGAAGCTGCCCGAGTGCAACGGGCCGGGGTCCAGCCTGGCCTACCGGGGGATGCAGTACTACCGCCAGCTCCCGATCACCACGACCTACACCCACACGGTCCCGCCCAATTACCGGGGATGGGACTGCGGGTCGTCGAACTTCTTCGCCGCCCACATCGCCGCGCGAAGCTACCACTCGGGGGGCGTGAACGTCCTCTTCGGCGACGGATCGGTCCACTTCATCAAGGATGCGATCAACCCCACGGTCTGGCGAGCCCTCGGCACCCGGGCCGCCGGCGAGGTCGTCAGCTCGGATCAATATTGATTGATGGACCGGCGTGCCCGCCGTGTGGAAGGACAGAGAATGCCGCTTCGCAACCCCCTCTCGCGGCGCCTCGCGCCGCTCCTGATCGTCGCGGGTTTGGGACTCGCCGGCTGCGGCGGGGGGACGTCGCCCTCCGCCGCCGAGGATTCCCCCGAGCAGGCCGACCTGCTGGAAGTCGGCGAGATGTACCGCATCTACATCGACGACAACAAGCGTCCTCCGCGCGCCGTCAAGGACGTGCTGAAATACGCGCCCGCGTTCAATTTCGGCTCTATGGCCCTGCAGGAGAAGCGGGTCGTCGTCCTCTGGGGCGCCGACCTCCAGGCCGAGTCGACCGAGGTCCTGGCCTATGAGGCGAAGGCGCCCGAATCCGGCGGCGCCGTCCTGCTCCGCGACGGCCTGACCGTCAAGGCGATGACCCCGGCCGAGTTCCAGGCCGCGGCCAAGTCGCCCGGCAAGCTCGAAGACCCAGGCAGATCCAAGGCCGCCAAGAACGCCAGGGCGGGGTGAGCCGGGCCCCGCGAGGTCGCGGTCGATCGAGGGGGCGGGCGGGGTCGAGATCCCCGCCCGCCCCCTTTCATGCCCCGCCGGCGAGGGGCGGAAGGCCCTCGCGGCGGGATATCCTGCGACGCCCTCGTCGCGCCTCGGCGATCGTGGGGCGGTCGAGCCGTCCGGAGGCTTCCAGCCATGGCCGAGTACCTGGTGACCGGCCGCGACTCCGCGGGCAGGTCGGCGACCGAGCGCATCGAGGCCGGGTCGGCCGACGACGCCGTCCGGATCGCCCGCGAGGCGAGGGGGCTCGACGAGGTCGTCCTGCACACCGACGACGTGGGCGCCCTCTACTCGCGGCAGGCGGCCGTCGCCGAGGTCGTCTCGCCGCGCGACTACCTCCGGTTCCGCGACCTCCCCGCGCCGATCGCGGGGTTCCTGGTGGTCTCGAAGGCGATCTACCGCCGCAGTCGCGGTCTGATCCTCCTCGCCGCGGCCGTGCTCGCCTATCGACGCTGGCGGGGATGGCCCTGGACCGCGATCGACTGGCTCCAGGCGTTCGTCGTCATCTGGCCGATGATCTTCGCGGCGGCCGCCCAGCTTCTCCGGGAGCGGGCGGGGAGATACGGTAAGCTGATCGAGGCCGTCGCATGGGGCCGCAGGGAGGATGCCTTGAGGGCCGCCGACGGGTTGAAGGGCTCGCGGGTCCCGCCCGAGGAGCTGGCCTTCCGCCGCGCCCAGGCCCTCGCCGGGCTCGGCCGGCTGGACGAGGCCCTGGCCGTCATCGCCACCTACGGCGACGGCGAGGCGATGGCCGGCTGGCTCTATAACGGCCGCCTTCCCGAGATCTACAACGCCGCGAAGCGCCCGGACGACTCCCGCACCGCCCTGGAGCGCGCCGCGGAGCTGGCCCCGGGCAACCCGAGCATCCTCCTCGACCTGGGCGGGTTCGAGATCCGCCACGGCCGCAATCCCCGCCGGGCCCGCGAGCTGCCGGCCCGCGCCCGCGAGCACGCCCTGAGCGACGTCCTGACCCCCTTCGCCCTCGCCCTGGAGGGGAAGATCCTCCGCGACGAGGGGAGGCCTCGCGAGGCGATCCCCCTGCTGGTGGACGCCCGTCGCCGGCTCTCGGCCCTCCGCCACGCGTCGCCGCTGGTCGGGGGCGCCGTCGACTATCTGGACGCCGACCTCGCCCTGGCCCTCGCGGCGGCCGGCGACGTCGACGCCGCGCTCCGCCACGCGCGCCGGGCCCTCCCCCGCCTGCAGGCGCTGAAGGGCGTCGACATCCTCGACCGGCTCCGCTCGGCCCTGGGCCCGGACGTCGAAGGGTGAACCGGGCGCCGGGGCCGGGCCGCGTGACGCCGGTCTTTGACAAGTCAAGGGAATTCGTTACGATATGGGATTCACCCCGGCGACGTCGCAGGCGTCGCGGCCCGACGCGCGGCGGGGAAGGCTCGGAAAGCGGGCGGAACAGGGAGATGATTCGGCGATGACTGAGATGATGACCACGGACGTCCGCGCGATCATGGATCGCACGCCCTTCGATGTTTCGGCCGTCGCCGACCTGCGCGAGGTGCTCAACCGCGACCCGTCCCGCTACCGGACCCTCCGCGACGCCGTGGCGACGATCCGCGACCGCGAGAAGAAGCAGGCCAGCAACACCCCGGAGGCCCACCTCCGGCTGGGCGTCGGCGAGGTCCTGTTGGGCCGCTACGCCGCCGGCCTGGACAACCTCAAGCGCGCCGGCGACCTGGGCATGGCGCTCTACTTCCAGGGCCTCGCGTTCGAGAACCTCCAGAAGTACCGGGAGGCCGCCGAAGCCTTCGCGAAGTCGGCCAAGCTGGGCTACGACGCCAAGAACTCGGAACTCCGCCGCGCCGGCTCGCTGCGTCGGCTGGGCCAGATGGACGTGGCCAACGGCAAGTCCGAAGAGGCCGCCGGCAAGCTCGAAGAGGCCAAGAAGATCCTCCACGGCCTGGAGAAGTCGGTCGGCTCGTCGGCCGAGTTCCACTTCCAGCAGGGCGCCATCCTCGCCGCCGAGGGCGAGCTGGAGCTGGCCGCCGGCGAGCTGGAGAAGGCGCTGAACCTCGACCGCGACCACAACGGCGCGCTCTTCGAGCTGGCCTACATCAACGACCTCTACGGCAACGACGAGGCCGCCGTCGACTTCTACAAGCGCTGCACCGAGCGCCCCCCCGTCCCGCTCGCCGCCTGGATCAACCTGGGCGTGCTGTACGAGGACGAGATGAAGTTCCGCGACGCCGAGCAGTGCTATCGCCACGTCCTCGAGTACGAGCCCAACCACCCCCGCGCCCGGCTGTTCGTCAAGGACTGCCAGGCCAGCAAGGGGATGTACTACGACGAGGAGGCCGAGAAGGGCTACACGGTCCTCAAGCAGCTGCTCGAGATCCCCGTCACCGACTTCGAGCTCTCGGTCCGCAGCCGCAACTGCCTGCGGAAGATGAACATCCGGACGCTCGGCGACCTGACGCGGACGACCGAGGCGGCCCTGCTCGCCTCCAAGAACTTCGGCGAGACCTCGCTCGCCGAGATCAAGGAGATGATGCGGTCCAAGGGCGTCCGCCTGGGCATGGCCCTCGAAGGCGCCGAGCGCGGCGGCCCCGGCGGCGTCGACCATCGCGCCGAGCCCCCGCAGGAGGTCTCGCCCGAGCTGCAGGCGATGCTGGGCAAGCCGATCAGCGAGCTGAGCCTCTCGGTCCGGGCCCGCAAGTGCATGAGCAAGCTCAACCTGCAGACCGTCGGCGACCTCACCAAGCGGTCCGGCGACGACCTGCTGGAGTGCAAGAACTTCGGCGTCACCTCGCTCAACGAGGTCCGCGACAAGCTCTCGGCGCTCGGCCTGAAGCTCAAGAACGACTGACCGTCCCTTGAGCCCGGAACCCACCCTCGAAGCCCCCCCGCGCGGCGTCCGCCCCGTACGCTTCACCGCGACGGCGCGCGACGCCGGCTCGGCCGCCCGCGCGGGGAGGCTCGACACCCCCCACGGGCCCGTCGAGACCCCGGCGTTCATGCCGGTCGGCACCCAGGCGACCGTCAAGGGCCTGACCCCGGACCAGCTCCGCGAGGCCGGCTCGCGGATGCTCCTCGCCAACACCTACCACCTGGCCCTCCGCCCCGGCGAGGAGACGGTCGCGGCCCTGGGCGGCCTGCACCGCTTCATGGCCTGGGACGGCCCGATCCTGACCGACTCGGGCGGCTTCCAGGTCTTCAGCCTCGCCCAGCGGGCCAAGATCACCGACCACGGCGCGACCTTCCGCTCGCACCTCGACGGCCGCCTGCTGGAGCTGACCCCCGAGCGCGCCGTGGCGATCCAGGAGGCGCTCGGGGCCGACGTCGCCATGTGCCTCGACCAGTGCCCCGCCCTGCCGGCCGAGAAGGCCGAGATCGCCCGGGCCGTCGACCGCACGATCGCCTGGGCCGCCCGCTGCCAGGACGCCCGCCGCCGCCCCGACCAGGCCCTCTTCGGCATCGTCCAGGGGGGGGCCCACGAGGACCTCCGCGGCCGCTGCGCCGAGGCCCTGATCGCCATGGACTTCGACGGCTACGCGGTCGGCGGCGTGAGCGTCGGCGAGAGCCGCGAGGAGGTCCGGCGGGCCCTGGACGTCTCGGTGCACCTCCTGCCCGAGGATCGCCCGCGCTACCTGATGGGGGTCGGCCGGCCCCAGGACCTGCTCGACGCGGTGCACGCGGGGATCGACATGTTCGACTGCGTGATGCCGACCCGCAACGGCCGCAACGCGACGTGCTTCACCGACGCCGGCCCGGTCAAGCTCCGAAACGCGGCCCACGCCCGCGACCCCCGGCCGCTGGAGGAGGGCTGCGACTGCCTGGCCTGCTCGCGGTTCTCGCGGGGATACCTGCGGCACCTGTTCCTCGCCCGGGAAATGCTGGGGCCGATCCTGGCGTCGATCCACAACCTGGCCTACCTCCACCGCCTCACGCGTCGGATGCGCGAAGCGATACGGGCCGGTCGATTCGTCCAGTTGCGGTTGGACGTGCTTGAAGCCTTGGGACCCTAGGCGTTAGAGTGCAGGAAATTCCGGCCGCCGTCGGGCCCCGAGCCCCGGCCGCGCGCCGCGACCCTTTGCGAATCGCACCGAGCCCTAACGGACCCCTCACGATGCCAGGACTGTTCGACGCGATCGGCCCCCTCCTCGCCCAGGACGCGGGCGCGGCGCCCAGCAACTGGACGACGCTCCTGTTCCTGCTGCCGATCCCCCTGCTCTTCTACTTCATGATCTACATGCCGCAGAAGGAGCAGGAGAAGAAGCGGCGGGTGATGATCGACGCCCTGAAGAAGAACGACAAGGTGGTCACGGCCGGGGGCATCTACGGCACCGTGATCTCGGTCGACCCCGCGTCGGACCGGGTGGTGCTGCGGATCGACGACGACAAGGGGGTCAAGATGAGCCTGACCCGCTCCAGCGTCGTGCGGGTGCTGGAGGGATCGACGTCGGAGTGAGCGAACCGGAGGGCGTCGGCGGGGACGTCGCCGACCCGAGGGCTTCCCGGGGGTCGTCGGAGTCCGGCGGCCGCGCCGGGACGCGAGGCGGCCGGCTCTCGCGGAGCGTCGCGATTCGACGGCCGGCTCGCCCATCTCCCCTTCGTCCGGCCCCGAGGGCCGGACGCCGACGCGCGTTTGAGACACCGTTTACTCCGACCAATCCCGATTTTTCGCCGACCAGGGACCGCGGTCGGCCGCCGCCTGCGGGGCTTGAGGAACGCCGATGAAGAACATGCTGAACTGGAAGAGCGCCTTGATCGTGGGGTCGACCCTTTTGGGCCTGATCGCCATGTATCCCCCCGAGAAGAAGTTGAAGCTGGGCATCGACCTCTCCGGGGGGACGATCCTCGTCTACGAGGTCGCCAAGGAGAGCCAGGCGGCCCCCAACTTCAACATGAACGAGCTGATCGCCGCGCTCAAGCAGCGGGCCGACCCTCAGGGGGTGAAAGAGACGCCGATCCGCAACATCGGCAACAACCGGCTCGAGATCATCCTGCCCAAGGCGGGTCCGGAGGAGGTCGAGGAGATCAAGAGCATGCTGACGGACGTCGGCTCGCTCGAGTTCCGGATCCTCGCCAACCGCAAGCACGACTCCGAGGCGATCGCCCGCGCCATGGGCCCCGGCGGCCTGGCCAAGCCCCCCGCGCGGTACAAGTGGGCGCGGCTGGGCGAGATCTCCACCGGCGTCGACCCCCAGTTCACCGACGTCACGATCACCGACCCCAAGCAGCACTGGAAGCGCGACCTCTACGCCGGCGTGGACGTCCTGCTGACCGGCAAGGACGCGGGCGGCGCCGAGAAGCGGCTGGCGATCCCGGTCAAGACCAACACGGCCGACACCCTGACCCTGACCGAGCCCCACAACCTCAAGTCGATCGCCTCGTACGAGGTCTCGTACAACCCCAGCGGCATCCGCGCCGGCAACCCGGCGAGCCCGCTCCCCGGCGACCCGATCATCCGCGAGGAGAAGGTCGCCGACGGCCGCACCGAGGTCTACATCCTCTGCGTGCAGGACCGCCAGGACGTCACCGGCGTCTACCTGTCGCGCGCCTACCAGCAGACCGACGAGAAGCTCCAGCCGGCCGTCGGCTTCCAGTTCAACCGCATGGGGGCCCGCCGCTTCGGCCAGCTCACCCGCGAGCACCTGCCCGAGGAGGGCGACGCCTTCCGGTATCAGCTGGCGATCCTGCTGGACAACCTGGTGATGTCGGCCCCGTCGATCAACTCCGAGATCCGCGACTCGGGCATCATCGAGGGCGGCGGCCAGGGCTTCAAGCTCAAGGAGGTCCAGCACCTCATCAACATCCTCCAGGCCGGCAGCCTGCCGGCGAGCCTCAACCCGGTGCCGCTCCAGGAGGAGAACGTCGGCCCGACCCTGGGCGAGGACTCGATCGCCAAGGGCTGGCAGGCCATCTGGGTCTCGATGCTCGTCGTGCCGATCTTCATGATCTTCTACTACCGCTTCGCCGGCGTGGTGGCGGTCGTCGCGCTGGTGGTCAACATGATCCTGCTGGTGGGCTCGATGGCCTTCATCCAGGCCACGTTCTCGCTGCCCGGCCTGGCCGGCCTGGCGCTGACGATCGGCATGGCGGTCGACGCCAACGTGCTGGTGTTCGAGCGCATGCGCGAGGAGAAGGAGCGGGGCGCGGGCCTGGCCCAGCAGATCCGCAACGGCTTCAACCGGGCCTGGGTGACGATCTTCGACTCCCACGTCACCAACCTGCTGGCCGCGATCGTGCTCTACGCCGTCGGCACCGAGGAAGTGAAGGGCTTCGCCCTGACGATGATCCTGGGCATGCTCTGGAACCTGTTCACCGCCGTCTTCATGTCGCGGTTCATCTTCGAGACGGCCTACGCCCAGGGCTGGCTCCGCGAGCTGCGGTTCCGCAAGCTCTGGGACAAGACGAACATCGACTTCGTCGGCCCCCGCTACTACTGCATGGCGGCGTCGCTGGTCTTGATCCTGCTGGGCCTGGGGGCGTTCTTCGCCCGCGGCCGGACGATGTACAACATCGACTTCACCGGCGGCACCCTGGTGACCATCCGGCTCAACGAGGCCGACACGACGGTCCGCAGCCTGACCGACAGCCAGCGCACCGAGTTCGTCCGCGAGAAGGCCGGCGTGCTCCCCGACGTGACCATCGAGAGCCTCCGCGTCTCCCAGAACCAGAAGGATCGGGCGGCCCGGTTCAACATCCGGACCACCGACCTCGACCCCAAGCGGGTGCAGGAGGCGATCATCGCCGCGTTCGGCCCGTCGCTCGCCAAGATCGACATGACCGTCGGGGCCGAGAGGCCGATCCCCGGGACCCCCGCGCCGGCCGCCCCCGCCGCCGCCAAGGCCGCCCCGACGACGATCGCCGCCCGGTTCGCCGGCGGGCGGGAGTACGACCTGGCGTTCAACACGACGGCGTTCAACAGCCCCCAGCCGCCGGCCCAGGTGGTCTCGTCCGAGTTCGCCCGGGTGCTCGCCGCCGCCGGCATCGCCACCCCGAACTCGCGGTTCGAGATCACGCCCGCCGGCTCGGCCGACAAGCCGGCCGCCGAGGGGACGAGGCTGCTCCTCAAGACCGACCTGGAGCCCGACGTCGCCAAGGCCCAGCTCGAAGCCCTCAAGACTTCGCTGGCCAACAACCGCGACATGCTCTTCGAGCGGATCGCCAACTTCGGCAGCACGGTCGCCTCGGAGACGCGGACGCTGGCCCTGATCGCCACCGTGGCGAGCTGGATCATCATCATCGTCTACCTCTGGTGGCGGTTCCACTCGTTCACGTACGGCCTGGCCGCCGTCCTCGCGGTCGTCCACGACGTGCTCATCACCCTGGGCGCCATCGCCGTCAGCTACTGGCTGGCCCTCGTGCCGGGTCTGAACACGCTGCTGATGATCGACCAGTTCAAGATCGACCTGCCGATCGTCGCGGCCTTCCTGACGCTCATCGGCTTCTCGGTGAACGACACCATCGTCATCTTCGACCGCATCCGGGAGATCAAGGGGAAGACGCCCCACCTGACCCCCAAGCTGGTCAACGACGCCATCAACCAGACCCTGAGCCGCACGGTCCTGACGTCGCTCACCGCCTGGCTCGTCGTGCTCGTCCTGTACGTGCTGGGCGGCGAGGGGTTGCACGGCTTCGCCTTCGCCCTGGTCGTCGGCTTCCTCAGCGGCACTTACAGCACGGTCTACATCGCCACCCCGATCCTCATCGACTGGATCGGCCACGAGGGCGACCACCTCGACGCCTCGATCAAGCCCGGCGACAAGCTCAAGGGCGTCGCCTCGCGCTGAGGCGCGGTCGACCGCGGCACGAACGCGAAGGCCCTCCCCCGATCGACCGGGGGAGGGCCTTTTGCGTTCGAAACGTCGCGGGTTCGCGCCCCGATCCGTCCCCTCAACGCCGCCGGCAGACGGTCAGCTCGTCGCAGGTCGAGACTTCGAAGTCCCGCCCGGCGATCGCCTCGTGGAAGATCCGCTCCCGCTCGCGGCCGTGGAGCTCGATGACGATGTTGTCGACGCGGTCGATCCAGGCCGCGGCCGTGGGCCCGAAGACCTCTTCCTCGGCCCCCTCGACGTCGACCTTCAGCAGGAAGATCCGGTCGTGGCCCGACCCTTCGAGGAGGGAGAGGACGTCGACCGCCTGCATCTCGGGCGTCTCGCCCTCGTCGGCGGGGCGGACCTTGCGCGACCACTCGCGGCCGAGGCCCTGGCCCGCTGCGGACATGACCAGCCCGCAGGACTGCGACCAGACGGCGGAATGGATCGCGCGGGCTCGCGAGCCGTACGGCGCCAGCGTCCGCCGGACCATCTGGAAGTTGCCCGGATCCGGCTCGACGGCGATCAGCTCGGCCTCGGGGAAGCGCGTGAGCAGGTAGGAGGCGCTGTGGCCCACGTTGGCGCCGAGGTCGAGGATCAGGCCCGAGCCCTGCACCTGGTCCAGGCAGCGATACTCCTCGTCGATGAAGATCTGGTGCAGGACGCCGGGGTCGCTGGTCCGGGGGCGGCAGTAGATCGGGTGCTCGGCCTTCGGCACGCGGAACTTGCGAGGCGCCCCTCCGACGGGCCCGGGCCGGTACTTGACGCCCAGCATCGCGATGTATCCGCCCGGACCGAGCTTCTCCAAACGGAGCTTCTGCGTTCGTATCTTCTCAGCGAGCCACATGGTCGGTTCCTCTGCCTCTTCGCAGGCGCGATCGGGCGCCGAAGGGCCGACGCGGCGCCGGACCCGCAGTTCCGGGGGAGCGACGCCAGGCGTCGATCTCGTGGGTCATGCCCATACCCACGTCAGAATAAAACATGCCTCGAAATAAACAACGGAGTGGAATAAAAAATCAATCAGAATAAAAGTTGAATCCGCATGAGAAGCCGGGCCCCCCGGCGCGAGCGAGTCGGCCTGGGCGCTCCACCGCCGCGACCCCGCCTTCCTCGCGGGCGGGCGATCTCCCGACCGGCCGGAGCGCCGGCTGTTCCCGAAACGGGTTCACGCCGGGGAACGGTGGCGGCATCGGTTCGTCCTCCTGGACGCCTCGCGGATCCCTGTCTCGGCGGCTACGGGGCGAGGCGACGCGGCCGTGCGTCGGCCTCGAAACGCGACCGGCCCGGGCGGGCCGCCTCGCGGCGGTCGCGTCCGGGCCGGGTCGGCCCGATCGTCGGGGGGCGTCACGCCACGCTGAAGGCGGGGGGAGCGGCGTCGTTGAGCTTCCGGAAGCCGTCCGTCGCGGACCATCGCCAGAAGCCGCCGGCGCCGAAGCCGATGTAGAGGGCCTGGTCGAACGAGCTGAAGGCGACCAGCTCGGGGTTGGCGCCGTTGACCTGCTGGTAGCCCGCGGTCTGGCCCCACTTCCAGAGGCCGCCGGTGCCGAAGTCGATGTACAGGGTCTGGTAGCCGTCGTAGACGACCGACTCGGGGTTGGCGGCGTTGATCTGCGAGAAGCCCGCGCCCTCGCTCCACTGCCAGAGGCCGCCCGCGCCGTAGTCGAGATAGAGCACGTCGCCGTAGCCGGACGCGACGTCGTAGGTGTAACCCAGCGTCATCGTCTCGGGGCTGACGGTGTGGAGCTGCGCGAAGCCCGCCGTCCCGCTCCACCGCCAGAGTCCGCCGGCGCCGAAGTCGATGTAGAGCTCGTTGTAGTTGCTCGCGACGGCCTCGGGGTCGAAGGGGCTGATCTGCGTGTAGCCCGCGGCCTCGCTCCACCGCCAGAGCCCGCCGGGGCCGAAGTCGATGTCGAGGTGGTCGAACTGGACGATGACCTGCTGGGGATCGACGCTGTTGATCGGCGTATATCCCGCGGACTCGCTCCACTTCCAGAGGCCGCCGTATCCGAAGTCGATGTAGACGCTGTCGCCGTTCTCATCGAGCATGACCGACTGGGGGTCGACGGCGCTGATCTGGCTGTAGCCGCGGAGCTGGTCCCAGTGCCAGAGCCCGCCGGGGCCGAAGTCGATGTAGGCGTCGCGCCTCCAGGTGGTGAGGACCGACTGGGGGTCGACGGTGTTGATCTGGGCCCAGCCCTCGACTTGGTTGTAGGTCCAGAGGCCGTAGGCGTCGTAGTCGACGAAGACGAGCGGGTGCTCGGCGGCGGGCTCGTCGTCCTCGATCGAGACGTAGCCCTCGACATTGCCGAGATCGTCGACGCCGACGGGGTCGGAGAGGCTCACGTAGAAATACTTGTAATTCTCGGCGACGTGGTCGTCGACGACGGAGAGGGCGATCGTGCCCAGGGCCTGGCCGGGGGCGAAGTTCAGGACGCCCGAGGTCGGCGTGTAGTCGTAGCCGGCGAGGGCCGACCCGTCCCGGGTCGCATACCGGACGCTCGCCGCCTGCGAGAGGTCGCCGCTGCGGATCACCGTGAAGACGGCCTGCCCGACCGACTCGGAGACGTCGAGGCCGTCGTTCGAGATCCCCAGGCCCTTGCGGGTCGACGCGAATCGCTGGGCCGAGACCTCGCCGGCCGTCGGATCGGCCTGCGGGTCGCCCCAGATCAGCAGGAAGTCGCTGCCGGCGGTCGGGACCACGGTCAGGCTCGCCAGCGAATCGGCCGCGACGTCGGGCGCGGCGATCGGCCCGTCGATCGGGGTCCCGTCGGCGCCGAAGATCTGGATGTAGCCGCCGTCCGGCCCGGCCGGATCCTGATCGACGAAGAAGACCGCCAGGGCGTCGTCGCCGAGCCAGCCGATGGCGGCGGCCTCGGAGTCGCCGGGGGCCGCCGTGGCGAGCGTGAAGCCCTCCCCGATCGGGGTCCCGTCGTAGTCGATCTGTCGGGCGTGGAAGGTCGTCCCGGCGGCCTCGGCCTGACGCCAGGCGATCAGCGACGTGCCGTAGTAGCCCGCGGGCCGGACGACGGTCGGATCCAGGGCCGCCAGTTCGGCCGCGCTCGTCGCGTCGTCGATCTCGGCCACGAGGATCGGACCTTGCAACATCGGGTCGTAGCTGTTCAGCGGCGCGGCCCAGATCCGGGCGTCGTACACCGTCTCGTCGGCGGCGTTCTGGCGCGAGCGGGTCTCCGCCCACGTCACGACCGCCGTGTCGTAATAGAGGATGCCGACGCGGCCGGGGGCGTCCGAATCCTGGACGGTCCAGCCGGCGTGCGCCCGATCCAGCGTCGTCGAGCCGGCGGGCGTCCCGTCGGCGCCGAAGGTGTAGATCTGGTCGTCGGTGACGATCAGGAACCCCCCGGACGGCAGGCCGACCAGCTCGTAGTCGGCGGGAACCCCCGCGACGCCGGCGAGCGGCGTGGGCTCGCCGACCTTCAGGCCCTGGGCGTCGTAGAGCTGGAAGTCGACCTGGCCGCCGTCGCGCCAGGTGACGATCAGGCCGTCGTCCTGATAGGTGATGCTCCGCACGGCGATCCGGGGGTCGGTCTGGTCGCCCGCCGTTTCGGCGTTGACCCGAAACTGGGTCCCGACGGGATTGCCGCCGACGTCGAAACTCCGGGCGTAGACGCCGTAACCCGAGCCGTCGCCGCCGTAATCCTGCCAGACGACATTGACCCGGCCCTGGTCGTCCACGACCGACCGGGGCGCCGACTGGCCCCCCGCGATCGTCTCGTTCACCAGGAACGCCGGCGCGGGCGCGCCGTAGGAGAGCATCTGCCGCCACTCCAGCGATTCCAGGCTCAGGACCGGCCTGAGGGCCCGACGCGATCGTCCTTTTGTCCGCCTCATGGGTGTGCTCCAAGATGCAACGGCGTCGTTGAACTCGATCGAAGGCCGACGCCGACGTGCGGCGAATGGTATCAGGGGAAAGCTTGCGCTCACCCAGACGTGCGGGCTCGCACGATCTTACTGACATGAAACCATTTTTATGGTAAAGGAAGGTCCGGATCGCCCCGGGCTCGGGCGACGGCAAGGGGGGACCGACGGCTTCGGCTTCGTCGCCGGGATTCGGGTTCGCCTCGGCGTTCGACGACTTCGTCGATCTCGACCAAGGGTCGACGCGGGGTGAGGGGCTCTCGCGGAGAGGCTCGCGTTCCGGGGACCTGCGCGGTCGCTCCAGCTTGCAAACGGGAAGGCGCTTCGCTGCGTTCCGACGTCTCGGGCGTCGAGCCGTCGCCGGCAAGATAGCACGGCCGTCGGGCTCCCGCCAGGGGCCTCCAGGAAATGGCGGGCGGTCGGCCCGAGCCGAGGACTTACGCCGCGACGACGGCCTGGGGGGCGACGTCGTTGAGCTTCGTCCAACCCTCGGTCGACGACCGGCGCCAGAAGCCGGCGTCGAGGACCTCGCGGACGACGGTCGCGAGATCCGCCGCGTCGACCGTCGATGGAACCCCGGCCCGGGCGGCGCGTGGCCGAGCAACCGCCGGGCTTCGAGGAGTTCGGGCGAGAGGGCCCGCCGCCGGGGTCGACGCGGTCGTCCGTCGGAGACTTTCTCGAGGCGCCTCCGGGAAGCCGCGACGCTGCGCCGCTGGCGCGCTACGGCCGGGCGACGGCGCGGGGGGAGAGGTCGTTGAGCTTGAGCCAGCCCGACGCGAGGGTCCATCGCCAGAGGCCGGAGGGGCCGAAGTCGAGGATGGCGTCGGTCAGGCCGAACCCGGCGATCGTCTCCGGGGCGAGGTCGTTGAGCTTCGCGAAGCCCTCGGCCTGGGTCCAGCGCCACAGGCCGCCCGCGCCGAAGCTCACGAAAGCTCCGCCCTGCTCAGGGGCGATCGCCGAGGGGTCGTAGGCGCTCAGCCACGAGGTCCCCAAGGACTCGTCCCAGCGCCAGAGGCCGGCGGGGCCGAGGTCGAAGGACAGGCCGTCGGGGCCGCCGACGATCGCCTGGGGGTCGCGGTCGTCGATCTTCAGCCAGTTCGTCTCGAAGGGACGCCACCTCCAGACGCCCGCCGACCCATAATCCAGGTAGAGGTCGTAGTAGGAGTCGGCCGCCATCGCCTCGGGGATGTCGCGGCTCACGAGGGTGTAGCCGTCGTTCGCGGTCCAGCTCCAGAGACCGCCGTGGCCGAAGTCGACGTAGAGGGACTGGCCGCCCGCGATCATCCGCACGGGGTCGACCTCGTTGAGCCGCGCCCAGCCCTGGTTCTCGCTCCAAGACCAGAGGCCCCGGGGGCCGTAGTCGAGGAACAGCCTGCCGTCGCCGTAGGTCATGGATTCGGGCGCCACGTCGTTGAGCTTCCGCCAACTCCGGACGCCGTCCCAGGTCCAGAGGCCCTGGGGGCCGAAGTCGACGAACGCCGAGCGTCCGGGCGCGGCGAGGATCGCCCCGGGGTCGGCGGCGCTGAGCTGCCGCCAGCCCTCGGCCTCGTTCCAGCTCCACAGGCCGGCCGCGTCGTAGTCGAAGAAAGCCAGGTTGCGCCGGGCGGGGTCGTCGTCGTCGACGATCGTGATCGGAAAGTACGTGAAGATGGTGGGATGGGCCCCCCCGTCGAGGTACGAGAAGGTGACGAAGAGGCGCCGGTCCCCGTCGGGGGCGTCGTTGTCGAGGATCGGGACGACGACCGACGCCTCGGTCGAGCCGGCCGCGAAGGTCAGCACGACGTCGACCGGCGTGAAGTGATAGCCCGCGATGGCGGCGTCGGGGCTGAAGGTGGGGACCCCGGTCGCGACCCGGATGGAGGTCGGCTGCGAGACGTCGCCCGAGCGGACGAACCGCACGACGACCTGCCCGTCCGCCTCGCCGACCCGATTCACGCCCGGGGCGAACCCGACGCTCGTCTCCGCCGGAGCGACGCGCTGGGCGTGCAGGCCGGGGCGGGCGCCGGGGTCGTCCCTCAGCAGCCAGAACTCGGCGTCGATGGTCGGCACGATCGTCAGGTCGCCGAACGAGCCCGGGGGGATGTCGGGCGTGGCGACCGGGTCGCCGTCCGGATACCAGTACCAGGAGTTGGGCTCCCAGGGGAGGAGCTTTATGGCCGTCCAGGTGCGAAAGTAGCTCGCGTCGGCGCCGGTCGCCCCCGGGCGCACGTAATGCACCGCGACGTCGCCCGAGGCGAGCACTGACACGGCCGTCGGCTCGCCGTCCGACCCGTCGGGCCACGAATCGGAGAAGTCGAAGGCGCCCGACGCCGGATCCGCCTCGTACGACTTCGCCGTGAGCACCGGGCCGTAGGGCTGAAGTTCGCGCCAGACGACGAGCGTCCCGTGCGGGGTGTCGAGGAGCGAGGGTTGGATCGCGGCCGCGACGTCGGCGGCCAGGCCGGTCGGCGCGGCGACCAGATAGGCGGCCGCGGGGCTGCCGTCCGCGGAGACGACGAGGCTGCGGATGTGGGCGTCGTAGACCGTCGCGCCCCCCTCCTCGCGGCCGAGGATCGCCGTCCACGTCAGCAGGACGGATCCGTCGCTCAACTCCTCCGCGCGGGCCGGGTCGTCGGACTCGCGGAGCGTCCAGCCCCCCTCGGCCACGACCGGGCCGAGGTCGGCCGAACGCCTCGGCGAGCCGTCGGGGCCGTACCAGCGGAGCTGGAAGCCGTCGGCGTAGATCGCGAAGCCGTCGGCGTGGTCCGCGAAGCCGTCGGCGTGGTCCGCGAAGCCGTCGTCGCGGGGGCGAAGCAGCTCGTATCCGCGGGCGAGCCCCGCCGTCCCGTCCAGGACCTGCGGGCCGGCGATCGCCGCGCCCTCGGCGTCGTAACGGCGGAAATACAGGCGGGAGTCGCTCCACCAGGTGACGACGGCCTCGCCTTCCCCGGAGATCGCGACCCGGGGCGCGACCTGGTCCCCGGCCGTCTCGACGTTGAGCAGGAAGGCGTCGCCCAGCGGGCTCCCCGCGAGGTTGAATCGCCGGCCGTAGACGTCGAAGCCCTCGCCCGCCCCGTAGCCCTCCCAGACCACGGTGACGACGCCCCTCCCGTCGTAGGCCGAGCGGAAGGCGTGGTCGGCCCCGGTCAGGCCCGCGGCGACGTCGAACACCGGCCCCGGCGCGGCGTCGGCGAGGAGCCGGCGGTCTTCGAGCGGTTCGAGGGTCAAGGCCCGCCTGCGGGGCCGTCGGTCGATTCGTCGCATGGCGGGGCTCCACCCGGATGCAGGATCGACTCCCGGTCGTTCCCGCCGGAGCCGGGACGCAGCTCAACCCCGCAATCCGGACGAGAGCCACCCCCAAGGGATGAACGCGAGGCCCGCGGCGTTCTTACGAAATATGAAATATTGTTCACGATTGGCCCGTCCTGCGGCCGCTACATCCGGGCGACGGCGCGGGGGGAGACGTCGTTGATCTTCCTCCAGCCCGACGCCGGGCTCCAGCGCCAGAGGCCGGCGGGGCCGTAATCGAGGATGGCGTCGTCGACGTTCGGGCTCGTCGCGATCGCGGCCGGGGCGACGTCGTTGAGCGGGGCCCAGCCGCCGGCCGGCGTCCAGAGCCGCAGGCCGCCGCGGGCGAAGGCCGCGAAGAGACCCCCCTGCGCGACGGCGAGCGTCGAGGGGTCGTCGCCGCTCAGGGGGGCCATGCCGTTCGTCGCGTCCCAGCGCCAGAGGCCGTAGGGGCCGTAATCGACGAACAGGCCGTCGGCGCCGACGGCCATCGCCTCGGGGTCGGCGCCGTTGATCTTGATCCAGTTCGGCGCGCCGGCCTGCCAGCGCCAGAGCCCGGCCGGCCCGTAATCGAGGTAGAGCCGGCCGTCGAGGCTGGTCATCGCCTGGGGGACGTCGGGGCTGATGAACGTGTAGCGGTTCGTCTCCTGCCAGGCCCAGAGACCCGCGGGGCCGAAGTCGAGGAAGAGGGCCTGCTCGTCGGCGATCATCCGCACGGGGTCGGCGTCGTTGAGCTTCGCCCAACCTCGAAGCTCGCTCCAGGACCAGAGGCCCTGGGGGCCGTAGTCGAGGAAGAGCGAGTGTCGCGGGATGCTGGGCGAGGAGGAGGTCGAGTCCACCCCGTCGGCCATGTGCTCGGGGGCGAGGTCGTTGAGCTTCACCCAGCTTCTCAGGGCGTCCCAGCGCCAGAGCCCGGCGGCGCCGAAGTCGACGAACGCCTCGCGGTCGGACGTGGCGAGGACCTGCACGGGATCGACGTCGTTGATCTTCCGCCAGCCCTCGACCTGGTTCCAGGTCCAGAGGCCGGCCGCGCCGTAGTCGAAGAAGGCCAGGTCGCGGCGGGCGGGGTCGTCCTTGTCGAGGATCTTCAGGAGGTTGTAGGTCGTCCAGCCGTCCGGCGACGTGCCCGGCGCGCCGATCAGAAGGCGCACGGTCTTGTCGCCGTCGGGGACGTCGTCGTCGAGGATCGGGACGACGAAGCTCGCCTCGGAGCGGCCGGGCTCGAAGACGACCTCGCCCGTCACCGGCGTGAAGTCGTAGCCGGCCAGGCCGACCCTGTAGAAGGTTTGGTAGCGGTCCTCCACGGCCGCGTAGGCGATGGTCGCCGGCTGCGACAGGTCGCCGCCGCGGTGCAGCCAGACGACGGCCTCGCCGTCGGACTCGCCGACGTCCGGCGTGTAGGCGACGAACCCGATCTTCGATGCGATCTCGTCGGCGTAGTAGCGCTGGGCGAGGAGCTCGCCGGCCGGGGAGCGGTGGAGGAACCAGAAGTCGCTCCCGCTGGTCGCGATGATCGACAGGGAGTCGAACGATCCCGGGGGGACGTCGGGCGTCGGGGTCGGGCTCCCGTAGGGGACCCAGTAGGTGTGCGTTTGCTTGAAGTGGTAGGTCGTCCAGAGGCGGTAGTAGCTCGCGTCGGGGCCCGCCTCGCCCGGGCGGACGAAATGGACCATGAACGCGTTCGGGAAGAGGCCCGGCGCGATCGTCGTCGGCGTGCCGTCGGTCGCGTCGCCGAACTCCTGCACCGGCCAGTCGGGATAGGCGGGCTCCTTCAGCCGGATCACCGGGCCGAACGAGGCCCTGTCGCGCCAGGCGATGAACTTCGCGCCCGAGTCGGTGAGGATCCAAGGGTTCAGCCCGTTGGCGAGGTCGGCGTCCGCCAGCCCGGATTCCGTCGCCACGACGCTCGGCGCGCCGCCGGACAGCTCTCGGGCGTGGATCGAGGCCTGCATGATCTGGACGTCGTAGACGGTCGTCGCCCCTTCCTGGCGTGCGCGGACGTCGGTCCAGGTCACCGTCGCGTAGAAGGCGAGATTGGACCACTTTACGCGGTCGGGGGCGGTGGATTCCACGGCCGTCCAACCCTCCGAGGTCGGGTCGAGCGTCCGGGCGCTTTCGAGCGTCCCGTCGAGCGTGTACCAGCGGAACTGGAAGCCCTCGGCGTAGATCAGGAAGCCGTCGGCGTCGACGCCGGCCAGCTCGAACCGGGGCGAGAACCCCTCGGTGCCGGGCAGGGCCTGCACGCCGCCGATCGGCGTCCCGTCGCGGTCGTAGCGGCGGAAGTCGAGTTGCGAGTCGGACCACCAGGCGACCACGATCGCGCCGGAACGGTCGACGGCGATCCGGGGCGAGACCTGGTCGCCCGCGGTCGCGTCGTTGAGCCGGAAGGCGTCGCCCAGCGGGGCCCCGCCCGACTCGAACCGTCGCGCGTAGACCCCCCGCCCCGAGCCGTCGCCGGCCTCCCAGGCGACGATCACGCGACCTCGCAGGTCGACGGCCGTGCGGGCCCCGGACTGGTCGCCGGCCGTGGCCTGGTCGATGGCGAAGACCGGCCCGGGGACGTAGGCGAGCAGGCGACGGGCTTCGAGGATCTCGGGCGCGAAGGCCCGCGGGCGGGGACGTCGACGCGGCATCGGGGGGGCCCTGCGGCAACGGGGGCGGGCCGGGGGGGCTAGTGCGTGCACAGCCCCCGGGGGGGCGGGAGTTTCCCGTCCATTGGGAAACGTACCCCCGGCGGCGGCTTCACGCCATGGGTTGACCCCCTTTTTCACCCCGCAGGCCGCGGGCGGGGACCGGCCTCGTCAGGCCGTGCGGCCCGTCGAGTCGGGGTCGGCGACGTTCAGCCGCTTGTAGCCGGTGGCGGTCCAGCCCCAGAGCCCGCCGGCCCCCTGGTCGACGAAGACCCGGCCAGCTCCGGGGCTGTCGAGGAGGCCGTCGACGGCGGCCCCCGTCTCCTGATGGAAGCCGGCGGCGGCGGTCCAGGTCCAGGCGCCGAACGCGGCGAAGTCCAGGTAGAGGACGCCGCCGACGCTCAGCATCGAGCGCGGGTCGGCCGCGTTCAGGCGGGCCCAGCCGGCGGCGTCGGTCCAGCTCCAGAGGCCGGCCGCGCCGTAGTCGGCGTAGAGGACGTCGCCCTCGGAGGCGATGGCCTGGGGGTCGCCGTCGCCGACCTTCGCCCAGCCCTGGGCCGTCGACCAGCTCCAGAGCCCGCTCGACCCGTAGTCGAGGAACAGCACGCCGACGTCGGCGGTCATGCCCTCGGGGGCGACGTCGTTGAGCTTGAGCCACGGCAGGGCGTCGCCCCAGCGCCAGAGGCCGCCGTATCCGAAGTCGATGAAGACCGTCTGGCGGTCGACCGTGATCGCCCGCGGGTCGACGTCGCTGAGCTGCAGCCAGCCCCGCGAATCGCTGTACCGCCAGAGGCCCCCCGCCCCGTAGTCGACGAGCAGGACGTCCTCGGCCCGGGTCCAGTCGTTGTTCACCACGACCATCTGCTGCGGGTCGGCGTCGCTGAGCTTCCGCACGCCCCGCAGGGCGTCCCAAGCCCAGAGGCCGCCCGCGCCCAGGTCGAGGTAGCCCGAGCGGTTGGACGAGCCGACGACGGCCTGGGGGTCGGCGGCGCCGATCTTGCGGAACCCCTCGATCGCGTCGTAGGTCCAGACGCCGTAGGCCCCGTAGTCGAAGAAGCTCAGCGGCTGGGTGCTCGCCGGCTCGTCGTCCATGATGAACACCCCGGCGGTCGACGCGGCGGCCAGCCCCGCGCCGCCGGCGGGGTCGAACAGGATCACGTTGAACAGCTTGTAAGGCGACTCCGAGACCTTGTCGTCGACGAGGTCGACGCCGAACGTGGCCGTGGACTGCCCGGGGGCGAACGTCAGCGTCGTCTGGAACGTGACGTAGTCGTACCCCTCCAGGGCCGTCCCCGCCACGGTCCGCACCTTCACGGTCGCGAGCCCCGAAAGGTCGCCGGTGCGGGTCACCGTGAACGTCTGCCGCCCCGCCGCCTCGGAGACCGACCGGCTCGAATTCGTCCCGAACTCGATCAGCGACACGATATCCGAGCCGCCGGCCATCAGCCGACGCCCCTCCAGCGATTCAAGGACCGGCCTCCGGCCGCGGGAACGACTCGATCGTCCATGCGAGATCATCATGTGGGGACTCCATCCCGGGTGAAGGGCGACCGGGCGCGGGGCCCGACCGCCCATGAGGTCGATCCTGATGCGTCGCCGGGCTCCGCCCGGCTCAGACGACCGCGACGGCGGAGGGGTCGGCGGCGTTGAGCTTGGCGTAGCCGTCCTTCACCGACCATCGCCAGAGGCCGCCGGGGCCGAAGTCGATGAGGAGGTCGTTCATGCTCACGAGGACGACCGCCTGCGCCGGGGCGTCGCTGAGACGGGTCCAGAAATCCGGCAGGTCGGGCCTCAGGTCATATCGCCCCCACCGCCAGACGCCGCCGGGCCCGAAGTCGATGTAGAGGGCGTCGAACGAGGCGGTCATCGACGCGGGGTCGGAGTCGCTGACCTTCCGCCAGGCCGAGTCGGCGTCCAGGCTCCAGACGCCCTTCGGCCCGAAGTCGAAGTAGGTCCGGTCGTCGTAGACGGCCACCCCCTCGGCGCGGCCGTCGCCGAGCTTGGTCCAGACGTTCGACTGCGAGAAGGGGTCGCGGCTCCACGACCAGAGGCCGGCCGCGCCGTAGTCGAAGTAGCCGCCGCCCAGGATCGTCTCGGGGGCGGCGTCGTTGAGCTTCGCCCAGCCGGCGATCTCGTTCCACTCCCAGAGGCCCTGGTCGCCGTAGTCGAGGAAGACGCCGCCCGTCTCCGCGACCATAGCGTCGGGGCTGACGTCGTTGAGGTGGGCCCAGCCCGAGGACTCGCTCCAGGTCCAGAGCCCGCCCCGGCCGAAGTCGATGGCGAGGAACGACGACCCGGGGGCGATCGCCATCGCCTCGGGATCGACGTCGCTGAGCCGGCGATAGCCCCGCACCTCGTCGTACGCCCAGAGCCCGGACTCGCCGAAGTCGAGGTAGGCCCCGTACGCCGCCACCGTGGGCGCGGCGACGATGGCCTCGGGGGACGCGTCGTTGATCTTGCGATAGCCCGAGGCGTCGTTGTAGGTCCAGAGCCCGGCGTCGCCGAAGTCCATGAAGGCCAGCGCGGGCGTGCTGGCCGGCTCGTCGTCGATGAGGTGCACCGACGCGACCGACCAGACCCCCAGGCCGTCCACCCCCGTCGGCTCCGAAAGCTCGACCCAGAACCCCTTGGGGTAATACGGTTCGGCGACGGCGTCGTCGAGGATGGCGACGGCGAAGTCGGCCTCGGACTGGCCGGGGGCGAACGTCAGCACGAAATCGAGTCCCACGTAATCGTACCCGTCCAGGGCGAAGTCCCCCCTCGTCCGGACGCGAACGCTCGCCGGGCCCGAGAGGTCCCCCGTGCGGACGACGGTGAACGGCTCCGCCCCCGCGGCCTCGGAGACCTCGTGGTAGGCGTACGGCGGGAAGGCGATCTCCGAGGGCGTCGGATCGCCGACGGACATCAGACGGCGGTCTTCCAGCGCCTCCAGGTTCCATCGGCGTGGGGAACGGCGGCGCGCGCGTCCATGGGTGAGCATCATTCTGCGGCTCCATTCAGGGTGGGAGCGGCGGCCGGATTCCTCCCCGGCCGCCGGGTGGCGCGATCGATTCAGGCGATCGCGATGGCGGCGACGTCGGCGTCGTTGAGCTTCCGGAAGCCGTCCGTCGTCTTCCAGCGCCAGAGGCCGAAGCGGCCGTAGTCGAGCAGGAGGTCGTCTCCCATGACGCTCGCCTCGGGCGAGGCGTCGTTGAGCCGGGTCCAGGTCCCGTCCCCCGCCCTTCGCCAGAGGCCGCCCGCGCCGTAGCCGAGGTAGAGGTCGTCCTGCGAGGCGAGGATCGTCTCGGGCGCGGCGTCGCCCAGCTTCAGCCAGGTGCCGTCCCACTGATGATCCCACAGGCCGCCGGGACCGAAGTTGATGTAGGTGTGGCCGGGGGTGCCGGCTGTCATCGCGACGGGGTCGGAATCGCTAAGCTTCCGCCAGGCGCCGGATGCGTTCCATTGCCAGAGGCCGCTCGCGCCGAAATCGAAGGAGCCGGACGGAGACGGGGTGTCCAGGCCCGCCATCGCCTCGGGGCTGGCGTCGTTGATCTTCTCGTAGCGGCCGAAGGGCCTGTCCCAGGCCCAGAGCCCGGCGGGGCCGAAGTCGAGGAAGGCTGAGTAGCCGGAGCCCGCCATCGCCTCGGGGCTGGCGTCGTTGATCTTGCGATAGCCGTCGGCCTCGCTCCAGGTCCAGAGACCCCCGTGGCCGAAGTCGATGAGCGTCGTGTCCGTGTACGACCCCGTGGGGCCCGGCCCCCAGACCTGGGGAATCGGGGGATTGCCCTGGGGGAGGCTCAGCATGGCCTCGGGGTCGACGTCGCTGAGCTGCCGGTAGCCCCGGAGGGCGTCCCAGGCCCAGAGCCCCGCCGGGCCGAAGTCGAGGAGCGCCCCGCGCTGCGACGTGGTCAAGATTGCCTCGGGGGAGGCGTCGTTGATCTTGCGGTAGCCCTCGGCGTCGTTGTAGGTCCAGAGCCCGGCGTCGCCGAAGTCGAGGAACGTCAAGGGCTGGGCGCTCCCCGGTTCGTCGTCGACGAGGCCGACCAGTGCGGTCGACGAGAAGCCCAGGCCGTCGACGCCCTCGGGACGGTCCAGGAGAATCTCTATACCCTTATAGAGCGGCTCCGAGAGGTCGTCGTCGAGGATGACGAGGTCGAACGTCGCCTCGGACTGGCCGGGGGCGAAGCCCAGGACGAAGTCGAGGCCGACGTAGTCGTATCCTACTTGAGCGCTGGCCGACCGCGTCTGAACATGGACGCTCGCCGGCCCCGAGAGGTCGCCCGTGCGGACGACGGTTAAGGGCGCCGAGCCGGCGGCCTCGGAGACCTCGTGGTAGGAATTCGGCGGGAAGGCGATTTCCGAAGGCGCCGGGTCGGTCACGGACATCAGTCTTCGATCTTCCAGCGCCTCCAGGCTCCACGTCCGGGCGACGGGGCGGCGCTGTCGTCCATGCGTGAGCATCATGCTGCGACTCCATCCTGGGTGTGCTCGGCGAGCGACCGGGCGCGTCCGCATCCGTCGCGGGACGACCCTCCCCGTCGCGACCCGAGGAGGTCGGGGACGCCGGGGCGGCCTCGGCCGGCGCGGGTCCCCTAAGCTTCTCGGACGCCGGCGACGATCATACGCTTGCAGCCACGCGTTGAGAAGTGGGTGGCGGGGACGGCGCGCGCGGAAACGCATAGGCCCGGCTCGGGGGCGTGCGGGGGGGGGCGGGGGTCAGTCGGCGGTGAGGCGTTCGACCTTCCAGGCGCCGCCCTCGCGGGCGAGCAGGACCTTCACGGCGGCTCGCTGATCGGCCGTGCGGAAGAGGCATTCGGCCAGCGGCAGGCCCTCGCGCTCGGCGACGTTGAACGAGACGAACTCGGCCGGGGCCTTCTCCTTGAGCGATTTATGGGCCTTGACGTAGCCGACCAGGCCGTCGCGGCCGAGCATCGACTTGAACTCGGTGGAGGTCCCTTCCCACGCCTGCTCGGGCTTGCCGACGCGGACCTCTTCGAGGAACTTCGCCGCGGTCGTCCGGCTGGCGTCGGGGTCGGGCGTCGCGCTCGCGCCGCAGCCCGTCCAGGCCAGCGTCGCCGTCAGCCCGAGCGCGACCAGGGCCGCATGGAGGGCCGGGCGCCGCGGGCGGGGGGAGATGGAACATCGCTCGACCTCTTCATCTTCGTCCTGGGATGCGATCGTCCGTCAATAGTCGCTCACGACCTCGCCGCCGGCGCGGGTGCCGAGCGCGCGCCAGGTCGGCAGGGCGATGGTGTTCTTGATGAACCGGACGGAGCCGTCGAGCAGCAGGGCGTTCAGGCCGCCGGCGTGGAAGCTGCGGGCGGTGACGGCGCCGTAGGTCGGCAGCGCGATCACCACCAGCAGCTCCATCAGCGTGAAACCCCGCCCCCGTCGCGCCGGTCGATCCATGGGTCCATCCTTCCCGTCAGCCGCCGCACCTCGCACGCGTCGCCCGTCGTCGCGGCGGTCTGCGTCCGCGCGTTTCACCCCCCCCGCCCAATCATAAAAAATCTTCATGTCGCGGTCGAGGGGGTGGGATGCGGGAAGGTCGGGGAACCCCCGCCCTCAATCCTCGTGGAGCCCGAACGAGGTCATGAAGCTTTCGAGGAACTCGACGTACTCGCTCCGGGGCCGGCCGTCGCTTCGCTCGTCCGCCAGCAGGGCGTCGACGGCCTCGCGCAGCGCGGCCTTCGCCACCGGGCCGGCGTCGCTCAACTCGCGACCGATTCCTTCCAGGGCTCCGACCGCGGCGTCGGGGTGCACCATGTCGTCGTCCGCGAGTTCCAGGAACGCCGCAGCTTCGACCACGGACCGGGCCAGCGCCCTCATCGCACGATCCCGCTCGTCTCTGGTCGGTCCGGGAGGGCCGAAGGTCGCTTCGACGTCTCCCAGGGCGTCTTCCACGTGGGTCAGTCTGTGGAGCGCCTCGCCGAACGCGTCCCAACCGCCGAGGCGCATCAGCTCCGCGCGAGTCGCGGTCGTCGCGGCGAGGGCGTCGCATAAGGCTTCATCAGCCCGCCCCCGCCACCACGCCGTGAACCGGGCCGCCACCCAGGCCGCCGGGGTCGTCCCCTCCGGCAGGCGGCCGACCGGCGACAGGGCCTGTTCGATCCAGTTGGAAAGGACCGCCTCGATCGGGTCGGACATCGTGGTCCCTCGAAAAGAAGGATGAGGCACGGAGCGGCATCCCGCCCGCCCGTCACCTTCAATATGCGATCAGGAAAACGACGGCGACGACGGCCAGGATCGCGCCGGTCCAGAGGATGGCGGGCGTGAGGCCGACCACGAAGAGGAGGCCGACGATCGCGACGAGGGCGACGAGCAGGATCCAGAAGAGGCCGCGCGAGCCCCGGTCGAGCCAGGTCGGCAGGCTGGTCGGCAGGCCCGTCAGGGCGCCGGGGCGGCCGTGCACGAGGAACGCGGCGATCGAGGAGAGGTTGTCCTTGGTCAGGGCCGCGCCGTGGTCGCCTGGCAGGTAGCGGCTCTCGGATCCGGGGGGGAGGCGCTGGAAGCCGGCGAACCCGCCGATGCCGAGGTCGCGGTAGGGGGCCAGCCAGCTCAGGGTGCCGCAGATCAGGGCGACCACCCAGTCGGAGCGGGCGGTGTCGTTGCGGACCTGCGCGACCTTGCCGCCGATCAGGGCGTCCCAGGCGAAGTCGTCGGGCAGGACGCTGCCGGCGAGGTAGACGCGCTCGAACTCGACGCCGGGCACGTCCTTCACGGCCGTCGCGATGATGAACGTGCCGTTGCTGTGGCCGGCCGCCGCGAACGGCACGTCGGGCCGCTTGGCCAGCTCCTGGACGTAGCGGTCGACGAAGTCCCGCACCTTGCCGGCCCGCAGCGACGGCGCGAGGAAGTTGATGAGCTTGAAATAGCCGTAGCGGATCGGCAGGACCTCGGCCTCGGGGTCGAGCCGCAGCACGGCCTCGCGGAGGTCGTCGAGCCAGGGGCCGTAGTCGCGGATCCCGTGGATGAGGAAGACGACCCGGCTCCGCGGGGCCGGCTGCCGCGGGCGGTGCTTGGCGGACATCGGCCCCAGCAGGGCGTCCACGACGTAAGGGTACGTCGGGTCGTCGGGCCCGGACGGGAGGATCGAGATGTGGTCGGCGTCGACCGGGACCAGCGCGGAGTTGGCGTACCGGAACACGTCGGCGCTGTCGTCGGGGCCGACGACCGGGTCGCGGGTGCCCAGGATCTGCACGGTCTCGGGCGGCTCGGTCCCGCAGAACCGGCGGAGCCAGCGGAGCCGGACCCCCGTGACGAACCAGCTCCCGCGCAGCATGCTCAGGGCGAACGAAGCCACGGGGAACGGCAGGTGGCGGATGACGAAGACCGCCGGCCCGAGGAACCTCGGCACGTCGAACCCGCGATTCGTCGACGCCAGCAGGACCAGCCGCCGGACCTTCCGCTTCCCGGGGGCGGCCCAGGCGAGGTCCCGCTCGATCCCGTCCAGCAGGGCGGCCCGGACGATCACGCCCCCCATGCTGTGGCCCACCAGGAAGATCTCCCGATAGTCGTTCTCGCGATCCAGCCGATCGATCTCGGTCGCCAGCCCCTGGGCCACGCCGGTCGGGTTGGTGTTCGACAGCCGCCCGGCCCGGTAGGCCCAGGGGAGCAGGTCGCAGTCGGCGAGCCGGGGATCGTCGCGGAAGGACCGCAGCAGCCCCTTGTAGGCTTCGGGCGTCCGCCTCCAGCCGTGGACCACGACGACCAGCCGCCGGCCCTCCGGCCGGGGCGTCGGCGACGGGCAGAGCCGTCCCTGAGCGACGGCCTCGTCCAACGTCCGCATCGGCGCGGCCCGACCCCCGATCGTCTCCACCATCTCGAACCCCCGTCCGATGCGCCCTCGGCCTCCGCCGGCCGCGACTCGTCGGCTCGACCCGTCCGGGCTCTCGGTCAGGATAAGCCATCTTTCGTCGAAACGGAAACGCCCCGCCCGTCGGAATCGCGCGATCGTGGCCCACAGTCTCTACGGCGGCGAGCGCCGGGCCTTCGCCGATTTGCCGCTCGGGCGTCGACCGAAGTCTCGTCGGCAGGTCCGGGGGCGACGGCTCCGGCGTCGGATCAAGGTCTCGGGGCGAGGAGCCGGGCGGCCAGGGCCGAATAGGACGCGAGGGTGAGGACGACGATCATCGCGAACGGCTTCCATCCCCCGTCGTCGAGGACGTGGAAACGGCCCCGGGCGAGTCGCACCACGGCGGCGGCCGGGAGGTGGTACGCCAGGAAGGCGTCGAACCAGAGTTCGTCGGGGACGGATCGTTGCGGCTCGTGGATCGCGACGAGGGTCCGGATGTCGAGCGGGACCATGCCGCCCTGTCGCTCCTCGGCCAGGCGGCGGACCCGCCGCCAGATGGCGCGGCGCTTCCGGAACGAGAGGATCCAGAAGACCTCGACCGCCCCCAGGATCGCGACGGCCCCGATGGCTTGCACGTTCGGGCTCCCCTCATCGCACCGCAGACCGTCGAGCCGGTGGCCGCCGTCCCCTGCGCAGGATATCAGAGAGGCCGGAAGTCGGAGCGGAAATCCATGCGGATTTCGACGACCGAACCCAATCGGCGGGGGACGATTTGGGTCTCAAAATATTGCCGAACAAGGATTTATATCGAACGACGTCCGAGGCCGCGGGATCAGACGAACCCAGATCGAAGCCGATCCGGCGGGTTGGTTCGCCCGGCCTACTTGAGGCCGTTGCGGGCGGGGGCGTCGGCGAGGCCGAAGAGGTGGCGGACGGCGGTGAGGATGGGGTGGGGGGCGTCGGGCGCGGCGGCGGGCTCGGCGGCGGCGGAGCGGACGGCGGCGCGGGGGTGGTGGAGGAACTGGTTCTGGAGCCGGGCGGCCATGTGGGCGATGGCCTCGCGGTCGGCGTCGGAGAGCGCGGGCAGGTTGTGGAACAGGTGCTCCAGCTCCCGCAGGCGGATCTGGTCGGCCCGGTCGCCGAGCTGCCGCAGGAGCGCGCCGGCGTCCTGCTGCCGGCGGACGGCCGCGTAGCAGGCGGCGGTCTCGCGCTCGATGATCAGGAGCGCGGGGTCGACCCCCTTGCGGCGCCGCGAGAGGTTCTGCTCGGCCTGGGCCCGCAGGTCGTCGACGTGGTAGAGCGTCACCTGGTCCAGCTCGCCGATGCGGGGGTCGAAGTCGCGGGGGATGGCGATGTCGAGGATCAGCGAGAGCCGGTTGCGGCGGGCCCGCTGGACCCGGACGTACTGCTCCAGCGAGACGATGGGCTCGGCGGCGGCGGTGGTGCTGATGACGAGGTCGGCGTCGATCAGGGCCTGGCCCAGGCGATCGAAGGCGACGGCCTGGCCCCGCCAGCGCTCGGCGACCTCCCGGGCGCGGTCGGGGTTGCGGTTGACGATCAGGATCCGGCCGGGGTTCAGGGCCTTGAGGTGCTGGAGGGTCAGGTCCGCCATCTTGCCCGCGCCGATCACCAGGACGGCCTTGTCGGTGAAGGTGTCGAAGACCTCGCGGGCGAGGTCGACGGCGACGCTGGCGACGGAGAGCTTCCCCTGGTCCATGCCGGTCTTCTCGCGGACGAGCTTGCCGACGCGCAGGGCGTTCTGGAAGACCGCGTGGAAGATCGGCCCGGCGGCCTTGCGGTCGACGGCCGAGCGGTACGCCTCGCGGACCTGGCCCAGGATCTGGCCCTCGCCCAGGACGAGGCTCTCCAGGCTGGCCGCGACCCGGAACAGGTGGCCGACCACCGCCTCGTCGTGGTAGCCGACCAGGTGGCCGGCGAACGTCTCGGGGCGGAGGGCGTGGAAGTCGGACAGGAAGGCCGAGAGGGCGTCGACCCCGGGCGCGGCGTCGGCCGGGCCGGCGGCGTAGACCTCCACCCGGTTGCAGGTCGAGAGGACCACGAACTCGTTGCCGGGGAAGGCCCCCTGGAGGGCTTCCAGCCCCTCGGCGAGGCGGTCGTCGCCGAAGGCCAGGGCCTCGCGGACCGTCGCGGGGGCGGAGCGGTGGTCGACCCCGAGGGCCAGCAGCCTCACGGCAGCCTCCCCGCCGTCCGGGGCGCGCCGTGGGCCGTCGGCAGCCGCAGGGCCTCGACGCCGACCCAGGTGAAGACCAGGAAGGCGAACGCGGCGATCGTCAGCATCATCACCGTCCGCCCCCGCATCGACGGCCGGAACCGGGCGTGCAGGAGCACCGCGAACACCAGCCACATCCCCGCCGCGCTCAGGACCTTGGGGTCGTACCAGGGGACGCCCGACGAGGCCTCGACGCCCCCCTTCCGCAACTCCACCGCGCTGAGCAGGGCCCCGATCAGGAGCCCGGCCGTCAGCAGCGGGAAGGCCGCCACCACCGCGCCGCGGTTCACCCGCTCGGACTGCTCCAGGCTCGGCAGCGAGAAGCCGAACCGGTGCGCCGGCTTGGACTTCAGCCGCCGCATCTGGGCCAGGTACATCAGCCCGGCCGCGAACGCCAGCGAGGCGCAGACGGCCCCCGCCAGCAGGAAGACGCCGTGGATCGTCCCCCAGAAGGCCGTCGCCCCCTCCCACTCCCGCCCTTCCGACCGCGGCACGAACCAGGCCGCGCCCAGGATCAGGCCCAGGACCAGGGGGAGCGTGAAGAACCCCACGGCCACGTTCCGGGGCCACTGGATCATCAGGTAGAGCCCGATCAGGGCCACCACCCACGACAGCACCATCACCGACTCGAACGCCGAGGTCACCGGCAGGAGCGTCTGGTCCTTCCAGGCGATGTTCGCCAGGTAGATCGTCTGCACGCACCAGCCCAGGAAGGTCAGGCCGACCCCCAGGTGCCACCGGAACGCCCCGCCGCCGCGCACGAAGACCCTCGCCAGCTCGACGGCCAGCGCCAGCCCGTACGTCCCGGCGAAACAGAGGATCTTGAGCCGATCCATTCCCTTGCCACCCTCGACGCCTCTCGCCCCCGCCGCCGGGCGCGTGGCTCCATTCTAGGGGAATCGCCGGCCGAATCCCAGGCACGTCGGGCGTCAGTCGGGCCTGGGCAGGTAGCCGAGGGAGGTCAGGAACTCGTCCATCCGGTCCGTGGTCCGCACCTTCCAGGGGGGCCGGTTGAAGAAACCGTGGCCCGCCCCCTCGGCCGTGAACAGCTCGGCCCGCGCGCCGGCGGCCCTGGCCCTGGCGACGTACTCGTCCCCCATCGGGGCGAGGCGGTCGGCCGTGCCGAAGAGGATCAGGGCCGGGGGCGCGTCCTTGCCGACGTGGCGGCTGGGCGAGATCGCCTCCCCCAGCGCGGCGTCGTCGCCGATCCGACGCATCAGCTCGGGGGCCCCCGTGAACCGCAGGACGGGGTTGAACAGCACCAGCGCGTTCGGCCTCGAGGAGACGGCGAGGTCCTCGCCCGCCGCGTCCAGGCCCGGCGTCAGGGCGGTGCAGGCGGCGAGGTGCCCGCCGGCCGAGCCCCCGGCGGCGGCGATCCGGTCGGGGTCCACCCCCTGCTCCCGGGCGTGGGCCCGGAGCCACCTGACGGCGCTCTTGGCGTCCTCGACGCCCGCCGCGGGCGTCACGCCCTGCCGCGACTTCACCCGGTAGTCGGCCCGCGCCGCCACCATCCCCCGGCGGGCCAGGTGCTCGGCCTGCTCGGCGAACTGCTTCACGTCGCCGTTCGTCCAGCCGCCGCCGAAGAAGAAGACGATTCCCGGCCGCGCGTCCGTCGCCTTCCAGCCCGGCGGGTAGGTCACCACCACCTTGAGCGGCCCCTGCGGCGCCGTCTTGTAGACGAACTCCTTGGTCGCCGGCTCCTCACCGGCCGCCGCGCCTGCGACCAGCCCCAGGACCAGTCCCAACGCCCCCAGCAACCGCCCCACGCTCGTCCTCATCCCGGCCTCTCTGGTAGCGAAGTCGTCCCTCGGATCCAACCCCGGACGCCGTTTCGAGTATCGCACCGACCGCCGCGCCGTCGGCGGCGACTGACGAGGGGTCATCCTCCCGGCGTATAATACGGGGGGGCCGTCGGCCCCATTCCTCTGACGCGAAGGGTGCCAGCGATGATCGACCTCATCAAGAAGACGCTGTTGACGGGCGTGGGCCTCGCCGTGATGACCAAGGACAAGGTGGAGGAGCTGGGCCGCGACCTGGCCGACCAGGCCAAGCTCGGCGAGAGCGAGGGCCGGGAGTTCGTCGACAACCTCATGAAGCAGTCGGAGAACGCCCGCGGCGAGTTCGAGACCCGGGTGAACGCCCTCGTCAAGAAGGCCGTCGACGGCCTGAACCTCGCCCCCAAGGACGAGCTGACCAAGCTCCAGGCGCGGGTCGCCGAGCTGGAGGCGGAACTCAAGCGGCACGACGAGTCCGCCACGCACGCCGGCTGACTTTCCCAGTCGATTCAGGCCCCCGCGCGCTTGGGCGCGGGGGCCCGCTTCCTGCGGGCCGGTGGCTCGGTGGGGGTCTTTCGGCCCCCGGCGAGGGGCTCGGGCCCCCCTTCCAGGGGCTGGCCGACGTGCGCGGCGGCGAGGCGTCTCTCGACGGCCGAGGCGTAGTCCGGGGACAGCTCGAAGCCGAGGAACCGGCGGTCGAGCTTCTTGGCGACGGTCAGGGTCGTGCCGCTGCCGGCGAAGGGGTCGAGCACGGTCTCGCCGGGGTTCGAGCAGGCCCGGACGATCCGGCCCAAAAGCTGTTCGGGCATCTGGCAGCCGTGCCAGCCGGCGCGCTCCTTGAACGTCCCGCAGACGCGGGGGACGTACCAGGTGTCCTCCATCGGGTCGAAGCCCGTGGTCATGTCCTGGGGGCGGAGGATCCAGGTGTCGTCGGGGAGCCGGCCCTTGGGGTTGGCGCGGGCGTCGGCGTAGACGAGCTGACGGGCCGACGGGACGCGGACGTCCTCGTCGTTGAAGGTGAAACGTTTGGGGTCCTTCAAGAAGTAGAACAAGTGGGCGTGGCTGCGAGCGAATTTACGTCGACAGTGGACCCCAAACGTATAGTACCAAACCACCCAGCTCCGCATGGTCAGCCCCAGCTCGCGATGAAAGATCACCTTCATCTCGGCGGCGTATTCGTCGCCGATCGCGAGCCAGAACGTCCCGTCGGGCTTGAGCGCACGAACGACCTCGCGGCCCCAACGCCTCGTCCAGTCGAGGTAGGCGTCGTTGTCGCGGGCGTCGTCGTAGACGTCGTAATCATAGCCGATGTTGAAGGGGGGGTCGGCGAAAATCAGGTCGACCGAGCCGGTGTCGATCCGGGGCAACAGGTCCAGGCAGTCGCCCGGGTACAAACGGTCGCGGTCGAGGGGGCCGGCAGGAGATTCGCTGGAATTCCGCGCGCCGGGGGTCGGCGCCGCCCCGTCCGGCCCGGAGGGAGTGATGGCCGCTTTCCGCATGGGGTCGCTCACTCGTCGTAGGGGTGGGGGGCGTCGCCGGTCCGTCCGCCGTCGTGGCCGTCCTCGCCGTCGCCGTTGGGGGGGCCGGCGGCGGGCGCGTTCTCGTCGATGCGGTATTCCGAGAGCTTCTTGTGGAGCGTGTTGCGGTTGATGCCCAGCCGGGCCGCCGCCTTGATCTGGACCCGGTCGCACGTCTGCAGGACCTGCTGGATCAGCTCGCGCTCGACCTGGCCGACGACCCGGTCGTGCAGGTCGTTGGCGTTGGGCCCGGCGGCGCGGATGCCCTGGCGGACCAGCTCGGAGGTCAGCACGGTGAAGTCGGCGCTCGACGTCCCGCGGTGGCGGATCGGCCGGGGGGTGGTCTCGCCCCGGAGCTGCGGCGGCAGGTGCTCGACCGTCAGCTCGGCCCCGTCGCCCAGGATCACGGCGCGCTCGACGTAGTTCTGCAGCTCGCGGACGTTCCCCGGCCAGTCGTGCTCGCGGAGCCGCCGCATGGCCTCGGGGTGGACGCGTCGCATGTCGCGCTTGTTCTGCTCGGCGTACCGCTTGAGGAAGAAGTTGACCAGCAGCTCGACGTCGTCCCGCCGCTCGCGCAGGGGGGGCAGGTAGATCGGCACGACGTTGAGGCGGTAGTACAAGTCCTCGCGGAACCGGCCGACGTCGATCTCGTCCAGCAGGTCGCGGTTGGTGGCGGCGACGATCCGGGTGTCGACTTTCTTGGTGTTGTTGTCGCCGACCCGCTCGAACTCCCCTTCCTGCAGGACGCGCAGGAGCTTCACCTGGAGCTTAGGCGAGGTGCTGTTGACCTCGTCGAGGAAGATGCTGCCGGTGTGGGCCGCCTCGAACCGGCCGGTGCGGTTGTCGACCGCGCCGGTGAACGAGCCCTTCACGTGGCCGAACAGCTCGCTCTCCAGCAGGCTCTCGGTCAGGGCGCCGCAGTTGACCCGGATGTAGGGGCCGGTCGACCGGGGGCTCAGGTCGTGGATGGCGCGGGCGATCAGCTCCTTGCCGGTGCCGGTCTCGCCGACGATCAGGACGCAGGCCCGCGACGGGGCGACCTGGCGGGTGGTCCGGTAGACCTCGCGCATCGCCGGCCCCGCGCCGATGACCCCGGGCAGCGGCGCGTTGGGGTCGAGGCCGGACTCCGAGCCCGGCCCCCGGGACGCGGGTTTCAACGGGTGTCCGTAGCTCGGCCGGGTCTCGATGGCCATAAATCGCGGGATTCCTGGGGGTGCTTCGTCCTGGTGCGGGCTGCGTCCGGGGTCTCAACCGGGGGGAGGGACCTCCGTCGCCGGGGGCGCGACCGGCTCGACGACGACCGGGGCCGGGGCGGCCGGCGCGACGATCGTCCCGGCCGGGGCGAGGATCACGGGGGCCGAGACCGGCACGGGCGTCGGGCCGCGGTCGGGGCCGAAGTTGGCGTTCGCGGGCGTCTGGGCGTCGCGGGTGGAGCGGCGGAGCGCCCCCAGGACCATGCCCAGGCCGGTGTGCAGCTCGGCGTCCTCCTCGGACTTGTAGGCGGCGTCGAGCTTGACCTCCTGGTCGGCGGCGACCATGGGGCCGAAGCGCTGGATGCTGCGGGCGAGCTGGCGGGCCCCCGAGCGCCTCAGGGCGGGGTCGCGGGAGGCGTCGAGGAGGGCGTCGGCCAGGGCGCGCTGGGCCGCGGGCGACGGGACGTCGGCCAGGGTCTCGGCGACGGGCAGCTCGACGCCGTGCAGGCCGATCGCGCCCGAGAGGGTCTCGCGGGCCGAGTCGAGGTCGGGGGCGAACAGGCTGCGGGGGCGCGCCGAGATCCGGGCGAGGGTCTCGGCGGCCTGCTTCGCCTGCGACGTCCGCTCCTCGGCGCTCAACCGCGAGGGCCGGCCGCCGAGCTGGCGTTCGAGGTCGGCGGGGACGTTGGAGTAGACGATGAACTTGACGCCGGGGTACTCCACCGGCAGGTTGGGCCGGCGGACTTCCAGGTCCTGGGGCCCGTAGACGAACAGAGGCAGGTTCGACGTCCGCGCGTCGCTGCGGAGGATCGAGAGGACGTCGAGCAGGTCCCACGAGCCGGCGGCGTTGTCGTGGGCGGTGAGGATCAGCTCGACGTCGGCCGACTCGGTCGCGGCCCGGAAGCCGCGCTCGCCGGTCGTCTCGGCGTCGGCCTCGTAGCCCAGGCCCCGCAGGGCGCCGGCGACCTGGGCCCCTCGCGACGGGTTGCCGTCGATGACGACGGCCCGGGGCCGCTCCTGGTTGAGCAGGAAGCGGGCGAGGGTGGGGACGACGCGGCTCGACCCGGGGAAGGGCTGGGTCGGGTCGATGTCGACGATGGCCTTGGCGGCGGCGAGCTGGAGCCGGCGGCCGGGCGACGAGAGGGCCTCGACCAGCGGGTGGGGATGGCCCTGCCGCGAGGGGAGGCTGGGGTCGGCGACCTTGCCCAGCGCCTCGGCCGTGGCGGCGGCCAGGTTGCCGCGGCGGGTCGCGATCGCGCCCCGCAGGAGGTCGCCCAGGACCTCGGGCCCGGCGGCCAGGACCTCGGCGTACGTCTCCTGGTCCTTCGCCGGGAAGTTCGCGTAGCCGACCTTGTCGACGGCCCGCTCCAGCAGGAAGCCCAGCCGGACCACCTGGGCCCGCCGGTTCTTCGGCTCCAGCAAGAGGGCCTGGCCGGCGAGCTTGCCGCCGAAGATCCCCTCGACGTCGACCTTGCGGGCCAGGTAAGGGGCCGGGACCCCCTTGGCGTCGTCCCACTGCCAGAGGAGCACCTGCTCGCTGGGCAGCTCGTACTGGTGCCGGGCGAGGGCCTCGGCGGCGTCGTCGAGCGTCTGCACGGGCGAGCGGGGCTGGGCGTCGAACGGCGTGCCGGTGAGCTTCTCGACCGCCAGGGCGGCCGCCGCCTTGAGCGGGGCGGCCGAGTCGGCCGAGGCGGCGGGGAAGGTCAGGAAGGGGACGGCGCGGGGGTCGCCCAGGTCGCCGAGGATCGCGGCCGCGTCGGCCGCCAGCGCCGGGTCCCTGGCGTCCAGGACGGCGATCCAGGCGGGGACCGACGAGGTGTCGAGCCGGCCGGAGTTGTAGGTCAGCCGCTCGCGCTCGGGGGTCGTCGGGCCGTACTTGCGAAGCTCGCCCACGATCGCCGGCACGGCGAACGGGCCCGACTCGCGGAGCCGCGCCACGGCGTAGTCCTGCTCTTCCTTCGAGAGCAGGAGCGCGGGGAGGTACGACTTGATCCGCTCGGGGTCGGCGGTGAGGCGGCGGGCGGCGGCGACGAGCTTGTCGGTCAGGGGCTTGGCGTAGGGCTTGGTGGCCGGGTCGTCGTCGAGGCGGAGGAACGAGCCGGGGCCGAACTGGTCGCGGAGCTTCAGCAGGGCGGCGTCGTCGATCGGGGCCTTGGAGAAGGTCTCCAGGTAGGGGACCGCCTGGCGGCCCTGGCCGGTCCGCGACAGGTAGTCGATCGCCCCCCACAGCTCCTCGGGCGTCTTGGGCTGCTTCGCGAACAGCTCGGGGCCGGGGGCCTGCGCCCAGGCCGGGCCGGCGGCCGACCAGCCCAGGGCGGCGATCACGCCGGCGGCCAGCACCCGCGCGCGGCGGCCCCGCGAGGATCCCGCCTTCCCGGATCGGCCGATCGAGCGAACGATGTCTTGACGCATGACTGTGGTCCGATGGGTTGATGTCCGGGACGCCCGCCCCGCCCTGCTCCGGTCCGCCCTACTCCTCGGCCCTTGCTCCGCCCCGCCCCGCCCCGCTCCGCTTCTCGCGCGAACCCGCGGACGCCGTCTCCGGGCGTCCGCACGGCTCAGCCTTCGCTCACAGGTCGAGTTCCTGCGCCACCAGGTCGTCGAGCGTCTCGCGCCGCCGCACCAGCTTGGCCTGGTCGCCCTCGACCAGGACCTCGGCGGCGCGGGGGCGGGTGTTGTAGTTGGAGGCCATGACCATGCCGTAGGCGCCGGCCGAGAACGTCGCCAGGAGGTCGCCGCGGTCGAGGGGAGGCAGCGGCCGGTCCTTGGCGAAGAAGTCGCCGCTCTCGCAGATCGGGCCGACGACGTCCCGGGGCTCGGCGCCGGGGATCTCGGCCTCGTAGTCGGTCGGCGGCGCGGGCAGCCCTTCGGGGACCGCCACCGGCCAGATCCGGTGGAACGACTCGTAGAGCGCCGGCCGGATCAGGTCGTTCATGGCGGCGTCCTGGATCAGGAACCGCTTGTCGCCCGACTGCTTGGTATATAACACACGGCTGACCAGCACGCCGGCGTTCCCGGCGATCACCCGCCCCGGCTCGATCGCCAGCCGGCACCCCGCGGCCTTGATCCCGGGCAGGATCGCCTCGGCGAACTCGCGGATCGGCCGGGCCTCGTGGCCCTTGTAGGCGATCCCGTAGCCGCCCCCCATGTTGTACCAGGCGATCGGGTGGCCCATCTCGCGCAGCTGCCGGATCAGCTCGACCCCCTTGGCGACCGCCTTGACGTAGGGGTCGACCGAGGTGATCTGCGAGCCGATGTGCATGTGCATGCCGATCATCGTCAGGCTCGGTTTATCCTTCGCCGTCTGCGCGATCCGCACGGCCCGCTCGATGTCGACGCCGAACTTGGATTGCTTCTGGCCCGTCGACGTGTACCGATGCGTCTTGGGGTCGACGTCGGGGTTGACCCGCAGGGCGATCGGCGCGATCCGCCCCATCTCGGCGGCGACCCGGGCGATCGAATCCAGCTCGGCTTCGCTCTCGACGTTGAACATCAGGACGCCGGCGTCGATCGCCTGGGCGATCTCGGGGTCGCTCTTGCCGACTCCCGCGAACACCGTCTTGCCCGGGTCTCCCCCCGCCTTCAGCACCCGGAACAGCTCACCCCCCGAGACCACGTCGAACCCGCTGCCGTGCCCGTTCAGGAGCCTCAGCACGCCCAGGTTCGAATTCGCCTTCACCGAGTAGCAGACCAGCGGGTCGACCTCGGCGTAGACCGCCTGCAGGGTCCGCAGCGCGTCCAGGATCATCGAGCCGCTGTAGACGTACAGCGGCGTCCCGTACTCCTCGGCCAGCCTGGCGACCGGCACGGATTCGCAGAAGAGCTGATTCTCGCGGTATTGGAACGCGTCCATTCTCGGTTTCCCTGCTTCGTTCAAAACGATCGGCGACCGTCGCGCGGTCTCACAGTTCCAGCTTCGTCTTCCACCGCTCGACCTGCCCGGCGACCTCCGCCGGCGCGGTCGAGCCGTACGACTTGAACGCCCGGATCGCGGCCTCCACCCCCAGCAGCCCTCGGGACTCGGGGCCGAGCTTGGGGGAGGCCTCGGCCAGGTCGGCGTCGGCCAGGTCGGCCAGGCGTTTCAGCCCTTTGCGCTCGCAGAGGCCGACGAGCCGGCCGATGACCTCGTGGGCCGTGCGCTGGGGGACGCCGTTGAGGATCAGGTGCTCCATCAGGGTCGTGGCGTCGAGGAACCCCTCGTCGAGGCGCTCGGCGATCCGCTCGGGCCGGAGGCTCGCGCCCGAGACGACCACGGCGGCCAGCTCGACGCAGGCCTCGACGGTGTCGAAGGCGTCGAACAGGGGGATCTTGTCTTCCTGGAGGTCGCGGTTGTAGGCCAGCGGCAGGCCCTTGATGAGGACGAGCAGGGTCGTCAGCGAGCCGATCACGCGGGCGGAGCGGCCTCGGATCAGCTCCAGGACGTCCGGGTTCTTCTTCTGGGGCATGATGCTGGAGCCGGTGCAGATGGCGTCGGGCAGCTTCAAGAAGCCGAACTCCTGGGTGCTCCAGAGGATCCACTCCTCGGCCCAGCCCGCCAGGTGCTCGGCGATCAGGGTGAGGGCGAAGACGGCCTCGATGGCGAAGTCGCGGTCGCTGGAGACGTCCAGGCTGTTGGCCGCGACGCCGTCGAAGCCCAGCTCGCGGGCGGTGAACTCGCGGTCGATCGGGATGCTCGTCCCGGCCAGGGCCGCCGCGCCCAGGGGCAAGACGTTCAGCCGCCTGCGGCAGTCGGCCAGCCGCGAGCGGTCGCGTTCGAGCTTCTCGACGTAGGCCAGGAAGTAGTGCGGGGCCAGCACCGGCTGGGCGCGCTGCATGTGGGTGTAGCCGGGCAGGATCAGGCCCTCGTGCCTACCGGCCGACGCGACGAAGGCCCGCTGCAGGTGGACCAGGCCGGCGGCGAGGCGATCGATCGCATCCCGCGTCCAGAGCTTGACGTCGGTCGAGACCTGGTCGTTGCGGCTGCGGCCGGTGTGGAGTTTGCGGCCGAGGTCGCCGAGCTTCTCGGTGAGGGCGGCCTCGATGTGCATGTGCACGTCCTCCCGCTCCAGGACGAACGGGAAGTCGCCGGCCTCGATCTGGGCCTGGATCTCGCCGAGGCCCCTTACGATGGCCTCGCACTCGGGCTGCGTCAGCAGGCCGACGTGGGCGAGCATCCTGGCGTGCGCCTGGGAGCCCAGGACGTCGTGCCGGAAGAGCCGGCGGTCGAACGAGATCGACTCCGTGAACTCCTCCACACGCCGGTCCGTCCCGGCGTCGAACCGCCCGCCCCAGGGCTTGCTCGTCACGTCCCGCCCCTTTCGCTTCGCCGCGATGTGCGTCGCCACTCTCGGATGCGCGCCATTTCAGCAGCGCGAGCCCAAGTATAGGCAATCGCCCCAGCGGATTCAATCATCTGGAGACCCAGACGCCGGTTGGGAGACGCAGGTTCGTCGCGTCGCCCGATTCGTGAGAGATGGTCGGCTTGGTGAAGCGACACCGTGCGCGCATTGCGGTCAGCCTTCTATCCGCCGGCCGTTCGCCTCGTCTCTAGATTCGCTTGCCGATCTCGGCTCAAGGTCGTCTTTCGCAAACGGCCCAACGTCGGACTATTCCTACTCCTTGGACACCTGTCACGGGCTGCGTCGAGACCCGTTCTTATTGAAGGGTATGGCGGCGGTGGGCCGATGCCGTCGTCGTCTTCCTCGTTTCGTGACGCCGCGTCCGCAAGGATCGCAACGGAAGAGTCGTACGGCGAACGTCACCCGGGGGCGGCATGAATCGATACCACCTCGGCGTCACCCTCCAGCGTGCGGTCACTGTCGTCGGCCTGATGGCCCTGACATGCGCCGCAGTCCGTCGCGACGACAGCGGCAGGACTGCCTTGGCCGTCCTGACCGTATGCTTCATCCTGATCGCCGCGCGGTGGTTCGTCGCGGCCGTGGAGGTCCGCCGCTCAAAAGGGCTGGCGATCGGCCCGACGGAATGGTCGGCTCTCGTCCTGGCGGCCTTGGGCTTCGCGGTCATGATCGTGGGGCTTTCGAACCTGGCCTTCGTGGTGGGATTCGAGTTCGGGATCGACCTTATCCAGGGGCGGTCGGCAGGCCGCCCGCTAGACACGGCTCCTGATATCTTGTTCAAGGCTTCGGCGCTCGGTCTCGCCGCAGGCGGGTCGACGGCCTTCGCGCTGCGTCGAGCCTTCCTGCCGATCGTCGCGAATGGAGAGGCACGAACCTCGGCCCGGCGGTTCGGGCCCCTCGTCGGGCTGATCCTCGTCGCGACGCTGCACGGCGGTGGCCTGTTGGCGTTCGCACTCAGCCAGGCGGCCACACCTCGACCGCCTGATTTGCCCCAATTCGGGCCGCCCGGTCGATGACGCGTAGCGCGGCGCCTTGGATCGGAAGAGGGCCGCAGCGGCCGGGTGGTTGAAGGGGGCGTGGAGGGCGTGGTCGGGGAGCCAGAGGCCGCCGGCGCCCGACTTGTTCAGCAGGACGAAGCCGTCGCGGAACTCGACCACGCCCGGAAGGAAGGCCCAGTCGTCGCTGGAGTCGACCAGCGGGCTGTGGGTGATGTAGCGATCCGGGGTGAGCGCCATGGCGTACTCGTCGCCGGCGAACGGGAACCGGGCGTACGACGCCCGGACGCGGCGATGGAGGCCGTAGAAGCCCACCCAGAGGATGCGCCCGGCGACGAGGGTCGCGAGGAGGCCCTCGACCGCCGTCCAGCCCGAGACCGGCCCGTCGGGGCCGTCTCCGCTTCGGGCCCAGCGGACGATCAGGTACAGGCCGCCGAGCAACAGGACGTGCCAGAAGCCGAAGAAGAGGATCCCCCAGAACCGCGAGCCGTACCAGCGGAGTTGCGCCATCGTGACGGCCCGCGTGGCGGCGACGAATTCGTCTTCCGTGAACCGGAACGACGCCCAGCCGACGACCCGGGACGGGTCCGCCACGAACGGGATCTCTCGGACGTCCATCGGCGGTTCACTCCGCGGGCCGGGCGAAGCGGTCGAGCACCCGGTACTTCGCCGCCCTGGAACGCAGGAACGCGGCGGCCGCCCGGGCGTCGAACGGGGGCCGGAACGCGTGCTTGGGGATCCAGACGTCGAGCCGGGCCCGCATCACCAGGACGAACCCGTCGCGCAGCTCCACCACGGTCGGGAACAGGAGCCAGTCGATGCTCGAATCCGACCTCTCGCTATGACGGACGAGCCGACGCGGCGTGAACGCCAGGTCGACCCGGTCGCCGGCCGCCGGGAACGCGTGGAAGAGCCTGCGCATGCGACGCCGGTAGCCGTACAGCCAGCGGTACGCGAGCCAGGCCCCGTAGGCGGCGAGGATCGCGCCGAAGGCGAAGACGATCGCGTTCGGCCCCTGCCGCCGGGCGCCCGGGCCGAGCCCTTGCAGCATGAACATGGCCCCGATGGCGAACATCACGTGGGCCAGCAAGAGGAGCGTGATCCGCCCCGTCCAGGTGTCGAACGACCGGTTGAGGGCGATCTTCGAGGCTCGTCGCGAGGCGATGAACTCGACCTCGTTGTACTGGTACGAGGCCCGGACAACGACCTCATCCGCGCCTTCGAGGGTCGGGGCTTCCGCATCCATGACTCGTGCAGCCTCCCGACCCCGCGATGCCGATGCGTCTTGCGACCACGAGGCCTGGATTGAATCACGCCGCGGGGCCGTCCGCAAGCGGCCCGCGCGGCGATCGAAGAGCCCATCCCGGGCTCAGACGACCTCGGCCGGCACCCCCGCGCACATCTCGGCCATGCGCCTCTGCATCTCCTCGGGCGAAACGTCCTCGATGTGCGTGGCGACCGACCAGTGGTGCCCGAACGGGTCGACGAGCTTGCCGAAGCGGTCGCCCCAGGGCATGTCGGTCGGGGGCATCGCGGCCGTCCCCCCCGCCTCGATCGCCCTGGCGAACACCGCGTCCACGTCCGGGACGTACAGGTGGATCGAGACGCTCGCCCCGCCGCCGCCCGGCGCGACCGAGCCTTGCTCGGGGCACGCCATGCCCAGCATGACCATCGAATCGCCGATCTTCAGCTCGGCGTGACCCACCACCATCTGGCCGTCGGGGCCCGGGAAGGGCATCCGGACCAGCTCCTCGGCCCCGAACGCCTTCTTGTAGAACTCGATCGCCTCGGCCGCCCCATTGAACGCCAGGTAGGGCGTGATCGTCCGGAATCCGCTCGGAATCGCCTCGGGCATCGGTCCACCTCCCGTTTGAATCCTTCCGTCGTCACCTGTTCACGCGAACAGGAAGTGCGTCGGGCCAGAGGATTCAACCCGGAGATCGACTTTTTGTCAACGCCTGTACAGTGATTCCGCGAAAATTGTCGATTTCGTCCATGTTCGCATGGGAACGAAGGGCGGAATCCACTCCCCCGTCGTCGCCATCCATCGGATTCGTCTCAAAAGGTCCGACCCTCGACGAGGCGGCTTCAAGTTGGATTCAGCGTCGAACCCGAGAAGGCTTGTCTTCAGGCCGGCGGGCGATCGAGGGCGAAAGGTCGGCGTCGTCGCCCAGGGTCGTCCAGGCGGTGACGGGTCGGCCGTCGGCGTCGAGGGCGAGGAGCTTGAGGACGATCGGGCCGGGATGGGCCTGGCCTTCGAGCCGGATCGGGAGCGAGTCGAGGGAGCCGTCGGCGGGGACGGCGGCGGCGCCGAAGGCGGCAACCAGGCCGTCGCCGTCGAGGCGGCCGGGGCGGAGCGGGGAGCGGTTGACGTCGGCGGGGGGCGTGAGCGGCTCCCAGGCCAGGGCGAGGAGCCGGACGGCCGAGCCCCCGCGCTCCCGCGCCGAGGCCCGGAGGAACAGCTCGCCGTTCGCGGCCGTGTAGGCCCGGGCCGAGAGCGCGAGCCGGGCCGTGCGGGGCAGGATCGCGGCGGTGACCTGGAGCTTCGCGGCGTCGGGCCCTTCGACGCGAATCTCGACGGCCTTCGCCTCACCGCAGTCGATCACGGCGTAGTGCGGGCTCGTCCCGGCCGCCTCCCAGACGTCGGGCTCGCCGTCGACGGCCGACCGCGAGGGCCGGGGGCCCGCCGGGGTCCAGGGGCTGTCCGCCGCATCGCCGCGGAAGCCGGCGTAGGCGGCCGAGGGGCCGGCGTCGGGCCGCGCGTAAAGGCCGAACGCCCACTCCCGGAAGAGGTCCTCGAACCGCCGCCCGGTCGCCGCCTCCAAATTCGCCGCGCCTCGCAGGTCCGAATCGACGAGCGTCGTCAGGAGGTCGGGTCCGTAACGATCGGCGCACCAGCGGAGGAACAGGTACGTGCTGCCGCGGTTGCCGTGGCTGCGGAAGAGGTCGGCCGCGTAGTAGTCCTCCACGAGCAGCCGGTAGCGCTCGGGCCGCGAGAGGAACGCGCTGACGCGGTAGTCCAGGTTCGATCGCGTGAAGCCGTGGAGATCCTCGCACAGGTGCGCGAGGGCCTCGTCGAGCCAGCCCTCCTCCTCGACGCCGGCGCCGGCCGGGCGATGGAGGGACTTGCGCGTGAACACGACGGCGTGCGTATATTCGTGGGCCATGACGGTCCGGAGCTGCGGCCCGGCGCGGAGGGCGGTGCTCAGGTGCATCATGTCGCAACGGTCGCCGAACGGGGGCGTGTAGGCCGGATCGAAGTCGGTGACGCGGACGTAGCCGTCGACGGCGTGTCGGCCGCCCCCCAGCCGCGTCAGCCAGCTCGAGAAGAGGACGGTGAACCGGCCGTCGCCGTCGGCGTCGTCCGCCAGGCCGATGGTCCGGGCCGCCACCGGGCGGACGCGGGCGTCGAACGTCTCGACGGCGTCGGCGAGCGTCGCCGCGTCGACGAGCGCCACGTCCTCCTCGGCCACGTAGACCTGCACCCGCTCGCCCACGGCGCGGAGGGTGCCGCGGACGTCCTGGTAGTTGCTCGCCCCGGCGACGTCGCCCTCGCGGACCATGATGTGGAAGTCGCGATGCGGCTCCGGGGCCGCGCTCGGCCTCGGCGGCTCGGACCCGGGCCGGAACGGCGCCAGGGTGGGCGTGCGGCCGGGGCTGGCCTCGGCGCGCTCGGGGGGCGTCGCCCGGTCGACGGCCCGCGCCGAGAGTCGAACCGGGAACGGCCCGGCCTCGCGAGACAGCGACGAGACCACGACCAGCAATTCGTGCGATCCGCCGTCGTTGGGGGCGGCGAAGGAGGCGACGCCCTCGTGGACGGCGATCGGGACCGCTTCGCCTGGCCGCCAGCCGGCTTGCACGGGAGCGGGAGCGGTCGATCGGTCGTCGCCCCCCGTCGCGAGGCCCGTCTCGGACGTCGCCAGCCCCAGCGCGAGGAGCGCGGTGGCCGAGGCCCCCAGGGTCCGACGTCCGGAACGATTCGTCATCCCAACCCCTTCCCCGCGTGCACCTTGCCGACCCGACCCGGGCGGTTCCCCCGCCGCTCCGATCGGCCGCGACAGGCATTTCGATCGGTCGCGCCGCTTGTGCGGCTTGAATGGTTTGCGAGGCCCGCCGCGGTTCTCGCGAAGGCCCAGGGACTTGAGCTTTTCGGCGGGAATCGGCGGGTCTCGGGCGGGCGAAGTCCGGGTGGGGTGATGAGGATCAAGTCGATCGTCGCGGATCGCCGATACCTGGGGGAGAAGCCGTAAGATCGCTCCCCAGGACAGGAAAGGCCCGGCCGTCATGGACCAGCCCCAGCCCCGCCGTCCCCACCCGTTCGCGACGGTCGCCGCCGCGCTCGGGCTGGCCTGGGCCGCCGCCCTCTCCGGCTGCGCCCGCGACCGCTATTACACGTCCACCCCCGAAGCCGGAACCGGCGTCGGCCGCGTCGCCCAGCGTCCCGTGCTGGAGACCCCGCAGGCTAAGCCCCTCTTCGTCGGCGGCTACGCCGGCGCCGACTACAACCGCGCCACCCGGCCCACCCCGCTCCGCAATCGCCCCATGTCGGGCGAGTAAGACCCGACGGCTCAACCGGTTTTCCGTCGCCCTCTCGCCCCGTCCTCGTATGATGTGGAAAGTTCGATTCCCCTCATGCATCAGGTCGTTTTGGCGAGAGGTCCTTCATGGCGGGTCGGCGGGTCCTCATCATCGGCTCGCAGTGCGAGGCCCTGGGCAGGCTGAGTTTCCTGCCCGACGTCGCCCTGCGGCTCCACGCGCTGATGACCGACGGCCCCGGCGAGTGCACGGGCGTCGTCACCGAGGGTCATCCGGCGGGGCTGCTGATCGATCCGAGCGTCGATCAGGCCAGGGCCGCGATCGACGAGGCGATCCGAGGCGCGGCGCTGGCCGAGGAGGCGCTGATCCTCGCCTACGTCGGCCACGGCGACTTCCAGAACAGCCATTTCTTCCTGATGCCGACCGACGCCCAGAAGGCCACCAGCAAGCGTGCGGTGCATCTCGCGAAGTGCATCGGCGAATGCCTGGAAGAGTACCCGGGCTTTCGCGGGCTGAGCGTGCTCATCGACGCCTGCCATGCCGGCATGGGCGTCGAGCAGGCGATGGCCTCCTGGGCCGAGTTCGTGAAGGGCGTGAGCGGCTTCGAGCTGCTGACCGCGACCGATGACCTGGAGACGGCCGGCGCGCCGCTCTTCCGGACGTTGATCGAAGTCCTCGAACACGGCGACCCGAAGGCCGGCGATCGATTCACGTCCCTCGACGTCTTCCGCAGGCTGAGGGCCGCCCATCATCCCGCGCGACGGGCGGCCTTCAACGCCGATCTCGACCTGGGCCGCAACCCGGCGAGGGATCCCGGCGACGTCTTCTGGAAAGAGAGCGAGGGACGCCCCACGATCCTCCAGCGTACCTGGTATTTTCAACCCACCGAGCAACTTCGCCAGGCTGTCGAAGCGAGCCTGGCGGAGCCGGTGGTGGTCGTGATCGGCGCTGCGGGAGTGGGAAAGTCGACGCTGGCGTCGGCCCTCGTGAGGCCCGAGCTGACCGCCGGGGCCGTCCCCGAGGCATTCGTCCAGGCGATCGGGATCCTCTCGGCCCAGACGACCGAGGTCGGCCTCGCCCGCGACCTGGAGGCGCAACTGAAACGATCCGTCCCCGGCTTCGCGGAGGCGGTCCGGGCGTTTCACTTCGCCATGACGGACGAGGAGCGGAAGCGGCTCGACCACCTCGCCCTGAAATTGCTCCGTCCGCTCGCCTACCTGCCGGAAATCGCGGCCGTGCGGATCGTCCTCGACGGCTTCGATCAGCTCGGCGAGGCGACCCGGACCTTGACAGGGGCGGCGTTCGGGGCGAGGCCGAAGTCCCTGAGCCTGATCGTCACGGCGCATCCGGAGACGCCGGGATGCCCGCCGGGGCGTCGACTCGCGCTGGAGTCGACCGACGGATCGGCCCTCGACGCCTATTTGACGGCCCGCGGCATCCCGAAGGCGACGCGCTCGGCCATCCTTGCCAGGGCGCAGGGCCAGTGGCTGGTCACGACGCTTCTGGCCGACGCCGTGATCGCCCAACCGGACCTCGATCTGACCCGACTGCCCGGCACCCTCGCCGAGGCGTATGCGAAACGCCTGGAGCAGACGACCGGCGGGACGGCCGCCGGCTGGCGCGATCGCTTCGGTCCCGTCCTCGCCTCCCTGGCCGTCGCCGGCCCCGGGCCAGTCCTGCCCCTCCCGCTCCTGGTCCACGCCGCCACGACCCTCGAAGGCCCCGCCGACGAGGCCGCCGTCCGCGCCGTTCTCGACTCCCTGGGAGGCCTCGTCGTCCGCGGCGACGCCGGAGCGGCCGTCGAACACGTCGGCCTCTTTCACGCCACCCTCCCCGAATACCTCCTGAGCCCGACCGCGGCCGATGCGGGCTATGACATCGACGCCACCGCCGCCCATCGCGCCATGATCGAGGCCATCGACGCCCTCGCCCCGAGCACGGAACGCCTGCTCGACGGCCCCCTGCACCGCTATGCGTTTCTGCGCGAGGTTCACCATCACTGGATGAGCGGGAACGCTGATCGGACGATTGCCTGCACCGGTCAGCGAATTGCAGACGATCCCCGTGCGAATCTTGCCAGATGGCAGGAATGGCTTCCCGCGTTTTGTGAACGATACGAGGACTCCCACCCTTGGATTTTTGAAGTTAGATCGGAGATCGCGACATGGACGGGTCGGGCTGGCGACGCGCGGGCGGCTCTGGCTGCTTTTGAAGCTCTTTTACGCGATCAAGAGCATTCCCTGGGCGTTGGGCATCCGCTTGTGCTCACAACCCGCAGCAACATCGCATCCTGGATGCGCGAGGCAGGAGATGTGTGGAAGGCACTGCAGGCATACGAGCGATTGCTCGCGGACGAGGAGGTTCAACTAGGTGTCCAGGGCCAGCGCTCACTAACATGTCGATCCTCTAACGACTTCCATCAAGTAGTCGTCGCTCCATCCGCATCCGCGTCGCTTCATGGCGACGCTGTCCCGCCCGGGGTGCCGCTTGAGCAGGGACAGGCAGAAGCGATTCAGCCAGGCCATGTTCTGGCGCAGGTGCTCCTCTCGGATTCGCGACTCGTCCTCGCGGAAGGTCACGTCGAGGGTCCAGTGGCAGCCGTTCTCGATCCCCCAGCGCGAGCGGACCGCGTGGGCGAACGCCTTAGCGTCGGGCTCGACCGGCAGGCTGCTGATGTAGTAGCGGACGTCCTCCGCCGTCTTTCCCTCGCGGACGACCTCGGAGATCGCCACGCCGATCGACCTCAGCCCCCGCCACGCCTCGAAGCCGGGGAGGTCCTTCGGGGCCTCGAGCTGGATGTACGTCCGCGACTCGCGACGGCCGTGGGCCGCCTCATCGACCTGGAGGCGGCCGACCGGCTCCCCCGCGAACCCTTCGTCCCAACGCCCCAGGACGTGGGCGACGGCCGCCCGATGCAGCGTCCCCTGGTTCCCCTTCAGCGCCAGCACGTAGTCGCCGCCGGCGGCGACGACCGCCCCGGCGACCTCCCTCTGGCAGCCCATCGCGTCGATCGTCACGACGCCGCCGGAGACGTCGATCAGCTTCAGCAACTCGGGGATCGCAGCGATCTCGTTCGACTTCTCATCGCAAGCGACCTGGCCCAGCGACAGGCCGTACTCGCTCGCCCAGGCGGTCACCGAGTGCAACGCCCCCAGGCCGTTCTTGCGGTCGTGGCTGCGACGCAGGGTCTTGCCGTCGATCGCCAGCGTGGGCCGCTCGACGCCCGTCTCGGCCGCGGCCTCGTCGCGCAGCGACCGCAGCCAGGCGGCGAAGCACGGCTGGAACGCCTCGGGCCGCAGGGCCATCAACACGCGCCGGAAGACGTCCTTGCACGGCACCCCGTTCGGCAGCGGCAGGATCGACTCGAGCAGACCCCGCTTGAACGCCGCCCACCGCGCGATCGCCGTCGGCCCGGAGGCCCCCGCCAGGACCGCGACCAGGGCGATCACCACCACCGAGGCCAGCGGATGCTTGCGATTGATCTCCGACCGCGGGTCATCCAGGTCCTGGAAGAACGCCGCCACCTCGTCCATACCGAACCGGCTCGCATCCGCCATCGACCGACCCCCGTCCCCCGCGCCGTGACGCCGCCTGGAGATGGTCTAACCGATGACTCGATCCGGCGCAAGCCGCCAGACTCCGCCGAATCTACCTATAAGTGCGCGCTGGCCCTGACTAGGTGTCGACCCCGCCGATGTGCTCGCGACTCGCCACAATATCGCCACTCTCACGAGCGAGGTCGGGGATCGCGATCGCGCGTTGGAGGCGTTCGTGAGTCTTCTGCCTGACATCGTGCATACTTTAGGAGCCGACCATCGTGAGGTTTTCGCCGTCCGTAATAATATCGCGTCCCTTGTCGGGGAAAGAGGGGACGCGATGGGTGCCCTGTCGGCTTTCGAAGCCCTGCTGCCCGACCACCAACGAGTCTTTGGCGACGATCATTCAGATACTTTGAACATCCGCAGCAACATTGCAACCTGGAAAGGGCTCACTGGGAATAAGTGGGGAGCATTGGCAGCTTTCGAAGCCCTGCTTCGCGACCAAACGCGTGTCTTAGGAAGCGACCACCCCTACGTTTTCAGAACTCGCAGCAACATCGCGTACTGGAGAGGCAGGACCGGAAATCCGCTGGGAGCCTTGACGGCGTATGAGGCCCTTTTACCTGATCGCGAACAAGCTCAGGGTCGTGATCACCCCGATACGCTCGCGATGCTTGCCTCGATGGGGGACGTCTCGATTCAAGTCGGCTGTCGCGCTGAAGGATGCCGACGATTCCGCGAGGCTTTGGCGCGTGCGAGAAGGCGCTTTGGCCCCGATCACGACTTAACTCGTCGGTTTGAGCAGATGATCGACGAACATGGCTGTGAAAAGACTGACGGTTGATTACGTCAGAGCCCCGACGGTGGCTCGACCTACAGCCTTCCGTCCCAGGTAGGTCCGGGGGTCATGGGGGTTTCCGCCGGGCTCCTGGTAGCGGGAGCAGACGAGGCGGGAGCCTTCGGGCACGCTTCGGCCGGAAAGCGGATGCAGGTCGGGGTCGGCGGCGACGACGTCTTCGAGGTTGGCGTGGTTGAGCCAGGTCTGGACGGCACGCGGGAAGGACGGGGGCGGATCGAGGCGGTCGGCGACGATGGTGCGGAGGCCGAGGGGGGAGCCGAGGGTGACGAGGAGCGGCAGCGGGCGGGGCAGGCGGTGGGCGCACTCGTAGGCGACGACGGAGCCGAGCGAGTGGCCGATGAGGACCGCCGTGTCGACGTCGAGCCTGTCCAGGACGATCTGCCGGACCTGGTCGCGGAGGTCCTCCTCGGTCAGATAGCGTGTGACCTGCTTCAGGGTCGTGATCAGGAACCGCTCGACGAAGGCCATGCCCGGCCGGGCGACCAAGGGGAGGCGGGCGAGGGTCCTGAGGATCGTCCGCGTCGCGTTGCCGACGCCCTGGGCCCCGACGGCTTCGGGGTCGCGGACCAGGTCGAGGGCTCGGGACGCCTGGACGGCCGAGGCGCTCTCGTCGGGGGCGCGCTCGGCGACGCGTTCGAGCCACTCCGTTAGCAAGGCCGCGGCCAGGGCGGCCTGGTCGGCGGTCAGGTCGTCGAGGTCGTCGCGGGCCCCCTGCACGTCGGGGGCGCGGAAGAGGTGGCCGTAGTAGGCGACGCGGACGTCGATCCGCGCCGGGTCGTTCGTCGGGAACTGGAGCCGGTCCGCCAGGTCGCCCCGGCCCGCGAGCCGGACGCCCCCCGCCAGCGCCGGGATCCAGGCGGCCCGGATGCCGTCCTCGGTCTCACGCTGATTGTCGATCCCGTGCACCAGGACGATCCGCGCCATGAAGCCGCCTCCTCGAAGGGTCGTTTCTCGGGCATCGATGATACCCTCGACCTTCCGCCCGGCGCCGGCGGAAATCCGTCCCGGTGTTGACGGGTCGGGCGGGATCGGGGAAACATGGTGAGGCCGGGCGAAGGGATCCCGCCGACGGGAGCGGAGCGTCCGGGACGGTGGTTCGTTTCCATATTCAACGGAGGGCGGTCAGGGACGATCGCTCGGGGAAGACGCATGTCTGAAGAGACCATCCAGTACGTCGACGGCGCGATCGAGGGCGTCGAGATCCGCTATTTGAAGACCTTCAGCGACAGCCGCGGGTGGCTGATCGAGATCTTCCGCAACGACGAGCTGGCCGAGGACCGCTGGCCGGTGATGACGTACATCTCGTCCACCCTGCCCGGCGTCGCGCGCGGGCCCCACGAGCACGTCGACCAGACCGACGGCTTCGCGTTCATCGGCCCGTCCAACTTCAAGCTCTACCTCTGGGACACGCGCAAGGACAGCCCGACCTACGGCCGTCGCTACGTCGAGGTCCTGGGCGAGGTCAAGCCGGCCGCCGTCTGGATCCCGCCCGGCGTCGTGCACGCCTATCGCAACGTCGGCGACATCCCCGGTCTGGTCCTCAACGCTCCGAACCGACTCTATGCGGGCAAGGGCAAGAAGGAACCCGTCGACGAGATCCGCCACGAAGAGGCCGTCCCGCCGCGGTTCGTCCTGGACTGAGCCGAGGCCCGGCGTACCGCCGAAAGGGTCTGGCATGTGCCGCTACGCCTGGCATCGTTACCGCGACCATTTCGCCTGCTTCGTCTGCCGCAAGGCGTTCAAGCACCGGCTGTGGGCGAGGACCGACGGCGCGGGGACGGCCGGGTCGCGATGGTCTTACGTCGCCCGCGCGGTCCCCTGCCCCGACTGCGGCCGGCCGATGGTCGACGTGGGCCTGGACTTCAAGGCCCCGCCGAAGGCCGACCTCAGGGCCTGGAGGATCCTGGAAATCCTCGCGGGCCGCGGGTTCACGTTCGACGGCTGTGGCTGCTACGTCGGCTACTCGCCCCCCCATCGCCTCCGGCAAGTCCCCGCATGGATCGCGGATCGCCCCGGCGCGAACCCCGGCGAGACGCTCGCCCGCACGTTCGCGGCCCGCGCGCCGCGTCGCCGACCCCCCGAAACCAAGGGCCATCGATGATCGCGTTCTCCAAGCTGGGCCGCTACGGACGACTCGGGAATCAGCTGTTCCAGTATGCGTACCTGCGGACGACGGCCCGGCGGCTGGGGACGAAGTTCTACTGCCCGACCTGGGACGGCGACGCCATCTTCGACCTTCGCGACGAGGACGAGCGGGCTCTCGAGCCGTCGGGGATCGTGCGATCCTACGACCCGCATCCGGAGGCCGGCTACACGCCCGAGGCGCTCAAGGTCGGCGACGGGACCGAGATCCAGGGCTACTTCCAGTCCGAGAAGTACTACGACGACCCGGCCGCCGTCCGCGACTGGTACACGTTCCGCGAGCCCGTCGTCGCCGAGGCCCGGCGCAAGTACGGCCATCTGCCCCTGCGGGACTTCACGAGCTTCTCGCTGCGGCTGGACGACGACTACAACAACATCCGCGACTACCTGCCGCTCTACCCGGTGCGGTATTACGAGCAGGCCGACCGCCGGCTGGGCGGGACGTCGCCGCTCCTGATCTTCGCCGACGGCCCCGCCCGCGCCCGCGAGTTCCTCAAGGGCTATCCGACGGGCGGCCGCGAGATGATCTTCGTCGAGGGCCTGGGGGGCCCGGAGCAGCTCTACTTGATGACCCAGTGCGGGGCGAACGTCATCACCAACTCGACGTTCGCCTGGTGGGGGGCCTGGCTCAACGCCGCGCCGGGGTCCCGGATCGTCGCGCCTTCGCACTGGAACCGGCCGGGGATCCCGATCCCGATCCGCGACATCCTCTGCGAATCCTGGATCAAGGTCCCGGGGACCATCCCGGTCTGGGACCACTTCCAGGTGTGGCGACTCCGCCACCCGGTCGCTCTGATGCAGCGAGTCCGGGCGAAACTCCGGAAGGCGCGCTGAGCGTCCCCGGTCGACGCGAAGGGCCGCGGGCGCCCGATATGGGGCGGCCCCGCGGCCCGATCGTCGATCACATTTTCCGATCGATCAGGGCTTGGCGACGCCGACGACGCCGACGGCGAGCCGGCCGCCCGCGTTGCCCGAGGGCTGGGTGGTGAAGTCGTCGGCCTTCTCGTGGACGACCAGGCCGCGGCCCAGGATCGAGGTCGGCCCGTGGAACTTCAGGTGGGCGTCCTCCAGGTCGATCGTCGCCTTGCCGCCCTCGTCGGCCGTGATGTTGCCCAGGTCGCCGACGTGCCGCATCGGCGCCTCGAACGCGGCGTGCTTCTCCTCGGTCGGGTTGAAGTGGCCGCCGGAGGCCATCCCGTCCTCGGACCACGCGCCGTACTCGTGGACGTGGAAGCCGTGCTTGCCGGGCGTCAGGCCGGTGATGACGCCGGCGACCTTGACCTTGCCCTCGTGCTCGGTGAAGGTGATGCGGCCCTCGACCTTGCTGTTCTTGGTCGGGATCAGGACCGCCACGGCCTTCGTGATCGGCGGCGCCTTGTGCGCCTTCTCCTCCGCATGCTGGGCGCGGGCCGCGGAGCCCGCTCCGATCAGGCCGCAGAGGGCCAGCGCCGCAGCGCTTCGATGGATCGCCATTGTCGCAATTCTCCTGGGTTGTTTCGATCCGACGGCCGGACGTCGCGCCGACGCGTCTTCGGGGGATCATCGAAGGTAGCCGCCGGGCCCACGGCCCTCAAGGGGGCGCACCCCGATGCCTCGGTACGACTCGCCAGCAAAGTCCGGGCCCATCGCGACGATTCCCCGGCCTCGTCCAGGGTGTGCTTCGTCCCCCTTCCGGCCGCGGTCGACGGGGCTCGGGCCGGTCGCCTCGCCGCCGCCGAAGGCCCGGACGGTCACCCCGTCGACGACGACCGTGTCGGCGTCGAGCTTGCCGGCCCGCTTCAACGCCCCGAGCAGTTCGGCGTGCAGCCGGGCCCAGACGCCGAGAAGTTCCCAGGCCCGCAGCCGTCGGGCCGCCGTCCGGCCCGAGCATCCCATCTCGACGGGGACGTCCTCCCAGCGGCAGCCGGTCGCCAGGACCAACCAGATGACCCGCAAGGCCTTGCGATGCTGGATCGGAGGCCGGCCCCCCTTGCGACCGACCGTCTGCTCCGGCGGCAGGTGGTGGGCGACCTGGTCGTAGAATTCCTCGGGCATGCGGGCGGCGACCATGGCGTGGGCCCTCCAGCGAAGGATCGACGCCCGTTCGATCCTTCAGATCGCATGCCGATCAGGAGGTTTCGTCCGAGACTATTAGGAGTCGTGGCGGTCCATATCTGTAAAGGGTTAAGGAATTTAGGTCTCGGATCGACAAATTGTCAAAACTGCCGAGACAATTATGTTCCGATTTCAGAAATGCACTTTGTATCCTGCGGCCCGAGGCTGTATAAAGTTCTTAGACACTGTCGGACATGCGGCCGACGGTCGCCAATCGTGCTCATCTTCGGCAATCGCCGAGACCGTGCAACTTCATCGCACCCCAAGGGTGATGATCTGGCCGAAGTACAGCCCCGAAAAGGGGTGAAGCTTCATGCTTTGGGTGGTGCCCTGCGGTCGCCATGCGAACCAGCCCGGCGATCACCATGCGCGGATGACCTGAACTAGTCGGCACTGTTCCGCGGGACAACCACAATACCGCCGCGTCCTCTCACCATGCGAGGCGAGTATTGGCAGGCGCAAGACTGCGGCTGTTTATCGGGCTCATGCTTTCCCCCGGGCGGCTTCTCGTCCAGGCCGTGACCAGAAGCCAATTATATCGAAAGAATGCAGACATGAGAATGTTGCGATTCGTCTTGGTGGTCCTCCTCTCGGGAATCGTCCTGGTCGGCGCCGGCTGCGGCAATTCCGACCAGATGGATGGTCAACTGGTGACCCCGACCGAGGATGTGGTCAAGTCGCGAGCCGCCATCGAAAAGGCGGTTCAGGAGCGGCCGAACATGTACGCCCCGTCGAAGGGCGAGCAGGCCAAGCGCCGGTGAGGCGGGCGAGGCAGGAAGCATCTGACTTCGATCGGTCCTTTATTCAAGGAATCATGAAATGATAACGAGGAATTTGCGGCGAGGGTTCACCCTGATCGAGCTGCTGGTGGTGATCGCCATCATCGCCGTCCTGATCGCCCTGCTCCTGCCCGCCGTCCAGTCGGCGAGGGAGGCGGCCCGGCGCTCGCAATGCATCAACAACTTGAAGCAGATTGGGCTGGCGATGCACAGTTACCACGGCGCCACCAACTCATTCCCGATGGGCTCGTCACGCGCCCCCATCGCGACCAACCCCCGGGAAAACGCCTGGTGGGGCGACTGGAGTGCGCATGCGATGCTCCTACCCTACCTGGAGCAACAGCCCCTCTACAACGCCAGCAACTTCATGGTCACGGCCATGGGCCATTCGCCGGCCGGCGAGATGAACTCGACGGTCGTCGACACGAGGCTGGCGGGCTTCCTCTGCCCGTCCGACGGCAACGCCGGCCGCAGCTACACCAACAGCTACTACGCCAGTGCCGGCACGACCACCCACCGGTATCACGATGTCGACTTCACGGGCGTCTTCGGGCGGAACTACTGCTACGGCGTGCGCGACATCACCGACGGCTCGTCGAATACCATCGCCTTCTCCGAGGGGCTGATCGCGAGCAACACCGGGGGGCGGACTCGGGCCCACTCCGTGGTGGATGTCGCGGCTGTCAATGGCGACCAGATCCGACTCCAGTCGGATGTCTACTCGCTGGTGCCGATGGGTGGCGCCCCTCCGGGGCCGGTGGTCTCCAGCGCCCTTCAGTCCTGCGTGACTAGTCTCCGGGACCCTGGGAATGCCAACAACGTCAAGAATAACAAGGGAGAGCGTTGGGCCTGGGGCGAGACCGGCATGACCATGTTCCACACGATCGTCCCGCCGAACTCGACGCAGTACGCCTTCGCCTCGTGCCGGAATGACTGCGCCGGCTGCAGCCCGGATGCGTCGGTCTTCACCAACGCCCAGAGCAACCACTCCGGCGGGGTGAACATTTTGATGGCCGACGGTAGCGTCCGCTTCGCCAAGGATTCGATCTCCTGGGGCACCTGGTGGGCCCTGGGGACCAGGGCTAACGGCGAGGTGATCGGCGCCGACAGTTATTGAGCGACTGTTTCACAAGGGGCGTCGGTCGCACGTTGGGTAGGTGAACCGCAAATCCTGTCCCAGCGCCCTGACCGACGCCCCGTCGCGACCGATCGATTCGAAGAGGAGTCGGTAACCAGCCGACCCACTACCTACTCAGTCCTCGTCCAAGCAAAGGATAGTGATTACCTGGCTCGGGTCGTCCCCCGGCCCACACACCGCACGCATCTTGACCAGGGGCGGGGCACCCGGCCTGTTGCTGTTCCTCACGTGCAACGAGAAGAAGACCGTATCGTCGTCCAGCCCCTCCCGCTTAGCACTACTCCGTTAGAGGGCACGAACGATCGGCTCGGGCGGCTCGTAAGAGGCGTATGAACCGCACCTACACCCCCGACCTCGCACCCGCCGTCCTCGACCGCCTGGCCGCCTATGCCGGGCGCTTCCGCCGCCACTTCAAGCACCCCAAGCAGGCCACCTATTGCTCGGCTTACCTCCAGGGCCTCCTCCTCGATGGCGAGCGCAAGAGCATCGAGCCCATGACCCGGCGGGTCCACCTCCCCAACGGCGTCAAGGTCGCCGACCTCGACCAGGCCCTCCAGCAGTTCCTGGGGCAGAGCCACTGGGACGACAGGGCCGTCATGCGGGCTTACCGCTCGGCCATGACCGAGGCCTTCGGCTCGCCCGCCGGCATCTTCGTCGTCGATGACACCGGCCTGCCCAAGCGGGGCGAGCACTCCGTCGGCGTGGCGCATCAGTACTGCGGCGCCCTGGGCAAGAAGGCCGACTGCCAGCTCGCCGCCTCGCTGCACTATGTCGGCCCTCAGGGGCACTCCCCGCTGGCCATGCGGCTCGACCTGCCCAAGAAGTGGGCCGAGGACTCGGAGCGACTGGAGAAGGCCGGCGTCCCGGTGGACCAGCGGCGGATGCTCACCAAGGGGCGGATCGCCCTGGAACTGCTCGACCAGATGAAGTCCGAAGGCATCGCCGGTCGGTTGGTCCTGGCCGATGCGGGTTACGGCGTGGCCGAGGTGTTCCGAGACGGCCTGGACCAGCGGGGCCTGCGCTATCTCGTCGGCGTCACCGGCGAGATGCCGGCCTTCCAGGATGAGCCGACGTGGGACGACCCGTCGCCACGGCGGGCGGGTCGCAACGGTCGCCCGCCGAGCCGCAGCAAGCTCGCCGAGGCATCGGCTCGCCCCGTGACACCGACCGCCCTGGCGGCCAAGCTGCCCCGATGTAAGGTGAGTTGGCGGGAGGGGGTCAAGGAGCGGCTGACGGGTCGATTCACCTGGGTGCGAGTCTGGCGGGCGGGCGGCTGGGAGAAGGGGGAGCGCCGGGGCAAGAAGCCGGTGTGGCTTCTGGTCGAGGAGCAGGCCGACGGGTCGATCCAATTCGCCCTCTCGAACTTGCCGCCTCGGACGAGCCGGATCAAGGCGGTGCGGTTATGGAGGAACCGCTGGAAGGTTGAGCAGGGCTACCAGCAGATGAAGGAGGAACTCGGGCTGGACCACCATGTGGGGCGGTCGTGGCGGGGCTTCCACCACCATGTATGCCTGGTGATGCCGGCCTTCGGCTTCCTGGCCCTGGAACGAGATCGAGAGGAGCGTGACTCGGCGATGCCGGGTAAAAAGGGGGGCACCGCCCGGTGATCACGCTGCCGGCGATCCGTCAGGCGTTGCAACGACTGCTGGCGCCGCTGTGCCTGCTCGACTGCCCCTACTGCAAGGGCCGATTTTACGCCCTCCAAACCATCCTAACGGAGTAGTATTAAAATCGATCGATTCATCATTCCCCGATATGAACGTCGTGAAGGTTCGCCGACGCCGCGCCCCGCGCCATCCGCCGCGCGGAGCCGAACCCGCCCGCTTGCCCCGGCCCCCGGCCGCTGGGATCATGGGGCCATGACCCGCCCCGCGCGCGACGCCCGGGGGGGGATGTGACGGAAAACCGGCCCATGTCGACGCCCGACGCCACCTCGCCCGCCCCGACCGAAGGCCTGATCCTGGCCCGGCTCCTGCTCGCCGGCGCGAAGGGGGCGAAAGCCGCGGACCTGCGCAAGGACCTGGAGCCGATCCTCGGCCGTCGATGGCCGGCCATCGAGCTGGCCGCGGTCGTCGATCGCGCGCTGATCAAGCTCGCCGCCGGCGGCCTGGCCGTCCAGACGCCGGGCAAGACGAAGCGCGCGCCGGCGACCTTCGCGACGACCGACGAGGGCCGCCGCGCCGCGCTGGCGTTCCTGGGCGTCGCGAGGCTGCCCGACAGGCCCAAGCCGACCTGGGCGGGCGTCAAGAAGTCGCTCCTGACGGCGAAGGCGCTGGGGCTGGACGCGACCGCGGCCGTCGCCAGGGACGACGTCCTCCGCGCCGTGCTGCTGGATCGCCAGGCCGGCCTGGGGCTGGGGGGCTCGCCCACCCTGAAGCAGGCCAGGGAGGCCTGGACGCGCAAGCACCTGGGCATGGACCCGAGGGAGAAGGTCACTCTGGAGACGGTCCAGGCGGCCCTCTTCCGCCGCGCCCTGACCGCCCCGCCGACGCCCCCCCCGCCCTCCAAGGGGGCCCTCGACCGGCTGCTCGCCGAGCGCCTGGGCGCGGCCGGCGCGGCCTTCAAGGACCTTCGCGACGAGGTCCTCCGCCGCTGGGCCGAGGGGGGCTCGTCCGCGACCGAGGCCGCCGACGCCCCGCCCGCCCCCGCGCTCGACCTGGCCGCGTTCGCCCGCCGGGTCCGCGAGGCGGCGAAAGGGTGCAAGACGGGCCGGCACGGCGACGACAAGGTGTTCGTCGTCCACGTCTGGAGGTCGCTCCAGGGCGACCAGGCGTTCCGCGGCGGCGACTTCGCGCTGTTCAAGAAGCGGCTCGCCGAGGCCAACAACGCGCGGCTGCTGAGCCTCTCCCGCGCCGACCTCGTCCAGGCCATGAACCCGGAGGACGTCCTGCTCTCGGAGGTCCCCTACATGAGCACGTGCTTCCATTTCGTGCGCGACGAGCCGGGACGGGAAGGCCCGCCATGACGACCGATTTCGACCGCCGCGTCGCCGGCTTCTGCTCGCCGACCGCACCCGACCCGTTCCACGCGGTCGCCTCGGCGACGGACGTCTGGCGTCCCGACCCGTTCGACGTCGAGACCATCCACGGCCGCGTCCGGGCCTGGTTCGACCGCGCGGTCGAGCGGGCTCGCGACGTCTCGGGGCCCTCGACGGGCCGCCTGCTGCTGCTCCTAGGCGAGTCCGGCAGCGGCAAGACGCACCTGATGCGCGCCTTCCGCAGCCGGGTCCACGGCGCGGGCCGTGGCTACTGCGCGTACATGCAGATGACCTCGTACACCGGCGACTACGCCCGCTATGCGCTCAACAACGTCATCGACTCGCTCGACCGCCCGTACTTCGAGGGACGCGACCCCGAGTCGGCCCTGCGGCGGCTCTCCGACCGCCTGGTCGACCTGCTGGGCGACGCCCGCCGCGAGGCCGTCGAGCGGCTCCGCGAGGGGGGGCTCGGCCAGGCCGCCGTCGACGTGATCGTCGCCGAGACGGCCGACGACCTCATCCGCGACGAACGTCTGGCCCGGGTCGACGTCTACCTGATCCAGGCCCTCCTGTACCTGCAGGCGGGCGACCCGGCCATCCACGCGCGGCTGGTGAAATACCTGCGCTGCGAGGACCTGAACGACCGCGACCGTCGCTACCTTGGGGACGTCGACCCGAACACCTACGCCGACGCCCCTTCGCGGATGATCGCCCGGATCGGCGGGCTGATCCACGCCGTCGAGCGCGCCCCGCTGGTGATCTGCTTGGACCAGCTCGAAGACGTCTTCGACCTGGACCAGGCGGCGGCGAAGTTCCGCCGGGCGATGGCCACGCTCTGCGACCTGCTGAGCCGCGTCCCCTCGGCGATCGTCGTCGTCTCCTGCCTGGAGAACTTCTACGACGAGCTGAAGCCGATGCTCACGCGCTCGACCCGCGACCGCGTCGAGAACGACCCCCGCCCCGCTGTGCTGGAGACCCCCTGCGGCCCGGAAGACGTCCGCGCCCTGATCGCGCGGCGGCTCGAATCCCTGTTCCGGTCGGGCGGCGTCGATCCCGACCCCGACGAGCCGACCGCGCCGGTCCCCGAGGCGCTCGTCTCGGCCCTGGTCGGCCTCCGCGCCAGGGACGTGCTCCAGGAGTGCCAGGCGTACCGCGAGCGCTGCGTCGAGGAAGGGAAGATGGCCGTGTACCCTCGTGACGACGCGGCGCGGGCACCCCGCCCGGGCCCGACCGACGAGGCTCAGCGGGCCCTGATCGAGATCGAGCAGGCCTGGAACGACTTCCGCTCCGCCCAGGTCGAGCCCGTGCCGACCGAGGAGCCCGAGCTGGCCCAGGCCCTGACGTGGGCGCTCCGCGACGCGAGCGACGAGGCCGGCGACGCCCCCGATGCGGTCCGCGTCCAGGTCGACGGCCGGTTCGTGACGTTCGAGGGCCCCCGCGCCCGATTTGTCGCCGGCCTCTGCAACCGGGCGGCCCAGGGAGGCTGGCTCGGCAAGCAGATCGATGAGCTGGAAGGTCGCGCCGCGGCGCTCGGCTGGCGCGCCGTCGCGGTCCGTTCGACGCCCTTCCCGCCCCGTCACGGCAAGACCCAGGTCGCTGCGACCCTCGCCGAGTTCGAATCCCAGCGCGGCCGCTGCGTCGTCGTCGAGGATTCCGCCTGGCGCGCCATCGCCGCGTTCGCCGCCTTCCGCGACCGCCGCGGCGCCGCCCCGGTCTTCGAAGCCTGGCGCCGGCGCAACCGCCCCTTGACCGGCCTGGATTCGCTGCGAACGATGCTGGATCAGGACGCGCCCTAGGTAGGATCAAGACGATCGGGACCGCCATGCTCAATCACACCCGCGCGCTCGACGCCCCTTTCTCCCGTCGCGACGTCCTCGGCGTGCTGGCGGCCGCGATTAGTGGCCCGCGGGCCCTGTCCGCCGGCCGCGAGGCGGGCCGGCCTTGGGAGCTTTTCACGTTCTCGGCCGACGTCACTCCGCCGATCGGGCACCCTTGCATGGGGGGCGGCATCGCGGCGGTCAAGGGCGTCGCCGACCCGCTGGAGGCGATCGGGCTCGTCCTCCGCGGCGGCTCGCTGGAGAAGCCCGTCGTGCTGGTCGCGGTCGACTGGTGCGAGATCCGCAACGACGCCTACGATCGCTGGCGTGAGGCGATCGCCGAGGCCGCCGGCACCGATCCGCGCTGCGTCCTGCTCTCGGCCGTCCATCAGCACGACGCCCCCATCGCCGACCTGGAGGCCGAGCGGATCCTGGAGCGGCACGGCTGCGCGGGGCGGGTCTGCAACCTGGCCTTCCACTCGCTGGTCGTCGGCCGGGTCGCGCGGGCCGTCGCCAAGGCCGTCGCGAAGCCGCCGCGGCGGGTGACGCACGTCGGCGTGGGCCGCGCGAAGGCCGAGCGGGTGGCGTCGAGCCGACGCTACGTCCGCCCCGACGGGACGGTCGTCCACGACCGCACGAGCGCATCGAAGGACCCTCGGGCGCGCGAGGCCGACGAGGGGCTCATCGACCCGTTCGTCACCGTCGTCGGCTTCTGGGAAGGCGACGAGCCGCTGGCGGCCTTCAACCACTTCGCCATCCACCCGATGAGCTACTACGGCAAGGGCGAGGTTTCGGCCGATTTCGTCGGCATGGCCCGCCGCGCCCGCCAGAAGGCCCTGCCCGGCGTGGTGCAGGTCTACGCGTCGGGCTGCGGCGGCGACGTCACGGCGGGCAAGTACAACGACGGCGATCCCGCCCGCCGGCCTGAACTCGCCGCCCGCCTCGAAGACGCCATGGCCCGCGCCTGGGACGCCGCCCGCCGCGAGCCCCTCGAACACGCCGCGCTCCGGATCGAGCCCCTGAAGTTCACCGCTCGCGACGACGCCGGATTCACCGAGGCCGACCTGAACGCGCGACTGCTCGATCATGCGAAGCCGTTCGGCCAGTGCCTCGCCGCGATGGGCCTGAGCTGGCGCAAGCGCCTCGCCGACGGCCGCCCGATCGACCTCCCCGCGCTCGACCTCGGACCCGTCGTGCTGGTCCTCTGCCCCGGCGAGACCTACGTCGCCTACCAGCTCCTCGCCCAAAAGCTGCGGCCCGACAAGGTCGTCGTCGCGATCGGCTACGGCGACGCAGCCACCGGCTACATCCCCACCGCCGACCGCGTCGCCGAGGACGACTCCAACCTCCGCGACTGGTGCTGGGTCGGCCCCGACGCCGAGGCCGTGCTGACCAAGGGCCTCGAAGCGGCGCTCAAGCCCGGGGCCTGATCGATGGCCCGCTGCAGCCTTGAGGCGCGGCCGGGTCTCGAGTTTTCCGCCTTTGCGGCGGCGGGGACGCTCGTCGACGTCGTGATTCTGACGACCACGGAAACGTGATCTATGGTTCGTGAGGATGGTTCGCGGTGAGGCCGTTCCCGGACGTCGGAGTCCGCCGCGGGCCTCAGGGCCCGCAGGCGGCCGAGGCGGCTGAGCGCGGGTGATTTTCGATTGCGAACATGAAGCGAGGGCTGCTTCACGATGCGGTACAGTCGACCGAAGAAGACCTGCAAGCCGTCGATGGACGTCATGGAGCGACGACAGCTCCTCTCCGCCGCCCCGCTCGGCGCGATCTCGTGGCGAGACCTTCATGGTCTGGCGACGGAGGTCGACCGGGCGCAACGCGGCCCGATCCAGGCGCAGGGCTCGGTCGCCCGGCCGCGGGCCCCGCTCGGTCATGGGCATCTCCGGTCGTCGCGACCGGGATCGGGCGTCGGCGCGGGGAGCATCGAGCAGCAGGCCGACATCGCCAATGCGATCCTGCGGATCGCGGATCCCGTTCTCCAGGATCTCGCGAAATCCCGGCCCGGGGCCGACGCCGCCGTCACCCAGGTGCGGCAGTCGCTGGCCCAGATCGTCGCGACGAGTCGGGCGCAGCCCTCCGCGGTCGTGTCGGCGGCGAGCGACGACGTGCTGGACACGCTCCTCGACACGTTCGGCCCGGGCGATCCGTTCGCCTCGCTCGGGGTCGTGTCGGCCGACGCGTTGAAGCCCGGCGACATCATCGTCCGCTGCACGCCGGGCCTGACGTCGCAGGGGATCGAGCTGGCGCACTGGTCGCGGTACAGCCACGTCGCGCTCTACATCGGCGACGGCCAGATCATCGACGCGGTGGGCGCCGGCGTCCATACGCGCAGCCTGGCCGACCTGCTGAGCGAGTCGAACCGCGTGGGCGTCCTGCGGGTGCCCGACCTGTCCGCGGCCCAGGCCCGCACGGCGATCCGCGCGGCCCAGGCCCAGGAGGGCGACGCCTACAACTTCGTGGGTCTCGCCGCCCTCGAGGCCCAGAAGCTGTCCGCCGTGATCGCCCACCTCTCCGAGGGGCTGCCGGGCGTCGTCGGCGTCCTGAGCCGGGCCGAACGGCTCCCTTCGAGCATCATCGACAACGGCACGTTCGCCTGCTCGCAGCTCGTGCGCTACGCCTTCATCAAGGCGGGCGTCACGCTGAGCCAGGCCAACGGCCTCGCGCCGGGGGACGTCGTCCGGCTGGGGATGGTGGGCGTCCTCGACGAAGTCGGCCGCCTGGAGATCCCCGCCCAGACCACGACCACGGCCGGCGCCTGGCTTCCCTGATCGCATCCATCGAACAGGCTGCCGGTCGTCGGCCTCAGAACCACCACCGGCCGGGGAACGTGCCGAAGCCCGGACGACGGTCATGGTGATGGTGGACTCCCGGGTGGCTGTAGAAGTCGAAGCCGCACCAGCAGAAACGAGGGCCGCGTCCCCGGCGGAAGTCGCCCGGGAACGGCCCGGAGTTGCGGGGGAAGCCCGGCCGGAAGCCGTCGTCGAAGTTCTTGAATCGGCCCGGGGGCCGGAATCCGCGGCGGTCGTCCGCCCGGGCGGGATGATGGTCGAACAGCCCGAGAATGGCGATCACCGCCAGGGTGGCCAGGAACCGTTTCGATCCGCGCATGGCAGCCTCTCCGTTCGTTCGTCAGAGGGGTAAACATCGGTTTCGCGGCTCGTTTCGGCCTTCGCGGCCGCGAGCCCCGTCCGTACTTACCTGTCTTCGGACGCTCGACGGAGACAACCCTGGGACGGATTCCCGGGCAGAAGCGGCCGTCTCCTCCGGGTTACTTCGCGAACTCGGCGTGGGGATGGGTCGTGTAGAAATGCAGGCCGCGCTTCGCGTCGAAGAAGCGATAGAGCGGCACGGCGCCCTCGGCCGGCGCGGAGAGGACGTGGAAGGCGACGCCCTCGGTGCGGTAGAGGCGGGGGCGGATGTGTTCGGACTTCGCGTCGGTCGTGTAGAGGTGGTCGATGCGGCCGCGGAGCAGCTCGACGGGGACGGCGCCCGGCGTCTCGGCGGCGGGGACGTAGCAGGCCACCCCTTCGGCGGTGAAGGCCCCGCCGACGTCGATCGTCTCCGAGAGCGTGTAGCGATGCCCGCCCGTCCGCACGTTCATCCAGCGGTGCAGCGGCAAGGCCCCCGGGCGCGGCTCGGCGTAGACGTATCCCAGTTGCCCCTGGCGGTCGAGCCGGGTCAGGTCGAAGCGGAGGACGACGAACTCGGGCGCGTAGTCGAGGCCGCAGAGGACGCCGTAGTCCTTGAACATGGCGGCGCGCTTCAGCAGCTCGGCGTTGAGCTTCTGGTTGACCGACTCGGCCTTGCCGTCGACGACCTGGGTGGCGATGGCGTCGAACTGCTTGCCCAGCAGCTTGGCCAGCAGGCCGGCGACGCCCTCCAGCTCGGTCCGCTTGACCTCGTCGACGTCGACCCGGAACTTGGGCGAGCCGTCGAGCCCGGCCTCGATGTTGACGCTCGCCTTGATCTCGAACCGGAACTTCCGCCAGCCGTCGACGTGGTCCTTGGCCCGCGCCGCGTTCTCGCCGATCGGCCCCGAAGCCGGCGGCCGATACTCCCCCTCGGCCGTGAACGCCGCCAGGAGCTTGCGCATCCTGGGGTCGATCCCCACGAGCCGGTACGAATGGACCGACCCGCGGTACTTCCCGTCCTGGTCGAATCGGTTCGGCGGCAGCTTCTCCACCACGCCGGCCAGGTAGCCCTTCTCCAGCTTGATCTCCGTCGCCGCCCGTGCGGGGACGGATGCGGCGACCGCGACCGCGAGCCCGATCAGAAGCCGATGGGGATTGCGCCTCATGCCCGCTCGATCCGAGGGTGGAAGATGGCCGCGACCCGACGTCCGCGGCGTTTTACCACCAAGCCCGGGATCCGGCCAGAGGAACCCGTCCCCTCGCCGGCCGCCGCGGATGGACGGGCCTACAACTCCATCTCCGCCCGGACGACGCCGTCGTCGATGTCGCGGGCGAGCCTGAAGCCGATCTTCTCGCAGACGCGGAGCATCTCGACGTTCTCGGGGAGGACGTCGCCCCGGACGCGGCCGACGTGCTCGTCGCGGCCGACCTGCAAAACCCGACGCAGCAGCTCGCTGCCCAGGCCGCGGCCCTGGAACTGGTCGCTGACGAGGAGGGCGAACTCGGCCTCGTCGGTGCCGCGGATCTTGCTCAATCGGCCGACGCCCAGCACCTTGCGCTCGCCCGTCTCGGGGTCCTTGCGGTCGGCCACCAGCGCCATCTCGCGGTCGTAGTCGATGAAGCAGATGCGCGTCAGGCGCTCGTGGGCGACGCGGGTGCTGTACTTCATCGCGTGGAAGTAGCGGAACGAGACGCTCCGCTCCGACAGCGTGGCGTGGAAGTCCACCAGCAGCGGCTCGTCCTCGGGGCGGATCGGGCGGATCGTCAGCGCCTCGCCCTTCTTCGAGGTCCACGGGAAGGTGTACTGCGAGGGATACGGCCGGATCGCCGTGCGCGGCAGGTCCTGGGCGTGGATCACGGGGCCGTGGACGATGATCCTGGCGTCGAGGACGATCAGGCGGTCGGGCGAGGCGAACAGCGGGTTGACGTCGATCTCCTTGATCCAGGGCTGCTCGACCACCAGGTCGCTGAACCGGACCAGCAGCCGCTCCAGCGCCGCCATGTCGACCGACGTCTGGCCGCGCACGCCCTTCAGGGCGGCGAAGATCCGGGTCTGCTCCATCATCCGCCGGGCCAGGGTCGTGTTCAGGGGCGGCAGGCCGAGCGCGCGGTCGCCCAGGACCTCGACGTGGCGGCCGCCGGCGCCGAAGAGGAGGACGGGGCCGAACTCGGGGTCGAGGCTGCTCCCCAGCAAGACCTCGACGCCCCCCTCGGGCTGCACCATGGGCTGGACGCCGACGCCCTGGAAGTGCCCGGGCCCGGCGTGGGCCTCGACCGACCTCTCGACGGCGCGGAAGGCGCCCCGGACGGCGTCGGCGTCGTAGAGGTTGAGCCGGACGCCGCCGACGTCGCTCTTGTGGGTGATGGTCGTCGAGTTCAGCTTGACCGCGACCGGCCAGCCGAAGCCCTCGGCCGCCGTCGCCGCCTCGTCGGCCGTCTGGACGACCGTCGTGGGGACGGTCGCCACGTCGTAGAGCGTCAAGATCCTCTTCGACTCGGCCTCGGTCAGGATCGTCCGCCCCTCGGCCCGGACGGCCGCCAGGATCGCCTCGGCCCGCTCGCGGGGGGAGTCGGCGGCCGCGTCGTCGGCGGGCCGCGTCGGGGTCTCGTAGAGGCCCTGCAGGTTGTAGGACGACCGCCACATGAGCGCGAAGACGCGGGCGGCGGCGTCGGGATGGGGGTAGGTGGGGACCCCGGCCTCGTTGAGGAGGGCCGTCCCCGGCTCGATCGACTCGCCCCCCATCCAGCAGGCGAGCACGGGCTTGCCGAAGACCTTCGCGTGCTTCCTCAGCCGGCCGGCGACGGCCGTGGGGTCGGTGACGGCCTGGGGGGTGAGGATCGTCAGCAGGCCGTCGACCGCGTCGTCGCCGGCGAGGACCTCCACCGCCTTGCCGAAGCGCTCGGCGTCGGCGTCGCTGAGGACGTCGACCGGGTTCTCGCGGCTCCAGCCCTCGGGGAGGAACAGGTCGAGGGCCCGGATGGCGTCCGGCGAGGGCTCGGCCAGCGCGCCGCCGTGCTCGACGAGGGCGTCGGTCGCCAGCACGCCCGGGCCGCCGGCGTTGGTGACGATCGCCAGCCTGGGCCCGCGGGGGCGGGGCTGCTTGGAGAGGACGTCGGCCATGTCGAAGACGTCGGCGATCGAGTCGACCCGCAGCACGCCCACGCGCCGGAAGGCGGCCTCCAGCACCTCGTCACTGCCGACGAGCGCCCCCGTGTGCGTCGCCGCCACCCGCGCCGCGGCGTCGGTCCGCCCGGCCTTCAGGACGATGATCGGCTTCGTCAGGGCCACCTCGCGCGAGGCCGACAGGAAGGCCCGCGCGTCGCCGATCGACTCCATGTAGAGCACGATGCTCTTGGTGTGCGGATCGTCGCCCAGGTAGTCGATCAGGTCGCCCCAGCCGACGTCGAGCATCGAGCCGACCGAGACGAACGCGCTGAAGCCCACGTTCTCCTTGCGGCTCCAGTCGAGCACGGCCATGTCGAGCGCGCCGCTCTGGCTGATGTAGCCGACGCTCCCCGCCCGCGGCGAGCGGGGGGCGAACGAGGCGTTCATGCCGCTGTGGGGCCGCATCACCCCCAGGCAGTTGGGGCCGATGATCCGCATCCGTCCCCGCCGCGCCCGCTCCAGGACCTCGTGCTCCAGACGGAGCCCGTCCGGCCCGACCTCGCGGAAGCCGGCCGAGATCACCACGGCCCCCTTCACGCCGGCGTCGACGCACTCCGAGATCAGCCCGGGGACCGTCGCCGCGGGGGTCGCCACGATGGCCAGGTCGACCGGGTCGGGCACCGAGGCGACGTCCTTGTACGCCTTGATCCCCAGCACGTTCCGGCGGTTGGGGTTGATGGGGAAGATCGTCGCGCCGAACGGGTTGCTGATCAGGTTCCAGAGCACCGCGCGGCCCGGGCTCCCCGCCTTCTCCGTCGCCCCCACCACCGCCACCGTGCGCGGCGCGAAGATCGCGTCCAGCGGCCGTCGCGCCTCCGGCTCGGCGTCGATCCGCCCTCCGCCCGAACGATTCATCCCGATGCCCCCCGGACGGCTGGTCCCCCACCTGCGCCTCATCGTAACGCGGCCCGCGGCGCTTCCATAGGCCGCTGCGGGGCGGGTCTCGGGATGCGCGCGAAACGACCCGCCGCGGGCGGGCCGCGACGGGTCGGTGTGGAGACGAGGGGAAACTCGCGGGGGCGTCCCGGCGATCAATAGGCGTCGGAGCTGATGATCTCGCCGCCGTTCTTGGTGCCGAGGGCCCACCAGATGTTCATGGCGACCGAGTTCTTGACGAACCGGGTGCTGCCGTCGCCGAAGAGGACGTTCACGCCGCCGGAGTGGTTGCTGTTGGCGTTCGTCAGGTGGGTGTGGTCCGCCGAGCCGACGCCGCAGGTGCCGCAGCCGAACCGGCAGGTCGACCAGGTGTACTGCGTCGAGTTGGGCGGGACGAGGGTGTTGAACAGCGTGAAGCCCTCGGTGCCCCAGGCCCAGTGGCCGCCGCGGTTGGAGGAGAGGCCGCCGCCCGACGTCGCGGTCTGGAAGGCCTGCGAGCACGTCTGCAGGACGCTTGAGAACGCGGCGCCCGGCGGCATCTCGCCCATCGCCAGCATGCCGCCGGCGTCCTGCGACTTCGTCGGGTCGGACCCGATGCTGCTCAGGCTGTCGACGTTGACGCCCGTGAGGAACGGCCGGGCGCGGTTGTCGTTCGCTCCGACCAGGCCCTCGCTGAAGGCGACCGTGTTGGACGTCCCGTCCGTGATGTCGGAGATGCCGTAGGTCGTCTGGTACGAGAAGACGCCGGTGCTCTTGGTGCCGCCGCAGTTCGGCGGCGCGTTCTGGCTGACCTGGTAGTCGGCGTCGAACGTCGTGCCCCGGCTGGCGTAGTAGCTGTTGTAGCCCGCCTTGCCCGCGTTGCCGTCGGAGGGGCACAGGAACGAGGCGATCTTGGTCGACCAGGAGGTCTGGTTGATGTCCCAGCCGACGCCCTGCAGCGGGTCGAGCTGGAAGTTGGCGGCGTTGTAGATCGCCGTCTGCTCCATCGACGTCAGCAGCAGCGAGTGGACGCTCCAACCGGACCAGGCGACGCAGGGGTTCGACCCGTTGAGCGTGTTGTACGAAGCCGCGACGCCCATCGGGAACGAATTGTTCGCCGAGTGGTAGTTGTGCATCGCCAGGCCGATCTGCTTCAGATTGTTGATGCACTGGGCGCGGCGGGCGGCCTCGCGGGCCGACTGCACGGCCGGGAGGAGGAGGGCGATCAAGACGGCGATGATGGCGATGACCACCAGCAGTTCGATCAGCGTGAAGCCACGCGCTTTCCTATCGGAACGTAGCATGAAGGAGACTCCTGAACGGAACCGGCCCGCAAGAGAGGCCGGGGGTGGGGAGGCGTCGACGCACCGCCGCGAAGGGCGGATCGATGATGACGAGGGCCGCGTCGGCCGGCCGTGGGTTTCCTTCCCTTCCGGCGTCCCCGTCCCCGCCCGGGGCCGGGAGCGTCGCGACGTCGGCCTCACCGCCGGGCGGTCGACCGCTTCGACGGCTTCTGCTTCTGATGCAGGGCCTGCGAATACTTGAGCGAATCCCTCAGGGATTCGCGCGGCGGCGTGTCGAACTGGGCCTGGGCGACGGCCCCCGAATCGCCGCACCCCGGCGCGGCCGTCAAGGCGCAGGCGGCGACCACCCAGGCGACGGCCGCCGTCGCCCAGCCCAGATATCCTCGTTTTCGCATGATCGACGGACCTTTCTCGGTATTCCTGCGGGTCGCTCCGACCCGGCGCGACGAACGACGAGAGGATCGATGACCCGACGAGGGGGCCGAGCCGGTCTCGGACCGGAATGCTCCGCGGCGACGACGTTGGGAACACGCCGGACGTCCGGTCGTCTCCCCGTCCCTGATCGGATCGGAGAAGACCACCGGCACGCCGAGGCCTCCGCTCGCACCGCGACGCGGGCTGAGCCGAGGAGCCTCGATGAAGGCGCGTCACGCCACCCACCCGCCCGCTCGCTGTCGAACGGGCCGCGGGCCCTCATCAGGGTCGATTCAAATCTCGCACTACTTATGAGTATAGGAGTCGATGGAACCCAGGCAAGTGCTCGTGAACGAAATTCTTAGGGGTCGCGGCCTGCGTCGACAGCGTCGGAAATCGACGCCTCTCGCAAGAATTCGCGACGCGTGGATGTTCCGCGGGCCGGATGTCGCCCGGCCGCCCGTTTGCCCGCCGTGCGGGTCAGGGCTGGGTCGGGGATGCGGAAACCCTGGCCGCGACGAACGGCTGCGGCATCGCATCCTGTCGGTAGCGCTCCCAATCGACACCGAGCTTGCGCATGCGGGACCGGAGGGTGTGCGGGTTGACGTCGAGGATGGCGGCGGCGCCGCGGGAGCCTTCGATTCGCCCGCCGGTGCGGATGAGGGCCTGCTCGATGTGGCGGGCGGCGGCCTGATCGAGGGTGGGCAACGGATCCAGGGCGGCGGACGAAGCGGCCCTCGTCGGGGAGGCCGTCTGCGGTCGCAAGCCGGCCGGGACGCCGAGTGCCCGGACGACGTCCAGTCCCGCCCCGTTGCCCAGGATGGCGGCGCGTTCGATGACCGCCGCCAGCTCGCGGACGTTGCCCGGCCAGGGGTACTGGACGAGCAGGCCGATGTCGTCGGCCGTGGGCGAGAGGTGGTGGAAGCCCAGCCGCTTCGCCGCGCGATGGGCGAAGTGAGCGGCCATGGCCGGCACGTCGGCCAACCGATCGCGCAAGGGGGGGAGGTGGACCGGGAAGACGGCCAGGCGATACCAGAGGTCCTGGCGGAAGCGACCGTCGTGGACCATCGCGTGGAGGTCGCGGTGGGTCGCGGCCACGATCCGCACGTCCACCCGCCGGGGCTTCTCGCCGCCGACCCGTTCGAAGCAGCCGTCTTGCAGGATTCGGAGCAACCGCACCTGCGCGGCCGGGGGGAGTTCGCCGCACTCGTCGAGGAAGAGCGTGCCGCCGTCGGCCCGCTCGAACCAGCCCTTGCGCTCACCGACCGCCCCGGTGAACGACCCCTTCTCGTGCCCGAACAGCTCGGAGTCGACCAGCTCTGACGGGATCGCGCCGCAGTTCACGCGGAGGAATGGGCCGGAGGCCCGTCGCGAGCGGGTGTGGATCGCCCGCGCGACGACCTCCTTGCCCGAGCCGGTCTCGCCCAGGATGAGGACCGGGGCGTCGGACGTCGAGACCAGCTCGATCTGCTCCATGACCTCGCGCAGGCCGGTGCCTGCCCCGATGATCGAATCGGCGACGTCCTCGCGATCGAGCTTCGAGCGCAAGGTGCGGTTCTCGGCCTCGGCCGCTTCCCTCAGCTTGACCAGCTCGCGGAGTCGGTGGTCGTTCTCCACCGCGACCGTCAGGGGATCGACCAGGGCCCGCACCAGCTCGACGTGCTCGGGGGCGAAGCGGTGCGGCGGGCGCGGTGCCAGCAGCAAGATCGCCGGGGCCCCCTCCTCCGGGTTCAGGGGGGCCGCCAGGATCGCCCCCTCTAGCCCGACCGGGGCCAGCCCCGGGAATCGGGCGGAGAACGCGCGAAGGTCCTCGACCAGAATCTCGTCCCGCTCGCACCAATGCCCAAGCCTCGCCAGGATTTCGGCCGCGACCGGCGTCCTGGCGTCGGCCCGGCCGTCGCTCTCGCCGATTCGCTTGAACGCCACCGTCTCCAGGCATCCCCCGGCCCGATCCACCGACCGGATCGCGGCGACTTCCAGGGAGAGGTGATCCGCCAGCAGCGGCACCGTCTCCTCCAGAGATTCCGTCAGCGTCCGGTGCCGCGAGACGACCCGCCAGATGGTCAATAAGAGAGGGCCAATGTCGTTCATTCCCCTAGTCAACCAGGAAATGTCATGGGTTTCCAGGAAATAGCAAGGGCGAGACCGTGATATTTCCCAGCAAGGTCGTTTGCCGGAGTATGCAAGCCAGGAATTCTTCGCCGTTAAGATTAGTTTTCCACCTTGGATAGTCAGGTTTACAGGGATTCGGCCCCGGTCGGGGTCCTTGGCACTCCGGTTGCTCAAAGGCATGCAGGTTCTCGATCTTCCCTACCGAGAAAGTTTGGTCCTGGGCTCGACAACGGACCGATTCTGGAAGTATAAGCGGCCGCAACGCCGCGGTGGTCCGGGTCGACGAGGACGGGACCCGGGTGGGGAAGCGAGGCGGGCGTTTCGATGGCATTCAGGACGACACGGACGATGGACACGGCGAGAGCGAGGTCGGGTGCGAGGCGGCGACGTGCCGGCGCGGGGCGGGACCGGTGGAATCCGGCCGACGTCGCGGGAGCCTTGGGTCGGGCCGCGATGCTGGCGGCCGCGACGGGCCTCTGGGGGTGTAGCGACGCCGGGCTCGCGGGCCCGGACGTGCCGGTCTACCCGGTGAAGGGCAAGGTCACGTTCGAGGGCGAGCCGGCCGCCGGCGCGTTCGTCGTGTTCAACCCCAAGACGGCCCCGAAGCCCGGCCAGCAGGCTTTCACGCCCCGGGCGACGGTCCAGGCCGACGGCACGTTCGCGCTCACCAGCGCGACCGAGGGCGACGGCGCCCCGGCCGGCGAGTACGCCGTCACCGTCCAGTGGCTGAAGCCGGTCAAGCAGGGCGCCGACCTGGTCGCCGGCCCCAACGTCATCCCCAAGGCCTACGCCACGGCCGAAACCACGCCGCTCAAGACCACGGTCCGCCAGTCGGACAACGCCCTCGAGCCGTTCGCGATCACCCGTAAGTGAGTACGGCGGCGGCGGCCGTCGACTAATCGACATATCGCTCTGCATTCAGGCCTGCGGCGAGCGTCGTCGAGGCCCGGTCTCCTTACGTAGCCAAGATATCCCAGGAGTCGAAGATGATTCGTTTCCGTCGCGTTCGGGCGGGCTTCACGCTGATCGAATTGCTGGTCGTCATCGCCATCATCGCCGTGTTGATCTCGCTCCTGCTGCCGGCCGTCCAGGCCGCCCGCGAGGCCGCCCGCCGCGCCCAGTGCGTCAACAACCTCAAGCAGATCGGCATCGCGTTCCACAACTTCCACGACGTCAACAACAACGTCCCCTACAGCCTGCGTCCGTCGGGCCTGACGACCGCGCCGCGGGTGGCGGCGATCCTGACCATGCTCAACTACATGGAGCAGACCCAGATCTTCAACGCCCTGAACATCGGCATCACCTGGGGCGACCCGTCCAACGCGACGGCCGTCAAGACGCGGATCAACACGCTGGTCTGCCCGTCGAGCCCGGCCGACGCGAGCCGGCTGGACGGCATCCCCGAGGTGCAGCCCTACTCGCCGACCTGGTCCGCCACGGTCGCCGCCATCACCGACTACTCGCCGATCGTCGGCATCGACGCCCGCCTGGGCGGCCCCCCGTACAACGTCTTCCCGGCCGGCGCCACCCCGCCCGAGTCGCTGATCGTCAAGAACAAGAAGACCCGCCTGGCCGACGCCACCGACGGGCTCTCGAACACGATCGTCTTCGTCGAGTCGGCCGGCCGGCCGTTCGCCTATCGCCGGGGCGGCAAGGTCTTCGGCTCGGTCCCCGACCACCGCGTCAACGCCGGCGGCTGGGCCCGTCCCGCCAGCGACGTCAGCCTCAACGGCTCGACGGCCGACGGCTCGGTCTTCCCCGGCCCGGTGGTCATCAACGCCGCCAACGGCGAGGACGTCTTCGGCCAGCCGTTCCCCCACCCGTACTACGTCAGCGAGGGGACCGGCGGCCTCTTCTCGTTCCACACCGGCGGGATCAACGTCCTGCTCGGCGACGGCTCGGTGCGGTACATCAAGGACAGCGTCTCGCTGCAGACGATCGCCGCCCTGGTGACCCGCGCCGGCGGCGAAATCGTCTCCGCCGACCAGTATTGACCTGGACGGCGAGGCGACGACGCCCGACCATCCGGATCGAATCGGCCGGCCCCCCGCGTCACCCCGACGCGCCGGGGCCGGCTCCTCCGCCTTCCCGCCCCGCCCGATTCCGAGGGATCCCATGGAGTTTCGCACCCCCCGCCCCGCCCGGCTCGGCCTCCCGGCCCTGGCCCTCTTCGCCCTGGCCGGCTGCGGCGGCGAGCCCGTCCCGAAGGCCGACGCGCTGAAGATCGGCGCCTACTCGGTCGTCAAGGAGGTCTTCCACGAGGGCCTCATCCCCGCCTTCGCCGCCAAATGGAAGGCCCAGACCGGGCGCGAGCCCGAGTTCGAGGAGTCGTACAACGCCTCGGGCGCGCAGGCCCGCTCGATCGCCTCCGGCTTCGACGCCGACGTCGCGGCGCTCTCGCACTCGGGCGACATGGAGCTGCTCGTCAAGGCCGGCAAGGTCGCCCCCGGCTGGAGAGAGGGGCCGTACAAGGGGATCCTCAGCAACAGCCTCGTCGTCGTCGGCCACCGCGAGGGGAACCCCAAGTCGATCCACGACTGGGCCGACCTGGCCAAGCCCGGCTTGGGCGTGCTCTATCCCGACCCCAAGACCTCGGGCGGCGCCCGCTGGAACATCAACGCCATCTACGGGGCCGCCCTGCTCGAGGCCCGCGCCAAGGACCCGGCCAACCCCGACCTCGCCGCCGTCCGCGACCGGCTGGCGAAGGTGCAGGCCAACGTCGTCAACATGGACCAGTCGGGCCGCCAGAGCATGGCCAACTTCGTCAAGTCGCAGAACGCCGACGCCGTGGTCACCTATGAGAACGAGCTGCTGCTGCGGGCCAAGGAGGGCGAGGCGATCCCCTACGTCGTCCCCCCCTCGACGCTCCTGATCGAGAGCCCCGTGGCCCTCGTCGGGCCGTCGGTCGCCAAGCACGGCAACGAGGCCCTGGCCAAGGCGTTTCTCGAGTTCCTGCTCTCGGCCGAGGGCCAGAAGATCTTCGCCGCGTACGGCTTCCGGCCCGTGAACCCCGAGGCCAAGGACGCCGTCGCCGGCCGTCCCGAGCCCGCCCACGTGTTCACGACCGACGACCTCGGCGGCTGGGCGAAGCTCGAAGAAGAGCTGTATTCCACGAACGGCCTCTGGTCGACCATCGCCGCCCAGGCCGTGCAGAATCGGGGGAAGTGAGGCATGGCCGCCAGCATCGCCCGACGTCGGCCGCACCCGGGCCTGATCCTCCGGGGCGGGAGCCTCGCCTACCTGGGGGTCATGGTCGTCCTGCCGATGCTGGCGATGACCTGGCAGGCGGTCCAGCCCGGCCCCCGCGCCTTCTGGGCGGCCGTCGCCGAGCCCTACGCCTGGCACGCCCTCAAGCTGACCTTCGTCACGGCCTTCATCATGGTCCTCGTCGGGGCGGTCACCGGCACGGCCACGGCCTGGGTGCTCGTCCGCTACGAGTTCCCGGGCCGGAACCTGGTCAACGCCCTGATCGACCTGCCGTTCGCCGTTCCGACCGTCGTCACCGGGGTCATGCTGGTCGCGCTCTACGGGCCCGACAGCGTCGTCGGGGCGATCATGGGGAAGGCCGGATGGAAGGTCATCTACGACCAGCCGGGGATCATCCTGGCGCTCCTCTTCGTGACCTACCCGTTCGTGATCCGCAGCGTCCAGCCCGTGCTCCTGGGGCTGGACAAGGCCGAGGAAGAGGCCGCCGCGACCCTCGGCGCGGGGCCCTGGACGACCTTCCTCCGCGTGACGCTCCCCACGCTCTGGCCCTCGATCCTGACCGGCTCGGCGCTCTCGTTCAGCCGGGCGCTCGGCGAGTACGGCAGCGTCGTGATGGTCGCGGGCAACCAGCCGCTGCTGACCAAGACGGCCCCGATCTACGTCTTCGGCGAGATCGAGAGCGGCAACCGCCACGGGGCGCTGGCCGTCTCGGCGGTGCTCCTGGGCTCGTCGCTCCTGATCCTCATCATCCTCAACGCGCTCCAGCGCCGGGGGGAGATCCATGACGCGGCCTGACCCCGACGCGGCGCCGGACCTCGAACGGACCTCCATGCCCCGGGCGGCCGACCTGCCCGCCCAAGGCCGCGAGACGGCCTCGTCGTGGGGGCGTCGGCTGCTGATCGGGGCGGTCCTGCTCTGGTTCGCGGCCCTGATCCTGATCCCCGGCGGGGCCCTGGTGAGGCAGGCGCTCGCGGGCGGCTGGAAGCCCCTGGTCGCGGCCCTGGGCGAGCCGGCCGTGCGGCGGGCCTTCGCGATGTCGCTGGGGATCACCCTGGTCGCCACGGTCGTCAACACGATCTTCGGCATCGCCATGGCGCTCGTCCTGGTCCGCCAGCGGTTCTTCGGCCGGGCCCTGGTCGACGGCATGGTCGACATGCCGTTCGCCGTCTCGCCGATCGTGGCCGGGCTGATGCTGATCGTCCTGTACGGCCCCGACACCGCGGTCGGCGGCTGGCTGGAGTCGCGGGGGTTCCCGGTCATCTACGCCCTCCCGGGGATGATCCTGGCGACGATGTTCGTGACGGTCCCGTTCGTGGTCCGCGAGCTGGTGCCGATCCTGCGCGAGCTGGGCGACGAGTACGAGCAGGCCGCGCACACGCTGGGGGCGGGCCGCTGGCGGACCTTCTGGAGCGTGACCCTGCCGTCGATCCGCTGGGGCGTGGCCTACGGCGTGACCCTGACGGTCGCCCGCTGCCTGGGCGAGTTCGGGGCCGTGCTGGTGGTCTCGGGCAACGTCATCGGCCACACCCAGACGGCGACGCTCTACATCGCCGAGGGGATCGACAGCTTCCACGCCGAGGGCGCCTACGCCGCGAGCCTCGTGCTGGCCGCCGCGTCGTTCGTGCTGCTGGTGGGGATGGACCTCGTCCGGGTCCGCCTGGAAGGGGCCAAGGAGGTGGAACCGTGAGCGCCGCGACGTCGCAGGGGACGGGGCTGGATCGCGCGAGATTGTCGCCGGGGGCCGACCTTTCGTACCATCGGGGGGCGTGGCTCTCGCCGCGGCGCGAGGCCGCGGCGAGGCCGGGGAGCGAGGAGAAGGCCGTGGCGATCGAGGTCCGGGGGCTGTCCAAGAAATACGGCTCGTTCCAGGCGGTGAGCGACGTCTCGTTCGAGGTCCAGGCGGGCCAGCTCGTGGCCTTGCTGGGCCCCTCGGGGTCGGGCAAGAGCACGATCCTGCGGACGATCGCCGGCCTGGAGGCCGCCGACTCCGGCAGCGTCCTGCTGACCGGCGAGGACGCGACCGAGCTGCCCGTCCAGCAGCGCGGGGTCGGCTTCGTGTTCCAGCACTACGCCCTCTTCCGGCACATGACCGTCCGCGACAACATCGGCTTCGGCCTGAAGATCCGCGGCGTGTCGAAGCCCGAGATCCGCCGCCGCGTCGACGAGCTGCTCGACCTGATCCAGCTCGGCGGCTACGCCGGCCGCTACCCCTCGCAGCTCTCCGGCGGCCAGCGCCAGCGCATCGCCCTGGCCCGCGCCCTGGCCCCCCGGCCCAAGGTCCTGCTCCTCGACGAGCCCTTCGGCGCGCTCGACGCCAAGGTCCGCGACGAGCTGCGGACCTGGCTGCGGCGGCTCCACGACGAGGTCCACGTCACCAGCCTCTTCGTCACCCACGACCAGCGCGAGGCCTTCGAGGTCTCGGACCAGATCGTGGTCCTGGCCGACGGCAAGGTCCAGCAGATCGGCCCCCCCCAGGTCCTCTACGAGAAGCCCGCCAACCCCTTCGTCGCCGGCTTCCTCGGCGCCGTCAACGTCCTGCCGCTGGCGTCCTTGAAGGCCGGCGCCATCGGCCGCGGCCCCGAGACCTGGCTCGACCGGCCCCCCGCCGAGCACGCCGAGGCCTACGTCCGCCCCCACGACCTCGACGTCTACTCCGAGCGCGACGGCAAGCCCTACTGGCCGGCCACGATCGAGCGCATCACCCCCCTCGGGGGCGTCGTCCGCCTCGACCTCCGCATCGCCCCCGACCACCCCCTCCAGATCGAGCTGCCCCGCAACCGCTCGCACGGCGTCGGCTTCGCCGCCGGCGACGAGGTCTACGTCTCCCCCCGGCACCTCAACGTCTACGACCGCGCCCAGGGCTCCTTCCAGCCCGTCGACGTCCACCGCGCCCTCGGACTCGCGCTCCAGGACGGCGCCGGGATCTGAGCCGGAGATCGGCTCCGAATTGGCTTCCTTCGGGATCGAGTTCGGCGTCGATTTCGACGCAAGTCGTTGTTGTGTCGATGCTTGAGTTTCTGAAAATCGGCTTCGATCCTCGTTTTCGGCGTTGAATTTTTCGGTTTCGCCATCGACCTCGTCGTCGCGTCTCGCCCCTCCGCGCGCAGGCCTCCACGGGATAGGATGGTCCCGATTCGCATTTGGGGGGACCAATTCCCCGCGGAGCATGCGGAGATCGGACGCGAGGTCGCGACGCCGGCGGAGGGTTGCTCCGTCAAGAAGCCCCTCGCGAGACCGCTCGCTCGTCCTTCCCCCCTCGTTGGAGAAAGTGGCCCGACGGGCGGGATGAGGGGGACCCCGATGGGCCTTCCGGACTTCGAGGTCGCTTCGGGCTTGTGAATGCGATCGCCCCCGTCGGACGAGGGGGATCCCATAAGGGACTCGGATTTCGAGGCCGGCGCGGCATCGTGGAATGCGAGAGGGCGGGGTCGGATGATGAGCCCCTCATCCGGCCTTCGGCCACCTTCTCCCACGAGGGGAGAAGGACGATTCGCCCGGGCCCGACCAATCGGGACCCACGGCGAAGGGCGCGACCCGCGACGGCTGGGGCGGCTTCGAAAAGACGCGAGGACGTGCGGTGTCCTCAGGCCGCACGCCCCCGGGTCTCACTTGTTCCCCCGCCCCGGCGCGGAGGGTTCGCGCCGGGGCGGGCGGGGCGTGGCGAGGGATCGGCCCTCGACGGGGCGGGCGGCGACGCCGAGGGCCGCGCCGGCCGAGGTGAAGGCGGCGACGAGCAGGTGGGCGGAGAGGCGGGCGGGGGCGGACGCGGCGACGGGCTTGCTGGTCTCGGCGAGCGGGAACGCCAGGGCGCCGAGCAACTGGTAGGCGACGACGCCCGCGACGGCGCCGACCAGGCCGCCGACGAGGGCGCGGGGGAGCGACCGACGGTCGAAGCCCAGGCCGAACGCCGAGCCGGCCGCGGCCCCGGCCAGGCCGGCGATCGCGCCCTGGAGCAGGACCGCGGCGACGAGGTCGTCGCCGTCCGGGGGCTGGAGCCGGAGCCCCAGCGGGACCGCCATCTGGACGGCCGCGACCGCGACCGCGGCGCCCAGGAAGCCGCCCAGGAGCGCCGCGGCCCCGGCGGATCGAGGCGAGCGGCCGGCGAGCCCGCCGGCGGCGCCCAGGGCCAGGCCCAGGAAGCCGCCCAGCAGGCCGAAGGCCAGCGACGATTCGGCGACGACGCCCGCGCGGTAGCGGGCCGTGGCGGCCGCCGCCTCGCCGGGGGTGGGGATGCCCGCCGTGGCGGACAGCCGCGGGGCGTAACGCCCGTAGACCGCCTCCCCCGCCGGCCCCGAGGCGAACGCCGCCAGCAGGCCGGCGGCCAGGGCGGCCCCCAGCAGCCGGGCCGTCGCGGGCCGGGCCCCCGCGACGACGGCGTCCGCCCCCGCGGGCGGCGGGGCTTCCGGGATCAGGTCGGCGTCGAGGGTCGACATGGTGGCCTCGCGCCTCAGTAGGAGTCGGAGCCGACGACCTCGCCGCCGGCCTTGGTGCCGAGCGCCCACCAGACGGGCATCGCGACCGAGCTCTTGATGAACTTCACGCTGCCGTCGGCCATGCAGGCGTTGACGCCGCCGGGATGGTTGCTGGTGGCGTTGTAATAGCCGCTGTGGAGCGCCCCGCAGTCGGGCCCGCAGTCCATCCGGCACGAGTTCCAGGGGTAGTCGTTCGAGTTCGGCGGGACCAGCGTCTGGAACATGCTCTCGCCGAGGGCGCCGAGGTTCCAGCGGAACCCACGCTGGCCCATGCTCCGCTGGGTCCGGAACCAGTCGTTGCAGATCTGCCAATCCGCCTTCAGCGCGACGATGTTGGCGGGGGTGGAGGGGGCGTCGAGCAGCGAGTAGGCGACGCCGGCCCCGCCGGTGTTGGAGGGGCCGTCGCGCCACTTCGCCTGCCTCGGGCTGTAGATGGGGCCGGAGACGAGGGCCTCGGAGTAGGCGATGGTGTTCGACGAGCCGTCGGTGACGTGCTGGATGCCGTAGTTCGCCTTGCTGGCGAAGATCCCCGTCGACTGCTGGTTCGGGTAGAACCCCGCGGTCGTGCCCACGGAGCCGAAGTAATTGTTGGTGTTCTCGACCCCGGTCAGGCCGTCGGAGGGGCACATGAACGCGGCCACCTTCGAGAGGAAGACGGTCGAATTGTGCACTGCGCCGGTCCCCTGCCAGGTCGTCCAGCAGAAGTTGGCCGCGTCGTAGAGAGGCCGCTGCTCCAGGTAGGGGAGGAGCATGGCATTGGCCCCCCAGGTGCCCCAGTCGGCCGTCTGGGCGGAGCCGATCTCCTGGTAGGCGATCGTCGCCGTCATGGGGAACGAGTTGAGGGCGCTGTGATAGTTGTGCAGCCCCAGCCCGATCTGCTTCAGGTTGTTGATGCACTGCGCCCGCCGCGCCGCCTCGCGCGCCGACTGCACGGCCGGCAGCAAGAGCGCGATCAGCACGGCGATGATCGCAATGACCACGAGCAGCTCGATCAGCGTGAATCCTCGGGAGACATGCCGTCGCATCGTCGACTCCTCTCAAGACCGAAGTACGTAATAATTAGCAGAAGAACGCTCGTCGAACGGTCCCGATCAGGGTCCCGCCTTGGGCTTGGACGCGGTCTTGGCCCCCGGCCGCTTGTCCATGTAGCCCCCCATCGCCTTCATCAGGTTCTGGTCCTTGCTGTTATCGACCTCGACCTTGCCGGACGCCTCGCCGCCGCCGCATCCCGCGATGGCGATCGAGCCGACCAGCACCCCGACGAAGCCCACTTTGCCTCGATACCTCATCAAAACCCCTCCCCCACCTCGCAAGTCGACGAATGATCGAATGAAGATACGGAAGCCGTCCCCGCCCTCGGCGCGCACCCCGACCGCCCGGCCTACCGGCCCGATCCGCGTCGGATTCCTTGCACGCATGAAGGGGGAGGGCGCCGCGGGCGACGGCCGCTCGGGCCGAACGCATCGACGTCATCGGTAGGTTTGTCATGCACGTATAAGATGGCAAGAAAAAAATCTTAAGGAGACCTCGATTTCGACACGGGGCGTGGATGCGGCCTTGCGGGCGCGAGGTCTTCGCATCCGTCTCCTAGACGGCCGGCGTCGTCGACTCGGGCCGCCGACCGGCAAGGCGGAATTTTCCCGAAACGTCGGATTTTCTCGTCCGGTCGCCGCGCCGACGTGGATAACCCCCCGTGGCGAAGACGAGACGCATCACGCGAATGACGCCGAGGGGGTGGGCCATGGTGGTGAGCATCACGACCTTGAAGCTGATCTGCGAGCTGGCCAGCGTGTGGATGGTGGGGATGGTGGCGATCCTGGCCTTCGTCGTGGTGACGGTCGACCGGCTCAACGTCCGGATCGCCGAGCTGGAGGATCGGATCAAGGTGCTCGGCGGCGAGACCCGGACGCCGGCGTCGGCCCAGGTCGTCCGTCGCGACGCGGTCGCCGCCCGGTACGACGCCGATCCCCGCGCCGATCGGCCGGCCCCGGTCCTCGTCCGGGCCTGACGGGGCGTTCCCGGCCGTCCGGCCGCCTGGTATCGTGGGACGCGGCGAGAAGCGCCCGCGAGCCCGGCGCAGCCCGAGGAGAGCAAGACGGTGCGAATCCTGGTCGTCGGCGCCGGCGGGATCGGCGGGTATTTCGGGGGCCGGCTGGTCGAAGCGGGCCGCGACGTCACGTTCCTCGTCCGCCCCGGTCGGGCGGCGAAGATGGCGGCGACGGGCCTGGCGATCCGCAGCCCCGCGGGCGACGCGGACCTGCCGGCGTCCTCCGCGGTCACGGCCGAGGGCCTGGCGACGCGCGGGCCGTTCGACCTCGTGATCGTGACGTGCAAGGCGTACGACCTCGCCGCCGCCGTCGAGGACTTCGCCCCCGCGGTCGGGCCGAGGACCGTCGTGCTGCCGCTGCTCAACGGTTTGCAGCACCTCGACGCGCTCGACGCCCGTTTCGGCGCGGGCGCGGTGTTTGGCGGCCTCTGCTTGATCTCGTCGCGACGCGACGAGCACGACCGGATCGTGCACCTCAGCGACGTCCACCGCCTGACCTTCGGCGCGCGCTCGCCGGGCCAGGCCGACGTCGTCCGCGAGGTCGCCCGGGCGTTCGAAGGGGCCCGGTTCGAGGCCGTCGCCAGCGACGACGTGACGCTCGCCATGTGGGAGAAGTGGGTCTTCCTCGCCACCCTCGCCGGCGTCACCTGCCTGATGCGCGCGGCCGTCGGCGACGTGGTCCGCGCCGGCGGGACGGACCTCGTCACGACCATGCTGGAAGAGGCCCGCGCGATCGCCGAGGCCAACGGCTTCGCCCCCCGGGCGCCCTTCCTCCAGATGTCGCGCTCGCGGCTCGTCGACCCGGATTCGACGCTCACCGCCTCCATGCTCGACGACCTGGAACGCGGCGGCCCGACCGAGGCCGATCACATCCTCGGCGACCTGCTCCGCCGCGGCGAGCCCGGCCGCGGCGCGACCCCTTCGCCGCTCCGGACGGCCCTGCTCGCGATCCGGGCCCAGGAGAACCGCGCCCGCCGCTGAATCGGGCCCATTCCCGACCCGCGCGACGCCCGGGTAGACTGCTCGGTCGCCGCGCGGGGATAGGTCCGGCGCGGGGTGGCGAGGAGGGTTCGGGCATGACGGGCTTGAGCGTGCTGGCGATCGTCGCGGGGCTGGTGCTGGCGTCGGACGCGCCTGAGGCGGACGTCCGGCCCAACATCGTGGTCGTATACGCGGACGACATGGGGTACACCGACCTGGGCTGCTACGGCGGCGACCTGGCGAAGACGCCGAACCTCGACCGCATGGCCCGCGAGGGGGTCCGGCTCACGCGGTACTACTCGGCCTCGCCGATCTGCTCGCCCTCGCGGTGCGGGCTGCTGACCGGTCAGTTCCCGGCGCGCTGGCGGATCACCAGCTACCTCCAGACCCGGGCGGGCAACCGCGCGTGCGGGCAGGCCGATTTCCTGGACCCGGCCGCGCCCAGCCTGCCGCGGACGCTGAAGTCGGCGGGCTACGCGACGGCTCACGTCGGCAAGTGGCATCTCGGCGGCGGCCGCGACGTGGTCGACCCGCCCAAGTTCGCCGCCTACGGCTATGACGTCGGCCTGGGCACCTGGGAGAGCCCCGAGCCCCATCCCGACATCACGGCGACCGACTGGATCTGGTCGGACCGCGACCCGGTCAAGCGATGGGACCGCACGCGATGGATGGTCGACCGGACGCTCGACTTCCTGAAAGGCCACGCCGACCGGCCCTGTTTCGTGAACCTGTGGCTCGACGACCCGCACACCCCCTGGGTCCCCTCGGCCGAGGACCAGGCGGCCGGCAAGGAGGGCCGGACCGTCGGCAAGGCGTCGACGCCCGGGCGGCTCCGCGGCGTGCTGGAGGAGGTCGACCGCCAGGTCGGTCGGCTGCTGGACGCGGTCCGCGCGGGGGGCTCGGCCCGGCCCACGCTCGTGCTGTTCCTCTCCGACAACGGCCCCCTGCCCACGCTCGACCGCCGCCGATCGGGCGTCTTCCGCGGCAGCAAGCTGAGCCTCTACGAGGGGGGCGTGCGGCTGCCGTTCCTCGCCTGGGGGCCGGGCCTGGTCCCCTCGGGCGTGACGAACACGGCGACCGTCCTCTCGGCCGTCGACCTCTTCCCGACGCTCTGCGCCCTCGCCGGCGCCCCCCTGCGCCCGGGTTACGAATCCGACGGCGAGAACCTGCTGTCCGTCCTCCGCGGCGAGCGTCCCCGACGCGCGAAGCCCCTCTTCTGGGAGTACGGCCGCAACCCGTCCTCGTTCGACTACCCCCCGGGCGACGACCGCTCGCCGAACGTGGCGATCCTGGACGGCGACTGGAAACTGCTGGTGAACGCCGACGGCACCGGAGCCGAGCTGTACGACCTCGCCCTCGACCCCGAAGAACGCCACGACCGCGCCGCGGCCGAGCCCGCCCTGGCCCGCCGCCTCGCCGACCAGGCGCTCGCCTGGCGGCGCGCGATGCCGTGAAGTCGGGCGCCGGCTGATCGTCGCCCGCTTCAGGCCTTCTTGCGCTTGAGGATTGCGGCGATCCAGTCCGGCGCGTAGAACGGCGTGCATCCCTTCGGAACCGGCCGGTCGTCGATCAGGCCCCAGCGGGTGCCGATATCGATCGCTCGCGGCCGGTGTTCCGGGAAGCGCACGCCGATCTCCACCAGGCACCGCATCATCGACTCCGCCTTCTCCACCGGGGCCGACTTGCAACCGGACTCGATGGTCTCCAGGATGTCCGCGCACTCCCCGGCGGCCAGCCGCTTGCTGAGGAGTTTCGCCACCAGCAAGTTCCAGCCCGCTCGCCCGATCAGCGGCTGCTCGGCGCCCGCCCACTTCCGACACGACTCGTCCGCGCAGGGCGCTTCCGCGACGACCTTGTAGGTCAGCTCGTCCACGACCTGGACGTCGACGACCGAAGCGAGCATCGACTCGGCGTCCTCGGCCGTGAGTCGATCCGGCGTCATGGCCATCGTGGCCAGGAGCCTCGCATCGAGCCGCCCGGTGTCCCACAACGCGAGCGCGAGGGCGTGGTCGGCCTTGAGCTTCGCGCCCAGCGCCCGCAACGGCCCCATCATCACGCGCGTCTTGCCCGCCGCCTGGGCGTCGAGCCGTCCGAGCACCTCCGCAAGCTCCATCGCGCCACCCTCCTTGTTTCGTCTCGGCCAGCTCTGCGTTTCGCAAGTTCGTCGGCATGTCGTCTTTACCTCAAGCCCGCCGCCCAGGCCTGAGCGACGCGAGCCATCTCGACGAAGACGTCCTCGTCGCTCGCGCGGGATTTCTTGAGGATCTTGTAGCCGTGATCGGCCGTGTCGAGGAGATGAAGCGTCGCGCGGCGCCCGAGCCTCTCGCAGACCGGCCTGAGCAGGTCCAGGTCCGCCAGTTCGTCGCGCGTCCCGCTCAGGAAGAGCATCGGCGCGGCGACGTCCGCGAGGTGGTCGGCCCGCTTCGTCTCGGGCTTGCCCGCCAGGTGGAGCGGGAAGGAGAAGAAGACCAGGCCGTGAACGCCCTCGATCGGCGATTCGGACGCCGCCGTCGAGGTCATGCGTCCGCCGAAGGAATGGCCGCCCGCCAGCAAGGGCAGGTCGGGAGAGGCCTTCCGCGCCGCGGCGACCGCCGAACGGATGGTCTCCGTGCAGACGGCCTGCCCGTCCCGGCCCTTGCCGTGCTCCGAGTAGGGGAAGTTGTAGCGGAGCGTCGCGACCCCGACCTCGGCCAATCGATCGGCGATCGACTGCAGCGTGGCATGCCGCATGTTCGTGCTGGCGCCATGGCCGAGGACGAGCAGATGCGTCGCGCCTTCCGGCCGGATCAGGAGGGCGGAGACATCGCCCTTCTCCGGCGTGGCGAGGAACTTCAACTCCTGGACGTCGTGCGGCATATCAAGGGCCTCAGGACAGGGCGTGCATGAACGAGACGTGTCCACCGAGGAGCCATACGAACCAGCCGATCGCCCAGAACGCCAGCCGAACCGCCCGCCGGCCCCGTCCGAAGGGCGGCGCGACGACCTGGACGGTGAGCCCCAGCGCCAGCGCCGGGCCGCAGACCGCCGCGAGCCGGAGCGAGGATTGAAGACAGCAGGGCTGTCCATTGCGGGCGATGGCCCCGATGAAGGGGCCGGTGATCGTCGCCAGCGTCGTGAGGGCCACGGGGCGGTCGCGGACGTCGCCGGGTGATCCCGAGCTTACCGCGAGGTAGGTCAGGACCGTGAAGGGCGCGAGCAGGCCCAGGAAGATGAACCGACGAGCCCGGGACGTGAGGTTCTTCGGCGGCCCGAAATCGGCGAAATCGGCGTGCATGGCTGTGCCTCGATCGGACTGAGCGAAGCCCCGAGTTTGCGGAATTCGAGGGGGGGCGTCTGCCGGGCGGTGCCGCGTATGACCCGGATCTTTAGGAGTCTCGCAAAATAACCTATCCAATTCGGCACCCGATTGGCCTTCGTGGACGGGGGGCCGGATACACGGCTTGGAGGCCGCCGAATGCTGGAAAATACAGATGGAAATTCTTGGGCGAGAAGGTCCATCCCGCCCCTGAAATTTCACCAGCCGAATTCCAGTTCGGTCTTTCGTGCGTCTTCGCACTCGGACCCGCCATGTCGTTGGCGATAAAAACGCTCATCCCGCCGAATTGCACCTGCGCCTCCGCCGCAGGTAGGAATCTCACCGATCTCATCCAGCTGGTTGCTGCTTAGTCAGGATGGAACTCGTGATAACTTGAGAGAGATGATCCCCCCGTGGCGCGAATGAGGGTTGGCCGTAGAGCCAGGCGAGCGCGGACACCAGGGCGAAAAGGTCGACCCCATCCATATCGGCGCGCGCCGTCCCCTCGGCTTGAGCACGGAGCAATAGTCGCGCGCCCGCCGAGTGCACCGCTGAGCATGTGGCGTAAAGCGCGGAGTCCGGGTCCGCGTGGGCGCTCGCCATCAAGGCGACAACGCCGCTATAGCTATGCGTGAATGCCACCACTTCTCGAAACCAGGAGACGAGTGCTTCATCGGGTGAGTTCTCCGTTTCGAGCTCGTCTGCCTTCTGCGTCAGCGCGTCCAGATTTGAACGCAGCAACGCTTCGAACAAGGCTTCTCGCGTCGGGAAATGGCGTAGCAGCGTGGCAAACCCGACGTCGGCCCGGCGGGCGATTTCTCGCATGGACGTGTCCGCGCCATGCTCCGCAACGACGTCACGCGCGACTTCAAGCAGGTGGCTGTAATTCTTTTTGGCGTCGGCTCGCATGAGATGCCTTGACAAACGGACCAGTGGTCCGAATACTCCGGGTCGGGATCTGGACCGGTGGTCCATTATGCACCGCCCTTGTCGCGATGGGAACAAGGGCGCCAGCCGACGACACATTAGGGAGGAATGTCATGGGAAAGCTTGAAGGTAAAGTGGCGGTCATCACGGGTGGGGCTACCGGCATCGGCCGCGCCGCTGCAAAGCGCTTTATCGATGAGGGCGCCATCGTCTTCATCTTCGGCCGCAGGCAGGAGGCGCTCGACGCCGCTGTGGCGGACCTCGGGCCCAATGCCCGCGCGGTGAGGGGATCGGTCGCCGATGAGGCCGACCTCGACCGATTGTACGCGGCGGTGAAGGCCGAGCGCGGGACCCTCGACGTCGTCTTCGCCAATGCCGGGGCGGGAAGCCAGGCTCCGCTCGGCAAGATCACCGCCGAGCACATCGACGAGACCTTCGACACCAATGTGAAGGGTACGATCTTCACGGTCCAGAAGGCGCTGCCGCTCTTGCGCGAGGGCGGTTCGATCATCCTGACCGGGTCGAGCGCCGGCACCACGGGCGCACCGGGAATGAGCGCTTACAGCGCGAGCAAGGCGGCAGTCCGCAACCTCGCGAGGACCTGGGCGGAGGACTTGAAGGGCACCGGCATCCGGGTCAACGTGCTCTCGCCCGGGGCGACGGCGACCGAACTCGCGAAGGCAGCGCTGGGCGAGGAGGGCCAGAAGGCCTATGCCGCGATGACTCCGCTTCAGCGCATGGCCGATCCGGCGGAAATCGGAGCGGTGGCCGCCTTCCTCGCGTCGTCGGACAGCAGCTTCATGACTGCCAGCGAAGTCGCCGTCGACGGAGGCCTGGCTCAACTCTGACGCCCTACGTCGCTCCATCCGATTATTCCGAGCGACGTTGGGCGTGCTAAGCCCAAGGAGAATAAGAGCTACGGACGGCATCACGTCTCATCCTGCTTGCCCCTCGTGTTGCGCAGCAGATTGTCGCGCAGCCTGACGACGTTCGTCTGCACGGCGGAGAACTCGTCACCCAAGCCGCAGGACTCGACCAGCGCCCTACCGAGATCGTTCTTGAGCAGGCGCCGGCCGGCCGCGGTCAGGCTCACCCTCACCTGCCGCTCGTCGGCGGGATCGCGGGTGCGGCTGATCTTGCCGGTCTGCTCCAGCTTTTTGAGGATCGGCGTCAGCGTGTTGGATTCCAGGAACAGCTTCTCGCCGAGCTCGCTCACGGTCTGCTCGTCCTGCTCCGACAGGGCCACCATCGCGATGTACTGGGTGTAGGTCAGGCCGACCGCATCCAGGATCGGCTTGTAGGCGCGGCCGAACGCCAGATTGGCCGAATAGACCGCAAAGCACAGATATTTCGAGAGTTTCGGGCCTTCGGCTTCGGCCTTTGGGGAACGGGTCATGGGTCCCTCCGGAGCTTGTGACGTCGCGGCCACCATGTATCGCACCCGATTATAGCGGATGCGATTGACTTGATCCAGGCGCGAGCTAACATTGAAACGCACACGATTAAGTCGGACGCGATTTAACAACCCGACTGGAAGGGGGAACACGAACATGAGCACCATCAGCATCATCGGATCAGGCGGCATGGCCGCGGCGATCGGCGGCCTTGCCGCCAAGGCCGGACATGCCGTCGAGGTGATGAGTCGCGACGCCGCGAAGGCGCGGGCGCTGGCCGAGCAAGTCGGAGCTGGCGCGACGACAGGAACGTTCGGCGCCGCCCCGGCCGGGGACATCGTCATCCTGGCGGTCCCTTACGCTGCCGTTCTCGACGTGGTGAAGCATTACGGTGAAGGGTTGGCGGGCAAGCACCTCGTCGACGTCACCAACCCCGTCGCCTCCGACCACATGAGCCTTGTGACCCCCGAGGACAGTTCCGGCGCGCAGGAGATCGCCAAGGCCGCCCCTGCCGATGCGGATGTCGTCAAGGCGTTCAACACCCAATTCTCCCACGTCCTGGCTGCCGGTCCCACCGAAGGCCACCCGTTGGACGTGTTCCTCGCCGGGGACAACGCGGAGGCGAAGGCACGCGTCTCGGCGTTCATCGAGAGCCTCGGACTGCGCCCGAGGGATACCGGGCCGCTGAGCCTGGCACGGACGCTGGAGCACGTCGGCCTGCTGTCGCTGGGCCTCGTCGCCCACTCCATCAAACATACAAACTTCTCAATTGGCGTCAGTCTTCTCGGCTGAGCGCGCCCGGAGGCCTACTACTCACATCCCTCACAAGGAGCATGAAATGCGTGTTTTCGTCACTGGCGGGACCGGCCATATCGGTTCGTACATCATCCCCGAGCTCATCGCCGCCGGCCACGAGGTCACCGGCCTGGCCCGATCCGACGAGTCCGCGGCGGCGGTGTCCGCGCTCGGCGCCAAGGTGCGTCGGGGGGATCTTTCCGATCTCGAAGGGCTCAAAGCGGCGGCGGCGGAGTCCGACGGCGTCATCCACGTCGCCCACAGGCAAGACTTGCTTCCCTCCGGTGGGATGGACGCAGTGGCCGCCGCGGAGCTCCAGATCATGCTCGCGTACGGCGAGGCCCTGGCCGGAACCGGAAAGCCCCTGGTCGCGTCGGGGAGCATTGGCTCGCCCACGAACTTGGGCTGGCCAGCCCCCGGGGCCCACTTCCTGGGACGACCCGCGACCGAGGAGGATCCGGCCCTTCCCCCCGGCGGCGGTGAGTACAAGGGTTCCCTGCGGGTTCGCAACGTCGTGGAGCTCGCCGTCGTCGGCCTCGCGGAGCGGGGCGTGCGGTCTTCGATCGTGCGGATCCCTCCCATCGCGCACAGCACGACCGATGCCGGCTTCCTCCCGCTTCTGATCGGGCTCGCGAAGGAGAAGGGCGCCGTCGGCTACCCCGGGGACGGAGCGAATCTGTGGCCGGCCGTGCACGGCCGCGACCTCGCCTCCTTGTTCCGCCTGGCGCTGGAGAAGGGCCCGGCCGGCAAAAATTGGCACGGGATCGAGGGCGAGGGCGTCCGGTTCCGCGAGATCGCCGAGGCCATCGGCAGCCGCCTGGGCCTGCCGGCCGTCAGCATCCCCGCGGACGTGCTGATGCTGCCGGGATACTTCGGGTTCCTCGCGAATTTGGTCACGCTGGACCTCCCGGCGTCCAACCTCATCACGCGCCATGCCCTGGGCTGGGAACCCGCTCAGCCCGGCCTGCTCGCCGATTTGGACAACGGCCACTACTTCCCTGCCCACTGAGCTGAACTGAACCAACGCCACCACGAATCCAATCTAAGAGAGAGGGAGATATTTCAATGAGCCTTCAAGAGAACGTCCTGACGGTGAAAGACTTCTTCGCCGCGATCGGCCGCGGCGACGAGGAGAATCTGCTGGCGCTGGTCGCCGAAGACATCGAGTGGATCATCCCGGGCGAGGACTGGCCGCTGGCCGGCACGTACAGCGGGCACGCGGGATTGGCAGCTCTGCTTCAGAAGGCTTCCGAGACGGTGGAAACTTCGACAGAACCCCGCGAATTCGTGGCGCAAGGAGACCGGGTTCTGGTCGTCGGCTTCGCCACGGGGAGAATCAAGGCCACGAATAGGACGTTCGAGGACCATTGGGTCTTCGCCATCACCGTTCGAGATGGCAAGCTGACGAACATCCGGGAGTATATCGACACCCAAGCGTTAATGCGGGCCTCCGAGATGGCGTGATCCCCGGGCCTGAACGATCGGCACCGATACAACGCGTAAAGGCACGTTGCAGGTCGACCTCAACGAGGCTGGCTCGTCCCTCGGTCCCAACCCAACAGGATTGCTCGGCGCGAATCGAGAACCGCTCGAGCGGGGGGGCGGCATGTGAACTTCGAGCCGTATTTCCGGCCCCCGGCGACGACGGCCAATCGGGTGCCGAGTTGGATAGGTTACTCTGGCGAACCACCTTGGTATCGCAAATCCCCCCCTGCTTCCTCTTGATGGCGATCGGGACCGAATCGATTTGGTTTCGTCAGCCCGTGCGACGAGAGCCGAACTCGCGTGGGTGCCGTTCTGGTCATTCCGGCCTCGCCGACCGGCTCTCCAGGGGTTACCTCGCCACGCGACGTCCTCAGGCCGTTGGCGGCTATAAGGATTAATGTTCAATCAGGAAGACTAGAGAGACGGCGGGGGTGCGTCGATATAGGTAATCATCGCGTCGAGTCCAGGGGGCCAGAGCCCGACGAATTTGATCACGGATGATCATGATGCTCAAACGATCGCAACCCTCGAAGCGGCGTTCGCAGGCGCTCCTTCCGGGGGCCGAGGGCCTGGAGGCGCGACGGCTGTTGACCTCGGGCAACTGGCCGACTTACATCTCGTCGGCCGAGTTGAAGTCGTTGCTGAACCAGCCGGTGGGCTACCCGGTGGTCCGGCCGAACACGCCGGTCCTGCCGTACGGCTACACGGCCGCCGCGGCGACCTACATCGACCCGTCGGTGGGCGTCACGAACGGCTACGCGGTGATCGTGAGCGCCCGCAGCTTCATCGGGCCGTACGCCAAGCTGAATGCGTCGGACGGCGTGGTGAAGATCGGCGGCGGGACGGCGATCCTCGACAACGTCGCGATCACGGCGAACCCGACGCACTCGAAGGGGTCGGACGTCCCCGAGGTGCGGATCGGCAGCCAGGTCGAGATCAGCTACGGGGCGACCGTGAACGGCCCGGCCGTGATCGGGGCCTACGACGAGGCTTCGAAGCCGACCTACATCGGCCCCGGCGCGGTGATCGACGGCGCCGCCATCGCGCCCGGCGCGTTCGTGTCGGCCCTGGCCCGCGTCGGCCCCGGCGTCACGGTCCCGGCCGGCATGAAGGTCCTGGCGGGCGCGAACGTCACGACGGACGCCGAGGCGTCGGACCCCGCGCTCGGCAAGGTGACGCCGGTCACGGCCGCGGACCTGTCCGACCTGGGCAAGACGATCACCGCCAACCTGCAACTGGGCGTCGGCTACATCACGCTGTACCAGGGGCAGTCGGCCACCGGCGTCAGCCCGGGCGTGCCGACCACCCGGACGGGGATCTTCAACGGCAACCTGTCGACGATCCTGGGCTCGAACTCGCAGCCGGGGCCCGCGACGACCTTCCTGCCGGCCGGCACGGCGCCGAAGTTCCCCTCGCCCCACCGCGGCCAGGTTCCCGCCGCCCTCACGAGCTTCCCCGCCCGCGCCACCGGCAACGCGTCGATCACCCAGCGGGCCCACCAGGTCGCGTCGAGCGTCGGCCGCCGCAACGCGATCCGGGCCGACCAGGGCCAGTCGATCACCATCGGCTCGATCGCCCAGACCGCGAACAGCGTCACGATCAACGCCCCCAACGGCGGCGCGCTCGCCATCGGCCAGCGGTTCGTCGCCGGCCCCGGCGTGGTGATCCTCGACGGGGCGAGCGGGACCAGGTCGGTCCTCGGCGACGACGTGACCGTGGGCGGCGGGGCCGTCGTCCAGGGCTCGTCGCTCGGCGCCGGCTCGACCGTCGGCCCGATGGCCTACCTGCTCAACTCGACCTTCCCCGCCGGGACCAACATCCCCGCCGGCGCGATCTACGTGAACAACGCCCTCGTGGGCTTCGTCAGCCGTTGACGACAGGGAGGCCTGGATGACGACCTTCTCGACGGAACGCGCGATCCCCGCCGGCCCGAGCGCCGTGTTCGCCGCCTTCGAGGATCCCGCCCGCCTCGCGAGATGGTGGGGCCCCGACGGCTTCAGCAACACCTTCGACACGTTCGAGTTCCGTCCGGGCGGCCTATGGATCTTCTCCATGCACGGGCCCACGGGGACGACGTATCCCAACGAAGCCCTGTTCGCGTCGATCGTCCCGGACCGCGAGGTCGTGATCCGGCACGTCTCGCAGCCGCATTTCGAGCTGACGGTCCGCTTGCAGGAGCATCCCGCCGGCACCCTCGTGGCCTGGGATCAGGCGTTCGACGACGATGCCGTGGCCGAAGCGGTCCGCCACATCGTCGTCCCCGCGAACGAGCAAAACCTCGACCGCCTGAGCGCCGAAGTCGCCTCCGACGCCCTCTCCGCGACATGACGGACGGCTCGTCCCGCGGCCCCTCCCCCGGGGACGGTCGCGACGCTTGATTTACGTTCCGACCGCGGGGCCGTGAGCGATGAACCCCATCGCACCGGCCCCGCGTCGTCGTTTCGAAGGTCGTCGCGCCTCTCACTCGATCGCGAGGCCCTTCAGGATCCCCTGGCCCTGGGCGGTCAGGCCGATCTCGGCCCAGAGCTTGTGGTCGCGGGCGGCGGCCTCGTACTCCGCCCCCCGGCCCTCCTGCACGTAGAACGACTCGACGCCGAACGCGATCTGCGACTCGTCGTCGAGCGTCCCCTGGAGGTACGGGACGTCGCCCTCGGGGGGCGTGCTGCGGGGGGGCCCGGAGCGATAGTGTTTGCCGTCGGGCTCGGCCGTCAGGGGGACGAAGACGGGGTGGTTGCGCCAGGCCGACTCGTTGTCGTAAGTGTAGGGACCGGGGAGGCCCTCGACCCCGCCCGGCGGGACGCGGCTGAAGTCGTACGACAGCGTCACGTATTCGCCGCGGAATAGGTCCCGGGGGTCGACCGGCGCAACCTTGACGTAGACGGTCCGCGTCTCGCGGAACGTCCACAACGTGCCGGCGATCATCCAGCCCAGGACGGCGAGCTGGAAGGCCGCCGCGGCGATCAGCAGGGCCGACTCGCGGCCGGCGAACGGGCCGAGGGCGCGACGGGCCGGCGCGTCGAAGTCGGGGTCGATCGCGGCCGAGGCCGGCGCGGGGCGTGGTTCAGGCGGGAGCATGCGGGACCTCCTTCAGCCGGCGCCAGAGCAAGGCGGCCCCGACGAGGCCGGCGCCGCAGGCCAGGAACATCAAGGCGGCCCCCGGCATGCCGCCGAACCCGCTGAACAGGTCGAGGTAGCGGGCGATCGCCCAGAGCAGGAAGTAGGCCACGCCTGCCGCGAACGGCCGGCCGCGATCCTCGCGGGTGCCGACGATCGTCAGCCAGATCGCCAGCGAGGCCATCGCCGCGTTCGCCCCGATCGTCGTCGCGATCGGCTCGTCGACCACGGCGTTCCAGAACCCCAGCGCCGCGAAGAGGGCCAGCATCGCCAGCGGGAACCACCGCCCCGGCGCGGCCAGCACGCTGCGGCCCAGCGAGACCCCCCTCCCCTCGCGGCGGCGGTCGCGGTCGGCCGCGACGACGAACAGGACGGCCGCCAGCACCACGGCCGCCGCCGTCTCGATCGCCAGCGGCGTGGGGAGCACCTGCCCCCGAATCTCCGAGTTGAACGCGTACGTGCTCAGGGGGATGAGCACGCCCCCCACCAGCAGGACGCCGAGGAACCGGTACGGGATCCCCAGGCCGGCCTCGGGCGGATGGCACGCGGCGATCAGCATGAGGATCGCCCCGACCAGCCCCGCCCAGTAGATCGGCGTCGCGTCGAACTCCCAGGCCGACGGCTGCACGAGGACCCAGAACGTCCCGAGCGCGACGTACAAGGCCAGCACGCTCCGCGACTTCCTCGCGTACGCCCAGGACAGCCCGAACGCCGTCAGGATCGGCACGCTCCAGGCCGGCTCGGCGACCTTCCAGGCCGCGCCGAACCAGCCGAGGGCCGGTCCCAGGGCCGCGCCGGCGGTGTAGGCCGCCAGCGTCGTCGCGACCAGCGCGTGCAGCGGCCAGGTCCCCACGATCAGGGCGAACGGCAGGACGCCGACGGCCCACCACCAGAAGCCCTCGACGCCCGTGACGTTGAAGTTGAACATCTGCGCGACCAGCCAGATCCCCGCGCCGTAGAGCAGGCAGCCGAGGAAGCAGACGACGTCCGACGCCGTCCTCGCGCCCGCCCGATACCGCAGGGCCCAGGCCCCCGCATACGTGCCGCCGAGCGTCAGGAGGATCAGGGCGATCCGGACCGACGTCGACAGCTCCTGCCAGTTGAACGCGACCGCCGTGAGGACGGCCAGGCCGATCATCAGGGCGCCCAGCCCCATGACCGCCGAGCTGGCCCGATCGGTCCGCCTCGCGGCCTCGCCCTCGGGCGTGCCCCCCTCGTACAGGCCGAGGACGCCCTTCGCCTGGTCGCCCGAGAGCAACCCCTGCGTCGTCCAGGCCTCCAGCTCGCCCACCAGCCAGGCGCGCCGGTCGGCCGTGATCTCGCGACCGCCCATGGTCCGTTCCCGTGCGCCGACGCCGGCGCGGCCCGTCCTCGATTCCCGGCGCGCGCACGACGCCGCGCCCCTGAAGACTCTCTAGCACGCCTATGGCGAGATGGCGCGAAATTGTGACGGGCCCGTCCAGGGCGACTCGTCCGGTCGCCCGCCGCCTCGATCGTCGCTGCGGGCCGATCAGCTCATCGTTCCGGCCTTGCCTCGACCGGATCGGAGCGCCTTCCAGGCCGTCGCCGCAGCCTTCCAGACGAGCCATAACATCAGCGGGACGATGAAGACCAGGGGCAGGAAGACCGCCGTCAGGCCGTGATACCAGCGTGCGGGACGCGCCCCGCTTTCCTCGGACGTGGTGCAGGCGGGCAGGTAGGCCATGAGCCCGTACACCCAGACCCACATGCCGACCTGGATCAGGTTGTGCGGGCCGAAGCTGAGCGTCTCGGCGAGCGTGCCGTTCAGGCCGAACAGGAGGAGGACCTCGGCCGGCCGGAAGTCGTAGCGCGAGAGCAGCCATCCCCAGGCGAGGAACATGGGGACGAAGGCGACGACGCTGTTCAGGAGGACGACCTCGAAGTAGTTCCGGGACGCGGTGATGCGGGCGGCGTCGGTCGCGGCGCCGAACAACGGCGCGAGGTTGGTCAGCGAGGTCGTCACCGCCTCTTCGAGCAGGGCGAAGCCGATGCAGAGCACCACGAACCGGGTCCGCCATCCGAGCGGGAGGCGGGTCACGAGGCGGACGAACCGATCCCGGAGCAGGCGCATCGCCAGGCCGCCCAGGACGCACCAAATGAGGATCAGCGCGACCCCCATCTTGATGATGGCGCGGTGGTCGGGGTTCGTTTCGTTCGTGAGGATGAAGACCGTCACGGCCGAGGTCGTTAGCACGCCCCAGGCGGAGATCGCGATCAGGAGTCGCCGAACCACCATCGCTCTCTCGGGCGGTCGCAACCCCAAGGACGCCTCCGCTCCCGCGACCCGGGCCCGGACGAGGGACCCTCGTCGGGGCGGGGTCGTCTCACGGTTTCAGTCTTCCTCGCCTCCCAGGTCGTCGTCCTCGCGCTCCTCGACCGCGTCGCCGTTGATGGAGCCGGGGCGGCGGGAGGAGGCCTCGGCGGCGAGGCGTGCGCGGGCGTGGGTCGGCTGCTCGGCGGCCTCGGCGCGGGCGCGGCGCTGGGCCTCGACGGCCTGGGCGAGCTGCTCCTGGGCCTCGGCGACGTAGGCGGCCCAGTCGGTGGAGAAGTCCTGGCGGAAGGCCTCGATGTAGCCGGGCTCGTACTGACGCGAGAGCCATTTGAGCTGGTGGAAGACCTTGTGGGCGAGCGTCTGGACGTCCTCGCCGTTCTCGGTCTCGCGGTCGGGGCCGGCCTGGTGGTAGCGGAAGCGGCCGATCCAGACCTTCAGGCGGGCGTACTGTTCGAGCTTGGCCAGGTGGGCGTAGGCGTTCAGGCCGGCCTCGACCTCGTGGGCGAGGAGCTGGAGCTGGCCGCCGGGGAAGTGGCTCTCGGCGTCCCAGAGGAGGCGGTCCTCGTCGGCGAACTGCTCGATCAGGCCGGGCTGGAGCCGCTCCAGCTCGCGGCGGAGCTGGCGGTACGCGTCGACGGCCGCGCGGAGGTCGCGGCGGGCCTCGTCCAGCTCGCGGCCGGCCGAATCCAGCTCGGCCTTCGCATCCTGTCGCGTCCGGTCGATCTCGGCCTGGGACGTGGCGATGAGCTGCTCGGCGTCGGCGTCGGAGGTCAGGGACGACTTGAACTGGGCGAGCTTGCGGACCAGGTCCTTCAGCAGTTGCTCGTCGGCGTCGGCCTGCTCGAGGGCCCGGGTGCAGGTCGGCCGGGCGACGCGCATCCGCTCCAGCGCCTGGCGCGACCGCTTCTCGGCGACGCGGAAGTGCTCGGCCGCGTGCTGGGTCTCGGCCTCGATCTTCCGGGCGCGGGTCTTGGACTCCGCCTGACGGACCAGCTCGGCGAGTTGTGCCAACGATGGAGTCATTTTCCGATCTCTTCCACGATTTCTTTCGTCGCGATGGATCGAGCGGCGTCCGGGGCCGGATTCGAACGACGTCGCGACCTGAAAAGGGCGAAACTCGGCTGGAACTCGCGTGGGGACGGTCGGACGACGTCGGCGGGCGGTCGAGACCGCCGGGGACGTCGCGAGGCGTCGAGGATGGCCGATTCCTTGGGGGATTGCGTGGCGCTGGGCGGCGTCTGAGCCGACGGCCGCGCGGGGCGTCCGTCCCCGTCATCATACACTCGACCACCCGAAAGTTGAACGGCCGGGCCCCCGCGCCCGAGGTTTCCCGGCGGAGGCCGTCCCGGTTGCGGGCCGGGCCGACGATGCCGTACCGTGGCGGTCCCGGCGGCCCGCCGCAGTCCGCGTCGGCGTCGCCGGGAGGATGGGGACGACGGATGACGAAGGGAACGATCGAGGCGCCCTGGGGCGTCGAAGGCAGCCTGGCCCTGGACCTCCCCCGCGCCTGGGGCGTGGGCCGCGACGACGTCGTCGAGCCCGACCTCGCGGGCACCGTGGACGACTATCCCGCGGCGCTGAACGGGGCCCTCGACGCGCCCCGGGACGCCCCGCGGCTGGAGGAGCAGGTCCGGCCCGGTTCGAAGGTCGCGATCGTCGTCGACGACCCCTCGCGCTGGACCCCGGTGCGCGAGGCCCTGCCGATCGTGCTCGACCGAATCCTCCGCGCGGGGGTGGCGGCCTGTGACGTCACGATCAGCGTCGGCGTCGGCCGCCACCACGCGGTCGACGACGCGGCGATGCGGCGTCGGCTGGGCGACGGGCCGGCGGCGGCGCATCGCTGCTACAGCCCGCCCGTCGACGACCTCTCGGCGTACGAAGATTTGGGGACGACCTCGCGGGGGATCCCCGTCCGCGTCTTCCGGCCCGTCGCCGAGGCCGATCTGCGGGTCCTGATCGGCTCGGTCCTGCCCCACCTCCAGGCGGGCTTCGGGGGCGGATACAAGCTGATCTTCCCGGGCACGAGCCACCGCACGACCCTGGGCGCCCTGCACCGCCAGGGGCTGGGCCGCGACGCCGACGCCGGCCGGCTGCTGGGGGGCCTCGCGGCCGAGAACCCGATGCGCCAGGCCGTGAACGAGGCGGCGGGGTCGCTCGGCCCTTGCTTCTCGATCAGCCACCTGATCGGCGCGCCCGGGATGATCTTCCGGGCCTGCGCCGGGCGTCCCGAATCGGTCCAGGATACGCTCGCGGACGAGGCCCGCACGCGGTTCCGGGCCCCCCCCGCCCCGCCGGCCGACGTGGTGGTCGTGGGCAACAACCCCTGGCCGGGCGACCCGATGCAGAGCTTCAAGACGCTCCTGCACCACCGCGCCGCGAGCGTCCCGGGGGGCGTGACCGTGGGCCTCTTCTGGACCGACCCGGACGAGATCGACCGCTCGATGCCGCGCACGGCGATGCGGCTGATCGCCGGCTCGGGCGCGCCCGGGGGCTGGGCGATCCGCCGGCTCGTGCCGCTGATCGAACGGGTCCTCTCGGCGCGCGAGTCCTCGGCGGCGTTCATGCTGCGCTGGGCGCGCGAGCTGGTGGTCGACCGCACCGTGATGGTCTACTCGCCCCCGCTCCACGCCCGGCTCGGCGGCCGCCTCGGCCCCGTCCGCCTCTTCGCCGACCAGGACGCCCTGTGGCGGGCCGTCCGCCGCGCCCTGCCCCGCGACCGCCGCGACTCGCCCCGCGTCCGCATCTTCCCGCGCGGCGGGCTGACCTACGCGCCGCAGGACGCATCGGGATGATTCCGACGACGGCCGATTTCCTCGTCCTTCCTCTCCTCTCCGAGGTGTTTCGATGGCCTGGTTGATCCTGATCGTGGCGGGGCTGTTCGAGGTGGCCTGGGCGTACTTCCTGAAGACGTCCAAGGGGTTCACGCAGCTCGGGCCGTCGCTGGCGTTCCTGGCCACGATGGGCGTGAGCATGGCCGGGCTCGGCTGGTCGCTGAACCACCTGCCGATGGGGACCGCCTACGCCGTCTGGACGGGCGTCGGCGCGGTCGGCACCGCGCTGCTGGGGATCTGGCTGTTCGGCGAGCCGGCGACGGCCCTGCGACTGGGCTCGATCGGCCTCATCTTGCTGGGGATCGCCGGGCTGAGATACGCCGCCGGCGCGGGTTGAGCGCCGGGGCGGTCGCGACGACGGCGCGGGAGTTGCGGATTATGAAGGGCTTGTCGAGAGGGTTCTCCTCGAAGGTCCCGACGAAACGCCTCCAGCCAGGAGCCGCCACGATGCGCCGATCGACCGTCCGCAACAGCCTTTTCGCCTTCGCAACCATCCTCGCGGCCGCCGCCCCGGCCCGCGCCCAGGCCGTCAACGAGCTGAAGCCGGCCGACCTGGTCGGCGGCTACGAGATCGTCTCGGGCGAGAAGTTCGGGACCCCCGAAGCGGCCGATCGCATCAAGGGGTCGACCGTGCTGTTCACCGAGGACCGCGTGGTCGTCATGGACAAGGACAGCAAGGAAGTCTACGGCGCGAGCTACTCGATCGAGCCGGGCGAGTCGGCCGCCAAGATCAAGATGACCAGCAAGCTCGCCGACGCCGAGAACCAGGTCGCCCTCGGCCTGATCGACAAGGACGGCGACAAGGTCCGGCTCATCTACGGCCTCCCCGGCGCCGAGACGCCCCGCGAGTTCAAGACCAAGGACAAGCAGCTCATGTTCGTCCTCAAGAAAAAGGCGAGCTGACGCCGGCCGCCGCGCACGCCGCTTCCCGACGGCCTCCCGGACGCCCCGCCCGCGCGGGGCGTTTCGCTTTCGAAGACGGCGAAATCGCGGCCGACGAGCGACCGTCGTCCCCCGGCGCGTCGTTTGCTAAACACCTGGGCATGCCCCGCCCGAGTGAATCGACGACCCATCCAGGAGACGACGAAGTGAAGATGCAATCGCTCAATGATTTGTTCGTGGACGTCGCCCGCGACATGCTGGACGCCGAGAAGCAGCTCGCCAAGGCGCTGCCGAAGATGGCCAAGGCGGCCTCGAATCCGGAGCTGCGCAAGGCCTTCGAGAAGCATCTCGAGGAGACCAAGATCCACGCCGAGCGCCTGGCCCAGGTCCTGGAGGCGCTCGGCCAGGCCCCCCGGGGCAAGAAGTGCCACGCGATGGAGGGGCACATCGAGGAGGGGAAGGAAATCCTCGAACTCGACGCCGCGCCCGAGGTGAAGGACGCCGCCCTGATCGCCGCCGCGCAGAAGGTCGAGCACTACGAGATCGCCGGCTACGGCACGCTCAGCACCTGGGCCGCCACGATGGGGATCCCGGAGGTCAAGAAGCTGCTGGGCGACACGCTTGCCGAGGAGAAGACCACCGACGACCTCCTGAGCGAGATCGCCGAGACGGTCGTCAACGCCCAGGCCGCGACCACCTGAGGCGGCGCGGATCGACCCGCCCCCGGGTCCTCAGCGCCTGGCGACGCGGCTCGACGCCGTGGCGTAGGCGTCGAGGATCCCGGTCCGGCCGGGGTGGATGGCCTCCAGGCCCAGCCGGGACTGGAGGCTGTACGACAGCCGGCTGCCCGCCCCGTAGAGCACGACCAGCCGCTGCTCGTCGGGGAGCGTGAGCAGCTCGTCGACGTCGGTCAGGTCGATCTGCGGCAAGGCCGGCAAGGCCGTTCGGAGGATGAAGCGGAGCCGGCCGCCGGGATAGGGCGCGGTGAGCGACCCGGGCTCGCCGTCGGACTCGAACCGCGACGACGGCGGGCTGACGACCGCGATGTGGTTGAACGGCCGCTCGCGGTTGCGGCGGAGGATCATCGTCCGGAGCATCAGCAGGTCGCTGGTCTCGCTGTGGCGGAAGACCATCTCGCGGACGCCCAGGCCGACCGTCGCCACGAGGGTCGCCAGCAGGAACGTCGCCAGCACCTGGCGCTGGCGGTCGTCGCGGTTGCGGGCCCAGCGCTCGACGCCGCGGCCCAGGATGATCGAGACGACGATCAGGTCGAACGTCATGTGCAGGCTCAGGGTCGTCGCCGCGCTCGCCCGGCCGGCGAGCAGGTCGTCGAGGGCGCTGCGCAGGTCCTTGCTGGACCACCAGGCGAGGCAGAGCGCCGCGGCCGGCGCCAGGCCGATGAGCGCCCGGACCGAGACCCGACGGTTGACCAGGTCGGCGACGGTCGCCGCCGCCAGCAGGTTGAGCGGGATGAGCAGGAAGATCTCGAGCGCTTGCCGCGGGCCGGTCGTCCAGAGCGAGAGCGTCAGCGCCGCGACGCCCGCCCAGGCGGCCCAGAGCGACCCGCCGATGGTCTCGCGGTCGTCGCTCTCGGCGATCAGGGCCGTGCGGACGGCCCGCGCCGCGCCGAAGACGGCCAGGGGCGCGGCCACCGGGGCCAGCTCCAGGATCCGCGCCGCGAGGTTGTACGAGTCGGCCCAGCCGGAGGCGGGGAGCGTCAGCGGGGCGAAGAGGCTCCAGCCGTGGGTGAGGAACATGCTCAGGTGCCAGGGCGCGGCGATCGCCGTCGCGACGCCCAGCGCCAGCGCGGCGTCGATCGCGCCGCCGTCGCGGATCCAGGCGTGCCGTCCGCCCGTCGGCGAGGGCCGATAGCTCGGGTCGGCCGAGGCGCTCACCCGCACGTAGACCTGGTGCAGGCCGATCGCGGCGACCACGATCAGGCCGAAGGCCTCCACCGTCAGCAGCGACGCCCCCAGGGCCACGCCGCCGGCCGCCGACCAGAGCAGCGAACGCCCCCGCGGGTCGGCCGACTCGGCGGCGATCCGCGTCCGCGCCGCGTAGGCGTAGAGGGCCGCCAGCGCGCCGGCCGTCGCCAGCAGGTGGGGCGTCATCTCCTGCTCGCGCAGCAGCAGGCTCGGGCTGAACGCCATCAGGAGCGCGGCCGTGAAGCCCATGCCGCCGCCCCGCCACAATCGGCCGTGGAGGTAGACGAGCATGACGATCGCCGCGCCCGCCGCATAGCTCGGGAGCACGCAGGCGAGCGGGTCGCAGTCGCCGCTCAGGGTGAGCCCGACCGCGGCGAGCCACGGGTAGAGCGGCGGCTGGAACGCCACGCTGCGATACCCGGCCGACTCGCGCTCGGGCTTGATGGCGTCGCACGCGCCCGTCTGGTCGACGAACATGCCGTCGACCGCGACCGCCATCGCCCGAAGTCCCCAGAGCGGCCCGGGGACGGTCAGGTCCCACGACCGCATCGCGGCCAGGCCCGGGAGGATCGCCGCGAGCACGACGAGCGGGAAGAACATCGCCGAACGCGGCGCCGGGCGGATCAGCGGACGCGGCGGTCGCGGGACGGCCGGTTCGAACCGGGTCCTCGGCGACGCCGACCTCCGCACTGGTCGCAGCACGCGCGTTCCCATCGTCTCATCCGTCCGGATCGTGATGGAGGGCGACCCTGCGCCCGGGGCCTTGACCTCGGGCGTACGTCCCATCGAAGCCGAAGTGGGTTTCGACGGACCATACCATATCCGAAGAGTCCGGGGGATAGGCGTTCGCTCGGTTCCCAGATGCACAGGGCCGTCCTTATCCCGCCTCGTCGCGACCCCTCTTCGGCCTCGGCGGAATCCCGCGAGGCGGCCGGAGTCGGGACGAAAGTCGAATGCGACGTGACCTCCGGCCCATCGCGTCGGCCGTCGAAACGGCCTGGGCCCGACAATTCATTCGAAAGTCGCGACTGCGACGCGTCGCTCGCGCCGTCGTCACCCCTCGATATCGGCCGCCCTCCGACCCGCGGTCCATTGAATTCCCTTCACGTCGAGTTTCGGGTCGGCGACGGCTTGGCCCTGCGCACCCCGCTGCGCGATGGGCGCGTCGTCCCCTGCGAGTCCCCGCAAGAGGGTCGGAGTCGCGTCCGGCGCAATCGTCGCGACGCCACTCGGACGTCGCGGCGACGTCGATGACCGGGAACAAAAATGCTTGCGCCGATTTCTTTGGATGGAAGTCGGCGCTATGGCATCACGTTTGCCTTACAGATCCAGCAAGAACGACGGCGTCGTAGAGACCCGCCGAGGATCGAAACGATCCGGGCGAGGTCGGCCGCCGAAGACTTCCCCATGCCATTGAGGCGAAAGGACCCCGACCATGTTGCGCTGGGCTATCGTATTCTTCGTGCTCGCTCTGATCGCGGGCTTCCTGGGCTTCGGCGGCCTTCAGGGCGACCTGGCTTCGATCGCCAAGATCTTGGTCTTCGTCTTCCTGGTCCTGTTCGTCGTCTCGCTCGTCTTCGGCCGATCCGCCGGTCCGCCGGCGATCTGACGCCGGACGAGCGCCGAAAATAAGGGCCGGGCGGGGAGGATGCGAGGATGCTCGCGTCGTCTCCGGCCGGCCCTTTTCGTTTTCTTGCTTGTGGGGGAAGGCGGTCGTCGGGGAGGCGGAGCTTCACAGGTTGGCGCCGTAACTTCGTCGACTCACGGACGTCCTTCCCCCACAAGCAGGAAAACGAAATAACCGCCCGCCCCCCCCGTCAAGCCTTCGACGCCCTGGCGAACAGCTCCGTGGAGAAGTAGCGCTCCATCCGGTCGGGGAAGACGGTGACGATGTGCGCGTCGGGGCCCAGGCGCCCCGCGACCATCAGGGCGGCCTGGAAGTTCAGGCCCGAGCTGGGGCCGACCGGGAACCCCTTGCGGATCAGGCGGCGGGCGACCTCGACGGCCTCGTCGTCGGGGACGTCGATCTCCACCAGCGACGCCGAGCGCTCGGCGCGGAACTTCGTGTAGATCGTCGACAGGCCGTCGACGACGCCCGGGATGCGGCCGCTGAACGAGCAGCACTCCGCCCCCCCGCCGCCCAGCGACGTGCCGGTGACGGGCCGCGCGGCGAAGGCCGTCGGCGCGCAGCCGTGATCGCACAGGCCCTCGAACAGGCCGACGAGCGTGCCCCCCGTCCCCACCCCGCTGACCACGGCGTCGACGCAGCCGCCGGGGATCTGCGTCAGGACTTCCTGGGCCGTGCGGCTCCGATGCGCAGCGGGGTTGTCCGGGTTCTCGAACTGGAGCGGCAGGAAGGCCCCGCGCTCGGCCGCGGCGGTCGCCGCGCCGGCCAGGGCCCCCAGGATCCCCTCGGCCCGGGGCGAGAACTGGACCTCGCCGCCGTACGACTCGATGATCATCCGCCGCTCCGGGCTGACCCCCTCGGGCATCACCGCGACGAACCTCAGCCCGAGCTGCGCCGAGGCCAGCGCCATGGCGATGCTCGTCGAGCCGCTCGACGCCTCGACGACCGTCCCACCGGGGGCCACCCTGCCGGTCCGGACCGCCTTGTGGAGGATGTAGCCGGCGATCCGGTCCTTGGTCGAGCCGCTGGGGTTGAGGAATTCGAGCTTGCACCAGATCGTCGGCCCGCTCGAGTCGAGCCGGACCGGGATGAGCGGCGTCGCCGCGATGCGGTCGAGATAGTGGTTGCAATCGGGCAGCCGGGCGACGGTGTTCACGGGACTCCTCGCGGGATGGCGTCGGGACGCTTCGATATTCGTCCCGATCAGGTTACCACACCGCGGGCGTCGGCCGTCGGGGCCGCTTGCACGGCGCAATCGGCGGATTCGTCAAAGTCGACGCGTTCCGCGCGCCGATGAAGGATCATGGCTCACGAATGCGTCGACGCCCGTTCGGGCCTCGGACGCAACACGTCTCGTCGTGGCCGCGCCCGGCTCGAAGGCATCCTCCCGCGGACCCCGGAAGCCCGATCGAATCATGTGCACGTACGTCTTCAAGAGGCCCGGCCTCGCCGTTCTGCTGGGTTTCGGCGTCGTCCTCGGCGGCTCGCGAGGGATGGCGCAGGAGGCTGCGGCCCCGCCCCTGCCGGCCGTCGATCCGACGCCGGGCCCCGAGGACGTCTCGACGGCCGAACGCCTGCGTCGGATGGAGGCGATCAATCAACACCTGATCCAGAAGCTCGAAGAACTGTCCAGGAAGAACGACGAGCTGTCGGGCAAGGTCGACGAGATGGCCCGTGGCGCGGCCGGCTCGACGAGCGCGGGCGAGGCGGAGGGAGGGAAGGACGGCGGCGGCACGGGGACCGACGACGGATCGTTCCCGTCGGCGGCCGGCGGCGGTTCGAAGGCGAGCGGCGGCGACCCGACCGACACCGGGACGGCCCAGGAGGTGGGCTCCCCCGCCGTCGCCACGATGCCCCTCAGGTCGTATTACGACTTCGCCCACGACGGCTTCAAGTGGACGACCCACGACGACGAGTTCACGTTCGGCATCCGGGGCATGACGCAGGTCGACGCCCGCATCTACCAGCAGCCCAACCAGAACCCGGTCTCCTCGGGGTTGTACAACCCCCGGAGTCGCATCTATTTCTTCGGGAACTTCACCAGGCCGATCCAGTACGAGTTCTCATTCCAGAACACGTTCGACAGCGTGGGCCTGCTCGACGCCTATCTCAACTTCAATTACGACTCGCGGTTCCAGGTCCGCGTGGGCCGCTACAAGACGCCCTTCTCGTACGAGTGGTATCGCATCCACGTGTGGCACCTGCTCGCCCCCGAGCGGTCGCTGTTCGCCAACAACTACGAGGGGAATCGGCGTTTCGGCCTGATGGGGACGGGCGACCTGTTCGAACGCCGGATCGAGTACGCGGTCGGCACGTTCAACACCCAGCGCAATTCGTTCAAGCCGTACGACAACCGCCAGGACGTCATGGCGTTCATGAACTTCAAGCCGTTCTACAACCGCGAAGAGGGCTTCCTGCTGCGCGACCTGCAATTCGGCGGCTCGGTCGACGCGGGCCGCGAGAACCAGCCGCTGTCGCCCGCCGCGCTGCGGCTGAGCGCGCCCCCCGCGACCTCGGGGATCACCGGCGACACGGCCGCCAACTCCGCCAACGTCCCCTGGATGGTCTTCAACGACAACGTCCGCGAGCGGGGCCGGCGGGCGCTCTGGGAATTGCACGCGGCCTACTACCTCGGCGGCCTGACCCTGATGGGGGCCTGGCAGGGCGGCCGGGAGAGCTATTCCACGAAGACGTCCGGCCCGTTCACGACCGTCCCCATCAGCGGCTGGTTCGCCCAGGCCGGCTACATCCTCACCGGCGAGACGATCCGCGACCGCACCCTGATCCAGCCGCTCCACCCCTTCGACCTCCGCAAGGGGAAGTTCGGCCTCGGCGCCTTCGAGGTCACCGGCCGCTACAGCACGCTGGCGCTCGGGGAGCAGGTCTTCACCGCCGGCCTGGTCGACCGCAACAACTGGACGAACCACACCCAGATGACCGACCTCGGCTTCAACTGGTACATGAACAAGTTCGTCAAAGTCTACTTCGACTGGGAGCACGCCATGTTCGCCCAGCCGGTCCTGTACAACGTGCAGCAGGGACTGCGTCAGTCGACCTCGGACCTCTTCTGGATGCGGTTCCAGGTCTACTTCTGAGCCCCGGTCAGACGCTCGGGGGGACGGGCCGGGCGGGGACGAGGAGCGGCCGGAGCCGGGCGATCAGCCGCCGCACGCCGATCCAGGCGACGAGGAGCCCCACGATCCAGAACGGGGCCCAGACCGCGTTGGCCACCGCGAACAGGATCAGGCCCTTGCCCACGTCGACGAGCTGCGTGATCGAGGCGTGCCAGGTGCGGGCGACCTGGGTCGGGAAGTCGGCGACGACCGGCGCGGGGGGCTCGAAGCGGTCGCGCTCGCGGAGCGTGAGCGTCAGCGTGGCCAGCGACGAGAGGGCCTCCAGCACCCGCATGCGGCCCTGGAGCTGCTCGATCTCGCCCCGCACGCGGGACAGCTCGACCTCGACCTTCAGCACCTCTTCGAGCTGGCCCGATCGCTCCTCCAGGATCTTCTGGAGCGTCAGCTCCTGCACCTTCTTGTTCTTGACGTGGGCCTCGATGTCGTAGAACTCGGCGGTCACGTCCTGCGACTTGCGGTTGAACTGCTCCAGCTCGCCCAGGGCCTTGACGGCCTCGACGAAGCCGTCGAAGCGGTCCACGGGGATGCGCAGCCGCCAGAAGAGCGCCCGATTGGCGCCCGGCGAGCCGGACATGTTCTCCTCGGCGATGTAGCCGCCCGACGACCCGACGAGCGCGACGACCTTCGAGGCCACGGGGTCGACCTTGTCGACGGCCAGGTCGAGCGTCGCGTCGTAGATCACCTTCCGCGTCACTCCCGCCGGCGCCGCCGCGGTCGGCGGGGCGGCCTCGGACTTCGCCTGGGCCTGGCCGGCCATCCCCATCATTCCGCCCATCATGGCGGGGCCGGCCGCGGGGGCCGGGCTTGAATCGGCCAACGCCGGGGACCTTGCGGCGACCATGGCGCTCTTCGGGGCCGCGAAGGTTCTCGAGGCGGTCGTCGCCACGATCCCCTCGCCGCATCCGGTGAGCGGCAGGTACGCCAGCGTCAGCAGGGTGGTCGTCAGTGCTCGCATCGGCTTCGAGCCTTTCGGAGAGAGGCGGTCTCGGCGGATTCGCAGGAGCGTGGTTCTCAATACCATAGACGACGAGTGCGGACGATTTGTTAGAGGGAAATTGCCGATTCGTCCGATCTTGAGGATCGGTGAAGGCGTCGTCCGGGGGACCTTTCGTATCTTTCAAGGCGAGATCGACATGCCGGGCCGCGAACGAAAGCCCGATGACGGCCGTCCCTCGCCCTCTGGGGATGACGCGTCGATCCCGCCTACGGGGTCAGGCCCCTGGATGCGGCGGACGTTCGGGATCTCCCTGGGGGTCATTTTGATTCTCGGCGCGGCCCTGAGATTCGGCGCGCTCGGGATTCATAGCTTCTGGTTCGACGAGGTCGTCGCGATGCGCGTCGCCGGGGCGCCGACCCTGGGCGAGTTCGCGGAGCGGCTGGCCCGGCTCGACATGGTCGCTGCGCCGTTGCATCCGCTGCTCCTGAGGTACTGGACCGCCGTTTGGGGGACCTCGGAGGCGGCCGCCCGGGGCCTCTCCGCCGCGATCAGCGTCCTGGGGTTGGGCGCCTTTGCGGCCGCCGCCTGGCAGGCGTTCCGATCGCGGGCCGCCACGTTGACGGCGACGGCCCTGCTCGCCGTCTGCCCGCTCGACCTGGCCTACGCGATGGAAACCCGGATGTACAGCCTGCTGGCCTTCTGGACGACCGCGTCGTGGGCCCTGCTCTTCTCGTTCCGTCGCGGTCGGAGCCGGGGCCGGGAGCTGGCCTTCGGGCTCTGCCTCGTGGGATTGGCCTACACGCACCCGCTGGGCGGGCTGATGATCGTGGCGCTGGCCGCGGCTTACGGGATCGACGCCCGGCGGTCGATGCTGCGGCCCTCGCGGTGGCTGGCCATCCAGGCGCTGGCGTTCGCGGCGATCCTGCCCTGGGTCGGCCGCTACCTCGACCATCCGCCCGACCCGAAGACGGCCGGAGGCCTGGGCACGGCCTGGCTCAACTGGGTGGCCTACGGCCTCGGCTGGCCCGTCGGATGGCTGCCCCCGGTGCTCGGAGTGGTCGCGCTGGCCTGGCTCGTCCCGGACCGGCGTCGACCTGCGGGCGCGACCACGGGCGACGGGACGTCCGGCGAGGAGCGGCTGCGCACCGGCCTCATGCTGTGCGCGTGGGTCGCCTCGCCGATCGGCCTGATGACCGCGTATACGTGGCTCCGCCATCCCATCCTGGGGCCCCTACGATATCATCTCTTCCTGATGCCCGGGGCGATCCTGCTGGTCGCGGGCGCCGCGAGGTTCCGCCCCCTGGCCGTCGGCGGCCTGGCGACGGCCCTGGTGCTCGGGTTCACGCTGCCTTCGCTCAAGTCCGGGGTCTACGACGAGCAGAGGAAGCCCGCGTGGCGCGAGGCGACTCGCGAGATGCTCCGGTCGGCGCGGAACCCGGTCGTCGTCCTCGACGCGCGTGAGCCGAACATGTATTTCCAGACCGTCGCTTACTACCTTCCCGAGCGGGTGCCGGTGATCTCGCTCCAGGTCTACCTGGACCGGCTCGCCGCCGGCACGCTGGACCGCGCGGGCGACTACTGGCTGTTCCGCGACGCCCTGATCGACAAATCCCGCGCCGTCCCCGAGCCGGCCTCGGCGACGGCGGGCGTGCGACCGGTCGTCGACCTCGGCAGGCTGACCGTCGCGAGGCTCGCCCCGCTGGTCAGGGCCGCGTACGCTCACGACGCGTCGAGGTAGTTCCGCATCCAGAGTTCGAGCATCAGCAGCGCCCAGAGGCGGTGGCCGTGCTCGCGGCGGCCGGAGACGTGCTCGTCGACCAGCTCGCGGATCCGCTCGGGCCGGAAGAGGCCGCGGCCGAGGGTGGCGGGGTCGAGGAGGATCTCGGTCAGCTCGGCCTTCAGCTCGTGGCGGAACCAGCGGCCGACCGGGACGCCGAAGCCCATCTTGGGGCGCTTCCGGATGGATTCGGGGATGAGGTCGGCGAAGGCCCGCTTGAGCACGACCTTGGACCGCCCCGGGCGCAGCCGCAGCTTGCGGTCGAGCGGCATCGCCGCCGCCAGCTCGACGACCCGATGGTCCAGGAACGGCCCCCGACACTCCAGGCTGTGGGCCATGCTCGCCATGTCGACCTTGTACAGCAGGTCGCCGGGCAGGTAGGTGAGCAGGTCCGAGACCATCGCGCGCGTCACCACGTCGCGCCCGCCCGCCTCGCCCATGGCGCGGGCGAGCACGGCGGCCGGGTCGGTCGCCTCCGCGGAGGGCTGGAACCGGTCGATCAGGTCGTTCGTGTAGAGGCCCATCGCCTGGTCCTCGTCGAACGTCGCCATCCAGCCGAGGTAGCGGTCCGACGCGGGCTCGTCGATCCGCTCGGCGAGCCGTTCCAGGGCGCGCAGCCGCGACTTCGCCTTGCCCGTCCGCGGCACCAGCCTCCTCATCGTCCCGCCCAGGAGCCGGCGGGGCCCGGCGGGGATGCGCTGGTAGAGTTCGGTCAGGGCGAGCGCGCGATAGCGGTCGTAGCCGCCGAACAGCTCGTCGCCGGCGTCGCCGGTGAGCGCCACGGTGACCTCGCGGCGGGTCTCGCGGGCGACGTGCCAGGTCGGCAGGGCCGAGCTGTCGGCGAACGGCTCGTCGAACTGGCGGGCGAGCGCCGGCAGGGTCTCCCAGGCTTTGGGCTCGACGATGAACGTGTGGTGGTCGGTCCCGAGCGCCTTCGCGGCGGCGGCGGCGAAGGCCGTCTCGTCGTAGGCGGCGTCGGGGAAGCCGATGGCGAACGTCTTCACCGGCCGCGTCGACGCCCGCTGCATCAGGCCGACGATGATGGTCGAGTCGACGCCCCCCGAGAGGAACGCGCCCAGGGGCACGTCGGCGATCATCTGCTCGCGGACCGCGTCGTCGAGCGTCGCGCGCAGCTCCTCGGCGTCCTCCTCGAACGGCCGCCGGCGTTCGGCGTTCCAGTCCGGGCTCCAGTAGCGCTCGACGCGCAGCTTTCCGTCATGCCAGACCGCGTAGTGCGCCGGCGGGAGCTTGCGTACGCCTTCGAGGATCGTCCGGGGCTGCGGGACGTATCCAAATGTGAGGAATTGATCGAGCGCCGCCGGGTCGATGCGGCGGGGGACGTCGGCCTCGGGCAGCACCGTCAGCGCCTTCAGCTCGCTGGCGAAGGCCAGCCGGCCGTCGTGCTCGCGGTAGAGCAGCGGCTTCTGGCCCATCCGGTCGCGGCCCAGGACCAGCGTGCGGCGGGGGGCGTCCCAGATCGCCAGCGCGAACATGCCCCGCAGCAGCTCGAACATCCTCGGACCTTCGTCCTCGTAGAGGTGCACGAGGACCTCGGTGTCGCCGGTCGAGCGCAGGACGTGGCCCTTCGCCTCCAGCCGGCGCCGGAGCGCGGGGAAGTTGTAGATCTCGCCGTTGAAGACGGTCCAGATCGTGCCGTCCTCGTTCGAGAGCGGCTGATGCCCCCCCGGCAGGTCGACGATCGCCAGGCGACGGAACCCCAGCGCGGCGTGCCCGTCGCGATAGACGCCGGAATCGTCGGGCCCGCGATGGACGATCCGGTCCATCATCGCCTGCAGGCGGTCCTCGCCCAGCGCCTTGCTCGGATCGCCCCAGACCGCCCCGCAGATGCCGCACATGGCCCGCGCCTTTCGCCAGATCCCACCCGCGCCGCTCGATCGGACGGCCGAAATCCAGGATAGCAGGCGGAGGCCGGGTCAGCGACGTCGGCTCGACATGGTCGTGGAATCGGGCGCGAACTCGGGAGTCCAGGGCCCCCAGTGCGCGCCACCCAGCGGGCCGCGCAGGAAGTCGACGAGCCCGTTCTCCTCGCCGACGTCCGTGTGTTGCGTTGTGGCGCAGCCTGCGAGGAACAGTATCGCGACGAGCAACCCGGCGAGACGTCTCATGCCCAGCCCTCCCCCGCGTCGGTCGGATCCCGAGGCCGAGCATAGAAACCCTTCCCCTCGCGTCAAGTTCGACCGGCGGCCGGCCGATTGTCCGGACCCCGCGGCCCGGGTAGCCTGGAGCCCGCTTCCCCCCCGGATCGTGCGGGCTGGTTCTCGGAGGTTTGTTCCATGCGTCGGTCCTGGCTCCTGGCGGCCCTCCTGGTCGCGTCGACGTCTCCCCTGCCCGCCCAGACCCTCCGCGCCGGGTTCGGCGAGGTGGACGTCACGCCGCCGGACGGGACGCCGCGGCAGGGGTGGAACACGAAGCTCACGGGCGAGGGGGCGCTCGACCCGATCTTCGCGCGGGCGGTCGTCTTCCAGCTCGATCGCGACGGCGTGGGCGACGAACGCCCGCTGGCGATCGTCCAGCTCGACGTGGCGCTCGTCGGCGAGAAGGATACGGCGGCGATCCGGGGGGCCGTCGAGACGCAGCATCGGATCCCGGGCTCGCGGGTGATGGTCGCGGCGACGCACAACCACGCCGGGCCGGCGATGATCGACGAGGCCCTGCCCCGCGACGAGAACTACATCGCCCGCATGGTCGCCGCCGCGGCCGAGGCCGTCGCCAGGGCGCTCGCCGACCGCGAGGACGCCGAGATCGCCGTCGGCAAGGCGGTCGAGTGGGACGTCGCCTACAACCGCCGCGTCGTCATGCGCGACGGGACCGCGCGCACCCACGGCTCGTTCCGCGACCCCGACGCCCTCGCCCACGAGAGCCCCATCGACCCCGAGGTCGGCGTCCTCGCGGTCCGCGGCCGCGCGGGGAAGATCAAGGGCGTCCTCGTGAACTTCGCCTGCCACCCGACCCACCACGGCGGCGAACGTTTCTTCAGCGCGGGATACCCCGGCGTGCTCGCCCGCGAACTCAGGACCCGCGGCTTCCCGATCACGCTCTTCCTCCAGGGGGCGGCCGGCGACGTCGCCTACGACGACCCCCGCGGCAGGCCCGACAAGACGATGGAGGAGATCGGCCGCATGCTCGCCGCCGACGTCGCCAGGGCCCTCGAATCGCCGAAGTGGACGACGCCCGCGACGCTCTCGGCCGCGACGACCCGGGTGGCGATCCCCTATCGCCGGGTCACCGACGACGACGTGAAGGGGACGGCCCGCGGCGCGCAGCGATTCGGCGAACCGGGCTACTACGACCGCAAGATCCCCGGCCTGCTCGCCATGATGAAGGCGAAAGGGAGCGTCGAGGCCGAGGTGCAGGTCTTCCGCGTCGGCGAAGCCGCGTTCGCCGCCCAGCCGAGCGAGTCGTTCACCCGCCACGGCCTGGCGATCAAGGAAGGGTCGCGGCCGGTGCGGACCTTCGTCGTCTGCTATGCGAACGGGATGCTCGGCTACCTCCCCCACGAAGAGGCCTTCGCGCGGGGCGGCTACGAGTGCACCTTCGGTCCCCCCAGCCTCATGGCCCCCGAGGCCGGCCGCCTGCTCGCCGAGGCCGCCGTCGCCCTGATCCGCGCCGCGACCGAGTGAGGCCCGGAGGCGGCCTCGGGCGGATGCGGAGTGGATAAATCGCGACGCCCCGACATGTCGGGCACCCCGCGACCTAGTCCTTCTCATGTGGCGACTTGCAAAAGCCGGCGGCGAAGGCGCCGCAACGCCCCGACGCGATCGGCCGGGTTCGATCGACGTTTCTGCACCCTCTCGATCGTCCCCGGCCCCGTCCGCGTCGCGCGGCCCGCCGCCCCGTGGATTCACCGATTAAGAAAGAAGGATTGGCTTGATGCGAATGGCTTCCCTGCGCATGCAACTTGGGATTGCGTCGGTGGTGCTGGGCCTCGGGACGGGGACGGCGTATGCGGATCTGGTCCTCAGCGTCGAGCCGCCCAAGGCGCAGCAGACGTCGGTCGCCGACGTGACGACCGAGGATTTCGACGGCTTCGAGACCGGCTGGCAGTCGTCGTTGACGACGGCCGTCGGCACGATCACCTCGGACAGCATGTTCGTGAGGACCGCCGACCAGTACGGCGGCGCCGGGGGCGTCGGCAAGTACCTGGCGGTCGCCGGGGACGCGCCCACCACCCTGACGTTCAACACGGCCCAGTCGTTCTTCGGCTTCTGGTGGTCGGCCGCCGACCCCACCAACGCATTCGCGATCTACTCGGGCTCGACCCTGCTCGCCAGCTTCAACCCGACGACGGCCCTGGGCGCGCTGGACTACCACTACAAGGGGAACCCGACCGATGACTTTTCGGGCCAGGATTACGGCGAGAAGTTCGCGTACCTGGATTTCACGGGGACCGATGGGACGACCTTCGACAGGATCGTCTTCATGAACCCCAACGGCGGCAGCCGGCTCGAGCTGGACAACTTCAGCATCCGCGCGGAGGCCCTCGAGACCCCTCCGGGGACCGGAATCGACGGCGTCGGCGTGGTCCCCGAACCGTCGTCGCTCGCGATGGCCGGGGCGTCCATGCTGGCCGCCTGCGGCTTCGCCGCCCGCCGGCGAGGCCGCCGCCCCGCCTGATCGGCCGACCGCCGATCGTCATGGTCTTCCAAACAGACCCACGAGCCGCCGCGACCGGACCGCCGCGAGGCCCGTCGCGGCGCCCCCGCGCGCCGGCCGACGGCCTCTCAGACGAACCGTTCGAGGTCCTCGTCCTTGGAGACGACCGTGACGCCCTCGGGGGTGATGGTGAAGCCGCGTTCGAGGTCGAGGCGGCGGTCCCAGCCGATCGTGAAGCCGGCGGGCACGCGGACGTGCTTGTCGACGATGGCGCGGCGGATCTTGGCGTGGCGGCCGACGTCGACGCCCTCGAAGAGGATCGAATCCTCGACCAGCGAATAGCTGTGGATCCGGACGCCGGGCGAGAGGATGCCGCGGTAGACCTGGCCCCCGGAGACGATCACCCCCTGGCAGACGATCGAGCTGTACGCCGAGCCCCGGCGGTCGGGGTCGGTGTGGACGAACTTGGGCGGCGGCGAGGCCGGCTGGTAGGTGTGGATCGGCCATTCGCGGTCGTACAGGTTGAGGATCGGGTCGACCGCGATCAGGTCCATGCTGGTCTGGAAGTAGGCGTCGAGCGTGCCGACGTCGCGCCAGTAGGCGGCGGTCTTGCGGTTCTCGTCGCGGAACGGGTAGGCGTACACGCGCATCCCCTTGGCGACCATGCGGGGGATGATGTCGCGGCCGAAGTCGTGGTCGCTGGCCTCCTTCCGGGCGGCGTCCTGGAAGAGCAGCTCGTACATGGCGTCGGTGTTGAAGACGTAGATGCCCATCGAGGCCAGCGCCTGGTCGGGGTGGCCGGGCATGGGCGGCGGGTCCTTCGGCTTCTCGACGAAGCGGGTGATCCGGCCCTCGGCGTCGGTCCCCATCACGCCGAAGTCGCGCGCCGCCTCCAGCGACGAGGGCTGGCAGGCGACTGTCAGGTCGGCGCGCTGCTGGCGGTGGAAGTCGATCATCCGGGCGTAGTTCATCTTATAGATGTGGTCGCCGGCCAGGATGATGGTGTCGCGGGGCGCGGCCTTCTCGATCGTGTAGACGTTCTGATAGATCGCGTCGGCCGTCCCCTGGTACCAGGTCTCGGCGATCCGCTGCTGGGGCGGGATGACCTCGATGTACTCGTCCAGCTCGCGGCAGAGGAAGTTCCAGCCCTGGTCGATGTGGCGGTTGAGGCTGGTGGCCTTGTACTGCGTGAGGACCAGGATGCGCCGGATGTCGGAATTGATGCAGTTGGAGAGCGTGAAGTCGATGATCCGGTAGATGCCCCCGAAGGGGACGGCCGGCTTGGCGCGGTCCCGCGTCAGGGGATCCAGCCGCGATCCCCGCCCGCCCGCCAGCACGATCGCCAGTACGTCGCGATACACCGTCCCCCTCCGTTCGTCGCCGTCCCGTCCGTCGGTTCGCGGCCCTTCGCCTTGTACGGCGTCCTCCATCTTAACTCGCGCCGCAGGCCGCCCCAACCTACCGCCGCGCCCGGCGCTGCGGAACCGGCGCGTCATCCGTTAAGCTATCGTCCGAGCCGCGGCCGCCGTCCCTCCCCCAAGGCTCGCGGGATCCACCCGGAATCTTCGCGGGCCGTTCGTATCCTGGGGTGCGGACGACGCGACGTCGGCCCGCCGCGGGCCCCCCGGAATTCGTTGATTCGAAAGGCGCGACGCTTGATGACCCGACACGCATCCCGACCCGTTCGCGCGACCGTCGCCTCGCTGGCGGCGGCGCTGCTCGCCTGGGGATCCGCCTGCACGGCCCGGGCCGAAGACCTCTTGAAGGAGCTGCAGACGGAATATTCGACCCACGCCGGCGAGAAACGCGACCGCGTGTATCATTTCGGCTCGCAGGGGCCGGGCGACGTCTTCTCGAACCACGGCAGCCACTCCAACCGCCAGATCCCGGTCTACGCCTGGGGGGCCAAGGCCGACCTCGGCCTCATCATGGGGCCGGCCAGCAGCTATCGCGACGCCGAGAAGCTGCGCGCGATCTACGGCTACGTCCCCGAGAACACCGTCAACCCCGAGGCCGACTACGCCGACCAGAGCGACATCCGCAAGGTCCTCGAATCGGCCGCGGCCAGGGGGGGCAAGCATATCTTCATCGTCTGGTTCGACGGCATGGACTGGGTGACCACCCAGGCCGCCGCCGTCGCCAAGTCCAAGAAGGTCTACACCGAGGGCAAGGGCGCGGGCCTGATCTTCCAGGACTACGCCGGCGCGGGCTCGAACCCGCAATACGGCTACGTCGTCACCAGCCCGACCCACGACGACAGCGACCTCGACGTCGACGCGCAGACCGTCTCCATCCCCAAGACCAGCATGAAGGGGGGCTACGACGCCCAGATCGCCGGCCCGAACCCCTGGACCCTCGGCCCGCTCGGACCCCAGGCGCCCGGCTATTTCAAGGGCCAGTCGGCGAACGACAAGGATAAGGAGGGGGTGAAGGCCGTCGGCCGGCTGCTGCACTCGTACACGGACTCCTCCCAGAGCGCCGCGGAGATCGTCAGCGGGGTCAAGTCGTACAACAACAGCCTCAACGTCACCGACGACGGCCGCGTCGTGACGACCCTCTTCCACGACCTCCAGGCCAAGGGCTGGAAGACCGGCGTCGTCACCAGCGTGCCCTTCCCGCACGCGTCGCCCGCCGGCATGTACGCCCAGAACGTCTATCGCGACGACTACCAGGACATCGCCCGCTCCATGCTCGGCATCCCGGGCGCCATCCAGGAGGCCCGCAAGGTCCCGCTCCACCCGGGGCTCGACGTCGTCGTGGGCACCGGCTACGGGATCATGATGGAGGAGAAGCACTTCAAGGCGCAGGGCAAGAACTCCGTCGACGGCCACCTGTTCCTCGCCGACGCCGACCGCGCCGCGATCGACGTCAAGAACGGCGGAAAGTACACCGTCGTCGAGACGAAGCTGGGCAGCAACGGCGGCGAGGCCCTCGCCCGCGCCGCCGAGGAGGCCACCAGGACCGGCTCGCGCCTCCTCGGCCTCTTCGGCGACAAGGGGCTGGACCACCTCCCCTTCCGCACCGCCGACGGCAACTACGACCCGCCTCCCAACCCCGCGAAGCTCGGCAAGGAGCCGGTCGCCGAGGTCTACTCCAAGGAGGAACTCGACGCCCAGCCGACCCTCGCCCAGATGACCGACGCCGCGCTCGCCGTCGTGGCCCGGCCCGATCAGCGGTTCATCCTCTTCGTCGAGGCGGGCGACGTCGACTTCGCGCTCCACGCCAACAACCTGGACAACGCCGTCGGAGCCGTCTACAGCGGCGAGGACGCCATCAAGCGGATCATCCGCTGGGTCGAGACCCGGAGCAACTGGGAAGACTCCGTCCTCGTCGTCTCGTCCGACCACGGCCATTACCTGGTGCTCGACCACCCCGAAGGATTGCTCGCGCCCGCCAGGTGAGCAGGCCGCCGCCCGACGCGTCATCGACGGCCGCCGCGCCCCGCCCGGCGGCCGTCCCTTTGCGCCCCGGCGGACGGCCCCCCGACGATCCTCGCCGACTCCCCGACGCGGCCTGCGCAATATGGCCTTTTGTTCATTATCTCCGCTCGGTCGTTGCGGGCCCGCGACGCAATCCATTGGTCGGATCGCGAACCCCTGAAATCCCCCAATCGTTCCGACTCATGAGTGGCCGAATCAATGTGGCCGAATCAATATTGTCGGATTCTGCGTCGCGCATCGTAGAGGCCGGAAGCGTGTCGAAAAATCATGAGTTGTGCGATTGCACGATGCGATTCGTCCCACCCTCTTCGGCGAGCGAGAGGGAGGCCTGAGGCGGCGGGATTCGAGATGGAGGAGATGGGCGGATGCGAAATCCGCCCGGAGGGGGGCGACGGATCGGCGGCTCAGGAGAGCAGTTCGGCGAGCTTCTTGACGTTCTCGACGCCGACCTTGGCGACGAGCGGCTTGAGGGCCCGCAGCGCGTCGATGAGGTCGCCCTCGCCCGTGGGCGTGAGCCTGGCCGGGGGGGCGAGGTAGCCTTCGACCGCGCCCTTGGGGCGGCGTCCCCGGCGGGGGGCCTCGCCGGCCTTGCGCTTGGTCTGCGACTTGTAGGCGGAGATCTGCTGCCTGGGGATCTCCTTGCCGTACTGGGTCCGGACGAAATCGTCGATCTCGTCGATCTTCTCGTGGCCTTCGGACAGCGCGTTGCGGACGGCCTGCGCGTTGGAGAGGCCGTCGCTCTCGGCCGCGATCTCCTCGATCGGATCGGGCTCGATCACGGCCGTCTTGCTCTTACGACTCATAGAAAATCCTCCGGTAAGATCCGCAAGGCGCAGCAGGATCGTCATCCGGCCCGATCGGGCCGACGATGTCCTGGAATGACGACCCGAAGGGATGCCTCGGCTTGGGACTTACGATATTTCCTACGCTATCCGCGGATGGTGGCGAATTCAATATAGCTTCTTGCGCGAATATCGACGAACGGCCCCCGCAAGTCGCACAGCCCGACCTGCACCTGCGCAAGCGGACGATAGCCGCAATGCTCTCATCCCCGGCCTGGACTCCCGGGGCCGAGAGCCGCGAAGACATTCAAGGATGATGCTGCTTGTCAGCGATTGGTCCCTGTTCGGCGGTAGCCTCGCGCGCGGCCCACGCCGGCCGAGGCGCGTCGGGTCGGTGAAGGCGTCGGGGGGACCCGGCCGCGCCCGCGAAGGCGCGCGGCCGGAGGTCCTCATCGCTCATGGGCCTCGCGCCGCGCAACGACCTTGGCGGGATCGAGAGGTTCTCGATGGGCCGTAGGGATGGGGCGTCCCCGTACATGATCGCGGAGACGCCCCTCCTCCGCCGTCAGCCTTCGAGGCGCTGGGAATCGATGGGGTCGATCATCTCGAACAGGCCGGAGGGGCCTCGGCGCCAGACTCCGAAGGGGCCGAAGTCGATGTAGATGAATCCGTCGCGGGCGACGTCGAACCCGTCGGGGTTCGCTCGATTGATCTGGCTGAAGCCGCCGGCCTTCCAGCTCCACAACCCGTAGGCGCCGAAGTCGATGTACAGCGAGCCGTCCGGCGCGGCGGCGAGGGCCTCGGGATCGGCGGCGTTGAGCTGGACGAATCCGTTGCTCCAGCGCCAGAGGCCGTAGGGGCCGAAGTCGACGAAGACGGACCCGTCGGCCGCGGCGACCAGGGCCTCGGGGTTGGCCGGGTTGACCTGCGCGATCCCGGCGGCGTCGCGCCGCCAGAATCCGTACGGGCCGAAGTCGACGTAAAGGATCCCGTTCGGGGCGACGGCCAGGTTCTCGGGATCGGCGGCGTTGATCTGGACGATGCCTTGCGCGTCCCGCCGCCAGAGGCCGTAAGGCCCGAAGTCCACGTACAACGTGCCGTCGGCCGAGGCGGCGAAGCCCTCGGGGTTGGCGACGTTGAGCTGCGCGAGGCCGGCCGCGTCGCGGCGCCAGAGGCCGTAGGGCCCGTAGTCGACGTAAAGCGAGCCGTCGGGGGCCGCGGACAGGCCCTCGGGGTCGGCGGAGTTGATCTGCACGAGATCGGCGCCGGTCCGGGTCCAGAGGCCTCGGAGACCGAAGTCGACGTACAGGGTCCCGTCGGCCGCGACGGCCAGGCCTTCGGGATCCCAGGCGCTCAACTGCTGCGAGCCGACCCCCTGGATCCAGGCCCATAGGCCGTCCGCGCCGCGGTCCAGGTAGACGTTCGGGAGCGTCGGCCCGCCGGTCCCGTCCGGGTCGTCGACGATCGTCACGCGAAGCGCGAGCGTGTCGCCGAACGCGACGCCGATCGGGTCGCTGAGCGTGACGAGGAACGTCTCGTCGCCTTCGACCTCGCGGTCGCGCAGGATCGGGATGGTGATGCTGGCGGTGGACTGCCCGGCGGCGAACGTCGCCACGCCCGAGGAGGCCGTGTAGTCGAGCCCGCCCGAGGCCGACTCGGAGAGCGTGGCGTAGCGGACGCTCGCGGCCGCCGCGGCCGAGCCGTCGCGCGCCACCGTGAGCGTCGCCAGGCCGCTCGACTCGCCGACCCGGATCGCGGAGGTCGTGAAGCCGATCGTCGAGACGTCGGCGAACGCCTGGGCGTAGATCTCGCCGTTGTACGGCGGGTTGGCCTGGTCCCCCCACGCGATGACGAAGGACGACCCTCCGGTGGGGGCGATCCGGACGTTGCCGAGGTAATAAGCCGTCACCGAAGGCATAGAGATCCGCGGCGTCAGGGGGTCTCCCTCCGGGTTGAAGACCCGGAAATCGCTGGTGTCGGCCTCGAACGCGGTCTCCTGGACGGCCGCCGCCAGGATGTTGCCGTCGCTCAACTGCTTGAGGGTGACGGTGTCGCCGTGTCCGTAGCTGGCCGAGGATGTCGGCGAGAACGTGATCAGCCGGTCCTGGGGCGTCGCCGACGCGTCGAACCGCCGGCCGACGAACGCGGATCCGCCGGGGCTGTAGGCGTACCAGGCCGCCAGGAACCCGCCGTCGGCGAGCCCCGTGACGGCCGGCTTGAGGTTTTGCGCCACCTGATAGTCCGTCTCCGCCTCCTTCGAGACGACCAGCACGTCGGGGCCGACCGCCTGGCCGTTCGCGTCGATCCGCCGCGCCCAGACGCGGCCGTCGTAGCGGGTGCCGACGTCGGGTATGCTCTGGGTCCGGATCTCCAACCACGTCACGACCAGGTTGTTCCCCGCCATCGCCGAGGGGAGCTCGCCGGAAAAGGTCTGGAAGCTCCATCCCGGGCGATCCAGGGGCAGGGTGGAGCTGGCCGCCAACTCGCCTGCCGCGGTATAGCGGCGGTAGGCGGCCGTTCCCCACGCGCCGACGTCGTTCCCCAGCACGATGAAGCCGCCGTCGGGCAGCACCCGGAGGCTGAAGTAATTGATGATGCCCGCCGTGCCCGGCAGCAGCGTGTTCTCGCCGAGCTTCCGGCCCTGCGGATCGAAACGCTGGACGAAGAACGAGGTGCCGCCCTGGTCGTCCTGCCAGAGCACGAGGACGTTCCCCTGCGCGTCCGACCCGACCGTGGCGGCCCCCTGGTTCCCGACCGTGTTCGCATTGACGCGGAACTGCGAGCCGAGCGGGCGCCCCGTGGCGTCGATCCGCCGGGCGTAGACGCCGTTGCCGTCGCCGTCCAGGCCGAAGTCCGTCCAGACGATCGTCGTCACGCCGTCGGGCCCGGTCGTGGTCTGGGCGCCGTACTGGCCCCCCTCCGCCACCTGGTTCACCTGATAGGCGGCGACCGTCGGCGCGTACGACAGCAGTTGACGCCGCTCAAGGCCGAACTCGCCGAAGGCGAATCGCCTCGAACGCCTCGGCCCTCGTCCTCCCCGGATCCCGCGCATCGGCCATCTCCCTCGCTTCGGTGCATCGAACGGCGATGTCAAATGATCGAATTCATTCGACGATTTTTCCGCATTCTCGACGAATGAGTACGCAAATGAAAGATTGCATGTTACAAATGATCGAAAATTCAGGGCGCGTCGAGCCGCGCGATCAGGTCCCGGACCTGGGCGGGACGTCCGGCGACCGATCCGGCGAGGAGGTGGGCGGACGCGGCCCCGACCAGGGCCCGGCGTGGAGCCGGAGGTCGACGAGGACGGGCTGGCGGCCGGAGGCGGTCGCGGCCGCATCGACCCCGCCCGAGCCCGCGACGAGGCCCGGGGGGGATGGTTCGGATGTCGAGTCGGAGCCCTGGCTGCGCTGGATGTTGATCGCCGCCCCCGCGATCGTCGCTGGCGCCGGGGCGGGTGGGCGCGATCGCGGCCGGTCGACTCTCAACGGCCTTTCCGTGCCTCGGCCAGGTCCTTGCGGAGCCGGTCGAGCGCGTCGGGGTGGTCGTCGGCGACGTTGCGCGTCTCGCCCGGGTCGGCGTCGAGGTCGTAGAGCTGGGGCTTGTCGTCGTTGCCCAGCTCGGTGTTGGTCGCGGGGTTGGTCTTGCGGCCGTCGGTCGCGGGGATGAACTTCCATTTACCCCGCCGCACCGCCAGGCCGCCGGCGTGCTCGATCAGGACCTCGCGGCCCTTCGGGTCCTCGCCCAGCAGGGCGCGAAGCTGGTCCTGCGCGTCGGGAGCGGTCGCTCTCGGGGCGGTGCGGCCGACGAGCGCGGCGAAGGTGGCGAGGAAGTCGACCTGGCCCACGAGCGCGGCCGACTCGCCGGGCTTCACCCGGGCGGGCCAGCGGACGACGAACGGGACCCGCGTCCCCGCCTCGAACTTGCTGTACTTGCCGCCCCGGAACGGCCCGGCCGGCTTGTGGCCGCCGAGTTTCTCCGCGGCCTCGTCGCGATAGCCGTCGTCGACGACCGGGCCGTTGTCGCTCGTGAGGACGACCAGGGTGTTCGCGGCCAGCCCGGCCTCGTCGAGCGCCTTGAGGACCTCGCCGACGGACCAGTCGAACTCGACGATCGCGTCGCCGCGCGGGCCCATGCCGGACCGGCCCAGGAAGCGGGGGTGCGGCAGCCGGGGGACGTGGACGTCGTGGGTCGCGAAGTAGAGGAAGAACGGCCGTTCCTTGTTCCGCCCGATGAATCCCACGGCCTCGCTCGTGAACGTCTCGGCCATCGTCTCGTCGCGCCACCTGGCCTTCGCGCCCCCCTTCATGTGGCCGATCCGGCTGACGCCGTCGACGACGGCCATGTCGTGGCCGTGGCTGGGACGGAGCCGGAGCAGCTCGGGGTTCGCCTTGCCGGTGGGCTCGCCCGCGATCGGCGCGTCGTACCGGACGACGATCGGGTCGGCCGGGTCGCGGCCCACGACCTCGTGATCCTTCACGTAGACGCAGGGGACGCGGTCGCCGGTCGCGGCCATGATGAAGCACTCGTCGAACCCGACCTCCAGCGGCCCGGGCTTGATCGGCCCGTTCCAGTCGAGCTTGTCGTCCCCCAGCCCGAGATGCCACTTGCCGACCGCCGCCGTGCGATAGCCGGCGTCTCGCAAGACGCTCGCCAGGGTGGCCCGGCCGGGCTCGATGATGAGCCGCGCGTCGCCGGGGAGGACGCCCGTCCCCTGCCGCCGCCAGGGATACTCGCCGGTCAGGATCGCATACCGCGACGGCGTGCAGGTCGCCGACGACGCGTGAGCGTCCGTAAATTTGATCCCCTCCTTCGCGAGCCGGTCGACGTTCGGCGTCAGCCCGGTCTTCGCGCCATAGCAGCTCACGTCGCCGTAGCCCAGATCGTCGGCATAGATCACCACCACGTTCGGCGGCGCGGCGGGGGCCGGAGAGGCGAGGAGGACCACCAGCGACGTCAGCGCCAACGCCCATCGGGACATGCTTCGGGGCTCCATCGTTCGCTCAAGGGGACAGGGATTTCTTGACGTCCAGCAGCAGGCGGGGCCGGCCGGTGTAGATGCGGTCGACGCCCATGCCCAGCAGCTTGCGCATGAGGTCGGCCTCCTGGACGGTCCAGGCCCCGGCGGAGAGGCCGGCGGCGTGGATCCTGGCGACCTTCCCGGTCGTGAGCCCGGCGTGGTTCACGACGAGCGCCTCGAAGCCCCGCTCGCGGGCGATGCGGAGGTCGGCGTCGACGTCCCAGCCGGCCGGGCGGTCCCAGAAGACGGGGATCCCCGGCGCGAGCCGCTTCACCTCCGACATGTAGCCCAGGTCGCCGTCATTGAAGCCGACCCACGCCTCGGCGCCGAGGGCCTTCACGAGCGCGACGGCCTCGCGGACGCAGTCCATCTTGGGCTGGATCGAGACCCGCGCCCGGCGCTGGGCCATGGCCAGCCGCAGCACGTCTTCGAGCCGGGGCGTCGCCAACGGCGGGAGCTGGGCGAGCGTCAGCCCCTCGCGGCGGCGGAACTCGGTCGCCACGTCGACCGTCTTCAATTGATCATAGGTCGACTCGACGACCACGAGGTCGCGGTCCCCGACCCGGCCCGTGGTCTCGTCGTGGGTGACGACGAGCTGGCCGTCCTTCGTGCGGAAGATGTCCAGCTCGACCCAGTCGGCCCCCGATTCCAGGCCGCTGGCGAGCGCGGGCATGGTGTTCTCGGGGTGCTCGCTCGAATTCCCCCGGTGGGCGGTGACGCCGTTTTCGAGGAACTGCTGCGGCCCGTCCTCCGCTCGCGGGGACGTCGCGAGGCCGAGGGCCAGGAGCAGGCGGCACAGAGAGCTTCGGGGCATGGTCGAGGTCTCGCCTCGTCGGGGAGGTCTTTCGCGACGGAGGTCCAGTATCGGCGAATGCGGACGGCTTGGGTAGCCTCGGGCGCGGCCCCTCGGCCCTGGTGTCGAGGCCGGCCGACGCGTAAGATCCCAGCCGGGATTTCGCGTCGCCTCGGATCGTCGGGGGCCCAGGGTGAGGAGCGCGGGGTGGAGAACTGGCTGAAGCGCGGGGCCGATCAGGCGGAGACGGCCGAGGCGGACGCGAAGGTCCGCGAGACGGTCGAGCGCATCCTGGCCGACGTCGCCCGTCGCGGCGACGAGGCGGTGCGCGAGCTTTCCGTCCGCTTCGACGGCTGGGACCGCGACGACTACCGGCTGTCGCCGGCCGAGGTCGAGGGCTGCCTCGCCCAGCTCAGCCGGCGCGACGTCGCCGACGTCCGGTTCGCGCAGGAGCAGGTGCGGAACTTCGCCCGGCATCAGCGCGAGGCCCTCCGCGACGTGGAGGTCGAGACGCTGCCCGGGGTCGTGCTGGGCCACAAGAACATCCCGGTCGGCTCGGCCGGCTGCTACGTCCCGGGCGGGAAGTACCCGCTGCTGGCCTCGGCGCACATGTCGGTCGTCACGGCCAAGGTCGCGGGCGTGCCCCGGGTCGTCACCTGCGCCCCGCCGTATCAGGGCCGGCCCGCCGCCGCGATCGTCGCGGCGCAGCACCTGGCGGGGGCCGACGAGATCTACTGCCTGGGGGGCGTCCAGGCGGTCGCCGCGATGGCTTTGGGGACGCGATCGATCGCCGCGGTCGACCTGCTGATCGGCCCCGGGAACGCCTACGTGGCCGAGGCCAAGCGCCAGCTCTTCGGCCGCGTCGGCATCGACCTGTTCGCCGGCCCGACCGAGACCCTGGTCATCGCCGACGAGACGGTCGACGCCGAGCTGTGCGCCACCGACCTGCTGGGCCAGGCCGAGCACGGCCCCGACTCGCCGGCGATCCTGCTCACCACTTCCGAGAAGCTGGCGCGCGAGACGATCGCCGAGGTCGGGCGGCTGCTGACGATCCTCCCCACGGCGGCCGTCGCCCGCCAGGCGTGGGACCGCCACGGCGCGGTCTGCGTGGCGGCCGACGACGCCGAGATGGTGCGGGTCGCCGACCGGATCGCGTCCGAGCACGTCCAGGTCATGACCCGCGACCCCGACTACTTCCTGACCCACATGCGCAACTACGGGGCGCTCTTCCTGGGCCCGCGCACCAACGTCGCGTTCGGCGACAAGGTCATCGGGACCAATCACACCCTGCCCACGAGGAAGGCCGCCCGCTACACCGGCGGGCTCTGGGTCGGCAAGTTCCTGAAGACGTGCACGTATCAGAAAGTCCTGACCGACGAGGCCGCGGCGCTCGTCGGCGGCTATTGCTCGCGTCTCTGCGCCCTCGAAGGCTTCGTGGGCCACGCCGAGCAGGCCAACATCCGGGTGCGACGATACGGGGGCGTCGACGTCCCCTACGGTGGGGTCGTCGCCGGGGACGAGCCCGGGCCCGGTTGATCTTTCGCCCGCCGCACTCGAAACGAAACAGGAGCCGACGTCATGGCCGGAACCGGTCCTCGCCTCGAAACGCTGTCCTTCAAGCCCAACGGCATGGTCCCCAACAGCCGCTTCCCCGTGCTGATCCACCGGGGCGTCGTGACGGCGGCGGCCGGCGAGGACCTCGCCGACGCCATCGAGGCCACCTTCCGGCGCAACGACTGGCTCAACAACTGGCGCGAGCTGGGCGTCTACGACTACTACCACTTCCACTCGACGAGCCACGAGGCGCTCGGCATGGCGCGCGGCAGCATCACCCTGCAACTCGGCGGCGAGGGCGGGACGATCGTGAAGCTGACGCCCGGCGACGTCGTCGTCCTGCCGGCCGGGACGTCGCACACCCGCCTGGACAACTCGGCCGACTCGCACATGGTCGGCGGCTATCCCGAGGGCCGCGACTGGGACCTGATCCGCGACGAGCTGGTGACCGAGGCCGAGTCCCGCGCCGCCGTCAAGCTCATCGGCAGCCTCCCCATCCCGGCCCGCGACCCCGCCACCGGCGAGATCATGACCCTTTGGCGCGACGCGCCCCGGACCTACGGCATCCAGTTCTGACGTGCGAAGCTCGATCGCGAACCGCCCCACGCCTGTTGAAGGGCTGAAGATCCGCCCGCCGTCCGGATCGACCTCCGGGACCGATTGGCTCAACTGGCCCACGTCGGCGGTTCTCATTCGCGTGACGCAGCCTCGCCTGGACTGGTGGGCGAGCTTCTCGGTTCAGGGCTCGTAGGGTCGTAGGGAAGTCGGCAGGCGTGGATTCGCCGGACGCCTCACCAGCTTACCCTCGAAAAGGGCGTGGACGATCGCATTCAGCGCGTGCGTCGTAGGCGGATTTTCGGGATCCCCCTTGGACCACTCGTTTGCAAATGAACGGAGCCCGACCGCCAGGTCGTCGACCAGCCGTTCGACGACTTCCGCAGGGACCTGGGGGTTCAGCCGCCGGGCTTCCGAGTTTGCGGTGGAGACGAGCGCGCGCCAATCCGCAAGGACCCTCACTTCGGCCTTGAGCTGGCGTGGGACGGGCGAGACGCGCCAAGGGCTGGAGAAGATCCGGAACAGGACGGCGAGGGTCGAATCGACGTCCTGGGCGTCCGCCGCTCGCACCGACCACGAGTCGGCGGCGGACCTCACGATCCCGAGCGCGATCCGGAACTTGACGTCCCAGACGCGGTCACGAGTCATATATCGAGCCCCAGGCGACTTGCGTGACGACTTCGCCTCCCCAATCGTCGTGGGGACCCAGCGTGCCTTTCATGTAGACTCGAGGGAAGGCCGGCGGGTTCACGGCGATCCGCTCGTCCGAAGTCTTCTATCGGCGGCGAACCCCTCCTCAATCCTGGGCCCCCAGCTTCTCGAACGCGACGTTCTGGATCGGGTAGCGCCGCCAGTCCCTGTAGTCGTAATGCCACCATTCCTCGGGGAGGTGCAGGAAGCCCTCGGCCTCCAGCGCCTGGCGCAGGATGGCGCGGTTGGCGGCCTGGGTGGGGGTGGCGTCGGGGGAGTCGGAGTAGGCGCGTGCGGAGAAGTCGTCGTAGCCGGTGGGCATGTCGAGGGGGGCGGACGACTTGAGGTCGTAGAGCGTCAGGTCGACGGCGCAGCCTCGGTTGTGCCGCGATCCCCCGGCGGGGTCGGCGACGAACGCGTGGTACTTCTCGGGCGTGGCCACCCGAAAGAGCTTGGTGACGTGCCAGGGTCGGTAGCCGTCGTAGATCAGGAGGCCGAAGCCCCGCTCGGCGAGCCTCGCCTGGGCCCGAGCCAGGGCCTCGGCCGCCGGCCGTTGCAGGAAAGCCCGCGAGGTCGTGTAGACCGGGACGCCCAGGAAGTTGTCGGCCGTGGCGTAGCGGATCTCCAGCCTGATCCGCGGGTCGAGCGTCGCCAGGTCGACGAGGTCGGGCCTCTCGAACTCGCCCGTCTCCCGAGGCGGCTCGGCGGCGAGGGCCTCGGCGCGGATCTCGGCGATGGGCCGCGTGGGCTCGATGTGGAACGACTGATGGGGCTCGTCGACCTCGGCCTTCGCGGGCGCTTCCGCATCGGCGGCGACCGTCGCCGGGGGGGCCGGCTCCTGGCGGGCGCAACCGACCGCGAGGCCGCCCGACAGCAGCAGGACGGCCCGGGCGATCCGACGGCCCGCGTCGCGTTCGCTGGAATTCATCGCCACGTTCCCTCGCCCCACTTCGGTAATCCCCCTCGTCCGAGCCGCGACGGATGCTGAGGTTATGGTACCATCCCCGGGGGGCGGTTTCATGGCGTTGAAACCCGTCCGGGCTCGCGCAAGTATCCCCTTGTGGTCCTCGCCGACGGCGGCGGGGCGGGCGTCGGTCCAGCGAAGGGAGCGTCGGCACGTGAAGATCGGGTTGAAATGGGCGGGCCTGACGGCCTTGATGGTCCTCTGCGTCACGTTCGTGCTGGCCCGCCAGGAACCGACGCCGCCGGAGTCGATCGTCTTCGAGAAGGACGTCGTGTACAGGGAGGTCGACGGCGAGACGCTGCACGTCGACTTCGCGCGTCCGAAGGCCGGCGAGGGGCCGTTCCCGGTCGTCGTCTTCATCCACGGCGGCGGCTGGCGCGCGGGCGACAAGCGCGACTTCCGCGACGGCCTCTTCGGCGTCGCCCAGCAGGGCTGCGCGGGGGTCTCCGTGCAGTACCGGTTCGCCCCCAAGCACCCGTTCCCGGCGCAGCTCGACGACGTCAAGGCGGCCGTCCGGTTCGTCCGCGAGCACGCCAAGGAGTGGAAGCTCGACCCCGATCGGATCGCCGTGATGGGCGGCTCGGCCGGCGCGCACCTGGCCCTCTTGCTGGCGACGACCGCCGACGAGGACCCGAAGGACGCGAAGACGTCGAGCGCCGTCAAGGCCGCCGTCTCGCTCGCCGGGCCGACCGACCTCACCCGGCCCTACCCCGACGCCTCGCGTGCCATGGTCGAGGACCTGCTGGGCCAGGCGCGCAAGGCCGACCGCGCGGCGCAGGACGCGGCCAGCCCGCTCCACCACCTCAACGCCGGCGACGCCCCGGTGCTGCTGATCCACGGCACGAAGGACCAGCTCGTCCCCTACGATCAGGCGACGGCGTTCGAAGAGGCCTGCAAGAAGGTGGGCGTCGAGGCCGAGCTGTTCACGATCGTCGGCGGCGACCACGGCGGCGGCGGCGACAGGCCCGAGGAGTGGAAGACCGCCGTGGTGAAGTCGGTCGTCTTCCTCCGCAAGCACCTGGGCATGCCCCCCCTGCCGGGGACCGAGGCGGCCCCGAAGCCCTGACGCGGCGGCTGGCGGCCCGGGATTCGCGGGGTATGATGGGGGCCGGCCGTCGACCCGGGACAGAGAGGTCCCGACGGCCCGCCAACCCGGAGAGACGAACCGTCATGTCCACCCGCTTCCGCTGGCTCGGCCATTCCGCGCTGCTGTTCGAGAACGACGGCAAGCACGTGCTGATCGACCCATTCCTGACCGGCAACCCCAAGGCCGCCATCCAGCCCGACGACGCGCAGGCCGACCTGATCCTGATCTCGCACGGCCACGGCGACCACGTCGGCGACGCGGTGGCGATCGCCAAACGGACCAAGGCGACGGTCGCCAGCAACTACGAGATCGGCGAGTGGCTCAAGCAGCCCGAGCAAGGGCTTCTGAAAGTCGAGGGCCTCCAGCACGGCGGCGGGTTCACGTTCGACGACTGGGTCCGCGTCAAGTTCACGCTCGCCTTCCACGGCTCGGCGCTCCCCGACGGCTCGAACGGCGGCAACCCCTGCGGCTTCATCCTGACCTTCCCCGACGGGACCAAGGTCTACGACGCCGCCGACACCGCCCTCTTCGGCGACATGGCCCTCATCGGCGAGGAGGGCCTCGACCTCGCGCTGCTCCCCATCGGCGACTACTACACGATGGGCGTCGACGACTCGATCCGGGCCGTCAAGCTGCTCAAGCCGAAGTACGTGATCCCCATCCACTACGGGACCTTCCCGGGCATCGCCCAGGACGCCCGCGCCTGGGCCGAGCGCGTCAAGAAGGAGACCTCCGCCCAGCCCGTCGTGATGGAGCCGGGAGACTGGTTCGACATCCCGAAGTGAGGCCGGCCGGCACCGGATCTCGACGGCCTTCTCCCCTCGTGGGAGAAGGTGGCCCGCAGGGCCGGATGAGGGGGACCCCATAGTCGGGGCCTCGGACTTCAAGGCGGGCGCGGCGTCGTGAAATGCGAGAGGCCGGCGTCGGTTGACGAGCCCCTCATCCGGTCTCCGGCCACCTTCGCCCACGGAGTTGTTTTTTCCAGGAGATCACAGAGGCCTGGCTAGTTGCGTGATCCACTGGAACGGGGTGGGAGCGGATGCGAGGATGTCATCGGGGGCCCGCTCCGTTCGGGGGGGCAGGCAGTGTGGTAAACGCCATCGTCCCGACCGGGCCGGCCCCGTCCACTCAACGCCGAAGCGGCGAGGGCGAGGTGCGATGCCGGCCTATGGCTACCAGCGAGCGGTCGTCGATGCCGAGTACGGATTGCTGGAACTACGCGAGGTGAGCTTCGACCTGAGCCCCGACGGCCTGCGACGACTCGCGACCTTCCTCCGAGAATGCGCCGACAGGGCTGAGGCGGGCGACCTCCGTTCCGGCCACGTTCATATCGAGGAGTTCGACCGAGCGTGGAGGCGAGTCAGTCCCGACTTGGACGTCGTCGTCCTGAGACGCTGAACTAAGACTCCCGCGCATCCCTCGCGAAGCCGTATGACAAGGGAACGCTCCGACTTCCCAGTTGTTACGAAGTCCCGGAAACTGCAGACGAAGGGGAGAAGGACGATCCGCCCCACGTGACGAAGGTCATTCCTGAGCGGGCGGCGCCCCGTCGAACCGGAAGCGGGGCTTCCCCGTGATGGCCGAACTGGTGAACGTCGGGCACCAGTAGCGTTCGACGTGCTCGATCATCAGGTCGGTGCCGGTGAAGTGGGCGACGCCCGGGGGCCGGTCGGGGTTGTACATCGTGTCGGTCATGTCGCGCATCAGGGCGACCTTCTTGCCGAGCACGGTCAACTGGCGGATGGCGAACGGGCGGCCCAGCACGCACATGTTGAGGTGGACGCCGCAGAGGATGACGCGGTCGATCCCGCGGGCGGCGAGGAGGTTCCAGGTCTCCTGGCCGTCGTCCGTGATCGCGTCGGCCTCGGCGATCTCGATCGCGGCGGTCTGCCGGGTCCAGGGGGCGGTGATCTCGCACTTGACCTTGCAGTCGCAGCCCATGTCCGAGTCGTCGATCGGCAGGACGCCCTCGCGCTTCGCGTCGGTCCAGTACCAGGCTGTCCCCCAGCGGGGCGTCGTGACGAGCGGGACGGGCGTCGGGGCGTACGGGGCCTGCTGGGCGCGTCGTCGTTGCGGTGAGTCCTTGTAGAAGGCGGTCGTCGTGCTGGGGGCGTGGATGATGAAGACGCCGCGGTCCCGGGCGATCTTGAGGGTCTCGTTCAGCGGCCCGGCCATCTCGCCCACCCGGCTGGCGGCCGACCTGCACCAGTGCTGGTCCCACATGTCGCAGACGACGATCGCCGTCGTCTTCGGGTCCCAGTCCTCGGTCTTCTCGACCACCGTGACCTTGCCGGCCTCGACGCCCCGCGAGCGCAGCGTCAGCCGCAAAGGGGCGTCGTCGGCCAGGGCGGCGATCGGCAGGAACGCCAGGATCAGGGTCGGGACGAGGCGCGAGGATGTCCGGGTCATCGGTTGGTCCTGGGCGAGGTGTGGCCGCGATTCGGCGACGGGTCGTCCCCGCCATGATCGCGGGGCCGAGGGTCGAGGGGAAGGGCCTCCCTCTCATCCCGGACGGCGTCCCCGGCCTCGTTTCGACCCGGCCGGGAATCGGCTCCGTTCGCGCCAGGACGCCAAGGAAGCCGATCGACGCAAGTGGCTTGAAGGTATCGCGTTAAACCTGGAAAACGACTCGAAAAATTGGGTCCGGTCGTCGCATTTTTTTTATCCGCCGCACCCCGGGTCGTGGATCTCGCTCGCTTCCTGGTCCTGCTCGGGGCGCACCATCCCCCATGGAGATCATGGGCGACGAACGCCGATTGCGCACGCCGATCCCGAGATTTCGGGCGGATCCCGGCTGCCGCGGGGGCGTCAGGACGCCGTCGGCGACGGGGCGACGGCCAGGCCCTTGGCGGCGGCGAGGCGCTCGTAGAGGTCGGCGAAACGGGCGATCATGGCCCCGTCGTTGAACTCGGCCAGGGCGCGCTCGCGGCCGGCCGCGCCGAGGGCCCGGGCGCGGGCGGGGTCGCGGATCAGGTTGCGGAGCACCTTGGCGAGCGCGGGGATGTCGCCGATGGGCGCCAGCATGCCGGTCAGGCCGTCGGCGACGACCTCGGTCGTCCCCGGCGCGGCGGTCGCGACGACGGGCTTGGAGAGCATCATCGCCTCCAGGACGACGTTGGGCAGGCCTTCGTATTCGCTGGTCAGGACGACGACGTCGGCGGCGGCCATCAGGCGGGGGACGTCCTCGCGGTGGCCCAGGAACCGCACCCGATCGACCAGGTCGTAGCGGCCGGCGAGCTTCTCCAGCTCGGCGCGCATCGGGCCGTCGCCGACGATCGCGGTGCGCAGGTCGGGCTGGACGTGCTGCAACAGGTCGAGCACCTTGAGCAGGTCGCCCACGCGCTTCTGGGGCGCGAGCCGGCCGGCGAACAGGGCGAGCGACGCGTCGGGCGGGAAGCCGATCTCGGCGCGTACGGCCGCCGGGTCGACCTGCGGCGGGGCCTCGTCGGCGACGCCCGAGTAGATCATCTCCAGCCGTTCCGCGGGCACGCCGAGCTTGCGGTAGTAGTCGACCACGGCGTTCGAGTTGCCGACGAGCTTGTCGCAGGACGTCGCCAGCCGGCGGTCGACGGCCCGCTCGATCCGCCCCTTCCACAGGTCTACGGCCATCTCGGCGGTCACCACGACGGGCGTCCCGGCGCGCCTGGCGGCGATCCGGCCGTAGGCGTTGGCGGCGAAGATCCAGGTCTGGACGACGTCGAACTTCCCGGCCCGGATCAGCCGGGTCAGCCGCCCCAGGGCGAAGGGGTCGACCTTGCGGCGCTTGGCGATCGACGTCACCGGGATCCCGGCGGCGACCAGCTCGGCCTCCAGCGGGCCCGGTCGCGTCAGCACGGCGGCCTCGACGCGGAAGCGGTCGCGGGGGAGGCCCTTCGAGAGCATCACCATCTGCTTCTCGGCGCCGGAGCGGTCGAGAGTCGGGATCAGTTGCAAGACCTTGAGCACGGCGGCGGACCCCGTTTCCACTCAGCCCGATCGCTCGCGGGCGATCAGTTCCCGGAACAAGTTGAGATGACGCCGCGCGACCGTCCGGATCGAGTACTGCTGCTCGACGCGGCCCCGGGCCGCGCGGCTCATGTGGAAGGCCCGGTCGAACGTCGACCACTGCTCGACGACCGTCCGGGCGAGCGTCTCGGGCTCGCGCGGGGGGGCGAGCCGGCCGTGCTTGAAGTCGGCGATCAGGCGGCGGTTGCCCGGGATCGCCGAGGCGACGACCGGCACGCCGAGCGCCATCGCCTCCATCAGGGCGATGCTCATCCCCTCCTCCGTCGAGGGGAGCACGAACAGGTCGGCCCCGCGCAGCTCGTCCTCGACGTCGGCCGACGGCCCGGGCATCGCGAAGGCCGGCCCGGCCAGGCCCAGCTCGCGCGCCAGGCGGTCGAGGCCCGGGCGCTCGGGCCCCTCGCCGACGAGCGTCAGCCGGGCCTCGGGGAACGTCTCGCGGACGATCGGCCAGGCGCGGACGAGGGTGTCGAGCCCCTTCTCGGGCGCCAGGCGGCCGACGAAGATCGCCCGCGGCGACCGCTGCCAGCCCTCGCGGCGCTGCCAGGCCCGCGACGGGATCGGCACGCCGTTGGGGAGGTCGTGGATCGTCGCCTCGTCGTAGCCGGCGTCGACCAGCTCGGCGCGGACGGGCGGGGAGATGGCCACGAGGGCGTCGGCCCGCTTGCAGCGGCGGGCGATCCGCGCGCCGAAGTTCCCCTTCGCCTGCCAGGCGACGTCGCCGGTGGCGCCGGCGCCCTCGGGCCGGAGGACGACCGGGAAGCCTCGCTCCGCCCCCGCCGCCACGGCGACGTAGGCGTCGTGCTTGAGCATCGAGACGTACGCCAGGTCGACCGGGTTCGTCGCCAGCCAGCGGGCCAGGTTCCGCATGTAGGCCCAGGTGCCGACGAACCGCAGCGGCGACGTCTTCAGGCGGTGGATCGTCAGCCGGCCCCCGCCCTGCGACCGGGGGTAGTCGACCTCCTCGCGCGGGGCGAGCGCCGCCGCCTCGGCGACGGCCGAGGTCAGCACCGCGACGTCGGCACCCTCGCGCGCCAGGGCCTCGGCCAGGTAGCCCAGCACGCGCTCGGCGCCGCCGATCAACGGCGGATAGCGTCGGGAGAGGAGGGCTAGCTTGGGGGCTCGTTCGGTCACGGAGGGCGCTCGACTCGGTCCGGCTCGGTCAGTCCTGGAGGACGCCGACGTAGGGGAGGTGGCGGTAGTCGTCGTCGTAGTCGAGCCCGTAGCCGACGACGAAGGCGTCGGGGATCGTGAAGCCGCAGTAGTCGGGCTCGATCGGGACCGTCTGCCGGCCGACCTTGCGGAGCAGGACGGCCGTCTTGACGCTCTTCGCCCCCCGCGCGGCGATGTGGTCGACGAGCGCCGCGAGGGTCTGGCCGGTGTCGAGGATGTCGTCGAGCAGCAGCACGTCGCGATCGACCACGTCGGGGGCGAGGTTCTCGTTGATGATCAGCGTGGACGAGGTCGTCGACGCCCCGCGGTAGCTGCTGGCGTGCAGCAGGCCGATCCGGTGGGGGACGTCGACCGCCCGGACCAGGTCGGCCAGGACCATCAGGCTGCCGGTCAGGATCGCCACGATCGTCAGCGGCTTGCCGGCGTAGTCGCGCGCGACCTCGCCGCCCAGCTCGCGGACGCGGTCGTGGAGGGCGGCTTCCGGGATCAGGACCTCGACGGGCACGGCGGTCGGGACTCCTCGCGTTACAATGGGATGCGGCGGCCCGCGGAGGATCTAGTGTAACCGATGGCCCGGGGGATCGAATAGGAGCCGGGCCGGGATCGTCTCGTCTGGGTAGGAGATCGTATGCTGGACGCCCCGACGGTCGCATCCATCCCCGACGAGGTGCTGGTCCAGCGGGCGCGGGGGCGGGATCTCGCGGCCCGCGAGGAGCTGTTCCTCCGCCATCGGGACGACGCGTATCGGACGGCCTACCGGCTTTTGGGAGACGAGGCCGACGCGCTCGACGCGGTCCAGGAATCGCTCCTGAAAGCCTTCTCCCGGCTCGACGAGTTCGACGGCCGCGGCGGGTTCCGGTTCTGGCTGCTGCGGATCGTCGTCAACACGGCGCTCGACCAGGGGAGGCGGAGGAAGCGGCGTAAGTTCGTGACGCTGGAAGGGGATCCGACGAGCCCCAGCCCCGACGACGACCCGGCTCGGGGCCTCCAGCGGCAGGACCTCCGGCGGACGCTCGACGAGGCCCTCGGCCGGCTCTCCCCCACCCTCCGGGCGACGTTCGTGATGTTCGCCGAGGCGGGTCTGAGCTACAAGGAGATCGCCGAGGCCCAGGACGTCCCGATCGGCACCGTGATGAGCCGGATCAACGCCGCCCGCCGCAAGCTCCAGGAGATGCTCGATTGGGACCGCCTGAAAGGGCTCGATTGAGAAGATAGGATAGGAAGACCCATGCAAGCCGACCGCGACCGCAACGAGGCGACCGGCCTCGACCGACTCTGGGAAGCGACCCGGCCCCCGGCCCCCCCGGCCGAGGCCTGGGACCGCGTCTGGGCGTCGTTGAGCCGGCTGGACGACGAACCGGCCGCCCACGCCCGCCCCCTGACCCTCGTCATGCCGCCGCCCCGCGCCGGGCGCTGGGCCGCCGCCGGCCTCGTGCTGATCGCCCAGGCCGCCGCGATCCTGCTGGCGGTGGGGATCACCCTGAGGAACGGCTCCCGGCCCGACGCCGACGACGTCTCGCGCACGGCCACCGCCGTCGTCCGGATCGAGGAGGGCCAGCTCGTGCTGATCCGCTCGAACGCCGACGTCCTCCAGACCACCGACCTCTCCCCCCAGGCCGGGCCCGCCGGCGTCGACGCCTGGTACCTCGTCTACAACCTCCTCGAATCGATGGCCGGCCCGGTCGTCGCGATGTCGGAGTGAGCGGGAAGCGAGGGGCCCGGATGGCCGCTAACCACCGTCCGAACCCTTCTCCCCCCGGGGGAAGGTGGCCCGAAGGGCCGGATGAGGGTCGAGGCGCTTCGCGGACGCCTTACTCGTTGCTCGCGGCCATCCTCGTGCTCGCCTCGGGATGCTCGCAACGCCCGCCGTCGCCGGGAGCGGACCCCGTCCCCCCGCCCATCGTCGCCGTCAGCCCGGAAGACGCCCGCCAGGTGACGGTCTTCGCGATCAAGGCCGTCCCGGGGTCGTCGACGATCGACCCTCGGCTCTCGACGGTCCGCACCCAGCTCCGCAAGATCCTGCCGGACCACGGGTTCGAGCTGATCGTCTCGCTCAGCGAACGTCTCAACCCCGGCGCGACGCTGACGTGCGACCTGGGGGGCGGCCGGCTCGCCGACACCACGTTCGAGAAGGACGAATCCGGTCGCGTGACCCTCCGCTGCACCTTCAAGGACGGCGACGCCCCCCCCTTCTCCACGCTCGTCGACGCCCCCGAGAACCAGCTCTTCTTCTACGAGCGGGCCCTCCGCGACGGCACGCGGGTCCTGATCGGCGTCGGGGCCCGGTGACGAGACGCCGTCCCGCCCCGTCGGTCGGTCGCCGCCCTGCGGGGCGGATCGTCACCGATCCGGAATCGACAGGGAGAGCCGCTTCGACGCCTGGCCGCCGATGACGGCCTCCAGGACGGGCCCGCCTTCCGAGTCGCTCACGACGTCCACCCCGGTCACGAGCACGGCGGCGGCGTCGCGGCGAAGCTCCACCGGCTCGGCGTCGCCCCGTCGACGGACCGCGACCCTCGGGTGCAGGGCGATCCGGAGCCGGATCTCGTCCTTGCCCCGGTTGGCGACCGTCCAGTCCATGCGCCCGTCGCCGAACTCCAGGACCAGGTCGACGAGGTCGTCGCGGAACGCGACGCAACCCGGGCCGGGCTCGTGGACGTCGGCCAGCTCGCGGGGGGCCAGCCCCCCGGTGATGGTCGTGCCGCCGCCCCATCCCGGCTCGTTCGAGAGGAACTGTCGACCCCCGACGACCAGGCTCGTCACCGAGCCGACGCCGTTGATCGCCGTCTCGTAGGACCTCGTCCGGACGATGCGGCCGACGGGCGGCCGCTGGACGTCGGCGTCGGGACGGGTCGCGCCGTCCGTCCGGAACGGCGCGGCCGGCAGCCCGGCGCGATTGACGAGGTTCGCGCCCGGGGCGCCGCCCCAGGCGTAGCGGACCGTGAGGGGGGCGGGGACCGCCTCGCTGCGCAGCACCACGGCGTCGCCCTCGACGACGGCGTCGGCATACCGATATCGGCCGTCCGCCCCGGCCACCGCGAACCCGCGGATGGGGCCGCCGCCCCGCGAGGCCAGCCCGTCCCCGGCGGCGTCGAACGCCACGCGCAACGAGCCCCCCTCGGGCGTCGCCCTCTGGAACTCCGGGCCTCGCGCGACGACCGGGCGGCCGTACACGTCGTGGAGGGCCAGGAGTGCGGCCCTCCGGCCGATCTCGCGCTTCCGGCGAGGGTGCAGGTCGGACCCGTCGTTGGTGTCGATCCCGACCGCCAGCGAGGCGTGCTCCGTCGCCCGGACGGCCGACGCCTGGGCCTCGCGCATCCAGGCCCACGACACCCCGCCCCAGCCGGCCGCGTAGTCCGGCAGCTGGACGACGATGAACGGCAGGTCCGGGGACTCGAACCGGCCCCTCCACGAGGCGATGAGGGCCGCCAGGAGCCTCGGATAGCTCGCCGGGCGGTCCGAGTTGCCCTCGCCCTGATACCAGACCACCCCCTTGATCGGGGCCTTCCCCAGCGGGGCGATCATGCCGTTGTACAGCGCCGACGGTTTGACGCCGAACATCGAATCCCGGAGGTCGTCCCGGGCGAAACCCGCCAGCGCCTCCGCGGGCGTCCAGGCCTCGCACATCGTGCCGCCGAACGAGGCGTCGAGGACCCCCAGAGGGACGTCCCGGAGCGCGGGATCGGCCGACAGGTCGGCCGCGAAGAAGAATCCGACCCCGGAGAAGTCCCTCGCGGAATCGCGCGAGGCGACGCGCCAGCGGACGTCGCCGCCCGATTCCGGGGCCGCGCTCGCCCGACGGCCGATCGAGCCCAGGCGGAGCTTCGCGAGCGCCCCCGCGGCTTCGGCGGCCTCGAGCCCGCCGTCGCATTCCTTCAGGGTCATCTGCATGTTCGACTGGCCGGAGCAGAGCCAGACGTCGCCGACGAGGACGTCCGCCGCCCCGGCCTTCTCCCCGCCGGACTCGGCCGCCAGGACGTACGGCCCGCCGGCCGGCAGCGCCTCCAACGTCGCCGACCAGCGGCCGTCGGCCGCGGCCGCGGCCCTCGCCATGCGCGGCCCCAGGCGGACCTCGACGCCCGCCCCGCCCGCCGCCTCGCCCCACACCCGGACCGGGCGGTCCCTCTGGACCACCATGTGGTCGCCGAACGGGGCCCCGAGCCGGATCCCGGCGGCCCCCGCGGGCGAGGCCGCCGCCAGGATCAAGAGCGCAAACGCCGCGGATCGTCGTGGAGCGGGCATCGCGAACCCACCGAATAGCGACGGACGGAAGCGCGATCTCGGTACGGTCGGCGCGACGCCCGGCCGTCGTCCTCGATCGCCGTACGGCGGGACCGAGCGCCCGCCCGACGCGCAGTCTACCCCCGGGCGGGGCGGAGGTCGAGGCCTCGATCGCCCCCGGAGGGTCGTCCCCCGATCGGGAGCCTCGATCACATGTTAAGAATCAAAATATCTTGTTAATATGAATTGTATGTATACTAAATATTAGTTGGTTTGCATAACCTTCCTGTTTTACTCACGAAATCTTCGCGGCGACGGGATATCATCATCCTCCCTCGGGCCGATCGACGTCGATCCGCCGATTCGCTCCCCGCCCCCCTGAGCACCACCCATGCGCCCCAGCCTCTTCCTCGCCTTCGCATGCGCCCTCCTCTTCTTCGCAGGCCCCGGATGCTCGATCCAGGATCCGGATCAACCGGCCGTCGGGTCGATCTCGGTCGAGAACGACAAGACGCCGACGCCGGAGAAGAAGGGGCGGCTGGGGAAGAACGCGGGCTGGGGCAAGCCTTGAGAAAAGCAAGCCATCGCCCGTTCCCCAGCCCATCCTTTTCGCGGAGACATTCGTGATCGCCCATGCCCACCCCGAGGCGCGACGTCGCGCCTTCACGCTGATCGAGCTGCTCGTCGTCATCGCGATCATCGCGGTGCTGATCGCCCTGCTGCTCCCCGCCGTCCAGTCGGCGCGCGAGGCGGCCCGCCGCGCCCAGTGCGTCAACAACCTGAAGCAGTTGGGCCTCGGCCTGGCCAACTACGAGAGCTCGAACAGCTCCTATCCGTGGGCGTTCGCCGGCCAGCTCGCGCCGGGCTCGTCGCTGGGCTACGACAACGCGTACAGCTGCCTCGCCCAGCTCCTGCCGTACGTCGAGCAGGGTCCTCTTTTCAGCGCCTATAACACGTCGTTCGCCTACCGGACGAATGCCAATGTGACGGTCAGCGGCACCCAGGTGAACCTGTTCTTCTGCCCGAGCGACACCGAGATGGCGGGGAACACGTATACGGAAGACCCCAACGGCCAGCACGGGATCCCGCAGAAGTTCGCGTTCACGAGCTACGCCGGATGCTACGGCTACTGGGCCGGCAACTGGTACGGCACCGCGGCCACGAACCCGTACGACGTCGCGCAGGCGACGGCCGCCATGAACCAGCACAACGGGCCGATCGTCACGGTGGGCTACACCCAGATGCTCCCCGGCGCGAGCCGCAGCATCGTCCGGCTGGCCGCGATCACCGACGGCACCAGCAACACGTTCGCGTTCGGGGAGCGGGCCCACGGGCTGCTGAGCAAGTCGGACGCCCGGTCGTTCTACCGCTGGCACTGGTGGATCTCGGGCGACTACGGCGACAGCACGTTCACGACCTACTACCCGCCCAACATCCAGAAGAAGAAGGTGAACCTGCCGACGGTCACCGGCGGCTCGGCGTTCGTGCAGGCGGCGTCGAGCTTCCACCCCGGCGGCGCCAACTTCGCCTTCTGCGACGGCTCCGTGAAGTTCGTCAAGGACTCGATCGCGAGCTGGACCCTCGACGCGACGACGGGCGCGCCGGTCGGCGTGACCATCGGCGGCTCGGGCTACACCTCGGGCGCGGGCGCCCAGGGCCCGGGGATCTATCAGGCCCTCGGCTCCATCGCGGGCGGCGAGATCATCAGCGCCGACGCCTTCTGAGCCGACGCAGCGAGCGTCGCATCGCATCACATCACGCCGCGGCCGCGGGACGACTCACGCGTCGTCCCGCGGCCGCCGTCGGTTCGTGCGGATGCCGATCGAGGGCCCGCATCCGGACGACCCCATTTGGGGGCCGTGGCGCAAGGTCGAGGTGTCGTCCGCAGGTCCCGGGCGATGCGGCTGCTCCTCTCGGCGCGCGCAGCGTAGCAGGAGGGGGGCCGTCGAGGGGGACGCGGCGTCGCGAGCGAAGCGGCCGCCGCGCTCCGAATTCCGCCGGACCTCCCCTCCCCCCTCCCGATCGTCCGGCCCTTGCGAGCCACCTCCCCTCGCGAGGAAGGCGATTGCGGTCCGATTCTCGACGGCTTCGGCCCCTCGTCCAGGGGCTCCCCGAGGCGCCGTCGCCTGTGAGGACGATTCGCCCCACTCGCTCCGGAGTCCTCGACGGAGCGAGGGCCGTGGGAGAATGTCCGCGGGGGTCGACGTCCTCCGGATCGGGCCGGATGGCGGGGCCCGATCATGCCCGTGCAACCGAATGGGCATTGCGGCATCTCTCTTTAAGAGAGCTGGCCTGGGAGGCGATTGCGTGCGAGACGTGGCGGGTATCGACTTGGGATCGCCACCCGACGACCGGACGGCCGCCGCGCGAGGGATCTTGCCGGAAGTCGAGCTGGTCGCCCGCGCCAGAGCCGGCGAAGTCTGGGCGTTCGGCGTGCTGTACGAGCGCCACTACGACCGCGTCTTGGGCTATTTGTACCGCCAGACCTTGCGGGTGGCGACGGCCGAGGAACTGACGAGCGACACGTTCTACGCCGCCCTGCGCGGGCTGGGACGCTTTCGGGGCGAGGCCCCGTTCGGCCTCTGGCTCTACCGGATCGCTACCAACCAGCTCCGGATGAACCGACGTGCCCGGCGCCGGCATCCCGAGCCCGAACCGCTAGACCTGCGCGCCGAGGAGTCGGGGCGCGTGCGATTCAGTCGCGAGCCCGGCCGGGAAGACCCGGGGGCGGCCCGCGAGCAGGCCGAACGGTTCGCCAGGGTGCGTCGGGCCATCGGGCGGCTCGGCGAGTCCTACCAGGACGTGCTCGTCCTGCGCTACTTCGAGGGGCTCAACAACGATCAGGTCGCCCAGGTGCTGGGTCGTCGCGTCGGGACCGTCAAGTCGCTCGTCCACAGGGGCCTGAGCCAGCTCCGGGCGGCGCTCGACGATGGCGATGCAACCGGGACTTGATATCGGCATCACCTCCTCTGGAGGACATGGTCATGGCAAGCGACGACCGGGACATCGAGCGACGTCTCTCGCAGGCCGAGGCGCCGCGCCTCGTCGCGGGCGTTCACCGGGTGAGCCTCCGTGACGAACTGATGAGGCGGATGGAGGCGAGCCCCCGCCGTAGGGCTGGTCCGGTGGCCGCCTGGAGGTGGTGGGTCATGAATTTTTGCCCGTTCGGGCCGGTCCCGACGCGCCTGGCATGGGCGCTCGGCGCGGTCATCCTGTTGGGAGCGGCTGCCTGGGGCGGCGCCCAGGTGGCGAAGAAGGTCGAGAAGCTGTTCGTCATCGACGCCGGGAAGGCTTCGTCCCGGATCACCCGCACCGTGGAGAACCCCGATGGGACCACGACATGGTCCTCCATGGTTTCGGCGGAGTTTTTCGCTTCTGACGACCCGAATATGACCGGGGAGAAGGTCAAGGCGGCCCATGAAGAGGTTGACCGGCTCGTGGACGAGGGGAAGGCGACCGAGATCCGCCGTGAGCCGGACCCGCTCGGCACGCGCGTCTACCTGCAGGGGAAGCGGGCCGACGGCGCCGTATTCAATACCTCGCGCCTCCTGCCGGACGCTCCCGAGGCGCGCGAGCGGAGGATGACGATGTTTCTGGACGCGGTCGCCGCCGGAAAGACGGAATTCGTGCGCAGAATCGTCGGGGGCGATGGCACCACGATTTACGAGTACCGCGTGAAGCTGGCCGATGGAACCGCCGTCCCCCATTTCGAGAATCTGCCGATCCACGACAAGGCGCTGACGCAGCGCCATCGGGACGAGATCGAGCAGGCCCGCGTCGCGCACGCGGGCCTGTTGCTGCAAGATTTCGAGATGCCCGACAACCAGAGAATGAAGATCTATCAGGTGCGGCTGTCGGATGGCGACGTGGCCGTGTACGCCAGCCCCGAGCCCCCGCTGGCGAAGCCGTCCCCGGGGAAGTAGGAGCGTCGAGGGCCGGGTCAGGGAAGCGAAGCCGACGCACAGCTCGCGCAAGGTAACCACCTCCGACCGGCGGGACTCCCGCACCGAGAGGCCGCCACGCCGCCGGCAAGGACCCGTCGCCGGCGGGTCTCTCGTCCCAGGTCCCACGCGCCTGCGCCAGGGATCATCCCCTCTCCGTCGGTGCTCTGATCGTAGCATGGGCCGCAGGAGGGGGGGCCGGACGCATAACGTCGAGGTCCGGCCCGGCCTTCGAAAACGCCGGACGCCCCGGGCGGCTGGTGGGCCGTCGGGGCGTCCGGGATGAAACGCAGATATCGTGAGGCGGGGCCTTCCCTGGCCCTTCGGCCTTCGGGTCGCGCTTCCATCCTTGGCGGCGACCGCGGAGCGAGGGCCTTCGTCGTCCGGTCGTCCTTGACCGGCTCGGCGTCCCAGCCGACAACCTTGTTATCGGCGTGGGCCGGAATCCGCTTTACTTTTTCGGGATCGTCAGGCGATCGTGATCGCCTTGTCGAGGTAGACGTCCTGGATGGCGTTGAGCAGCTTGACGCCCTCGGCCATCGGCCGCTGGAAGGCCTTGCGGCCCGAGATCAGGCCCGTGCCGCCGGCCCGCTTGTTGACGACGGCGGTCCTCACGGCCTCGGCGAAGTCGTTCTTGCCGCTGGCTCCGCCCGAGTTGATCAGCCCGGCGCGGCCCATGTAGCAGTTGGCGAGCTGGTAGCGGCAGAGGTCGATCGGGTTGTCGCTGCTCAGCTCGGTATACATCCGCTCGTCGAGCTTGCCGTAGCTGGAGCCGCCCATGTTCAGGGCCTTGAAGCCGCCGTTGTTCTCCGGCAGCTTCTGCTTGATGATGTCGGCCTCGATCGTCACGCCCAGGTGGTTGGCCTGGCCGGTGAGGTCGGCGGAGACGTGATAATCCTTGTCGGTCTTGAAGGCGTTGTTCCGCAGGTAGCACCAGAGGACGGTCGCCATGCCCAGCTCGTGGGCCCTGTAGAAGGCCTCGGCGACCTCGACGATCTGCCGGCCGCTGTTGTCGGAGCCGAAGTAGATCGTGGCGCCGATCGCCGCCGCGCCCATGTTGTAGGCCTCTTCGACCTTGCCGAACATGATCTGGTTGGCGACGTTCGGATACGTCAAGAGCTCGTTGTGGTTGATCTTGACCATGAACGGGATCTTGTGGGCGTACTTGCGGGCGACCATGCCCAGCACGCCGAACGTGCTGGCGACGGCGTTGCAGCCGCCGTCGAGGGCGAGCTTGACGATGTTCTCGGGGTCGAAATACGCCGGGTTCTTGGCGAAGCTGGCACCGCCGGAGTGCTCGATGCCCTGGTCGACGGGCAGGATCGAGAGGTAGCCGGTGCCGGCGAGGCGGCCGGCGTTGAACATCCAGGCGAGGTTGCCGAGCACCCGCAGGTTGCGATCGCTGGGGACGAAGACGCGATCGACGAAGTCGGGGCCGGGGAGGTGCAGGGATTCCTTGGGGATCGCCTTGCAGGTGTAGTTGAGCAGGTTGTCGGCTTCGCTACCGAGCGCGTCGTGGATCGCGGACGCCATGTTCCTGGCACTCCGATGCGCGGGCGTCGCGGCGATCCCTCTCTGGGGGCGGAGGCCGGCGTCGGTCCGCGGACACGTGGAAAATTGGGGATGCGCGAGCGATGGAGTTCATCCATCACGCCCCGGACGACGGCCCCAGTCGAGCGGGCCCGGGGGCGATTCGCTGCGTCCGGCGTGGGATCCGTCCGGCCGCACGGTCCCGAGACCAGGACCGCCCTTGGAAGGGGCCCCGGACACGTTCAGGACAAGGCTTCATCATAGGGCCCGCCGGGCCGCGATGCAATGAGCGATCTCGGCCGTCCGCCGCGATTGTGGCCCCCCGCGCGCGGTCATCGCCGGCCCTTGCCCGCCGCGCCCGAGGGGGCGAGCAGGCTCGCCGGCGGCTTGGGGGCCTCGCGAAACTGCTCGGCCGTCATCGCGGCCGTGGCCCCGTCGCCCAGGATGACCACGCCCCCCCGCTCCGGCGTCTGCTTCTCGTAGCCGATCACCGACGCCCCGCCGTACTCGTCGAGGTTCAGCCCCCAAAAGATCACCACCGCGCCGGATCGCAGCGCCTCCAGCGCCTTCGGCAGGGCCGAGCCCGACTTTTCGGCCTCCTTCAACGATTTCGGGACCGGCCTGTTCTTCTCGCGATACATCCGCAAAAGTTGCCCCACCTGCTCCACCGCCGCCGGCTCCGCGCCGGGGGCGCCCGTCTCCGAGGCCGGCCCGCAGGCGGAGAGGAACGCGATCGGGCCGATGAGCAGGAGGCCGAGGGTCGTTCGAGCTGTCATGCGAGATGCGTCCGCGCGGGAGCCTGAGAGAATCGCCGAGGGCGCGGCGGTCGCGCCCCTCGACCTCCCAGGGGACCGTCGCCGCGCCTCGCCGTCAAGCGCCGGGGCCGTCGCAATCTCCATGAGGTCGCCCGATCTCGCCTGGAGGGCAAGCTCCGAGCCTCAGGATTGCAAACCTCCCCCGCCGCAGGGATGATCGGAGCCCGGCATATCGACGACGTCGGAAAGCCATCCACGCCTCGCGCTTCGGGGCGCACCGTGGCAGCCGACGGACGCCGCAACTTCGTGGACCGCCTCTCGCCTGAGACCAACCATCGGAGGATCGGCGACCATGCTCACGATGAAACACAAGACTCTGCAATCGGCGATGCGTTGGAAATGGAACGTGGTGCAGAACATGGAGGGCCCCGAAGGGGCTCGGGCGCAAGCGGAAGCCTTCATCAACTCGGTGGGGGCGGAAAAGGTGGTCTCCATCGCGGAAGACTCGCGATTCTTCACCGTCACGGTCTGGTACAGGGAGTAGCTCGGGCCGCCTGGTGCGACGGCTCGATTGCGCGCCCTCTCGGCTCGTGGTGAGTCCGTTCAGCTAATCTGCACCAGGGACGGCGGGATGTAGCTCTCGGGCAGCTTCGTGGTCCCCGATCGGTAGGGCAGGATCGAGGGGGCGGAGTCGCCGGGCGTCGGATAGTACATCCGCATGATGATCTGCAAGGCGGTGCTCACCGTCTTCCCCGGGTAGAGCGTGTTGAAGTAGGCGGTGGACGGCGTGGGGATCCAGTTCGAGGCGGCGGCGCCGGCGGGCAGCGTGGGGCCGACCCAGATCGTGAGGGAGCCGTCGGCGTTCTTGGCGAGCTGGCCGTCGACGAGCTGCGGCGAGCCGAGCTGGGCGACCGGCTTGACGACGCCGTAGCTGAGCGCGCCGGCCGCCGAGCCCTGCTGGAGGTCGACGATGGCCCCCGGGCCGCCCGAATACTGGATGGGGACGCCGGCGGACGACAGCGTCTGGATCCACTGCGGCGACACCGTGAAGGAGTAGGTCGTCGCCCCCGTCGTCGCGTCGACGTTCGTCGTGGGCGTGCTCGCGATGTAATACACCGTGTTCGGGCTCAGGCCGTAGGCCGCGGCGTTCGAGCCGAACAGGAGCGGCGTGCTCGCCTGGATCACGCCCCATGAGGGTGCACTCACCGTCATGACGTCCGTCGCGGGATCCACCGAGACGACGGCCGTGTCGGCGGTCGAGTAGGACGTGTTCAGCACGCCGGCCTGGCTCAGGTAGGGGGCGGCGACCTCCGAGGGGTCGGGCTGGTACAGGGTGATCGCCCAGAAGCCCCTGGGGTCGCCCTGGGCGTCCGTGACCAGCGGCGGGTAGATGCCGTCGGCCGGCAGGGTCCCGGCGGAGGCGGCGGGCGGGGTGAAGGTGATCGAGTAGGTGTTGTTGCCGTCCAGCTGCGTCGTGCCCAGGTACTTGTTCATGCTCGGGTAGACCGCGTCGAGCGGGACGTTGGCGGAGCCGCCGTTGAGCACGATCGCCGAGCGGATCTCGTATCCCCGCTTGTCGTTGGGATAGGTGCCGATGATGGTGTTCAGGATCGTCCAGTAGTTGGTGCCGGCGGACGTCGTGCCCTGCGAGATGAACGAGTCCAGATCCTGCTGGCCCTGCTCATACCCCGCCTGCAAGGCCTGGAGCTGCGCCTTGCCCCAGTTCCTGGGGATCCGGTAGCCGTTGGCGGTGAGGCCCAGGGGGGCGAACGCGCGCAGGACGGCCTGCTGGCCGTAGGAGGGGGCGAGGTAGCGTAGCCGGGCGTCGTACTGGGGCACGACCCAGGCCGGCAGCCGACTCAACGCCGAGCCCGACAGGCCGGCGTTCCGCGCGGGGATCGGGCTGGTCTTCACCGACGATCCGAGCTGGTTGAAGAACGCGACGGCCTGCGTCGGCGTGTTCCGGAAGGGCTCGGCCCTGATCAACTCCTCGGTGGTCGGCGCGGGCGTGTCGTAGCTCGTCGGGTAGACCGGCTGATGGCCGTTGGCTTCGAACTGCGCCAGGGTGTTGAGGGCGAATTTCTTGACGACGTTGTTGTAGACGTTGGGGACCGAATCCGCGGCCGAGGCGTCGGCCAGGGTGTTCGTCGCGACGCGGATGAGCATCCAGTTGACGTTCGTGTCCGACGCCATGACCCGATAGCGATAGCCGTGGACGTCGACGGTCCGGAACTTGGCGTACGGCGAATTGGGGCCGACGAGGAGGTACGAGGTCGCCGTGTCGGAGGGCGTCGTCCGCGTGCCGATGCTGCCGACGGTGTTGAGGTAGTCGTCCAGGTAGTTGACGACGTAATACTGGCTGCTGGACGGCGGGACGGTGAGCACCAGCGCGGGGGCCTTGGTGAAGTCGGTGAAGCCGTTGATGTACAGCACCGAAGCGTCGCCCGCGTTGGTGGCCGCGTCGTTCCAGGCCGCGGGCTGCGACACGTACTCGAGCGCGTTGAACGGGGCGCCGAGGGTCGTGTTGTACGTCGAGAACCGCTGGAGGAACTCGGGGGCGAGGCCCCACACGTAGGCGGCCGCCGCGAGCTTCTGGATGGTCGCGGGATCGGTGGCCGCGCGCGCCGGGGAAGGCGACGCGTGCGCGGTCATCAGGGTGCGGTCCTCGAGCCGTTCCGGGACGGCGGCCGGCGAGGGCCGGTTCGCGCGTCGGGGCCGCGGCGAGCGCCTCGCGAGCCTCCGGTCCTCGTCGCCGTAAAGGGTCCGCAACGTCGCGGCGAGTCTGTTGAGGGGGCTCATGTCGGCGACTCTTCCTGGGAGGGGATCGGGGACGTCCGGATCGCGCCACGGACGCGACGTCGAATCCGTGGGGTGGGAACGCCTGCGCGAGGGGCGACGTTTCGAGGCCGGTCTGCGGCATCGACCGTGAGGAACAAAGGACACGGTCGCGGCCCTGTCAAATCGACCGCGCATTCGGCGGGCGCGGGGAGCGCGTCCGGCCGCTCGCGGCCGGGGGGCGGCCGGGCCCGGTCCCCGGGCGGGGGCCGATCGGTTAGAATCGGGGCGATAGGGGTCGCGCCGGGTCGCGCGGCCCGGTCGGAGACGCGGCGACGAACCGGGAAGAAGGCGGGCCATGACGTTCGGGGACGGATCGAAGAAGCAAGGGGCGTTCGTGCTGGCGTCGAAGGGGCTGACGCCGGGCAAGCTCCGGGGCCTGCAGCGGATCAGCAACCCCGACGGCACGCTCACGATGCTGGCGCTCGACCAGAACAACTCGGTCGTCGACATGGCCGGCAAGGCCCTCCGGCGCGCCGGGGAGGACCGCGGCGCGACCTATGAGGAGGTCGTCGAGGCCAAGCTCGACCTGATGCGGGGGCTCGCGACGGCGGCCTCGGCCGTGCTGATCGACCCGTACTACGGCGCGTGGTCGGCGGTGGCCTCGGGGACGATCCCGCCCCACGTCGGCCTGCTCCTGCGCCTGGAGCGGACGAAATACGAGATGAGCAAGAAGGGCGCGCCGCTGGCGACGATCGAGCCGGGCTGGGGCGTGGAGAAGGCCAAGCGGATGGGGGCCGACGGGATCAAGTTCCTGGCCCAGTTCGAGCCCACCGAGCCCGAGTCGGCCGACGCCAACTTCGCGCTGGTGGAGCGGGTCTACGAGGAGTGCAAGCGGCACGACCTGCTGCTGCTCCTGGAGGCCGTCGCCTTCCCGCTCGACGGCGAGACCAAGCAGGACGCCTCGTTCCTGGACCGCAAGGCCGAGACGGTGATCGAGACGGCGCGGATGCTGAGCCGGTACTGCGACGTCTACAAGGCCGAGTTCCCCGGCACGCTCGACCGCGAGAGCGACCAGCAGCTCGAGGACAACCTGCAGGCGCTCGACGCCGTCGCCGAACGGCCCTGGGTGCTGCTCTCGGCCGGCGTGGACTACGACCAGTACCTCGAACAGGTCGAGATGGCCCTGCGCGCCGGGGCCTCGGGCGTGCTGGGCGGCCGGGCTTTCTGGAAGGAATACTTCCAGCAGGCCGACGCCCCCGCCCGCGCCTCGTTCCTGACCGACGTGGCACGCCGGCGCCTCGTCGACGTCGACGCCCAGGTCCGCGCCCACGGCTCGCCGTGGTTCGCCCGCTACGGCTTCACCCGCGAGGACCTGAACGCCGTCCGGGCCATCGAAGGCTGGCACTTCCGCTATCCGGGCGCGTGAGCCGGACGGCCCCGCGGCGGATCAACGTCCGGTGAAGCCCTTGCGCTCGGCCGGGTTGGTCTGCATGCGGACGGGGGGCTTCTTGGGCTTCGGGCCGGCCTTGGGGTTGGGATCGTAGGGCTTGACGATGCCGGGCCGGACGCCGGTCTCGTTGTCCACGAGGGCCCAGACCTCGGGGCCGACGAGGTCGGCGGCGCCCGACTTGGGGTTGAACCGGACGGCCTGGGCGCGGCCCGGCGACATGGTCTGGCCGGGGGCGTTCTGGCGGACGATCTGCACCGGCTGGCCGTTGAGGCCGTTGGCGAAGACCAGGTCGTTGAGCGAGTCGTAGGTGATGACGTCGGCCTGCAGGGCGGTGTCGCGGGCCTTGACGTAGGCGTTATCCCACGCCTTGAGGAAGTTCCGCCCGTTCGCGGTCTTCGCGGCGCCCGGCGGCGGCGGCTCGTTGATGACCCGGAGCATCTCCGAGGTCATGAAGTAGGCCTCGGGAGGCAGGCGGTCGAAGTCGAATCGGACCGCCTCGTTGGCGACGGTGCCGCGGGCCGTCTCGACGGCGCCGAAGAACTCGGCCCAGCGCTGCTCGTCGACGTCGTCCTGCTTGCCGGAGCCGAACCGGCCCCGCATCTCGCGGACGAACTTGATCTGGGTCAGCACCAGGGGCGCGAGCGCGGGCTTGGCCCCGGCCGCCCCGGCGCGACGGGGGGCGTCGGGATTGGCGGCGAGCTTCGGCTTCGAGCCGCCGGGTTCGTCCTGGCCGGGATCGAACGCGGTGGGGCGGACGACGGGCCCCGCGGCGACGGCCGCGTCGGCGTCCGGGTTCTGGGCCTTGGTCGGGTCGGCGTTGCGGTCGTAGAGGAAGACCTCGCCGGGGCCGGGCGCCTTGAACGTCCCGGTGCGGCGGTCGTAGATGAGCATGCCGGCCTCCAGGCGCTGCTGGCTGAGCAGCACCGGGCGATCGGGATGGACCTTCCGCGAGACCGCCAGGGCCGCGATCTCCTTGGTGCCCCGGACTTCCAGCATGGACAGGTCGGCCCGCGGCTCCGGCTCTTCGGCCCCGGCCTCGGCGTTCGGGTCCTTGGGCTTGGCCGGGGTCGAGAACTTGCCGGCGTCGACGAGCGGGATCGGCTTGTCGGTGTAGGCGGTCAGCGATTCCTCGCCGTGCAGGAGGGCGTCCTCCATCTGGGCATGGGCGCCGCCGATGAACTTGATCTTGGCCGCGGGCCGCTTGAGCGGGTCCTGCGAGACCCCCTCGAAGGTCATCATCTTCTTCCAGGTGATGACGATGGGGACCTTCTCCGAGAGCGTCTTGCCGCCGCGCTTGCGGATCTTCACCACGGCGGCCTCGGGCGCTTCGCCGTCCTTCGGCGCGTCGGCGGGGCGGTCGGTGAACAGGCCGCGGTCGGTGAGCTGGATGAGCTTGCCTTCGCCGTAGGCCCACGCCTGGTCGGCCTTCTGGTCGACGCCGATGGTGTCGGCCTCGATCGTCATCGTGTCGGTGGTGACGCGGGCCTTGGGGGCCTTGCGGGCGTCGACCATCCGGCCCTTGGCCGAGTGCTGGTCGTGGTGGTAGAGGTCGAAGACGACCTGGCCCTTGGCCTCGGTGCGGAGGACGAGGACCTCGCCCGTGGCGTCGGTGCCGACCTTCTTGCCCTCCCCGGGGTCCTGGTGGAGCTGGACGTCGCCGCGCATCTCGACGTCGCGAAGCTCGTAGGCCGGCTCCTCGCCGGTCTTCGCCGGGGTCGCGGCGCCGGCCCGGGCCGCCGACTTCGCCCCGACGATCACCACGGCCTGGGCGCGGTCGGCGCGGGCGGTCATCTTCGGGCCGGCGGGCTTCTCGGCCGCGGCCTGGCCGGGGACCGGCGTCAGGTCGGGCACGGCCTCGCCGTTCGCGGCGGGCGCCGGCTCGGGCGTCGGAGCCGGGTCGGCCTGCTTGGCGACCGGGTTGGGGTTCGTGATCGGCGGCGAGGCGGCGACGGTCCCGGCCTCGAAGTCGACGTCCAGGCGCTCCCGCAGGCGGAGGTCGCGGGTCGGGTCGACGAGGTGGACGTCCTGCACGGCCAGCAGCCGGCGAATGCTGGGGAGGGCCTCCTTGGGCGCGGCCGCCGCGGCGGGGTCGGGCTGGAAGAAGGCGGTGGGGACGACCTCGCGGCCGTCGGCCGTGAGCGCGGGGGCCTTCTCGGTCGGGTTCAGCCAGACCACGATGCGGTCGGCGGCCTCGAGCGACGACTTCTGGTTCCGGTCCTCGACGCGCGGGGAGCCCTTGAGGACCAGCACCTTGCCCGGCGTGCGGCCGTCCTCGGCGATCTCGTTCTGGAGCCAGAGCTGGTCCCGCCAGACGGCCGTGCGGGCGGGGGGGACGTCGTGCGGGGGGGCGGCGGCGCCGGGGGACGGACGGGTCTCCAGCAGCCCCGGGCCGTTGGCGACGAGCGCCGCGCGGCCCATGTCGCCGTCGTCGGTGAGCGTGGCGTCCGTGCACCAGACGTGCGTGACCGACTGGGACGCGGCGGGCTCGACGCCGGCCGCGGCGACGTCGCGCTTCTCGAACCAGAGCTTTTTGAGGCCGCCGCCGTTGAAGACGGTGGTGTTCTTGCCGGCCGCCGGATCCTTGTAGTGGAGCAGCTCCACGCAGCGGATCTTGACCCCCTTCGTCGGCGACTGGACCCAGACGACGTGGCCGCTCGCCTTGAGCCGCCGCAGCGTCAGGCCGCCGAACGCCCCGCCCTTCGCCTGGGCCTCCTGCGGCTCCCCGCCCTCGGCGGCCGTCGCGGCCCCGGCCTCGGCCTCGGCGACGACGACCGGCTTCTTCTTCTCGTCGGGGAGGAGCGTGAGGTGGAGGGTGTCGCAGTCGATCTGGTCGGGCAGCTCGGTGAGCTTGCCGCGGCGGACGACGACGTTGCTGCGGAACTCCACGTACGTCGGCGCGGCGGGCTCGGGGGGCCCGACCGAGGGCGCGGCGGGGCTGCGCGGCAGCTCGACGATCAGGGGCCCGGCGCACTGGACGTCGAGCGGGATCGCGTCGGCGGGGTCCTTCGGCCTGGGCTTCGCCCCGGCCTTGGTCCTGGCCTTGGCCGTCGCGCCGGAAGCCGGCTGGGCGTCGAGGTCGGGCATCATGCCGGTGCTGCCGACGTCGAGGAACGTGACGCGGATGTTCTTGAAGAGGGTCAGCCGCTGGGCGCCGTCGAAGCCGCTCCCCTTGCTCGCGCCGTGGATCTTGGGGCGGAGCTGGATCTCCATCCCGGTGCCGGTGACGCGGAGGTTGCGGTCGACGAGGACGACGTCGGAGTCGGTGCGGATGACCGGGTTGACGCCGTCGTCGACGTACTCGACGTTGGTCAACGGGCCGGCGACCAGGTCGTCGGACGGGTCGTCGGGCGTGCCGCGGTCGTCGCGGATCATGACGTCGCGCTCGAGGCGGGCCCGCTTGACGGTCAGGGGCTCGGCGTCGGCCTTGACGTTCAGGCCGAACGGCTGGTTGAAGTCGATGACGGCGTTCTTGCTGGTCATCGTCCGGGTGCTCCCCCCCTTGGGGGAACGCAAAACGACGGCCGCCGGATCGACCTCGATCCGCTTGCCGTCGAACCGGACGCCGTCGCGCTCGGTGGGCCGCGAGAAGTTCATGGCGAAGAGGATGACCCCCTTGTCGGGGGCGACGTATCGGAGCAGGTCGTCGGAGTTGGTCCAGTGGTCGGGCCCGAAGACCTGGGCGGCGACCCGCTTGACCATCGTCTTGCTCTTCGAGTCGTGCACCTGGAACGCCAGCTCGCCGCCGCCGCGGGCCGACCGCAGCCCGGCGACGGCGCGGTCGAACGCGCGGACGTACGCCAGGTGGGCCGCCGTCAGCAGGCCGAAGACCATCGCGAGCTTGGAGAGTTTCTTGAGCACGAATCGACTCGACATTCCGGAAGGTCGTCGGTCACCCGGCCCCCGCGTTCGAGGACCGGCCCGGTCGTTGGTGCCGGGGGATCGTCCCCCGGCGCGGGCGGGCGGACCCGCCGAAGCCTGCTCACGTCGCCGGCGAAAGGTACGAACCGCAAGCGACGTGCCACAGCCCCTGAGCCTTCAAGATCACCTCGACGATCTCGCGGATCACGCCGCTCCCGCCGGTCGAGCGGGTCGTGAGGTGGGCCGCGGCCCGGACCTCGTCGACGGCGTCGGCCGGGCAGGCCGCCAGGCCGACGGCCCGCAGGGCCGGCAGGTCGATCAGGTCGTCGCCGACGTAGCACACCTGCCCCGCCCCCGCGCCGGTCTCGGCCAGCAACGCGCGGAGCGCCTCGCCCTTGTCGGCGATCCCCTGGACGACGCGGTGGATTTTGAGCTCGGCGGCGCGGCGGTCGACGACCGCGGCCCGGCGGCCCGAGAGGATGGCCGACGTCTTGCCGACCCGGTGCCAGAGCACGAAGCCCAGGCCGTCGCGGACGTAGAAGTTCTTCGACTCGACGCCGGCGTCGTCGACGATGATCCGGCCGTCGGTCAGGACGCCGTCGACGTCGACCGCCAGCAGCTCGATCGCCGCGCACCGCGCTTCGAGGTCGGCCGGGATCGCGGCCGATCGGCTTGCCGGGGGCGTCATGCGCGTCACTCCTCGAAGTCCTCGGGGGACGTCCCGATCAGGTCGGTCACGTCGATCAGGCCCAGGAGCCGGCCCTCCCGGTCGACGACGGGGAGTTCGCTGATCTTGCGACCCTTCATCAGCTCGACCGCCTCGCCCAGCATCGCGCCCGCCGTGGCGCGGAACGGGTTCGCGGTCATGACCTCGCCGATCGGCCGGTCCAGCTCGGCCTCCCGGCGCTTCTCGAAGAGCCGCACCAGGTCGCTGTCCGTGAAGATGCCCAGCAGCCTGTCCTGGTCGTCGCGGACGAGCACCGCGCCCGAGCGGCGCCGCGGCCCGGCCAGGCGGACGAACACCTGGCGGACGGTCTCGCCGGGGGTCGCCGTGCGGACGTCGCGGCCGGTACGCATCACGTCCTCGACCCGCGTCAGCCGCCGCCCGAGCGTCCCCGCCGGATGATTGAGCGCGAAGTCCTCGGGGGTGAAGTCGCGCATCCGCGAGACCAGCAGCGCGAGCGCGTCGCCGACGGCCATCATCGCCGTCGTGCTGGCCGACGGGGCCAGGCCCAGCGGGCAGGCCTCGGCGATCGGGCCCATCGCGATGCAGACGTCGGCCGCCCGCCCCAGCGAGCTGCTCGCGCGTTCGGTGACGGCGACCAGCCGCGCGCCGATCCGCCGCACCGAGGGCAGGATCCGCAGCAATTCCTCGGTCTCGCCGCTCTGCGAGAAGGCGACGACGACGTCGCCGTCGCGGATCCGCCCCATGTCGCCGTGGACGGCCTCGCCGGGGTGCAGCGGGTAGGCCCGCGTGCCGGTCGACGCGAACGTCGCGGCCGTCTTCTGCCCCACCAGGCCCGCCTTGCCCATGCCGGTGACGATCACGCCCCCCTGGCACTGGTAGACCAATCGGGCCGCCCGCACGATCGAGCCGTCGAGCCGCTCGCGGACGCCGGCCAGCGCCGCGGCCTCGTCCCGCAGGACCCGGCGGGCGAACGCCAGGGCCTCGGCCTCCGTCTCCGGGACCGTGGTCGCTTCCGAGATCGTCGCCATCCTGGGCCTCCCTGCCCGGCTTGCGGCTCCATGCCCGACGTCGGATCGGACGAGGCCTTCGAGCGGCGGCACCATAGCCCATCCCCGGTAGGTCGTCAACGCGGAGTCCGGGGCGCCCTCGCACCCGCATCTCCCTGCTTCCCCCATCGCCCCTCTTTATCGTCCGACACTCAGCCTGAACTTGGGACGATTGCGAAAGATGAGCGAAATCCGGGGTTCCCTGGAAGCTGGCGAAAGATTGTCGAAATCGCAATAAATGCCGGTTGCGTCGAGGTGGCGGCGCGGTTGCGCGGGCGGCTTGTAAGAATTGCAAAAAAATGTAGAGCTTTTTGCTCAAGGAGGCCGCGAGAGCCACCGTCTTCTCGACGGATGTTCCTCTCAAGTGAAGGCGCGAGACGCAGGCTGATTCTTGTAAGGAACTGCGACCCGGGGCGACCAATACGGGCGGGAGGATCGCCGTGAGTCGCTGTGAAGACCCGGAATCGCGTTTCAAGAGCTGGCTCGACGAGCACGGCGGCGCCGTGTCGAAGGTGGCACGCGCCTATACGTTCACGAACGAGGATCGCCAGGACCTGGTCCAGGAGATCCTGCTCCAGGTCTGGCGGTCCTTGCCGCAGTTCCAGGGCCGCGCCGGCGCAGCGACCTGGATCTATCGCGTCGCGCTGAACACCGCGCTCGCCTGGCGCCGCAGGGAACACCGCCGCCAGGGGCCTCGACGATCGATCGTCGAGATCGAGGACCTATCGGTCGCCGGCCCGGACGGCCCCCAGCAGGCTCTTCAGCGCGAGGTCGTCGAACGGCTCTACGTCGCGATCCGCCGGCTGCCGAAGACCGATGCGGCGCTCGTCCTGCTCTACCTGGACGACCTCGGCTATCGCCAGATCGCCGAGGTGCTGGGGATCTCCGAGAGCAACGTCGGCGTGAAGCTGAACCGTGCGAAAAGAGCCCTGAGCGAACTGATGAAGGAGGATTCCCGTGGACCCTGACGACTTCCAGCAGGCCTGGCGGACGCAGTCGCCGCAAGCCGGGCCGACTTCCGAGGCCGCGCGACGGCTCGAAGACGTGCGTCGCGAGGAGCGGTCCTTCGCCACGATGATCTTCTGGCGGGACCTTCGCGAGGTCGGCGTAAGCCTTCTGATGATCCCCTTGTGGGTCTACCTGGGATCTCGGAACGGTTCGCCCTGGACGTGGTATTTGATGATCCCGGCCCTGGTGTGGGTCGCCGGCTACATGCTGGCGAACCGCCTGCGTCACAAGGCGCGACGGCCCGGGGCGGGCGAGCCGCTTCGCCGGTTCGTGGAATGCTCGCTGGCGGAGGTCGAGCATCAGATCCAGCTGCTCCGCAGCGTGCTGTGGTGGTGTCTGCTGCCCTTCGCCCTCGCCGCGCTGGCCTACTTCGCCCAGATCACCTGGCGGGAACGTTCGGGAGGATGGTTGACGGCCCTGGTCGCGGCGACGGCGACCGCCTTCGTCATCGCCGTCCTCTCCGGCGTCTACTGGCTGAACCTCCACGCCGTCCGCACCGACCTTGAACCGCGACGTCGGGAGCTTGAGACGCTGCTGAGGGGGCTCGAAGACGAAACCTCCGACGTAAGCCGATGAACCGCCGAGCGCGGGCGGGCGACGGCGCCGCAGCCCTCCTGGGACGAGGGCTGCGGCGCGGGGGCGGGTCAGACGTCGTTGCGGCGGCGGCGAAGCGCGGCGATCGCGACGCCGGCGGCGCCGATGCCCGCGAGGGCGAGGCTGGCCGGCTCGGGGACGGCCTGGGCGTGCACGGTGCCGACGAAGCCCAGGAAGTCGGGACCGTCGAAGTGGAGCGACGGGGTGTCGGCCTGGGCGAAGAAGCGGTAGCCGATGACGGCCTGGCCCGCCGTCAGGCCGAAGGCCCCCAGGTCCAGGCCGATGCCCGACACGGCCTGCGCCCCGTCGATCTCCAGCGTGTCGAGCTCGTAGTCGGTCAGGCCCCCGTTGCGGGCGACGCCGTAGTCGGAGCCCGTCCCGGTGCGGAAGTTCAGCAGCACGGCGTCGGTCAGGCTGCCGTCCGTGCGGATGGCCTGCACGCCGAGGATGCTGTTGGCCCCGCGCTCCAGCAGGAACAGCTCCATCGTCGAGGAGTCGCCGTCGGCGAAGACGCCCATCCCGGGGGCGTAGCGCAGGTCGAGCGTCCAGCTCACGTCCGACTCGCCGTCGAGCAGGTAGGCGAGGTTCTTGGGCTCGAACACCTCGGACAGCTTGGCCCCGCCCAGGTTCTCGGACGGGAACGGGGTGGCGGTGTCGCCGCGGTCGGGGTTCTGGGGGTAGAGGTTGCCGTCGCCGAAGTCGCTGGGGACGACGTCGTTCCAGTTGTACGTGCCGCTGCTGTTGACGAGCGTGCCGCTCTTGAACGTGTCGATGTCGGCGGCCGTCAGCGTCGAGGAGGTGCCGACGAAGCCGGTCTCGATGAAGGCGCGGTTCCCGGTCGTCGCGTTGCCCGAGGCCACGGACGTGAAGCCGCTGACGGCGCGGATCGAGTCGCCCCGCGCCGGGGCGGCGACGGCGACGGCGACGGCGGCGAGGGTGAACGCGGAACGTCGGAAGGCGGTGGCGGGCGAGGAAATCAAGGCGGTCTCCATTCGGCTGGGGTGGTCGCTGCGTCGTGAGGAGCAATCTCGTGCGGGGCCCCGCGCCGCAACCATTGCGACGCGGACGGCGGAGGCGTCCGGCGCCCCCGGGTCGTCGACCCACCGGCCGGGGCTCCGGGCCGGGGATGCACCCAAGCTACAGTCGGTCGCCCGCCGGCGTTCTTCGCGCTGCGGAGAAGCGACGAGCGTGGAGGCTCGCGCGCATCACGGCGTCGCCGCGACGAATCCTCGACGACTTTCGAGGACGTCGCGAGGCGGCGGCGATGCGTCGGGCCGACGGTGCCGCCTTGAACGAGCCGACCCGGTGTGCGACTGAAGATGAACCGCGCCGAGGGCCTCGGGCGGAGCGTCCCGCGTCACATTCCCGTCCGGAGCCGTCGGATGACGTTCAGGCGAGGTGGATTGGAGCCGGCGGCGGCCGTCGCGGCTGCAGTCGTCTACGGACTGGGCGCGTCGACGTCGATCGCGGGCTGGAGCCCGCCGCCCTGGGCGTGGGTCGCCGTGAAGATGGTCCCCGCCCTGGCCCTGGCGGCCTACACGGCGAGGCGGCTGGGGGAGTCGGGCCGGCCGGTCGCGGTGGGTCTGGCCTGGCATGGGCTCGGGGACGGCCTCCTGGAACTCGGCCCCGCCCTCTTCCTCGCCGGCCTGGGGGCGTTCCTGGTCGGGCATCTCTTCTACGCGGAAGCCTTCGCCCGGCGGTTGGGCCGGCTCCGCGAGACGCCGGCATGGCGGAAATTGGCCGCGGTCGGGACGATCGGCGCGTCGGTCGGCGTCCTGGTCGCGATCCGTCCCGCCCTGTCGGGCCCGCCGGCCGTCGCGGTCCCGATCTACGCCGTCACGCTCGCGGCCACGACCGTGCTGGCGCTCCTCGGCCGCTGGCGGCGCCCCTGGGTGGTCCTGGGCACCCTGCTCTTCCTGGCCTCCGACGCCTGCCTCGGCCTGCGTCTCTTCGGCCCGAGCACCCTCCACGGGGCCGGCCTCGCCGTCTGGCCGACGTACGCCGCGGCGCAATTCCTGATCGCCACGGGCTATGTCGCGGAGGTCCGCGACGAGCGGTGGATCGGTCGCCGCGGAGATCGGGGCTGGAATCCGCCGCGATCTCGGCGACAATGCTCCTGGACGCGCGTTCGTCGTCGCGGGCCGGATCGAACGTCTTCATGAGGAGCGCAGACGGATGAGCACGCTTCATCGGGCTTGGGTCTTCGGCCTGGCGTTCGGCCTGGCGCTCGTCGCGGGGGTCGCGCGGGGGCAGGACGGCAAGGCGGCGGAAGGATCGAAAGACGCGCCCAAGGCCGAGGGCAAGGACGATCCCGCTTCGAAGAAGGACGACGCCGGGAAGGCCCGGCCGGCCCGGCCGAAGCTGGAGGAGGCGACCTTCGGCGGCGGCTGCTTCTGGTGCACCGAGGCGGTCTTCGAGCGGATCCCGGGCGTGAAGTCGGTCGTCTCGGGCTACTCGGGCGGGAACGTGCCGAACCCGACGTACGAGATGGTCTCCACCGGCCTGACCGGCCACGCCGAGGTGATCGAGATCGCCTTCGACCCGAGCGTCATCTCGTTCGACCACCTTCTCGACTATTTCTGGATGGCCCACGACCCGACCACGATCGATTCCCAGGGGCCCGACCACGGAACCCAGTATCGCTCGATCATCCTCTATCACAACGAGGAGCAGAAGGAGATCGCGGCGAAGACCATCAAGGACCTGAACGCCAAGCGCGGGCGGAAGTCGCCGATCGTCACCCAGGTCGTCCCGTTCGAGGCCTTCTACCCCGCCGAGGACTACCACCAGGACTTCGCCCGCAACAACCCCTACCACGGCTACGTCGAGACCTACATCACGCCCAAGATGTACAAGCTCCGTTCCAAGCTGAAGGCGGAGGCGCAGTCGAAGAAGGCGGAGGCCGAGCCGAAGCCGAAGTGACGTCCGGCATGGGCGACGAAACAGGCCGGATCGGCCAGGAGTTCACCTTCCGGGGCAGCCCGGTCGGCTGCTTCATCGGCGAGCGCGCCCCGCTCTCTCCGGGGCTTCGCCGCTACGAGCCTTACCGCTGCCGCGGGCACTACGACATGCACCACGCCCTCCGCGAGGGGGGCTCGCCGCGATGCCGGTACGTCCGGGACGGCGAGCGTGTGGAGTTCACCGTTCGTGCCTGTCCGGAGCACGGCGTCCTGGATCTCGCGGATTTCGCCTACTTCCCGCCCGGACACCCCGGCGACCCGGCTTCCTGGAAACATCGGATGCCGCGTCCGCTCGCATCGCGGAAGGCCGGGAAAGAAGCCCATCGTAGGTATCGGCCCGAGGACGGCGGCGCCCACGATCCCGCCGGCCCCATGGACGTCGCCCTTGCCGGCTTGCGGATCGACCCCGATGCCGAAGGCCCCGACCTGTTCGCCGTCATGATCTTCGACCCGGGAGGCGAGGACCGCCCGGTTCTGGTCGATGGACGTATGGCCTTCGTGGCCGACCCTTCCCGCGTCGGTCGCGTGCTGGAACGGACGACGCCCGAGATCCGCTCCGTCGCGACGGCCCCGGAGCGCATCGCCGTCGTCTGCGACCTCGCGGCGGCGCTCTATCGCGTCCAGAGCGAGGATCGTGACGACGGCTCCCTGATCGTCGATGCCGTGAACGTCCTGCTCGATCTCGTCCGTGGCGCGGGCGCGGAGCCGCCGGCGGAACTCGGCCGCATGCTCTGGCTGTTCGCAGGCCACCTCGCGGACTGCGACGAGTTTCGGACCTGGTTCGACGATCACCGAATCCCCCGGCGCGACGTCCTGGACGCCCTCGTCTGGTGCGTCGGCAAGGTCGGGACGCTCATGCGAGTCTTCTAGAGGACGATCGCGGAAGAGGCCTCCCGACGCCTTCCCCGCGAGGGGGGAAGGCCGCCGTCAGGGTCGCAGCCGGCTCATGGAAACGGCCTCTCAATTCGGCGACGGCACGGGGGGGACGAACCGGCGGCGGTCGTCGTCGCGCCGGGCCCGATTCCGGATGCTCTGATGCCAGAGGAAGGCGGCCGATCCGAGCGTGATCGTCATGCCGGGGGCGCCGCCGCCCTCTTCCTCGTCTTCGGTCGCGCGGACGATCCCCGGCTCGGCGGCGGCCGGCCGCGCGATCCGGACCTCGGCGAGGGCCTCGTCCCACGCCTCCATCTCGTCGGCGGGGTCGGCCGCGGGCGCGGCGTCCTTGGGGTCGCGGTCGGGGACGGCGTCGGTCGGCTCCGGCGCCTCGTCCTGCGCCGGGGGGGCCTGGGCTTCGGGCTCCTCGGCCGCCTGCGGCGGGGTCGGCGTCGATTCGGTCGCCGGGGGTGCGGGCGGCGTTTCGAGCTCGGAATCGTCGGAGGCGGCGGTCCAGGGGGCGGTCGCCGAGAGCGACTGGTTGGGCAAGGCGGCGGGCGTCGCGGCGGCCGCGAGGATCGTCGTCACGCCCGCGCCGGCCGCGGTCGTCGCCGCCGGCGGGGCGATGGTCGCGGTCGTGCTCGTGGCGGTCGTGCCGATCGTCGTGGCGATCGCGACGGCCGTGGCGGTGGGGTCGGCGGTCGTCGCGGCGGTCGCCGTGGACGAGTCGTCGATGTCGTGGGCGCGAGCCCGGGCGCGGGGGCGGACGACCCGGACCGGGGCCGCGGGCGTCGTGGTCACGGTGGTCGCCTTGGCGGTGTAGCCGGCCGCGGCCGAGATGATGACGGAGGCGTTCGGCGAGCCCAGGCCCGTGACGACGTCGTATCCGCTCGTCGCAGCGCCGGCGAAGTTGCTCCCCGACGTGACGTCGTGGAAGGCCGCCGCGTAGCTCGACGACCGCGAGGTCGACGTGCCGTACAGGCTGTAGAGCAGCGTCAGCGTCTGGCTGGACCCGAGCGCGGCCTTGCCGGCCGCCGCGCGGGCCTGGTCGGCGTCGGCGATCAGGCCCGCCCAGACCGGGGCCCCGGCGCTGGTGCCGCCGAGCTGGAACCACCCGGACCGGCCCAGGCCGCTCGCCGTGGAGTAGACCGCCAGGCCGGTGCTCGGGTTGGCGTCCGACGCCACGTCGGGGACCACCCGGCCGCTGGCCGCCCGCGTCCCGAGGGCGCTCGCCTGGTAGGTCGGCAGCGACTCGACGCGGCTCACGCCGCCGGTGCTGCCGCTGTAACCGGTCCAGAGCGACCCCGACGCGCTCCAGCCCGACTCCGAGCCCGACGTCGACAGCGTCGTGCCGCCGACGCTCAAAACGTAGGGCGAGCTGGCCGGCCACGACACGCCCGAGGCCCCGCCGTCGTCGCCCGAGGCCGCCACGAACGTGACGTTGGAGTTGGCGAAGTACGACGCCGTGTCGTACGCGGTCTGGCCCGTCCACTCGCCCCCGCCCCAGCTCATCGAGACCACGTTGGCCAGCTTCGACGCCGTCTGCACGGCCGTCATCAGGTCCGAGGCGCTCGCCGAGGCGGCCTCGACCAGGACGATCCGGGCCCCCGGCGCGGCCGCGTGGGCCCACTCGACGTCCATGGCCGTCTCCAGCGACCAGCCGGCGTCGGCCTTCGGCAGGTTCGTCGTCTGGCCGTACTGGTTCACGACCGTCAGCGAGGCGGCGGCCAGGCCGTAATAGCTGCTGAAGGCCGCCAGGTCGGCCTGGATCGTCGGGTTGTCGTAGGCCCCCACGATCGCGATCGTCGTCCCCAGCCCGGCCGTCGACGACCCGCTGAAGCCGTAGGCGCTCAGCAAGGCCGAAGGCGAGAGCGCCGACGCGGCCGGCGTCGGGTTGGTGACCGCGGGGCCCATCGTCGTCGCGCTCGAATCGGTCGACGTGCTCAGCGTCGAGAGGTAGGCGGCGAGGCTCGGCAGGATCGTGGTCGTCGAGAGCACCGTGCGGGTTTCGAGCGATTCCAGGCGGACCTGAAGCCCTCGGGAATCGCGGCGGGGACGGCGCGCGAGGGACCGGCGGCGCAGCATGTTCATCGGTGTCGACCTCGGTTGTGTATCGATGATGTCGAACGCGGTCGGATGCAGATGCGCAAGCGCGGGGCGGATCAAGTCGGCGAGACGCCGGCGCAAAGGGGCCGCCGGAAGACCCCGCCGAAATCGCGGCGGAGGCCGACCGGGCGCGTCGCCCCTCGTCAGCTTCATGAAGCCATCTAAAGGAGAGATCGTTCGGAGCCGCCTCCGACCGACGCGTTTTTCCGCAAATTTCCTGTAACAGATTGTTAAGCGGCCGTATCTGCATCCACACTCGGCGGATGCGGCCGTTCAGCCTTCACGCCACGCGAGAACACGCGTCGCAAGGGCCGGATGAATTTGTGGAAGTCCAGAAGCCGCGGCGGGACTCACCCGCGTCCCGTACCGTGCTTGCGCACATCCTCCAAACCGAAAGCCTAGGTCATCATGGGGCCGCTCGCATGAACGCGACGCCGAGGCCGCCGAGCGAGACGATGACGCCGTCGGGATGGGCCGGGTCGGGGGCGAGGGCCGAGACGGCATGTTTCCCGATCCCGGGGACGGCGTCGAACGATCCGACGGATTTCGCGCCGGGGACGGCAAGGCGGAGCCCGTCCTCGCCGCCGAGCCACACGCGGCCGAGGCCGTCGCGACACAGGGTCGTCGCGGGCTTCGGCGGATCGGGGATATCGATCCTGGCGAGCGCCCCGGCGGTGGGGTCGTAGGTTCGCAGGCCCGCGTCCGTCGACAGCAGGACCGAGGCGTCGGTCCAGGGGGCCGCGGCCCGCACTCGCGGCGACGTCTCGCCTTCCTGCGGCTCGACCTCGAACAGCCACGAGCCCCGGGCCGACCTGCCGGGTTCGAGCCGCCACAGGCCCGCGACCCCTTCTCCCTCGACGATGTCGAGTAGGAGCCAGGGGGGGCCTTTCGCCCCGAACGGAGAGAGCCGGTACGGGTCCCGGAACGGTCCGCTCGGGGCGACGCGGCGCCATCGGCCGTCCTCGAATCGTCGAAGCCAGTCGCCGCTGTTCCACAGGCTTCCATCGGCCGTGAGGAAGGTCGACGACGCTCGCAGGCTCGACGTCTCCCGCCCGAGTCGGACGGATTTACCCCCCTCCCGCCGGCAGGTCTCGACCGTCCCGGGATAGACGCCGCTGTCGCTCACGGTGAAGGTCGCGCCGTGGGGATCGACGAGGACCCGGGTGCTGCCCCAGACCTTGAAGTCGCGCTCGAACTGTGGGGCGTCGCTGGCAGGGTCGACCTCGAACGGAGGTGCCAGTTCGATGGTTTCCCAGCCGTTCGCCCTGAACCTCCAGACCGGGAATTCGTCACCCTCGATGAAGAGCGTCCCTTCGTTCGCGTCCTCGATCCTCGCGATGCTCGATGCGCCCAGCCGACCAGGGACGACGTTCGGAGTCGCCTTCGCGCCCTTCAGAACGATGAGACCCTCGCCCGCCGTGGCGACGACGCAAGGTTCGAAGTCGCGGGCCGGCGGCAGAAGGGCGCGAACGGCCGGGTACGACCCCATGGCATCGGGCCGGCCCCACTCGTAGCGGATCGTGAGCCCGTCGCCCAGCCTCCAGCCCTTCAATCCCCGGTCGACCTGGAGGACGTCGCTGTACGAGACGACGAGGAGGCCGTCGTCCTGCTCGACCATGTGCGTGATCGGCATCGTCGGCCTGTCCAGGGGGGGAGGCGCATTCGGGTCGTCGTGCTGGTCGTACCGGTACAACATCCGGGCCGTCAGCCCGTCCACCCGGATGATCTTGCTGTCGCTGAGCCCCATGTGCGACGTACCGCCGAACGCCCAGACCTGACCGTCGCGCAGCTCGATGAAACCGTAAACGCCCGGCCAGGAGGGCTTTTCGAAGCGGCCGCGACGGTCGGGAGGCTCCGGCGGCGGGGGGACCTCCGAGACGGTCCCGCCCCGCAGGTCGACGCGCGCGACCCGGCCGCCCCACTCGCCCTTGTCGCCGCCGACCCAGAGGAGCCCCTCTCGGTCGACCAGGCCGGTGGTCGCGGTGTCTTTCGTCTCGATCGATCTGCCCGCAGCCAGGTCGTGGACCGTCCCCCAGGCGACGGCGACGATCCCCCCCTTGCCATCCCCGGCCGCCGGGCTCCAGCCGATCCAGGACGGCTCCTTGGGCAGCCGGGCGACCTCTGTAATCACGAGCGACTTCGGGTCGACGCGGCACACGCGGCCGTCGGCGAAGCCGGCGAGCACCGAGTTTCCCTGGCCGCGGCCCAGGCAGGCGATCGATCCGGCGTCGGACTCGTAGCGCTCGTCCGCCAGCCGCAGGCCCGGCCCCTCGAACCGCAGGAGCCCGCCCGCGGCCGTCGCGGCGATTATGGAGTCGCCCACGCGGACGGCGTCTCGCAGCTCGTTGACCGGCCGGTGGAGCACGACCTCGACGGCCCGACCGCTCGACAGCTTCGCATCGATGCGGAGCGGCGAGGCGGGCTGACCGCTCGCGGCCGTCGGCGCGAGCCCGACGAGGATCGTCGCGGAGAGGAGTCGCAGGGCCGGGCAGGCTGGGCGTGTCATGGGCGAGGCTCGCTGGGAAATCGAGGGCTCCGAATCCGGTCGACCCACGATCCGAGACGCCGGGGGGCTTGATGGTATTCGGCCGGCGGCGGAAGATCGATCGACGACGGCCCGGGATCGCCTGGCCGTTCCCCCTTCTCCAGCTCGGGTTCGGAGGCTCGCATGGCCGATCGACGTGCGGCGACGGCGGCGGTGGAGGTCGTGCTGGACGCGGGGGCGTGGGAGCTTCGCGGCGAGATCGGCGTGCCCACCGGGCCGACGACGCTGACCGACCTGCTCCCTGCGGCGCGGGCGGTCGCCGACGCGGTGGTGGGCGAGACCTCGGCGGCCGTCGAGGGGCTGGGCGCGTGCGTGTCGTGCGGGCCCGGCTGCGGGGCCTGCTGCCGGATGCTGGTGAACGTCTCCGAGGTCGAGGCCCGCCGCCTCCGCGCGGTCGTCCTGGCGATGCCCGAGCCCCGCCGCGCCGAGGTGCTCGCGCGCTTCGCCGCGGCCCTGAGGCGCCTCGACTCCGCGGGGCTCCTGCCCGCCCTCCGCCGCGCCGGCGGGCTCACGCCCGACCAGATCGACGCACTGACGGGCGAATACTTCCGGCTCAAGATCCCCTGCCCGTTCCTCGAAGCCGAGTCGTGCTCGATCTACGACGAGCGGCCGGTGACATGCCGCGAATACCTCGTCACGTCCGACCCGAAGCACTGCGCGGGGGGCTCGGCGGCGGACGTCGTCCGCCTGCAACTCCCCTTGAAGACTTTCAACGCCCTGGCCCGCTGGGACGTCGCGCCGGCCGCCCATTTCCTCGAACGGTTCGTGCCTCTGATCCTCGCCCTCGAATGGGGCGAGGCGCATCCCCGCGACCCGCACCCCCGGCCGGGCGTCGAGCTTTTCAAGGAATTCGTCGGCCTCTTGAGGGAGCAGATCGAGCCGGCGGCCGCGGGCGACGAGGGGCCGTCGACGGCCGGGGCCTGACGGCGGGCCGCGTCGGCGGCCGGCCCGCCCACGCCCCCGCTTGGATCGCCGGGCCCGGGCTGGTATCCTGGTGCGATCTGCGGGGCGCGACGCCGGCCCGGGGCGGCGACATCGAAGTCATCTTTCAAGAACATCGAAGGACGTTTTTATGATTCGGGTCGGGATCGTCGGTCTGGGCTTCATGGGACGCATGCACTACCGCTGCTGGAAGGCGCAGCCGGGGGCGACGATCACGGCCCTCTGCGAGGCCAACCCCAAGGTCCTGGCCGACGCCGGCGGCGCCCCCAAGGGGAACGTCCAGGGGGCGGCCGACCACATCGACCTGACGGGCGTCGCGACGTTCACCGACTTCGACGCCATGCTCGCCTCGGGCCAGGTCGACGCGATCTCGATCACCCTGCCGACGTTCGTCCACCCCGACGCGACCGTCAAGGCGCTCGAGGCGGGCGTGCACGTCCTCTGCGAGAAGCCGATGGCCCTGGATCCGGCCGCGTGCGACCGCATGATCGCCGCCGCCGAGGCGTCCGGCAAGGTCTTGCAGATCGGCCACTGCATCCGCTTCTGGCCCGAGTACGTGGTCGCCCGCGACCTGATCCGCTCGGGCGAGTACGGCAAGCCGATCGCCGCGACCTTCCGGCGGTTCTCGACCGCCCCCAACTGGAGCCCCGACAACTGGTTCGCCGACGAGTCGCGGTCGGGCGGCCAGCCCCTGGACCTGCACATCCACGACACCGACTACGTCCACCACGCCTTCGGCCTGCCCGCCGCCGTGTCGAGCATCGCCGACCCGCCGCTGGCGTACATCTCCAGCCAGTACTTCTACCCCGGCGGCCCGGCCGTCGTCGCCGAGAGCACCTGGCGGATGGCCCCGACCTTCGGCTTCGAGATGAGCTTCAACGTCGTCCTCGAACGGGCCACGATCGTCTTCGACTGCACACGCACGCCGGCCTTCCGCGTCTGCCCCGCCGAGGGCGAGGCCTTCACCCCCGAACTCCCCCCCGGCGACGGCTACACCCGCGAGATCGACCACTTCGCCCGCGTCGTCGCCGGCGAGACCCTCGACCCCGTCGTCACCCCCTTCCAGTCCCGCGAGACCGTCCGCCTCGTCCTGGCCGAGAAGCAGTCGGCCCGCGAAGGCCGGCGGGTCGAACTCTGAGGACGCGGATCCTCTCCCCATCGCGATCGGGCCGCCGCCCGTCCGAGACCCGACGTCGCGTAGCCGGCGACGCGGGCCCAGGACGGGCGGAAATCGGGGCGTCGAGCCCGGAGCGATCTCGGGTCAAGACCGCGATTCGGGCCTGCGCCGGCGACGGAGGGCGAGGCCGCCGGCCGCGGCGACGGCGAGAGTCGCCTGGACCAGGGCGGCGGGTTCGGGGACTGCGGCGGCGGTGACCGTCGAAGTCCAGGCGGTGTACACACCGTCCGGGAAGGTCGGATAGTCCGCGGGCTGATCGTAGAGGACCCCCCCCGCCCCCCCCAGGGAGAAGGCGCGGTCCCTTTCCTGGACGACGTCGATGCCCTCGACGTACCACCTCTGGAACGACAGGCCGTTGAGCCCCTGGTTCGACGACATCCAGGCGAAGAACGGGTTGAAGGCGTCCTGGATCGAGAGTACCGAGAGCCAGTACGTCGAGCCGCCGGAAAGATCGACGGGGCCCGTCAGGTCGGCGTGGAAGTCGTAGACGTTGACCGTCGATCCCGCGAAGGCCAGGGTCCCGGCGAGGGTCGTGGTCACGCTCGCGGCCGAGAGCGTCTGCTCGGAGATCGCACCGCCCGGCGCGCCGCCGCCGTCCCCGTAGAAGCCCACCTGCCATTGCGACGTGTCGGGGCCGACCGGGTTCGCGCCGGTGTTCTGGGAATCGTAGTAGAAGCCCTGCCAGTTCACGCTGGTGACCGCCGCGTCGCTCCCGAGCCGGAAGTCGTCGTACGTCTGATAGCCGATCCAGCCGCCCATGCAGGACGGGGCCGCGCAGAGGCCCACGAGGAGGGCGGCGATCGACTTGAGCTTGGTCGTCATGATGGTGTTCGTCCTGTGGTTCGGTCGGGGACGGATGGGCGACGCGTAAAAGTACGGGATCGTATACGATCGACCTTCGCTCGATCCGGAAGACCCTTGGCGGGTCGGTCGCCGTTGCGGACGCTCGTCCGCGAAGGAGTGGGCCGAAGCGATTGAAAACAGTTTTGAAAGATGTTCTGTAAAGTGCAAGGATCAGGCCGATGAAATTCAAAGATTTTGGACGACCTCGACGGCCTATGCGAAAAGCGTGATGTGAGCAAACAAACGGAAAATCCGACGGGGGAACGTGGCGGCCGTCCGGCGCGGGGGGAGCGCCCCGCGACGTCGTCCTCTCAAGGAGCGGGCGCCCCCTTGATTCTCGCGAAGGCTTGCCGCACCCTCGTGCCCAATGGTGTTCACGAACTCGAAAGGGGGCGCGCGATGATGCGGGTGGCGACGCGACGGCTCGCGGTGGCGGTTCTGGTGATGGGGGCCTCGCCGTGGGCCTGGGCCGCGGGGCCGGTCTTCAAGGCGGGGTTCGCCGAGCGCGACGTCTCGCCGGCGATCGGGGCGGAGCAGCCCGGCGGCTACGGCAAGGCGCACCACGCGAAATTCCACGACCCCTGCAAGGTCCGCGCGGCGGTGTTCGACGACGGGACGAACCGTGCGGCGGTCGTTGGGCTGGACGCCCTGTTCATCCGCGGCGCGACGGTCCGCGAGGTCCGCGCCGCGATCGAGGCGAAGACTGGGATCCCCGCGGGCTCGATCCTGATCGCCGCCTCGCACACGCACAGCGGCGGGCCGACGGGCCTGTTCCTCCCCGGCGAGTTCGCCGACGCCTCGCCGCTGGTCAAGGGCCTGGTCGAGAAGGAGACCGTGATCGCCGACGCCGCGTACCTGGAGAAGGTCAAGGCCGGCATCGTCGAGGCGGTCGTCGAGGCCGACGCGAGGCGCGTCCCGGCGCGGGCGGGGGCGGGCTTCGGCCTGGCCGAGGGGGTGGCGTTCAACCGCCGCTTCAAGATGAAGCAGGGGCATGCGATGACCCACCCCGGCGTCGGCAACCCCGACATCGTGGAGCCCGCGGGCCCGGTCGACCCCCAGGTCGGCGTGCTCGGGGCCTGGGACGAGAAGGGGAAGCTCCTGGGCTGCGTCGTCAACTTCGCCTGCCACGCCACGACCGGCCCCGAGGGGATCTCGGCCGATTACGTCCACTACGTCGAGAAGGCCGTCCGCGGCCTGATGGGCGACGACGTGACGGTCGTCTTCGTCCCCGGCTTCTCGGGCGACGTGACCCAGGTCGACAACCGCATGCCCTACCTCGCCAAGCAGTTCGGCGAGGGCTCGGCGCGGCTCGTCGGCGGCACGGTCGGCGCCGAGGCGTGCAAGGCGCTCCTGGCGATGGAGCGGCGGGCCGGCGCGCTCGTCCCGGTGGCGGTCGCGAGCCGGTCGCTCCGCCTCAAGCGCCGCAAGCCCTCGGCGGAGCACCTTGCGGCGGCCCTCGCGCTGGTGCAGAAGCCCGACAAGACGGGCGTCGACGGCACGGAGTGGACGTTCGCGAAGGAGACCGTGGTCCTCGACGCCCGGATCGCCCGGGAGCCCGAGATCGACGCCGAGGTGCAGGCCGTTCAGGTCGGCCCGGCCGTCTTCCTCTCCTCGCCGGCCGAGTACTTCTGCCAGTACGGGCTCGACCTGAAGGCGGGCTCCCAATTCCCGTTCACGTTCCCGGTCGCGCTGGCCAACGACGCCGTCGGCTACGTCCCGCACGAGAGCGCGCTCGACCCCGACACCGGCGGCGGGTACGAGACCCGCCTGACCAGCTACAGCAACCTGGAGCCGGCCGCCGGCCGCAAGATCGCCGACGCCCTGCTCGAACTCTCCGCCGGCCTCAAGCCCGGCCCCGCCCCGCGCGGCACCCCGCTCCCCCCCTTCCAGGGCAAGCCGTGGGGCTACGGCGACCGTCGTCCCCAGCTCGACTGATCGAAAAAGCCGTCCAGGAAGCGGGGCTCGTCATGGGTCGATCGAAGGTCGAGATCCTGGTCCCGGCCTGCGTCGCCGAGGGCGAGGCGCGGCCGGCGATGGGCGCGTTCGCCCTCCCGACCGACCCCCCACGACCGGAGAACGCTCGATGATGCGACGATGGCTCCTGTCGGCCCTCGCGGCGCTCGTCGTCTCGACTGCCGCACACGGCGGGGACGCGAAGCCGGATCGCCCCAACGTCGTGGTCTTCTTCACCGACGACCAGGGTTACGGCGACCTCGGCTGCCAAGGTTCGAAGGACCTGCAGACTCCCAACATCGACCGGCTGGCCGCGGAGGGCGTGCGGTTCACGACCTGGTATTCCGCGGCCCCCGTCTGCTCGCCGTCGCGCGCGGCGATGCTGACGGGCCGGTCGCCTCAGGGCGCGGGCGTGCCCGGCAACGTGTCGTCTTATCCGGGCCAGCCCGGGATGCCTCCCGAGCAACTCACCATCGCCGAAAGGCTCAGGCCGCTGGGCTATGCGACGGCGGCCGTCGGCAAGTGGCACCTGGGCTCGGCCCCGGGATCCAGCCCCAACGAGCAGGGGTTCGACCGCTTCTTCGGCTTCTACGCCGGCTGCGTCGACAACTTCAGCCACACCTTCTACTGGGAAGCCCCCCACGTCCACGACCTGCGCCGGGACGATCAGGAGGTCCACGAGGACGGCACGTACCTGACCGACATCGTCACCCGCGAGGCCCTCCGGTTCGTCGACGAGAATCGCGCCCGGCCGTTCTTCCTCTACGTCGCCTACAACCTGCCGCACTACCCGCTGCAGGCCCCCCAGCGATTGGTGAAGAAGTTCGCATCGCTCCCCCCCTCGCGCGGCCGGTACGCGGCGACGCTGGCGGCCGTCGACGAGAGCGTCGGCGACGTGCTGGCGCGACTGGATCGGCACAAGATCGCCGATCGTACGCTCGTCGTCTTCCTGAGCGACCACGGCGCGACGGCCGAGGCCCGCGGCGACGGCCCCATCGGCGACAACGGGCCGTTCCGCGGCCGCAAGTTCAGCCTCTTCGACGGCGGCCTGCGCGTCCCTTGCATCGTCCGCCGCCCCGGCGTCGTCCCCGCCGGCCAGGTGCGGAATCAGGTCGCGTGCACGTACGACCTCGCCCCGACCATCCTCGCCGCCGCCGGCGGTCCGGCCGAGCCGGGGGCCTTCGAAGGCGAGGATCTCGCCGACGTGCTGGCCCGCGACGCCCCCTCGCCCCACGAATCCCTGAGCTGGACTTCGGCCGGCCAGGACGCCGTCCGCGAGGGCCGCTGGAAGCTCGTCCGCAACGGCCGCGACGACCAGAACCGGCCCCTCACGGGTCCCGACGCCCTCTTCCTCGCCGACCTGGAGGCCGACCCGGGCGAGACCCGGAACATGGCCGCAGAGCATCCCGACGTCGTCGAGCGGCTGTCGAAGGTCCACGCCGACGAATGGCACTTAGATTTTGCTAGCTCGTTTGAGGATCTGGAGCTTGATCTCCTTCCGCGGTCGCTTCAGCTCTTCATACCCCCTCGGCCCCTTCTTGGTCATGCGGGGCTCGAACCGGTCGGGTCGGTCGCCGACCCGGTGCACGGCGATGGCCCGCAGCAATCGCTCGTAGAGCGCCGCAAGCCGGCCCGCGCCGCGGCCGGCCGGGTCGGCGAGCTGCGGCCGGAACGCCTCCAGCACCTGCAGCGACGCCTTGAAGCTGATCGAACGCGGCGCCACCCCCACGCCGGCCGCCGCCTGGGCCATGACCGTGCGGATCAGGTTGTACGCCAGGACGTGGGCCCAGATCTCCTTGCGAACAAGTTCCGGGGTCTTGCAGCGCAACCTGTCCATCTGGAGCGTGATCTTGATCGACCTCAGGTCGAGCTCGTTATTCCACCGGGCCCGGTACAGCCCGGCCAGTTCCTCCCGGCTCGCCTGCGCCGGGTCCAGCAATGTCGTCACCACCACGATCGACCGCGTCCGGAACCCCGGCTGAACGACGCGGAAGCGGGTCTCGCGCACGGTGATCGAGCCGGGCAGCTCGTTGTAGGTCTTCCGGTCCACCGAGCGGATCGAGGTCGGCTTCTTCCAGACGACTAGGTGGTCGTCCTTGCCCAGGCGGGCCCCCTTGCGGAAGTCGGCCCGGCGATGAGCCGAGAGGCGGCTGACGGTGTCCACCCCGCGTTCCTTCAGCAAGTGCATGCCGACCCAGCCCGACATCAGGCGGTCGCCCAGCAGCACGTCGCCGGGGCGGAGCACGTCCCACAGGCGCCGCAGCAGGCTGACCTCGCCCTGGCCCTTGCCGGCATAGCGGCAGACGCCCAGGTCGAGGATCGCGCCGCAGGACAGCGAGATGATCGCCCCGATGCGAGCCGGGGCGAAGCTCGTCCCGGGGACCTGGTTGTAGGCCAGAGGGTACTCGCGGCGGTTCTCCGCCGTGTCGGGCATGGAGACCGTCGAGCCGTCGAAGAGGCAGACGCGGCGGCCCTTCCAGAGCCACCGCCGATCGACCCGGGCGTCCAGCGACTGCCCTACCCGGCGGGCCACGGCGGAGAAGAAGCCCTCGGGCAGTCGCTTCCTCGCCTGGCAGTACGCCCCGGTCTCGGAGCTGCAGGGCGGCAACCCCCGCGCGGCGCGATCGGCGACCAGCCGCGCGACGGCGGCGCGGCAGGAGTGGTCGGCGTTGAGGGCCTGGCCGAGGAAGACCCAGAGCGTCACCAGCGGGGTGTAGATCCGGTCCTTCCAAGTCGCCTTGATCTCGCGGAGGGCCTCTTGGAGGCAGTCGGCGGTGAGGACGTCGGTGAACGGGAGGCCGCCCTCCTGGAGGAACTGGCGGCGAAGGGCGTCGACCTGATGGCGGAGGTGACCGTTGGAGGGTAGTCGCATCGCTCGGCCCCGGAATGGTGGAGGATGAATCCCTTACCCATCGGAGCCGGATCGCCGGCAGATTCCCATCCTGCTCTCGGCGTAAAGCTTACGGAAATCTACGTGCCATTCGTCCACGCCGACTGGGCGAAGTCCGTCTCGTCCCCTCCCATTCGGCCGTGAGCCAGGGCATCCCGACGCGTCGCCTCACGAGGAAGGCGACGCGTCGGCGGCGGGCTCGCCCCGAAACCGCGCCCGATCACTCCTGCGGCGGGCCCGTGCGGAACGTGTGCTCGCGAGAGAAGGGGGTCGCCGAGGCGTGCTCGACGCGGAGCCACGAGCGGTAGCGGGAGCCGTCGGCGCCGGCGGAGGCGAAGTCGCAGAGCTTCACGGTCTTGCCGTCCGCGGTCTTCGCCTCGACGAGGACGATGGGCGGCTGCGGGCCCTTCGCGTCGGTCGTCGGCAGGATGCGGAGCGAGCGCGCGTCGATGGGCTCGGGGTCGTCGGGGCCGTTGTCGTCCCGGCTGGCGTCGTAGGCCAGCAGGGTCGGGCCGACGAACAGCGAGGCGCGGCCGGCGTACCCCTTCTCGCCGACCCAGACGCGCGGGCCCATGTCCAGGTCCAGCTCGATCAGGTCGCCGTTCTTCCATTCGCGATCGATCGTCTGGTAGGTCGCCGGCCTGACGTCGGCGACCGCCGTGCCGGCGACCGTCAGTTTCGTGGCCGTCGACCACTGGGGGATGCGCAGGCCGAGCGCGAACTTCGTCGGCTGGTCGACGGCGACCTTGATGCGGACGCGACCCGAGCGCGGATAGTCGGTCTCGGTGTCGAAGCCGACCGACGCGCCGCCGCCGAGCCGGCCGGCGAGCTTGCCGGCCCCGTACCAGTTGAGGACGAGGCCTCCCGAGGCCGCGTCGCTCAGCAACGCCCACTGCGAGACCAGGCCGATGCCGCGCGCGGCGTTGACGGAGCAGCAATTCAGCTCGGGCGAGCCGGGCCGGGCCTGGAAGACGATCTCGTGGAAGTTCGCCTGGCGGACGCCGTCCATGGGCGTGTTGTACGTGCTCCAGCGTCCCGACGGCGAGAACATACCGAGCGCCGAGTTCATCGTCGACAGCTCCAACTCGTCGGCGACGACCGGGTCGCCCGACTGCTTGAGCATGTCGACCGAGAGCGCGAGCCAGGCGATCGTGCAGCAGGTCTCGATGGCGCCCGGGTGGTAGGGGTCGCCCTGCGCCTGCTCCCCGGAGGAGAAGCCGCCGTTGTTGTGGCGGTCGAGCTTGGCGATGCTCCACCACAGGTTGGCGTACGCCTTGCGACGCTCCGCGTCGTTCTCGACCCGGCCGATCGCGGCCAGGGCCTGCATCGGGTGGAGGCTCTCCCAGCGGGGCTTGGGCGTCTGGAAGAACTCGTCGCCGGCCAGGCCGCGGCGGAGGTAGTCGCCGGCCAGCGGCTTGCCGTCGGGGCCGGCCGCGGCGAACTCGTCGACGATCTGCTTCGCCAGGTCCAGGTACTTCGGCTGGCGGGTCTTCTCGTACAGCAGGACGAGCGCGTGCGCCGGGGCGAGGTTCATCTCGGTCGAGCCGGTGTCGACCAGCCGGGGCTTCTTGTCGCCCAGGAACTTGGCGCAGAACAGGTCGGCGATCTTCACGGCGGCGGCCAGGGACTCGGGAGAGCCGACGGCCTCGTCCCAGGTCATCAGGCCGAGCATCATGTGATAATGTCCCCAGGCGTCCCACGACCCGCCGGGCTTCCCCTGGATGTTGGGGGCCGTACCCGTCAGCCGATGCTCCTTGGAGAAGGGCCCGAAGTAGCCGTCGACGTCCTGCAGCGGCAGGAGCGCGCGGACGTAGCCGTCGAGCGAACGCTTCAACTCGGGGTCGCGGGTCGCCTGGTACACCTGCGCCGCACCCGTGAGGAACTTGCCGGCGAACTCGCCCGACCAGGGGAGCAGGTCGCGGGTCGGCGGCCGGTCGCGGTCGGCGAACATCGCCAGGATGGCGGGATTCGCCTTCGGGCCCGGGAGCAGCCAGTTGGCCGTGACCGCGTCCAGGTACGCCCGCAAGGGCCCCGAGGGCTCCGCCCGCAGGCCGGCGGGGCGTCGCAGGGGCCGGTCGGGAGGCGTCTCCGGCGGCGCGGCGGCGGCGATCGGCAAGAGGCTGGCGGTCAGGACGGCCAGGGCCGCGATCCCCAGCGGCTTCGTCGTCGGCGTCGACTTCATGACGTCGTCTCCCAGGTGTTCGATCTCGGGGGCGTTATGGAACAGAATAGACCCGATTTCCGGGCCCTCCGCCAGCCTCCGCCGACCGGCGGCCCCTCGACGCCGGCGTACCCCTTCGTTACCGTCGAGGTGGCCTGCTACCGGACCTCCCACGCCCTCCGCAGCCGCGACGAACCCGAATCGCGCGGCGGCGAACAAGGATCGAATCATGTGGAAATCCGCCCTCGCGACGATGGCCGTCGCCTGGTGTCTCGCGGCGCAAGCGGGGCCGCCCCGGCCCGTCGCAGGCTTCGTCTTCGTCCGCGGCCCGCAGCTGATGTTGAACGGCCGCGAGTACCGCGCCGTGGGCGTCAACGTGCCACACCTGAGCCAGATCTACCTGGGGACCTGGTTCCACCTCGGGCAGCTCTATGGCACCCCCGAGGCGGCGAAGGCGGCCGCCGTGGCGGCCGTGGAGGACGCCTCGCGGGGCGGCCTGGCGTTCATCCGGTTCTTCGCCGGGCCGGGCTATCCGATCGAGGCCGACCGGCTCTACGCCCGCGATCCCGACGCCTACTGGCGGGGGATGGACGAGCTGTTCGCCCTCTGCCGACGCTCGGGCGTCCGCCTCGTCCCCTCGTTGAACGTCACCACCTGGAACGCCCACTGCGGCGAGCCCCGGGGCGCGATCCTCGACCCGGCGTCGAAGACCGCGCAGGCGAACCGACGCTACGTCCAGGCGTTCGTCACTCGCTACAAGGACGACCCCACCGTCCTCATGTGGGAGCTGGAGAACGAGGTGATGCTCGCCGCCGACGTCGACGCCCAGGGCTCGCCGCTCCTCCCCCGGGGCGTCTATCCCGAAGGCGCGACGGTCCGCGAAACGGGCGAGCGCGAGGACTCGCTGACCTGGGCGATGACGCAGCGGCTCTATCGCGAGCAGGCCGCGTTCATCAAGTCGCTCGACCCGAATCACCCGGTGACCAGCGGCGACGCCGGCGTGCGTCCCGAGGCGACCAGCCGCCGCGAGACCTTCCCCGAGTTCCGCTTCCGCGACGACGCCTGGCGCGAGCACCTGGCGAACGAACTGGCCGCCCAGCCCGAGCCGCTCGACGTCTTCAGCCTGCACCACTACGGCCCGGCCGACCCCGGCCCCAGGGGCTCCGGCCTCGACGCGCTCGAACGCGCCCGCCTCACCGCCCGGGCCGTCAAGGCCGCGCGAGTCCCCCTGTTCATCGGCGAACTCGGCCAGGACGTCCCGTCGTTCAAGTCCGACCCCGAGGCGAAGTGGGCCCGGGCCTACCTCGACATGGCCGACGAGGAGGGGATCTCCCTGATCGCCTTGTGGGTGTGGCGATTCCCCTGGCAGCCCGAACTGACGTTCGACGGCCGCTCGCATCCCCTGCTGGTCGAACGGGCCGCCGCGTTCAACCGTCGGTACGCGGGGATCGAGTGAAGCCGCACCCGGGAGCGACGGTCCCGGCCGCGGCGGTGGTAAGACCCGCGACGGCCGGGACCCTCCCGAGGACCCCCGTCAGGGTTGGGGCTTCGGCTGCATGCTCTGGAAGACCGGCAGCATGCCCTTCTCGAAGACGGGCACCACCGGGCTGGGGAGCGAGATCCGGAACTCGTGGCCGGTCGGCTCCTTGAGGGTCCACGAGAAGCCGAAGAAGGCCGGCTCCGGGGGGACGCCGGCGAGCTCTTTCAGCTCGGGCTTGTTCAACGACGCGGCCAGTTGCGACGCGACCATGCGGACGAAGCCCTGGGCGTTGAGGATCATCAGGAAGTTCGCCCGATCCGCCAGGGCCGACCGCACCGCCTGGAAGGCCGGGACGGCGCCGACGGTCGACTCCGCTTTCAGGTGGCGGTCGATCTGGGCCCTGGCCTGGTCCCACGTCGGCGTCGTCACCTGGATCACGCGCTTGCCGTCGGTGCCGATCCAGTAGCTCAGGGAATCGCCGCTGAACATCGTCTTGATGCCGGCGGCACCGCCGCCGTTGCCCGCGGCAAACTTCGCCAGCTTCTCCTGGTCGAATACGGCGACGACGTGGGTGAAGCTGATCCCCTGGTGATTCTGGGCGTCCGGCTCGACCTTGACCTCCTTGTAGAAGTTGAGCGGGCCGTCCGCCTCCTTCATCGCGGAGAGCATCGCCTGGACCGCCGCGATGTACGCCTTGGGGTCGGCCGCGTTGATCACGTTGAAGGCGCGCATGCCGCCCTCGAACGAGGCCGTCCCGAGCGTCTCGATCTGCCCCAGCCCGTGGAACTGCTCCATGGCGCGGGCCATGGCGGGGCCGAGCTTGCCGCTCGGGTCGACCATGCGGAGGCTCAGGTTCTGCAACTTCTCGATGCTTGAGGCCGGCATGTTCATGTACACGTAGAACGCCGCGTCCGAGGCGAGCCCGCCCAGCTCGGCCGCCCCGCCCTGGTCGACGGCGACCGGCTTCGCGGCGTCGGCGCCCGGCTTCAGGTCGAGGCGGCCGGCGACGTCGAGGCCGGCGGCGGCGAAGTCGAGGCCCAGGGTGAGCGTCTCGGCGCCGTCGAGCGCGTCGAAGAACGCGCCGTACATGTCCTTCACGGCGTCCATGTTCGCCCCGTTCGGCATCCTCTGGGCGCCCTGGTCGAGGGCCGCCATGAACGCCTGGCGGGCCTGGGCGATCTGGTCGGCGTACCGCTTCGCGAGCCGCGCGACGTTGACGAAGACGCCGAGATCCCCCGTCAGGAGCGGCCGGGCCGCGGCGGGCGTCAGGATCGCGCCGAGCGACGTCTCGCCCGGCTTCGCGATCGCGGCGATCAGGTCGCGATCGGGCCCGAACGCCGCGAACCCCGCGCCCTTGACGGCGTACCACGAGCCATCGCCGTGGGGGGCTTCGAACGCGTCGAAGCCTCCGTCCTGGGGCTTGAGGGCCAGCTCCTTGCCGGCGGCGACCTTCGCGAGGACCCCTCGATAGTCGTCGGTCAGCATCAGGACCGCGAACGGCATGACCCCGCCGGGGGCCGGCGGGACGGCCCGCACCACGCCCACCCACGGCGTCTTGACGGCGTCGTCTCCGTACTGCCCCCGGGCCTGGTCGAGGAGCTGCGCGAGGGCGGGGGCCGCCGTCTCGGCCGCTCGCGGGCTCATGGCCTTGATCATGTCGGTCAGGTCGCCGGAGGTCGACTCGACCCCCCGACTCCTCACGACCAAATCGACGTCTCCGGGGACGGCCTTGAGCCAGGAGGCCGCGGTCTCGGCGGGGGCCTGCCCCAACGTCGCGAACAGAAGCCAGGTCGATATCTGCGCCAGCATCGTCAACTCTCCCCATGTGGGGAGGGGCGGCGGCCGATCTCATCTCGGACGTCTCACGGGCACGAGCCGTCGTCCCCCCGCAGGCCGTCACTCTATCGGCGGCCATTCATGGTTGCAAGCGAGCCCCGGGGTCGCCGCGGGCGTGACGCCTTGTTTCGGATTTTCGACCGGCCGTCGGTCGATCGAGGTCGCGGCCCCACGTCCGACGCCCGGACGCCGCCGCGGAGGCACGCATCCGCCGCTCTTCGATCACATCGCGCCGGTTCGTTGCATCGGGGGCTTCGCCGAGCTTTACTTGTCTCGGGACCACTCCAAATAATCCCCTCGTGAGTGCATGAGAAGGCCCCGGCGGGCTCGGGATCGGCCGGGCGTCGGGACGGCCCCCCTGGTTGCACGAGGGGGCTTCCCCCGGGCGCGATCCGTCTGGGAAGGGAACGGCGTCGTGGGCGACGTCGCGGCGGCGATCCGCGCCTATTCGAGACCGACGGCGAGTGCCGGCGGTCCGCCCACGCCCCTATTCATGGAATGAAAAGATCGTAATATGAAAGCCTAAAAAGTATGATTGCAAAATGGTTCCTCGCCCTGGGTCTGGTCCTGGCCGTCGCGGGCTCCGACGTCCGGGGCGGCAACGTGACGATCGCCGACCTGTACAACACCGGTGTGAACTCCTCGCACGGCCTCCTGGCCGACGGCGCTTCGGACCTGCATTACACGGTCGCCTACGAGGCGGGCGCCGCCACGGCCCCCGTCGTGGGGCGGCTCGCGGGGAGCTGGGTGGCCAACACCTCGACGGCCCAGTGGATCGTCCCCACGGGCGGCCAGCCCAACGGGACCTACACCTACGCCACCACGTTCACGGTGGGCGGCGGCGCCGACCTGGCCTCCGCCGTGATCGGCGGCCGGCTGACCTCGGACGACATGATCCAGGACGTCTTCCTCAACGGCCAGTCCCTGGGGATCACCACGACCGACGAGTCTTACGGGTCGTGGTTCAACTTCTCGGCCGCCAGCAACTTCCAGATCGGCGTGAACAACCTGGTCTTCGTGACGAAGAACACGCACGGAGCCCCCACGGGCCTCATCGTCGAGATGACCGGCTCGTACAACGCCGCCGTCCCCGAGCCGTCGTCGATGGCCCTCCTGGGCCTCGGCTCGGTCGGCCTGCTGGCCGGCCGTCGGTTCCGCCGCCGCCCCGCCTGACGCTTCCCGGCGTCGAGGCTCCCGGAATCCCGCGGCCCTGGGGCCCGCGTCCGTCTCCCTCGCCGGGGAGGTCGGACGCGGCCTCAGGGCCTTTCGCCGTCCCCGCCGGCGGGCGCGATCGACCACAGGCGTTTCAGCAAAGCATGGGCTTCGGGGTCGTGCTTCGCCAGCTCGGCGCGGACGAAAGGATAGAAGTCGTTGGTCCCGAAGAGCGACTCGGAGGACTCGGCGAAGAACTCCATCGGGTTGGTCAACGCGTAATGGCGCTGCTCGCTCCCGTTGATGTGGAGCACCTTTTCATAGGTCTTCGCAGCTCGGGCCCGCTCCAGGGCGGCGGCGATTTCGGCGTTCTCGAAGCCGCCTTCCAGGGCCTGGTGGTGATAGCCGTGGGCCAGCTCGTGAAAGACCATCCAGGGCTGGTCGCGGCACCAGTCGAGGAAGTTGCGGGCGTTGGCGATCTCGACGCAACGGGCCTTGTCGGGGTTCATGTCGTGCTCGCGCAGCCAGCCGGCGTCGGGGTGGTACGCCATGCAGGGATGGTGCGGCTCGGCCTTGTCGACCCAGATCGGGATCGTCCTGAGCTTCGCCACGGCCTCGGCCGGCACGGCGCGGACGATGGCGCGAAGCTGATCGGCCAGCAGCGACAGGACGTGGTGGGCCAGCTCGGGCTCGTCGCGGGGGAAGTCGCGGTGGACGCGGACGGTCCAGCCCACGACGTCCCGCGTCTCGTAGTTCGCGGTGGGCTCCTGCGCGGCCGAAGGGCGGGCGAGCAAGATCGAAAGGCCCGCCAGTGCGGCGAGCGGGACGCGGAGGGTGGTGCGCATGTCGGGTCCGAAGGAAGGCTTCAGCGTGCGGGTTGATCGGCCAGCCACAGGGCGCGGAAGTAGCGGAGGACGCGGTCGGGGTCGGCGCTCTCGGGGATCTCGGCGAGGGTGTAGCCGTCGAAGCCGCTTGCCGTCAGCAGAGCGAACAGCTCTTTCCAGGGGTACGCCTCGTCGGTCAGGTCTCGGAGGTGGACGGTGCGGATCTTGCCCGCGACCAGGCGGAAGTTGGTCGCGATCGAGCCGCCCTCTTTGGGGACGTCCTGCGGGTTGGAGTTCCAGCAGACGCCGACGTTGGGATGGTCGGCGTACTCGATGATTTTAGCGAACCCGGGCCACTCCGCGGTCCCCGCGCCGTGGACCTCGACGCGGATCTCGACCCCCTGTCCCTCGGCGTCCTCGCCGACTTCATGCAGGGCTTCGCCGATGCGACGGAAGACGGCGTCGGCGACCTCGCCCTTGGGGATCCCGTTGGGCCGGACCTTCACGCCGGGGGCCCCGACGTCGTGCGCCAGCCGCACGTACTCCTTCGTCTCGGCGACCTGCTTGCGGACCTCCGCCGGGTCCGCGCTCTGATACTCGAACGCGCTCCCCAACCCCACCAGCTCGACGGGCGAGTCCGCGAACCGCTTGCGCACCTCCCGGCGGGCTTCGGCCGAGAGCCCGACCTCGACGCCGTGGCGATGCGTGGTACGCAGCTCGACCCCGCCGTAGCCCAGGGCTTCGAGCTTCTGAAGGATCGTGGGGAGGTCCCAATCCTTGGCGATGTTGTAGGTCACGATCCCGAGCTGGAGCATGGCGTGGGGCCTCGGTCGACGAGATAGGCGGGCGGCCGGCTCCCGACATTGTGACCGGCCCGCACGGCCGCACAAGGGGCCGGTCCGCTGACGTGCGGCGGCCGCCCGCTTCCCCGTGTTACAGTCGAGGCGCCCGACCCGCGTCGTCGGCCTGGCGAAACCCAACCTGGAGCGTCCGATGGGCATCGAGCGTTGGTATGTCGCGATCGTCGACGAAGGCCCCCTCCTGACGCGCGCCCTGGCCGACCCGACGTTCGGCGAGAATCTCAGCCTGCCCTGGCTGTTCGAGCCGGATAGGCACGGTCGCAATCACCGCGGCTTCTACTCCGAGTTCCTGGCGGCGGTCGACGCCATGAACCGCTCGCACCCGGGGATCGACGGCCGCGTCTTCACCCTCGACCGCCTCTTCGACATGCTCCATTTCCTGCTCTCCGAGGAGCGACGACGCGGCGAGCCCGACGCGGCCGATCTGGGCTCGAAGGCGATCCTCGGCGCGAACGGCCTCCCCGGGCACCTCCTGGGCGGCCAGGGGCATGCAATCCGCTACTCGCCCCCCGCCGAGGTGGGCGCGATCGCCGCCTGGCTCGCCGGGCAGGCGGTCGAGGACCTCCGCTCGGCCTACGATCCCGGGATGATGCTGGAGCAGCACGTCTACAAGATCTGGGGCGCCGGCGACGACCCCCAGACCTGGGATCGGATCGCCGCGGGCTTCGAGGGCTTCCGCTCGCTCTATACCGACGCGGCTGCCCGCGGCGAGGGCGTCCTGGCGATCGTGACCTAGCCGGCAAGCCGCCGCACGAGGCTCGCGACGGGACGGCGTCAGCGGCCGTCGCGGCGTGCGGCGGGATTGGCGACGTAGGGCGCGAGGCTCCCCTCGCCGCGCCGGACGATCCGGGTGGCGTCGCCCCGCCGCTCGCGGATGAGCGTCCGGAACGGGTCGCCGCTGAAGCAGACCTCGTTGAAGAAGGCGAAGACCGACGCGTCCTCCGTGACGAACATCGGCGCGAGCGAGCCGGCGGTGGTGGTGTAGCTGAAGTTGCCGAAGATCTCGGTCGCCCCCCCGTTCGACGTCCGCACCAGGCAGCCGCCTCGCTCGGTCTTGTAGCCCAGGACCCAGAGCTTGCCGCCGGCGTTGGTCAGGTGCGTCCCCTGGTTCTCGATGTCGAGCTGCCTCGCCCAGACGTTCTGGCCGGGGCTGTGGCGCAGGTCGGCGGTGGCGACGTCTTCGAGGAAGAGGTCCCCCGCGGCGACGGGCGCGATGAAGGCGTCCTGCACGCTGCGGAAGACCACCGACCGATCGGTCTCGACGGCGACGCCGCCGTTGACCGACGCGAAATGCTCCATGACCACCACGGGGGCGTCGCCGTCGGCGATGATCAGGTCGGGCGCGGAGTGCTTGTTGTAGTCGAGCCAGTTGCCGACCCCCAGCAGCCGCCGCACCTTGCCGCGGACCCGGACGGGCGACCGGATGTCGTAGGAACCCGGGAAGAACACCGTCTCGGTGCCCGAGTCGATCGCCTTCTGGATGGCGGCCGACGAATCGGCGTCGCCCGTGGGGTCGGCGCCGAAGGCGTCGACGACGGCCCAGCCCGCCGGGTCGCCGTATGGGACGTCGGGAGTCTCGCGCACGGGGAGTCGGAGCGACGCCGACGAGGAGCCGAAGGGGTTCGTGGGCCCGCCGCTGCAATACTCGGCGAGGTTCTCCCCGGCGGGCGCCGCGCCGCCCCCCTCCGCCGCCAGCGCCGCCTTGTAGCCGCGGGTCGCGACGTCGCGGGCGAAGAACGGGGCCTTGCCGACCTGCACGGCGGGCGCTCCACCGGCGACGCCCCGACCGATCAGCTCGCTCTCGAGGATCGCCGTGAATCCCTCGGTTCGAAGCGCCACGACCGCGTTGTCGCTGGCGAGGCCGCGGATCGCGACGGCCTGGCCGAAGTTGGCGAACCCCACCTCGCGCTGGCCGGACAGGCGGAGGTGTTCGAACGTCTGGCTGTTCACGACAGCCCCGGTGCGGATCCCGACGTCGAAGCCGCGGACCTCGACGTTCCGGACCAGCAGAGGGCCGTTCATGTCGCGATGGCCCAGGTCCAGACCGACCGCCCCCCGGCCGTCGCCGGACACGATCGCGACGTCGCGGACCGCCCCGGTGTTGTTCGAGTAGAACTGCAGCCCGATCGCGCCCGGATTGCCGCGGCCCACGTCGATGGTGACGCCCTGGACGTAGTTGTGGAACCAGTCGGCCGAGCCGAATCCGCCGCACCACATGACGGCCTTCGGCGCGCTCGCGTCGGTGAAGACGGCGTCCTTCAGGCGGATGACGCTGCGTCGCGGGTGCCGGCCCTGGACCGCGTTGAAGCCCCAGGCGTCCCGCCCGTCGGCGTTCTTCTTGGACCATTCGAGGGTGCGGGACACCAGGTAGACGCCCTCGGGGAGGTAGAGGATCTTGCGCCGGCCCATCGTCTCGGACAGGGCCTCCTGGAGGGCGTCGGTGCAGTCGGTCGCGCCGTCGCCCCTGGCGAAATAAGGAGCCTTCGTGACGTCGACGACGGCCGAACAGACGGGATAAGACCGGCTTTCGACCGAGTCGAGATCGGCCCCCGCCGCCGGGAGCCCGGCGCCGCGGGTCGACGTCGCGGCGCTCGCGACGACGAACGCGAGGAGGCCTGCGCGGGCGTTTTCGAATACCCTCATGAGGATGCACCTGCCAGATACGGCGGAGCGGGTGAGGATGCGACGCGGAGCGCGGATCCGGACGACGTCCGGGGCCGTCCAGTATCCTACGCGCCCGGCTCCGTTTCCAGGCTCGCCCGCCGCCGCACGAGGGGCCGCCCCTTCCCGCATCGGTCGGGGCGACTTATCATGACCGTCCGATTTCATGCGGGGCGAGAGGGTCGGCGATCGGGAGGACGAGGATGCGACACGAGCCGCGAGGTCATGCAGCGAACCGGGCCGTCTGGACGATGCTCGCGGGGATGGCCGTCGCGGGCGTCCCTTCGGGGGCCGCGGCCGACCCCGTCCGCGTCGAGGCGGGGAAGGTCGCCGAGGTCGCGTTCACGTCGGCGAAGGATCGGGCCGACCCGTTCAACGAGATCACGCTCGACGTCGTCTTCACGGCCCCCGACGGCGCGACCCTGCGTGTCCCGGCCTTCTGGGACGGCGGCAAGTCGTGGCGCGTGCGGTTTTCCAGCCGGCAGGCCGGCGAGCATCGGTTCGTCTCGGCGTGCAGCGACGCGGGCGACGCGGGGTTGAACGGCGTCGCGGGCGTCGTCGAGGTCGTGCCTTACACCGGCGACATCCCCCTGCTCCGCCACGGCGCGCCCCGCGTGGCCGACGACAAACGGCACTTCGCCCACGCCGACGGCTCGCCCTTCTTCTGGCTGGGCGACACCTGGTGGATGGGCCTCACGGATCGGCTCGCATGGCCCGCAGACTTCCAGGCGCTGGCCGCCGACCGCGTCGCGAAAGGGTTCAACGTCGTCCAGATCGTCGCCGGCCTCTATCCCGACATGCCGGCCTTCGACCCGCGCGGCCGCAACGAGGCGGGGTTCCCCTGGGAGCCGGAATACGCGCGGATCAACCCGGCCTATTTCGACGCCGCCGATCGCCGGATCGCGTATCTGGTCGACCAGGGCCTCACGCCCTGCGTCGTCGGCGCGTGGGGATATCACCTCCCCTGGCTCGGCGAGGCGAAGATGAAGGCGCACTGGCGCAACCTCGTCGCGCGGTGGGGGGCGTATCCCGTCGTCTGGTGCGCGGCGGGCGAGACGACGATGCCCTTCTACCTGTCCAAGAGCCCGAAGGAAGACGCCGAGCGGCAGAAGCGCGAGTGGACCGAGATCATGGCCTACCTCCGCTCCGTCGACCCGTTCCACCGCCTGGTGACGTGCCACCCATCGCGGACCGCGCGCCAGTCGGTGACCGACCCGTCGGTCCTCGACTTCGACATGCACCAGAGCGGCCACGGCACGCCCGCCGAGCAGCAGGCGGCGCTGGGGTTCGAGGGCTGGAAGACCGCGCCGACCATGCCCGTGCTCAGCGGCGAGTCGCGTTACGAGGCCCTGGAGATCAACCCGACGCTCACCGACGCCGACGCCCGCAAGGCGTTCTGGGCCCACACGATCGCCAGCGGCTGCGCGGGGCACACCTACGGCGCCAACGGGATCTGGCAGGTCAACGGCCGCGACAAGCCCTACGGCAACTCGCCCGGCGGCAACAACTGGGGCACGACGCCCTGGGACGTCGCCATGAAGCTCCCCGGCTCCGCCCAGCTCGCCGCCGCACGCCGCCTGATCGAATCCATCCCCGGCTGGAACCACCTGGAGCCGCACCCCGAACTCGTCGCCTGGGCTGATGCCGCGACCAGGGCCCCCGCCCCGCTCTGCGCCTCGACCCCGGCCGGCGCGCGGCTCGTCTACCTGATCTCGCCCGGCCCGATCGCGCTCTCGGGCCTGCCCGCTGGCGCGACCCTCAAGGCCGCGTGGTTCGACCCCGTCTCAGGGAATAGCAACACTCCCGTCGACCTCACGGTCTCGCCCGATGGGCGCGCGACGGCCTCGCCCCCCGATGGGGATCATGACTGCGTCCTGGTCGTCACGCCGAAGACCCCCTAGCCGACGGCCGCCCGCGCCGGCCTCAGGTCGCCGCCAGGACGAAGCCCAGGACGGCGGCCACGATCAGGAGGACGACGCCGCCCGCCGCGAAGCCGCGATCGCTCGCCTTGCCCATGCTTCGCAGGGCCGCGTCCGGCGCGAGGAAGCAGACGGCTCCCTTGAGCACCAGCATCCATCCTAAGATGGTGAGGGCCATCGCGAGGCCCTTCCACACGGGATGGAAGGCGACGAGGGCCGCGCCCGTGAAGAGGCTCAACCCGCCGTTGAGGAGCGCCCCGGGCTTTCCAAGCCGGTGGAGGCCGACGTACGTCTCCGTCCAGACCCGGCGTTGCAGGATATGCGAGAGCCCGACGACCAGGCAGGTGATCAGGGCGAACTCTTCGGTCGCGCGTTCCACGGCCGACCCCCGCCGGCTCGGCCGGCCCGTTGATGATCCCGAGGCCCATCGACCTCACCCCTCGAGGTCGCCCGCGCCCGTCGCGAACGTCAGGGTTTGACTCGGCGATGCCGGATCCTCCTCAGGACCGATCGGCAGAGAGTCGACGGCGTCGAGGTCGGCTGTCGCCGGCTTGGTCTTCCGCACGCCTTCCGCCGCCAGGTACGCGCAGGCGGTGAGGGCTGCGGCGCTCGCCTGCCAGAGGAAGTATCCGATGAACAGAGATGCCGGTTCCAGCAGGTACCACGTCGTCAGCGCGAAGATGAAGGCGACGAGGCCGATCACCCGGGCGGTTCGGTAGCATCGGAAGAGGTAGGCTCCCCATCCGGCCAGCATCAAGGGGTTCGCCATCCATGCGAAGATGTACGGCGGCAGCCAGCCCATCATGAGGAGCGTCCAGCCGTAGATGTAATTTGCGGATTCGCCGTCACCCCCGTTGCGCAACGCCGGCGTGGCGCACGCCCCGGCGTAGAGGCCGAGGAACGCCAGCATCAAGACTCGAGTGGATTTCATGGTGTGCTCCACGGCGATGAAGTCGGAGGCCGGGGGCGCGGGCGACCCCTGGGAGAAGTCCCTCCGGGGCTCATGGCGAGACGCGCCGGCGGTGAGCCACAAACCGAGATGGAATCGACGGACCTGGGATCCCTTTGGAGGTTCGTCGGCCTCCGCCGCCTCCCCCTTCGACGTGACTTCGAGGCGTCAGGCGGCACGACGAGCGGCGGGGATGCAAGCCAGGTCGGCGACGACGATGCTCCTCGATCGTCGAGGATGCGCGAGCGGCCGGCTCTCGAAATCGTGACGACTCCGCTGCGCCGCACGCGAGGCCGTCCCTTCCGGTGTCGATCGTGTCGACGTATCATGATCGACCGATGTCACGCGCGACGACGTCCTCCGGCGATCAGCGTCGCGTGCTGGTAATGTGGCCGGCCGACGTTTCCTGGGAGGTTTGCCATGGGCCGGATCGTCTGCGTGTGCGTGGGACTGGCCGCGGTCGCGGTCGGCGCGGCGGTGGGCGAGGAGCCTCGGAATCCCGGCGCGGTGGTCTCGTGCCCGGACTGGCTGAAGGCCGGGGCCCCGTTCGACGTCGAGGCGTTCTTCACCTACCCCGCGCCGGGGAGGAACGCCGCCCCGCTGTACTTCGAGGCGTTCGCCGAGTTCGGGGCGGACGCCGACGCCTGCTTGACGGCCGCCGGCATGACCCCCGTCGCGGCCGCCGGGGGTCGCCAGGAACGGATCGGCGCCCTGCATGAAGCCAACTTGAAGCAGCCCGAGAAGATCGACCGCGAGGCGGCCGACGCGCTGCTGGCCGACCTGAGCGAGGGCTTCCGGAAGCTCGCCGCCGCCCAGCGGCGTCCCGAGTGCGTCTTCGCGACGGGGCTCGCGACCGACATGCGCATCCCCCACGCCCAGCTCGCCCGCGTCGTCGCGCGGGCGGCTCGGCTGCGCGCCTTCCGCGACGTCGAGGACGGCGAGATCGAGCGGCCGATCCGGGACGTCGCCTCGCTCCTCCGCCTGAGCCGCGACCTTCGGCCCCGCGGGATCTACATTTCTCAACTCGTCAGCGCTTCGATCGACCATGTGGCGCTCCTCCAGATCCTGCCCGCGCTCCTCCGCTCCCCCGCTCTGAAGGTCGAGCATTGCGACCGCCTGACCGCCGTCCTCCGGGAGCACGAGTCGACCGGGCTGGATCGCTTCGCGACCGGCGCGAAGGGCGAGTACGTCATGCTGCGGACGCTCCTGCGCGCCCTGCAGGATCGGCGGTTCCCCGCGGCGGGGCCGGACGGCCGCCCCGTCGACGAGCCGGTCTCGGACGACCGGGCCGCCTCGCTCCTGGGTCCGACGGCCAAGGTCGACGCCGAGGGCGCCTGGATCCAACCCAGGGAAGGGATCGAGGCCCTGATCCTGCACGCCTGGCCGGACTGGATCCAGGAGCACCGCGTGCTGGACGATTTCGCGGCGGCGATGACCGCGCCCGCGACGTCCCGATACTCCGAACGGATGCGTCGGTTCCATGAGCTGGCGGCCCGGCACCTGGTCGACGAGATCCCGGCCCCCCTCTGGCTGGCGCAGTTGTTCACGCCGGCGTATCGGGACATGGCCCTGTCCGCGGCCCGGAGCGACTTCTACATCGACGCATCGCTGAGCCTGATCGCGATCCGACGCTGGCGATCGACGCACGGCGGGGCCGACCCGGACGATCTGGCCGCAGCCTGCAAGGAGGCCGGCCTACCGACCGTCCCCGCCGACCCGTTCGGCGACGGCCCCCTCAAGATGACGGCGCTCGACGCCGGGCTCGTCGTCTACTCCATCGGCCCCGACGGGGTCGACGACCGCGCCCTGGAGGACTCCGACCTCGCGCGCCGTCCGCAGGGGGACGTCATCCTGAGCATGCCGGGGCGGTGACGGCCCCCCGCGGCCTCGTCGGATTTCCCGGGACGCCGACCCACCTTGTTGCACGAGCCCGTCGCGCCGGGCATCATCGACGGAGCCTGGGCCAACGAGGGGAGGTCGACAGATGATCGACGGATTCGCACGCGTTCGATGGTGGATGATTCGCGGGTTCGTCGCGGGGGGCTTCATCATGGCGACGGCGGACGGCGTCGACGTCGACGCGCAGACGAACTACGACGAGGCGGCCGTCAAGCCCTACACGCTGCCCGACCCGCTGCGGACGGCCGAGGGCCGGGGCGTGACGTCGCCCGAGCTGTGGGTCAAGGTGCGACGCCCGGAACTGCTCCGGCTCTTCGAGACGAACGTCTACGGTCGGACGCCCACGCCCCCGAAGCCGATCGCCGTGGCCTATGAGATGGTCTCGGAAGACCGCGAGGCGCTCGGCGGCAAGGCGGTGCGGCGCGAGGTCTCGGTCAGGTTCGGCGACGGGGCCGACGCCCCGCGGATGGAAGTGCTCCTCTACCTGCCGAAGGATGCGGCGGAAGGCCGTCGCGTCCCGGCGTTCCTCGGGCTGAACTTCGAGGGCAACCACGCCGTCAGCCGCGACCCGGGCGTGCGGCTCTCCACGGCCTGGATGCGCGCCGATCACGGACCGGGGATCGTCGACCACAAGGCGACCGAGGCGGCCCGCGGGACGGTCGCCGACCGCTGGTGCGCCGAGCGGGTCGTCGAGCGTGGCTATGCGCTCGCCACGGTGTACTACGGCGACCTCGACCCCGACTTCGACGACGGCTTCCACAACGGCGTCCATCCCCTGTTCTACCGCCCCGGCCAGACCAAGCCCGCCCCCGACCAGTGGGGCGCGATCGGCGCGTGGGCCTGGGGCCTGAGCCGGACGCTCGACTACCTGGGGACCGTCCCGGAGATCGACTCCGCGAAGGTCGCCGTGATGGGCCACTCGCGGCTCGGCAAGGCCGCGCTCTGGGCCGGCGCGCAGGACACCCGCTTCGCCCTGGTCGTCTCGAACAACTCCGGCGAGGGCGGGGCGTCGCTCTCGCGGCGCAACTTCGGCGAGGACGTGGCGCACCTCAACAAGAGCTTCCCGCACTGGTTCTGCGACAACTACAAGCCGTATTCCGGCCGCGAGGACAAGCTCCCCGTCGACCAGCACGAGCTGATCGCCCTGATCGCCCCGCGTCCCGTGCTGATCAGCAGCGCCGAGGACGACAAGTGGGCCGACCCCCGCGGCGAGTTCCTCGCCGGCCAGGCCGCCGATCCCGTGTATCGCCTGCTCGGGACCGACGGGCTCCTGCTCCACGGATGGCCTTCGCCCGCCGAGGACTCGCTCAGCAAGGGGACGATCGGCTACCGCTACCGCCCCGGCAAGCACGACGTGCTGCCCAGCGACTGGGAGGCGTTCCTGAACTTCGCGGATGCTCATCTGAAGAAGTGATCGATCCCCAAAACGAGGGCCGAGTCGCGACGGCGGAGGCCGACGACGACCCCGACCATCCCCAACCCGGCCGGCGCGAGGCTCGACGGCTCGGGGACGGCGACGGCGGCGGGCTCGACGTAGAGGAAGTCGTCCATGACGACGACGTCGTCGTTGGGGTTCCCGAGCTGGCCGTTGGCGACGATCGTGTCGAGGCCCGACGTGATCCGCACGCGGGCGATTCGCTCGCCCGCGTCGGCCACGCCGCCGACGAAGGACAGCCCCTGATCGCCGCCGATCAGGGCGTCGCGGGCGAAGATCAGGTTGTCGCTCCGGTCGAAGAACTCCATCCTGGTCAGCCCGCCCACCTCGACGTCGACGAAGACGACCCCGAAGGCGCTGGTGGTGGCGACGGCGTCCGTCCCCGGCACGACGAAGTGGACGTCGGTGACGTTGCTGTTCACGGCCGTGAAGAGGCGCTGGGCGCTGAACGCCTGGAAGTCGCTCGGGAAGCCGAAGAGCGGCGGCGCGCCCTGGCCGGCGCCGGCGCTGACCAGGAAGCCCGTGCCCGGGGTGGTGAACACGGCCCCGCGTCCCGCGAAGAACTCGCCGGGGAACGGGTCGGGGTCGGCCTGGGCGTCGGGGACGCCGTCCCAGTTGATCTCGCGGCGGAGGCCGCCGACGCCGCGACCACGAGCAGCGAGAGCGCCGCGCCGCGCCAATCGAGCGAGGTTGGAGAGGTTGAACTTGAGAGTCTCCCTGGATGGCATTTCGACGGGCGTGCCGTTTCGATCTGACGCGGGCGTCGAGATCGTCGATCAAAACATGCGAAAGACAAAATAGTTAGATTATAACGAACCTATTCTTTCGGTCCAGGCACGCATGAGACCATGCGGCTCCGGCCGCGAGGCTCCCCGACGGGGGAGCCTATGAAAGCCCGCCCTGGGGATGGCTCATTTTCGATGACGATTCAGAGCCTCCCAGAACGAGAGATTTAGAACCGGGGGGATTCTCCCTCTCCGGGGGGATGAAGACGAGAAGAACCCCGATCCCAACCCGACGCCCGCCGAGGGCCCACGCATCTTCGCGGCCGGGAAGTACGTCCCAGGCATTTTCGAGAGTAAGACGACGTCGGCCGCCCCCATGCCCCGCCGCCCACCAAGGATGCGCGCTCCATGCGCCCCCTTCGCCGCCCCCAGGGGCTCGCCACGACGACGTCAGGCGCGGAATGGCCGAGCGGATCGGCGGCGGCTTCGCGGCGGGCCGATCAGAGGCCTGGCGCAGCACCCCCGCCCAGGTCCGAAAGCCGCGCAGCTTCCTTCGGCGACGCATTTCGGCGTGGGCGAAATCCGGCGGGGGGGTGAACGGCGACGTCCGCCCGAGCGACGTCACGCCCCACTTGCCCTCATCTTGCTCGGATCGTCCTGCGCGCCCGCGAGCCGCGGCCTAGGCTTCCATCAGAGGATGGGCGCGATCACGATCCAATTTCAGAGGAAGGACCATGTCTCCAGACGAAGAAGCGCAACGGGCGAGGTGGACGCGCGAGAAATTTCGGTCCGCGTTATTCCTGGCCGCCTATGGACCGCCGACCTCCGGAGCGTCCCGATCGTCGGGCGAGATTCCGGAGTCGCAACGCCGGGAGTTTCCGCCCCACTTCCACCTCGGCCCGATGGCTCCGCATGCCGATGTCAACCGCCATGACTTCTAGGCGCCGCGTCGCCCAGGTCTCCCGACCTTGGAGCGTGCAAGGCCTTCGACGTCCAGCCGCCGCGACGACTCGGCCCCAACGCCCAGGCGTCGAGGATGCCGGCGGCCGTGAAGGCTCGACGTGGCAATCCCTGACGTGGGAACGCTTCGGCCGACGAAACGTCCAGCCGCTGGGCCGCCGCATCATCCGAGCACCGGAGCGATGACGTCCCGCCGCGTAGCCGCCGGAGCGTCGAGCGCCCCAGACGCCTCGAGGTCCTGACGCCGGGCCATTGGAGCCTCAGGGCGCCAGCATGCTTTGAAGCACGGCACTTGGGACGCCTGACGGTTGGGAGGGTTGTCGCCGCGGTCTCCCGACGTTTGGTCGTCCCGACGCTCAAGCCCCACGCCGTCGCATCCGATGATCCTTCCAGCCGGGGATGGGGGACGAGGCCGATGCGACGGATCGCGTTCGTCATCCTCTAAGTGCGGCGTCGGCAAGTCGGCCTGCGCGGCGACCATCGCCGTCGGTATGGCGAAGCGCGGCCGGCGCGTGCTGCCGATCGACGCCGACGCGGAGGAGCATGCGACCCGGACCGTGACGCGAGGGCATGGAGGCGGAGACGTCGGCCTGGGTGAGGTTCTCTTGCGCCACGCCGCCGCTATCGACGCGATCCGGCCGACGCCCGCCGATGGGCTCGACGTCCTCTCGGCCGGGGCCTCGCTCGGCGGGGCGAACATCGCCCCGGCCCAGGAGTTGGGCCGGGCCACCTGCCGGTTGACATGTTCGAGCTGATCTTGGTCCAATCCCACCGCCGCGGCCGGGCGATCTCCGAATACGTCGCGGCGCCGCTGGACCGCCGCGTCCCGGACCATCGCGTCGTCCGGCCGTCGGGGTCGGATGAAATGGAGGACGCCGCATGAAGTATGTGATGCTGTTCGTCGACGCCGGCGGCGAGGGTATCGACGTCGTCGGCTCCGAGGTCGAGAGCGACCAACCGCCGCTGGTGCCCGAGGTCGGCGACCGCGTGAGTTTCGCCGAGAGCGACGACGTCTATACGGTCGTCGCGCGGGAGTTCTCCTACGGTGGTCCGGATTGGACGGTGATCGTCATCCTCGAGGACGCCGGGCGACGATACGATTGAGTCTGGAGCAACGGGCGGCTCGTTCGGAAGGAAGGCGTCTTGATCGCTTATCGCGACTTCCAACAGAAACTCCCCCGGCCGGGGTTCTTCGGCCTCGGCAAAGACGACGAGGCGATGACGTTCGACCAGGCCGTCGAGGCCGCGAACGACTGGATCGCCTCCGAGGGGATCCGGGTGCTCAACGTCGAGACGATTTCGCCGTGGGAAGGCGGACTCTCACGCCTCCGCGTCTGGTACGAGGGGGAAGACGCCTCACGCGCAGAATAGCCCTCGGCGTGGCTTGGCAGACCCATGAGCAAGTCAGCTCATGTCATCGATCGTCTTGCCATGGGCGTCGAGGCCCAGCGCCGCCATGACCGACTCGACGGACTCGGCGGCGATCACGTCCGCCCCCGACGAAGTAGACCCCGGTGCCTTGCGACTCGGCCCAGATTATGTCCGGAGCCGCCGAGACGCAGGCCACATGCTCGGCGGCCACGTCGACGGGCCCGCCGTTCAAGGCGCCGGTCGGCTTGATGAACCGGATGGCGAGCCCTCGATCCGTGAAGCGTCCGCGAAACGCGGGGCCGAAGGCCCACGATCGGACCCAGCTGCGTCGGCCCCGTCTCACCCCGTATTGCGGATGGTGCGTCTCGACCCGACTGCTGGGAGGGATCGGGCCCGCTGAGCGGTCCGCCGGTCGGAGGCTCGCCGAACCATCCGAGGCCTGGGCTTGCGGCTCGAATCCAGGGCCTCCGGCGAGCAAGGTGCGCTGCGCCTCGAAGGGGACGGACGAACTCCCGAGAGGGGTGGTGGGATATTTTGCGATCATCCCCGACGCAATTTCCGAGGGAGGGCCGAATGGGCCGCCGTTCCCGCACGCTGCTGCTCCTCGGCGCCAGCGGCCCTCGCGCTCGGCGTCCGGGGGCGGATCTTGCGGGCGATCGAGTCTTTCGGCCGCGAAGAGGAAAGGATCGGCGTAAACCCTCCCGCGGCACCGCCTGAGGCCGGACGCGACGCGGCCGAGCTCGTCGCGGGCCGCGACGACGTGCTGAAGGTCCCGCCCGACGTGGTCGATGCGCTCCGGATCCGGACGACGGAGGCGCGGGCGTCGGACCAGGTCCGCAGCCTTTCGCTCTCGGGATCCCTGGCCCTCGACGCGAACCGGCTCGCGCGCGTCCACCCCCGCTTCGACGGCGAGGTGGTCGAGGTCGGGACGATGCCCGACCCGGAGGCCGCGGCCGCCGCTGGCGGGACCGCCACGCGCCCGCTCCGGTTCGGCGACGAGGTCAAGGAGGGCCAGCTCCTGGCCGTCCTCTGGAGCACGGCGCTGGGGGAGAAGAAGAGCGAATACGTCGACGCGCTCTCGCAACTCCGCCTGGAGCAGGAGACGCTCGAGCGGCTGCTCAAGGACCAGGCCATCCCCGATCGCAACGTCCGCGAGGCCAAGCGGGCCGTCGAGGCCGACGAGATCGCCGTGATGCGGGTCGAGCGGACGCTCCTGTCGTGGCGGCTGACCGACGAGGAGATCGCCTCGGTCGAGGCCGAGGCCGACCAGATGCACGCCAACAAGAACACGCGCGACAAGGCCCGCGAGCGGTCCTGGGCCAGGCTCGAGGTGCGGGCGCCCTTCGGCGGGACCGTCGTCGAGAAGAACGTCACGGTCGGCGACATCGCCGCGACGACCTCGGACCTCTTCAAGATCGCCGACCTCCGGCGCCTGTCCGTCTGGGCCCACAACTACGAGGAGGACCTGCCGGTGCTGCTCGCGCTGCCGTCCCCCATCTCGTGGACCGTCCGGCTCAAGGCCGACCCGGCCGCCGAGCCGCTGGCGGGGCACATCGAGGAGATCGGCGACATCATCGACTCGAACCAGCTCACCGCCCTGGTGACCGGCCACGTGGACAACCCCACGGGTCGCCTGCGGGCCGGCCGGTTCATCACGGTCTCGATCCCCCATGCCGACGGATCCGAACGAGATCGAGATCCCGACCTCCGCCCTCGTGGAGGACGGCGACGAGAGCGTGGTCTTCGTCCAGCCCGACCCGGGTCGGCCGTCGTACGAGCTGAGGCATGTGGCCATCCTCCGCCACACCAGCGACGTCGCCTTCGTCCGGGCCGCCGCCCCACGCGCCGGCGAGGGCGACCTCGCCAAGGCCGTCGCGATCGGGGAGCGAGTCGTCGTCTCGGGGGCGCTGGAGCTTCGGGCGGCCTTGAAGGAACTCCGGGCCGCGGCCCGCGACCGGGAGTGATCCGGGGACGAGTGATCCGCCGGAAGAGGGGCGATCCGATAGGTGCACAAGCTGTTCGACTGGTCGGTGGACAATCCCCTGCTCGTGCTCCTCATGGCCGTCGCGCTCGCCGGGGTCGGCGGCTACTCGTTCCTCCACATCAACGTCGAGGCGTACCCCGACCCCGCCCCCGCGATCGTCGAGGTGGTCGCGATGTACCCCGGGGCCTCGGCCGAGGAGGTCGAACGGCAGGTCACGATCCCGCTGGAGGTCGCGCTGGCGGGGATGCCGGGGCTGACGGCCTCCCGGAGCAAGGCCCACTTCGGCCTGGCGTTCGTCAACAACCAGTTCGACTACGGCGCCGACTACAACCAGGCCCGCCAGGAGGTCATCAACCGCCTCCGCTCGGTCGAGCTGCCCGAGGGGGCGGTCCCCGAGATCTCGCCCCGGTCGCCGATCGGCGAGATCTTCCGCTACACGCTGAGCAACCCGAAGGACGCCCTCGGCAGCCCGATCTGCTCGCGGATCCGCGAGATCCGCCGGATCGTCGTCGCCTCGACCGACAACGTCCCGGTGCGCGTCGAGGACGTCGTCGAGGGGGGGGGGCGCGCAAGCCCTGGGAGGACGTCGGCTCCCAGGGGGTGGCCGTCGGCAGCCACACCCGCCTGGGGCGGGTCATCCTCAGCCGCCCCTCCTCTTCTCGACGATCGTGATGGTCTGCGCCATGCTGCCCCTCTTCACGATGACCGGGCCCGAGGGGCAGATCTTCGCCCCGATGGCCGACACCTACGCCTTCGCCCTGGCCGGGGCCTTCTTCCTGGCCGGCACGCTCTCGCCGGTGCTCTGCCTGCTGCTGTTCCGCCGCCTCAAGCCCTCGCGGGAGAACTTCCTCGTCCGCGGGATCAAGGCGGCCTACCTCTGGCAGCTCGGCTTCGTGCTGCGTCACCGGGGCCTGGCGCTCGCGTCCTTCGCCGCCCTGGTCGTCGCCACGGCGGGCTGGGCCGTGCCGCGGCTGGGGCGCGAGTTCAGGCCCGAGCTGGACGAGGGGCACATGTGGATCCGCAGCATCTTCCCGATCAACATCTCGCTGGGCGAGGTGTCCGACAAGGCGAAGCTGGCCCGGTCGATCATGCGGAAATATCCCGAGGTGGAACTGGTCGCCGCCCAGCTCGGCGGCCCCGACGGCGGGACCGACCCGACGAGCTTCTACAGCGCCGAGTTCTTCGTCCCGCTCAAGCCCGGGGAGGAGTGGCCCGCCGTCAAGGAGCAGGTCGGCTGGAGGCGGTGGTTCTCCGCGAAGCGCCCGCGGACCAAGCCGGAGCTGGTTTCCGAACGGAGCGCCGAGCTGTCGCGGACCATCATCGGGGTGAACTGGAACTTCTCGCAGCAGATCCGCGACAACGTCATGGAGGTCCTCTCCGGCGTGCAGGGGGAGAACTCGGTGAAGATCATCGGCCCCGACCTCGACGAGCTGGAGAAGACGGCCGCCCGCGTCGAGGCGACGCTCTCCGAGGTCCGCGGCCTCACCGACGTCGGAGTCTACCGGATCAAGGGCCAGTCGAACCTCGAATTCCCCATCGACCGCGAGAAGTGCGCCCTCTGGGACGTGAGCGTGCAGGCCGTCGAAGACGTCATCCAGACGGCCGTGGCCGGCAAGCCGTTCACCCAGATGATCGAGGGCGAGAAATCCTTCGACGTGACGCTCCGCTGGCCCGAGCGGCTCCGCCAGAGCGACACCGCGATCCTCGACATTCCGGTGGACGTCACCGGCCACAAGGTCAGCGGCGGGCTCGCGTCCGCGGCGCAGGGTACGACCTTGACCGGACCGAGCCGGAGCGTCGCCTCGATCGGAACGAGCGGCGACATGCCCGCATTCGCGGGGAGCTCGCTGAGCGCCGGGGTCAGCGACTTCGGCGACGCCCCCTGGAGGCGCCTGGGCGACCTCGTCACCCCGACCGACTCCCACGGGGACCCCGACCCCGCGGCGTCGTTCATCCACCCGGGGGCCTCGATGATCTACCGCGAGGAGGGCAACCGGATGATCGCCGTCAAGTTCGGCGTCCGGGGCCGCGACCTGGCCGGGGCGGTGGCCGAGGCCCAGGCCAGGGTCGGCCCGCTGGTCGAGGCGCTGTATCGCGTCGAGTGGAGCGGCGATTTCCGCCAGATGGAGCAGGCCGAGCGGCGGATGGGCCTCGTCATCGCCGTCGCCTTCGCCCTGATCGTGGTCCTGCTCTACCTCGCCTTCGGCTCGCTCCTGGACGCGTGCGTCATCTTCGCCAACGTCGCCGCGGTGTCGCTGGGGGGCGTCTGGGCGCTCCTCCTCACGGGCACGCACTTCAACAATCTCGGCCGCGATCGGGTTCATCTCCGTCCTCGGCGTGGCCGTCATGAACGGCCTGCTGCTGGTCTCCTCGTTCAACGCCATGCGAGCCCAGGGGGCCCGGCGGATCCGCGACGAGACGCTCCGGCGCTACAATGAGGGCGAGGCGGCCCTGGTCGACTTCGCCGTCGCCCAGAGGGAATACAACGAGATCGTCCGCCAGTACCACGACACCCAGGTCCGTCACCGTCGCAGCATGATGGGGCTGAACACGGCCGTCGGTCGACGCGTCCTGCCGTGATCCAGGCCGCGCGTCATCTGCATGGATCCCGTCCCACCACCACCGACGGAATCCTGTGGAGACCGACGCCGCGAGGGGGGAAGGCCGTCGCCCGGGGACGCAGCCGACCCTTGGGAACAGCCTCTCATTCGGCCTCGCCCGCGAACGAGGCCGAGTTCCGGAGCGACCCCGGCACGGCGTCGGCGGGGGCGTCTTCGGCCCACTCGAGGGAGGCGACGACGGCGAGGATGGCGTCGGGGTCGACGGGCTTGACGAGGTGGTGGTCGAAGCCGACCTCGTGGGAGAGGCGGCGGGCCTCGTCCTCGGCGTAGCCGGTGACGGCGACCAGGGGCAAGGCGGCCAGCTCGGCGCGGGCGCGAAGGTTGCGGGCGACCTCGTAGCCGTCCATGCCGGGCAGGCCGATGTCCATGAAGACCACGTCGAAGGCGCGCGAGCAGATGATCTGAAGCGCGGTCGGCCCGTCGTGGGCGACCTGCACCTCGTGGCCCTCGTACTGGAGGATCATCGCCAGGCTCTGGGCCGAGCCGATGTTGTCGTCGACCACCAGGATGCGCCGCGGCGAGGTGGACGCGGTCGCGGGGGCGGGCGGTCCCGCCACGTCCGCGGCGTCGCCGGCGTCGTCCGGCTCGGCGGCGGGCTGGCCCATCCAGATCGGCAGGCGGACGATGAACTCGGAGCCCAGGCCCAGCCCCTCGCTGCGGGCCTCGACGGTCCCCTCGTGCATCTCGACCAGGCTGCGGACCAGCGTGAGGCCCAGGCCCAGGCCCCCTTCCGAACGGTCCAGGGTGCGGTCGACCTGGGTGAAGACGTCGAAGACGCGGTCGAGCATCGGGGCCGGGATGCCGATGCCGTCGTCGCGGACGCGGAAGACGGCCCGGTCGCCCTCGACGCTCGCCGACAGCCGGATCGTGCCGCCGTCGTCGGTGTACTTGGCGGCGTTGTGCAGCAGGTTGGAGAGGACCTGCGCCATGCGGATCGGGTCGGCCATGACGAGCGTCTTGGCGGGCGGGATGGCGATCGTCAGGCGGTGGCGGTGGGCGTCGATCTCGGGCCGGCTGGTCTCGACGGCGGCCGAGACGACGGCGGCGACGTCCGTCGGCGAGAGCTGCAGCCGGATCTTCCCCCGGTTGACCCGGGCGATCTCCAGCAGGTCGCCCACCAGGTGCGAGAGCTGGCCGACCTGGCGCTCGATCACGTCGCTGGCCCAGGCGAGGTCGGGGTCGTCGCCGCCGCGCTGCTTCAAGATCCGCACGGCGTTGCGGATCGGCGCCAGGGGGTTGCGCAGCTCGTGGCCGAGCATGGCGATGAACTGGTTCTTGCGGTGGTCGGCCTCGGCGAGGTCGGCGGCGTGGCGGCGCAGCTCGTCTTCCAGGGCCTTGCGCTCGGTCAGGTCGAGGCAGAACGCGACGATCGGGGCGCGGGCGTCGGTCCGCGCCTCGTCGAGCCGGGCGAGCCCCAGCAGGATCGGCAGCGTGCGGCCGTCCTTGCGGCGGACGACGATCTCGAACGGGGGGCAGCTGCCGTGCTTGGCGAGCTGGACGCGGCAGCGGCGGACCCAGCGGGTGGACGTGTCGGCGACGAGGTTGAGCCAGTGGACCCCGCCGTCGATCAGGTCGTCGCGCGAGTAGCCGAGCATGTCGAGGAAGCCGTCGTTGGCGTCGGTCAGGGCCCCGGTCATCTCGCCGAAGGCCACGCCGAAGATGTTGGCCTCGACCAGCCGGCGGAGCCGGGCCTCGCTGGAGCGGACCTGACGCTCGGCGGCCTGCCGCTGGCTGAGGTCGGTGGCGATCGTCAGGAAGCCGCGGAGGCTCCCCTCGGGGTCGCGGACGGCGGTGACGGCCAGCAGGACCGCGATCCGCTCGCCGTTCTTGCGGATGTAGGTCCACTCGCGGACGTCGTGGCCGTCGCGGCGGGCGCGGGCGACGAGGGCCTCGAAGCCCTGGACGGGCCGGCCCGACTCGGCCGCCAGCTCGGCGGCGCGGCCGGCGACCTCGGCCGGGTCGTGGAGGATCAGGGGCGTCGACCGGCCGACCATCTCGCCGGCCGCGTAGCCCAGCATCCGCTCGGCGCCGGTGTTGAAGATCGTGATCACGCCGCCGGGGTCGACCGCCAGGATCGACGACTGGGTGGAGGCGTCGAGCATGGCGTTGAGCCGGGCGTTGATCTCGACCTGCTCGCGCACGGCCTTGCGGCGCTCGGCGAACATCCCGATCTGGCGGCCGAGCGTCGTCAGGACCTGCAGCAGGGGCTCGTCGCGGGCGAGCGGCTCGCGGCTGAACAGGACCAGCACGCCGATCAACGCGCTCTTCTCCGAGTCGGCCACGGGGACGATGACGGCGCTGCGGAGGGCGAGGCGGGCCCGCGGGGCGGCGGCCTCGGCCTCGTCGGGACGGTCGGGGGCGATCTCGGAGACCCAGGCGGGGGCCCCGCTGGTCCACACCCGCTCCATCGGGCCCACGAGCGAGGCGGCGAGGGCCGCGGCCTGGGCCTCGCCGGCGCCGACGGCCTCGAGCCGCGCCGAGATCCAGGGCCGGCCGGCCGGCTTGGGCGCGCGGGCCTGGCGGTCCCACGTCCAGAACGCGACGACGTCGAAGTCGAGCGTCCGGCCGATTGTCGCCAGCAGGTGGGGCGACGCCTCGTCCAGCCGGGTGCAGTCGCCGAGGATCCGCATCACGGCGTATTCGGCCTCGAGCCGGCGTTCGGCCCGCTTCCGCTCGGTGACGTCGGTCTGGACGGAGAGGAAGTTGACGAGCCGGCCTTCGGCGTCGAAGAGGGGCTGGATCTCCATCGCCGCCCAGTACGGCCGGCCGCTCTTGGCGTAGTTGAGGATCTCGGCCCGGACCGGCTTCTCGGCGCGCAGGCGCTGGCCCATGAAGGCCCGGACGGAGGGGTCGGACCCGGGCCCCTGGAGGAGCGCGCCGGGGATCCGGCCGACGACCTCGGCGGGCTCGTAGCCGGTGATCCGGGTGAAGCCCTCGTTGACCCACTCGATCCGCCGGCGGGCGTCGGTGACGATCATCCCCTCTTCGGTCCGGCTGGCGAAGAGCTGGAGCCATCGCGCGTCGCGCCGGGCGCGGTCGAGGGCCTCTTGCAGGGACTCCAGATCCGCGGCGGGACTCGCCGTACCCGCCCCGGCCGCGCCCGCCGCCGGGGCCGAGCCGCCCCGGGCCCGCCAGGCGCGGGCCGCCAGGCCGCCGGCGACGGCCCAGGCCGCGACGGCCTGGCCCGCGCCGAGCGTCAGCCGCAGGCCGTCCCGCACGTCGAGGCCGAGGGCCGTCGCGAGGGCCCCCGCGCCGGCCAGGGCCGCGAACGCGGCCAGCCCCCGGACGATCCCGCGCGAGAACCGGCGGGGCGACTCGTCGGCCCCCCGGAGCAATTCGCGCCCCAGCAGCAGCGCCGACGCCAGGCAGCCCGCGCCGATCGCGACCCCCAGCGGCCGTGCCACGGCGTCGTGTCCCGCCGGCGACGACAGGATCGCGAGGAGGGGCGTCAACGTAGGGACCTTCCGTGTCGGTTCATGACCTGGTCGCGCGACCCCTGGGGTTCATCCTGAAGCACGGCGTCGTGGATCGGAGGCGGCCGGACCGGGCCCGGCCGTCGACACAGGTATACCCGCCCACCGGCCGGATCTCAACCGGATCAAGTGAACAGGAGGTGGACGCCGGGCCCCGGCGCGGGCGACTGCAATTGACGGCGTCGTCGACTCTTCCTAGACTCGCCCCCGTCGGCGGGGAAGATGCGGTCGGAGGAAGGGTCAGCCATGCGGAAAGGATTCCGCCCCATGCGTGCGAAATGGGGGTTTTCGGCCGTCGCGTCGCGGCGGGCCGTTCTCGGCCTTCTGGCCGCGGGGGCGGCCGGCGTCTGGGGCTGCAACCCGCACAAGGACCAGATCCGCCCCGACAACCTTCTGGACCGGATCGGCCGCCGCCAGGGCGAGGTCATCGAGCCCAAGAAGTGCGCGCTCCGCATGGCGGTCCTCACCCGCCCCTTCCGCGACCCGCTCGTCAACGAGGCCGCCTGGAGGGCCGTCGACGAGCAGGCCGTCGCCCCCGAGGAACGGCTGGCGCTGCAGGCCAACGGCATCCGCATGGGCCGGATCACCGGCGACCTCCCCCGCGAGCTGGAGGCGCTGATGAACGCGCCGCCGCCGAACAAGGTCGAGCCGGTCACGTTCCTCGTCCCCGAGGGGACTCAGGAGCTGCTCACGCTCAGCGACGGGGTCGACGAGGCGAGCCTGCTGCTGAACCTCGACCGCCACGTCACCGGCCGCGACTACGCCATGGCCAGCGGCTTCTACCGCGTCACGCCCGAGCACCACGAGTCCGACGCGGTCTCGCTGCGGTTCACGCCCGAGATCCACCACGGGCCCGTGCAGCGATCGTACCAGCCCCTCCAGCAGCCCACGCCGTACGCGCTGCAGGAGTTCAAGATCGCCGACGGCCAGCAGCAGGACGCCCTCCGCGACCTGACCACCACCCTCGTCGTCGAGCCGACGCAGGCCGTCGTGCTGGGCTGCCTCCCCGACCAGGAGCGGAGCCTCGGCGCCTTCCTGTTCACCGCGGCGGGCGAGCATCCCGACCAGCGCAGCCAGCGGCTGGTGCTGATCTGGGCCGAGCGCAACCAGCGCGGCGTGATCGACGAGAAGCCCGCGAAGTCGGCCGCCGGCCGCGACGCCGGCCCCCGGCCCACCCCGGCCAAGGACGAGGTCGCCGGCTAGGACGACCCGCAAGAGCGTGAAGCACCGGATCCGGCCGCCGGGGTCGGCGTCCCGTTGACCCCGCATCGAAGGAGCGCGACCATGGAAGGCGACATCGGACCCGGGGACCGGCGGGAGCGCCCCTCGACGGAGATCGAACCGAACCCCGCCGGGGCGTGTCGGAAGCGCTGGACCAGCCATGCGGCGCATCAGGCGGCCTCGGGACCGTTGCGGCCGTCGTGGGCCTCTCCCCCCAGCCCCCGGATCTCCAGGGAATCGCGCGCCGTGTCGTCTCCCCAGCCCCCGTCGGAATCACTCGTCGTCCTCGACGGCTCGCGCGGCGAGGGGGGCGGGCAGATCCTCCGCACGGCCCTGTCGCTTTCGCTGCTGACCGGCAAGCCGTTCCGGATCGTGAAGCTCCGCGCCGGCCGCGACAAGCCGGGCCTGCGTCCGCAGCACAAGATGGCCGTCGAGGCCGCCGCCCTGCTCGGCCGCGCCGAGGTCCTCGGCACCGAGGTCGGCTCGCGCGACGTCGTCTTCCGCCCCGGCGCGGTCGATCCCCGCGACCTGACGATCGACATCGGCACCGCCGGCTCGACCGGCCTGGTGCTCCAGACCCTGCACCTGCCGCTGGCCATGCGCGCCGAGACCGCCGCCCGCGTGGTCCTGACCGGCGGGACGTTCAACCCCAAGGCCCCGCCTTACCCCTTCCTCGAGCAGACCTGGCGGGCGCACCTGACGCACATGGGCCTGGCCGTCGCCCTGGCGACGCCCGCGGCCGGCTTCTACCCCCGCGGCGGCGGCCGCCTCGAGGCCTGGATCGAGCCCGGTACGCCCAAGCCCTGGGTCCGCACGACCCGCGGCGACCTGCTGCGGATCCGCGGCGTCGCCGGGACCGCCAACCTCCGCGAGGACGTCGCCCGACGCCTGCGCGACCGGGCCCTGACCCGCCTCGCCGAGGAGGGCTGGAACGTCGACCTGGAGATCGAGACCGCGACGTGGCCCAGCCCCGGCCAGGGAGCGGCGATCAGTTTGACGGCCGAGCACGCCGGCTCCGCCCCCGCGACGTTCGTCGCCGTCGGCGAGCGCGGCAAGCCCGCGGAGCTGGTCGCCGACGAGGCCGTCGACGAGCTGCTGGATTTCCTCGGCGTCCCCGACGCCGCGGTCGACCCCCACTCGGCCGACCAGATCCTGCTGCCGCTGGCCCTCGCCGAGGGCCGCTCGGTCTACACCGTCTCGCGCGTGACCGAACACCTCCGCACCAATGCGGGCACCATCCGCGCGTTCCTCGACCGCGAGGTGGCCATCGAGGAAGCCGTGGCCGTCGACCAGCCGGGCCGGGTCGTCGTGGGCTGACGCCCGACGCGTCCGGGATTCGTCGCGAGATTCAGGCCGCCGCGCCGAAAGGCGCGGCGGCCTCGACCGTTTTCAGGCCTCGATCTCGACCGGGGCGATGTGATAGATCAGCACCGGCGCGCGCTTGCGGGTGATCGCCTGGGCGATCTCGCCGCGGAGGTGGCCCGAGGCCCGCGACAGGTGGTCCTCGACGCGGCCGAAGGCCCCGGCGTCGTCGCACGCCAGGGCGACGGTGAGCCGCGAGGCGTCGGGCGCGGGCTCGACGTTCAGGACCCGGAGGCTCTGGAGCAGCGGATCGCCGCAATCGGCGAGGACCTCGCTCAGCGTCACCGCCACCTGGTGGCAGAGCTGCATCGCCTTGCGGCTCGTCGGCTCCGAGGGCCCGCCGCCCCGGCCGGCGCGGCGTCGCCGCGCCCCCGGGAGCCGCGAGCCTTCGCGGTCGATCGCCTCGCCCGGGATCCAATCCTCACTCCGGCGCAGGGGGAAATGACGTCCCATGATCGTCCTCGTTCCTCATCATTAAGCAAGCGGCTACGCGTAAAGAATCCCTTGGCTCAGCCCGACGCCGCGCAAGGAAAAGCGACGCCGGCCGCCGGCGCGATTCGACGCGCGGCGGGACGAAGGGGAGACGGCCCGATTTTCGAACGGAGCTTCCGCGAAAGGCGCGGCGATCCGCACGATCATCCGCCCGGGGTCGAGACGCGCGAGGGCGTCGCTCGGCTCAGGGGCGGTCCGTTGCAGGTTCGAACGGAGAAATCGGGCCCGACGAGTCAATAGGGCGGGTGGATGGAGACATCGTCGGGCTCCTTCGCGTGTGGAAAGGAGAGGTGGCAACGCGTGCGATACGCAAGAACTACGATCGACCGTGCGCCTCCATTCTAGCCCCGGGATCGCCGGCCGGCAACACGGCCTTTCCGGACGCGCCGCCTCCGCGGCGGGTTCGCGCCGAGGCCGGCGGCCGGCCGGGGGGGCGGAGAAACTCGGCCGCGATCCGATCCTGGTCGAACGTCGCGGCGGCGCCGACGACCCGAGCCGGACGAACTCGAGCCCTGATGACTCGATCCATTCCGCCGTCCGCTCGTCCCACCTGAGCTTCCTGCCGATCCGCCGGGCGTCTTGCCGCCCGTGGTGGTCGCTGATCGCGACTCAGAGGCTATCCGATAACCAATCCCTGATTTCCTCGGTATTTGAACGGCGTGGGAGGATTGCGCGAGTCGGGGCCGACGTGCGAAGCACGCGGTGGATCGAACCGACTATGATCATGGCCTCGGATGACCGCTCCAGCCGCTCGAAGTCGCGGCTGTTGCGCCGCGAGCGACCGATCCATGCGAACGTCCGCTCGATGGTCTAATCGCAAATGACAAATTCTGCCTGGCACGCTCCCGCCGGCTGGCCCTGAGGCCGCGCCGGCCCAGATGATCCGGGCGGGCCCTGGGCTTGTCCCGTACCTTCTCCCCGAGGCACATCGCCTCGGGGAGGCGGCCATGCACCACGACTGGCGGACCACCCGCCGATTCGCGTCCCGCCCGGACGGGCAGCGCCGATGGGATCGCGCCTACCAGCTGCTCCTGGGCTGGTCGCCGTCCGGCCCCGGGCCGGCGCGAGCCAAGCCCGACGAGCCGGGCCATCCCACCACCGCGGAGGAGACGACCGATGAAGATCGCGATATATGCACGCGTCTCGACGCAGCGGCAGGCCGAGGCGCAGACCATCGACGAGCAGATCGGGCGGCTGCGGGAGCATGCCCGAGGCCGGGGCTGGGACCTCCAGGAGGCGAACGTCTTTCGTGACGACGGCTACAGCGGGGCCGCGCTCAAGCGGCCCGGACTCGACCGCCTCCGCGACGCGGCGGCCATGGCCTCGTTCGACGCGATCCTCCTGACCGACCCCGACCGGCTGGCCCGCAACTTCGTCCACCAGACCCTCCTGCTCGAGGAGCTGCAGTCCAAGGGCTGCAGGGTCGAGTTCCTCGACCGGCCGATGTCCCGGGACCCGCACGACCAGCTCCTGCTCCAGATCCGCGGCGCCGTCGCCGAGTACGAGCGGACCTTGATCGCCGAGCGGACGCGCCGCGGCCGCCAGCGTCGATATCGGGCCGGGGAGATGCTGCCGTGGACCCGGGCCCCGTACGGCTACCGGATGGCGGTCGACAGGCCCCGCGACCCCTCGGGCGTCCACCTCGACCCGTGCGAGGCCGCGGTCGTCGCCGAGATGTTCGCCTGGTACTCCGAGGGACGACGCACGCTCCACGGCCTCGTCGACCATCTACGCGACCTCGGCGTCCCTTCGCCCTCGGGCAAGGCGTGCTGGAGCGACGCCTCGGTCCGCGGGATCCTCCGAAATCCGGCCTATACGGGCCGCGTCTACGCCGGACGGCACCGATACCGCGAGGCCCGAGCGCGACGCTCGGCGACCCACCCGATCGGCCGCCCCCACGGGACGGCCGAGCCGACGCCGCGCGACGAGTGGATCGACGTCGGGCCGATCCCCGCGGTCGTCGATCCGGGGCTGTTCGAGCGAGTGCAGGCGAAGCTGGCGGCCAACCGGTCGTTCTCGTCCCGCAACAACAAGGTCGGATCCTATCTGCTGCGGTGCCTGGTCAGCTGCGGCCACTGCGGCCTGGCGAGCATCGCGAGGCGACGCCCGCCCCACTACGGCTACTACACCTGCACCGGCAAGTCCCGGGCGGCGCGGAATCGCAACGGGGCGACCTGCGGCTCGCGGTTCATCCCGGCGGCGGTCCTGGACGACCTGGTCTGGGGCGACCTATGCGAGCTGCTGCGAGATCCGGCCGCGGCGGGCGGGGCGTTCCGTCGGGCGGCCGCCGGGAGCTGGCACCCGCAGGAATTCCAGGCGAGACGGGAGCGGCTGCGGCAGGGGAAGGCGTCGTTGTCGGGCCAGCTCGATCGGCTGACCGAGGCCTACCTCGGCGGCGTCGTCCCACTGGAAGAGTATCGCCGCAGGCGCGGGGAATTGGAGTCGAGGCAGCAGACCCTGGCCGAGCAGGAGGCCCGGCTCGCCGGGGAATCGGAACGCCTCGACGAGGTCGTGGGCATGGCGGCGACGCTCGAAGCGTTCTGCGGGCGGATCGCCGCCGGGCTCGAGACGGCGACGTTCGACGGGAAGCGGCAGTTGGTCGAACTGCTGGTCGACCGAGTGGTCGTCACGGGCGACGAGGTCGAGATCCGCTACGTCCTGCCCACGAGCGATAAAAGCGAGAACATCCGCTTTTGTCATTTGCGTTCAGACTATCTCGACGACCCACCGCTTGGCGACCTTCACGAACCCGACCGATCCGGGCGGCCGCTCGACGACCTCCACGGCGTAGGCGCCGGTCCGGTCGTCGCCCGCGAGCCAGGCGGCGAGCGAATGGTTGCGATACTTCGCGTCGCCTCGCACCGACTCCCGCCGCGCGCATCGCCCGGCCGTCAGCCTCGCCAGGACGTGCCGCGCGTGCGTCCCTCGTCGAGGTCCGCCGCCGCCAGCGCGACGAGCAGCAGCCCCCTCGAGTCGATGATGTGGCGTCTGCGGCCGCGGAGCAACTTGCCGCCGTCGCAGCCCCGCGTCCCGCCGACTTCCGTCCCCTTGACGGTCTGGCTGTCGATTCAGGCGACCCGCGGCGCCGGGTGGCGGCCGGACGCCTTGCGGACCTTGCGACGCAACTCCTCCTGGATGCGTTGCCAGGTGCCGTCGTCCCGCCAGCGGGCGAAGTGGTCGTGGACGGTGCTCCGGGCCGGCAGGTCGTGCGGCAGCATGTCCCACTGGCAGCCGGAGCGGTTAAGGTGCAGGATCGCGTCGACGACCTCGCGCACGTCGACGACCCTCGGCCGTCCGTCCGCATTGACCGGGATCAAGGGCTCCAAGACCGCCCATCGCTCCTCGCTCAGATCCGAGGGGTAGGGCTTGCGCACGGCGGCCATCCTTGGGGGCCGGAGATGAAGCTGCGTCCCTTCACCCCTTCAGTTTACGGGCCCCACGGACTTACCGGATAGCCTCTCACCCTTCCGTCGGCCGCAATGACGTCGCGGTCCCGACGCCCTTGGGCTCCATGCCGAACGGCTGCCAGCTGGTCCCGTGCTTCGCCGCGACCAGCGACTTCACAGGGGACGCGTTCTTCTCGATGACGAGCGCGAACGGATAGAAGTGGATCGAATGGATGGCCTCCTGGAAAGGAGTCGCGTCACTGACGACTCCGGCCTGCACGCCATCGGGATGGGTCCTGGCGGCCATAGCATTCAGATTTTGGACCAGCCCGGCCGCGTAGGCTCCGAATTGGTTCGTGTCGCCGTGGATATCTTCGCAGATGAACACCCCGCCGGGCCGAAGATGGGGCAGGATCTCCTCCAGGGTGATCCGTTGTTGATGGGGGGCGTGTCCGCCGTCGTCGATGGCGATGTCCAACGTCGGGACCTCGCGACGGAAGCGTTCCCAGAATCCACGATCCCCCTGGTCGCCGATGAAAATCCGGGTGTCCGGCCCTTCATAACATCTGGTCGACGGCTCGATGTCCAGCCCGTAAATCTGCGACCCGGGCCCGAAGTAGTCCCGCCACATGCCGAGAGATCCGCCGCTGTAAATCCCCACCTCCAATAGGTGCGGGCTTCGGCCGACGAATTTCTCCAGGTGCCGGCGATAAAGCTCGAAATATTGTCGCCACTTCCAGATGCCGGGCCCTTCCATGTTCGCGTCATAGTAGCGTTCCAGCCCGCCCGGCGGCTCGGGGTCGGTCGGGCTCGTCCCCTGTCCCATGTAATCGCGCGGGCTGCGCGGCCAGGTCAGGCCGTCGGCGAGATCTCTCGCCATCAGCCAGCCCCGCCCCCAACGACGAACCTGCCTCGGGATGAATCGTCTGATTGTAAACCTCTCGGGCATCTTGGTTTGACTCGGGCTGGTGGTGGCGAGCTCCATGCCCGACCAGTCTAATCACATCTCACCTGCGAGGGCAAGCGAGAACGACCGCCGCGCCATGCGCGCTGCGGGTTCACGCCGAGGATGGCGGCCGGGCCGGGCGTCAGAGAAACTCCGCCGCGATCCGATCCTGGTCGAACGGCGTGAGCCCGCGGTCGACGGCGAAGACGGAATCCGCGGCGTCGGCGTCGCCGGTCTGCTCGCCGCGGGCGCGGGCGTGGAGGTCGAACAGGGTGTAAAGGTCGGGCTTGCGCAGGCTGGTCAGGGCCCGGACCAGCAGCGAGACGCCGCGGAGGTTGCCGGCGACGTTGTTGAAGAAGAGCGGATGTCGCCTCAGGGCCACGTCGGCCCAGACGACCTCGCGCGACTCCAGGTCGAAGATCGCGGGCAGGCAGATCGTCGTGTCGGCGGCGAGGTCCACGCGGTCTACGACGGTCCTGGGCTCGAAGACCTCGCCCGAGGCCGGCTCGCTCCGGGCCATCCAGCCGGCGAAGCACTCGGGGAGGTCGCGATACGCCTGGCCGCTGAAGCTGTTGAGGCTCATCACGACGTAGCGCACCCCCTGCTCCGCGCAACGGGCCATGTCGACGTCGATGAACTCCGCCGCGCCGTGGGGGGCGTCGACGACGTCGCCGCTGTGATGGGCGGCGAAGTTCTTGAGGTTGTAATACGTCACGCCGTCGATATAACGATAGTCGCGGCCGTACATCGCCGCCGAGAGGTCGACGTCGACGCGGCGCGTTGCGTTGCGCCACCAGACGAACATGCGCAGCGTCGTGCAATCCGGCAGCGGGAGGCGGCTGCCCCGCGTCAGCGTGCGGAGCGACTTCGAGGCCGATCGCCGCGCGAACGGCACCAGATACGACTTCAGGCGCGGGTCGACGTAGCAGGCCCCGAGCGGCGGCAGCGCGGCGAAGCGATCGAGGAGCGCCCGCTCGCAAGCCTCTGCGACCCGATCCGCGACGCCGGCCGGCAGCGGCGGCAACGTCTTCTCGGTCGCGTAGACCTTGGCGACCTGGCCCTTGGGGAAGAACGCGCGCAGGGGCTCGGGCTCGTCGCGGCGGCGGAAGTGGGCGTGGACCTGCAACAGCACCGGCGTCGAGACGTCGGCCGCGCGGCGCGCGAACGTCGCGATCACGGCGTCCGGGGCGTCGCCGAGGCGGAGCAGATGGTCGAGCCTACGGGCCAGCTCGCCGGGCCGGGCGTGGAGGAAGTCGAGCACGGCCCCGACGTCCCCCTTCCCGAGCCCTGCCTCGACCAGGCTGTTGAACGAGCGGTGGGGGCGGTCGTTGCGGAGGACGTCGAACGCGTCGGCGGCCTGCGGGAACCGCTTCGCGTATTCTCCCGGGTGCAGGCGCTCTCCCAGCCTGATCCAGCGCGGCTTCCAGCGGAGCATGTCCTCGACGCGATTCCCCGCCCGTTCGACCCAGCCCAGGAGCGTCGCCCGCTCGCGGCGGGAGAACGGGCCGAACTTGCACGCCTCGGCCAGCGAGACGTCGCCGTCGCTGAGCGCCACGGCGACGCGCAGGGCGTCGGTCGCGGTCTTGACGTGCGGGTCGACGACCTCGACGAGCCCCGGCGCATGCCGCATGAGGGCCGCGGCCAGGGTCGCCAGGTTCTCCTTGCAGGGGAAGCCGTCCGGCAGGCGGGGGCGGATCGCCTCGCGGAACTGGGCGACGAACCACCGCACGTCGGCGACGTCCTCGGGCGAGTACGCGACCTTCGACGCGGCCAGGGTCGCGAGGATCGATCGGAAGTCCTCGCGATCGCCGAGGCGCAGGACGCGGAGCGGCGTCGATTCGACCAGCGCCGGCCGCTCCGCCGCCTCGTCCTCGGGGCGATCGAGCGTCGTGTAATGGACGATCGCGTTGAAGTACAGCTCGGCGTCCGAGGCCGACATCACCTGCTCGGGGAAGCCCGGGTAGAACGGCTTGAACGGTCGGTGGGCGCCGACGAGCGTCTCCAGGTCCTTCACCAGGCGGCGATAGAATTGCTCGACGCGATGCGGCGGCGACGTCCTGAGCCGCTCGATCACGTCGGCCGCGAGCACGAAGCCGAGGCTTTCGAGGTTCTTCTGGAGCGTCGCCAGGACCTCGAGCGGCGTGGTCCCGGAGCCGTCGGGGATGAGGACCCGGGAGCGCCTGCGCACGTAGATTTCGTTCATGCCCAGCCCCGGGCCGAGGGAAGTGGCGTGGCGGAAAGCGGAGACCCTAGAACGGAGTTGGTAGAGAAGGAAGGACCTCCAGAGCCGCCACGCCTGTACGCTAACCGATCGCCGACGCGCCCTCAACCCTCCCGCGGACTTGCGGCGAGGGCGAGCCGATGCAACAAGAGACGTCGGGGCAGGCGCAGGTTCGCGCCGACCGGGGAGGATCGATCATGAATCCGCACGAGCTGCGCGTCGTCGAGAGCCTGCAGGCGGGCAAGGTCACCTGCAAGACGGCCCACGGCCATTCGATGGAGCCGATCGTCCCGAGCGGGTCGCGCCAGACGCTCGTCCCCGTGCTCGCGCAGGCCGAGGCCGAGCGACTGGGATGTCGGCATTACGAGGCGGGCGTGGAGGTGAATGAGGGCGAGTCGTGGTACATCACCCCGGATGAGGTCCAGGTCGGCGACCCCGTCTTCTGCAAGGTCGCGAACTTCTACACGCACGAGGTCCACAAGATCGCCGGCAAGCCGGGCGACCGCGAGTTCTACATCGGCCGACACGACAAGAAGCGCTACAACGGCTGGACGCGCAAGGTCTACGGCAAGTGCATCAAGGCGGAGTAGTCGCGACGTCGACGGCCGAGTTATGGAAAGAAGAGCCCGGATCGGATCCGCAAACTGGATCGCCCGGGACGCCCGGCTTACAATCGCCGCGCCGCGCAACGCCATTCGGCGTTTTCTTGCGAGCGATCCATTCGGCCTCTCGGCCGTTGTTTATCGGGGAAGGGAATTCCGATGCCGCGTCCCGAACGAGGTCTCCGCGCGCCGTCGTCGAGCCTGAGGATCGTCCTCGCGTGCGGCCTGCTCGCGACGGCCGGCGCGACGGCCGCCCAGGACGCGCCGGGTCGGTCGCCGTCTCGTCTGGCGCCGGCTCAAGGGCTGACCTTCTACCTCGAATACGACGGCCTCGACGCGCACGCCGAGGCGTGGAAGGGCACCGCGGCCCGGGAGGTCCTGAACGGGACGCCAGCGGGGGCGCTCATGACGGAGTTCGCCCGCGGGGGGCTCGATCGATTGCTCAAGGTTGCGACGACCGGTCCGCTGACCGCGGCCGACCTGATGGCTTTCGAAGATCAGCTCGTCCACCGCGGGTTCGCCGTCGCGTCGTACGAGAACCGGGGCGTCTCGCGTACGGTCTTCATCCTGCCGAGGGGCGAGGACCCGGAGGCGCTGGGCCGCTTCCATCGCATCCTCCGGTTCCTGCTCAAACCCGAGGACGGCATGGAGCCGATCGCGACGCGGACGCGGGGACGCGACGTCTATGCGTTCCGCCGGCCCCAGGTTCCCGACGCCCCGGCCGGGGACGAAGGCGCGGACGAGGGGCCGACGTGGTGGATCGAGGACGGCTCGCTGATCTTCCTCGGCGGGCCGAACGTCGATTATGAGAAGGTCTCGCAGGACCCCGACGTCCTCAAGAAAATTCGCGACGCCCTGGAGAAGAAGGGGGCCGACGACGCGGTGGACGCCATCGATCCGCACGCCGGCCTGCTCAAGAAGGCCCTCGCCGCCCTGGAGAAGAAGGGCCCCGACGTCGTCCTGGACGCCATCGAGGGGAAGACGCCGAAGGCTTCGAGCCACCCCGGGCTCGCCGCGGCCCGGGAGCAAGGGCGGGACCTCGCCGGCTTCGTCCCCGCCGGGCTCTTCCTCTTCGAATCGGTGACGGGCGGCGGCGTGGTCGCCGAGCAGCGCGCCCGGTTCGCGACGCCGTTCCCGGTCGATGCCGACGTGGCGGACGCCGCGGGACTGGGCCGATCGGGCCGGGTCGTCGGCCGCTGGGGGTTCCGGGGCAAGGCCCTGCTGACCGACGTCCGCTTCGAGGCGAACGGGCCGTGGAGCGGCATGGCCGGCATGCTCGACTCGGCGGGCCTCCGCAAGGACCGGCTGCCGCCGATCCATCGCGGGTCGGGGGCGTTCGCCGTCGGTTCGTTCCGCCGCGGCCTCGATCCCGAGTCGCTGGCCGTCCTGCGGGTCATGAAGTTGACCGCCGGCGCCGCCTGGTACTTGGAGGTCGCCGACCGCGTCCTGGCAGATCCGGAGAACCGTCGGCTCGTTGCGGCGGTGGTCGACCGGCTGGGGCCGACCGGGTGCGTCTACAACGCAGTAGGGGAACGGGCCGCGGGCGTTACGTTGCTCATGAGCGACCGGGACGTCGCGGCGCTCGACCAGGCGCTGGGAACGGCGGTCGCGCGGCTCAACGCGTTCTTCCGCGAGGAGGAGTTCGGCCCCGGCGACCTGGCGAAGCCCGACGCTCGGCCGCCGGCCCTCGCCCTGGAGCGCCTGCCGGCGCCCGATCGAGGCTACCGCCTGACGTCTCCATCCGGCCGGATACCGTGGATCACGGAGCTGGCGCAGCCGACCATCCTGCTCGGCGAGGCCTTCGCGGTCGTCGCCTTCAACCCGGACCTGGCCCGCGCAGCCGTGACCGCGGAGTTACAACCCGCGGCTCGTTGGGAGCCGTCGGGCGCGGTCGTCGAGGCCCTCAAGGTCCTGCCGTCGAATCCGTCGCTCCTGATCGTCGGCGCCCCGAGGGATTCGCCCTGGCCGGACCTGATCGCCGATCTTTCCGATGCGTGTGGGGACTTCTCCACGACGTTGGACGGCATCCTGCAGATGGCCGATCCGGCCGGCGTCGGGAACTCGGGGCTGCTCACCTTGCTTGGCACGCGGGAGCCGTCCGCCCCGGCCCCATCGCCGAAGGCCGACGACTTGCGGCGACTCCTGTTCCCGAGCGTCCTCGCCGCGACGATCGACGACCGCGGCCTGCGCATCACCAGCCTTGAGGCCCTCCCCTTCGCCTGCCTGCCCGTGACCTACGAGACCGAGGGGACCGGCCCCGCCATGACCATGAAGTTCGGGCTCAAGTCGAAGCGATGAGAGGGCCGTCGGGCTTCAGAGGTATCCCAGGTCGGCCAGGCGGCTCTGGATGGCGGCGTCGTCCTCGGCGGCGTAGGCGGATGCGACGGCGGCGGCCTGGTCGTCGGAGTGCTCGTCGCGGCGGTCGGCCGTGGCGGCGAGTTCGGGGGTGAGGAGTTCCGAGAGGACGCGGCCGTCCATGTCGGCGGGGACGGGGACGCCCAGCAGGTGGAGGACGGTCGGCGCGATGTCGAGCAGGTTCGCGCCCCGGGGGGCGGTGTGGGGCTCGACGCCGGGGCCGCCGGCGATCAGCACGCCTTCCATGCGATGGTCGCCGGTCGGGCCGAAGGCGGGCGAGACGACCTTGTGGGTGGTGAAGTCGTGCAGGCCGATGGTGCGGTACTTCCAGTCCTTGAGCGTCACGGTCAGGTCGGGCGCCTTCTCGGCGTACGGGCCGTGGTAGAGGTCGGCGGCCTCGTGGACGTGCTCGACCAGGGGCTCGCCGGTCTCGGGGTTGGGGATCGCCGTCAGGCCGGCCTTGATCTCGTCGAGCAGGGCGCGGGCCTCGGCGGGGTCGACGCAGCCCTGGGGCTGGCGGCCCTTCAGGTTCAGGAAGATCTGGCCGAAGTTCCCCTGGGCGTAGGCCCGGGTGCGCGACCAGTCGATGTGCTCGCGCGAGAGGAACGTCTTCTCGCCCAGGCGGTCGATCCAGCTCTCCTGCTTGCCGCGGAACCGGGCGACGCGGTGGCCGGCCATGCCGAACTTGCTCATCAGGCCGTAGAACCACTCGGGCGTCACGCCCCGGCGGTAGAACCAGTGCTTCTGCTTGACGTACAGGCTGTCCTTGAGCGCGATGTAGCCCTTCTCCAGCAGCCAGACGTTGAAGTTGACGTAGTGCTCGATCGCGCCGAAGCCGTGGTCGCTCATCAGCAGGAACGTCGTGTCGGAGTCCGCCCTGTCGATGATCGCGCCCAGGCCGCGGTCGAGCGTCTTCCAGAACTCCAGAAGCTTGGGCCGGAGCGCGTTCAGGGCGGTCTCGCGGCCCTTCGCCGCCGCGTGGGTCGTGTCCCAGGCGTGCCACAGCTCATGGCCGAAGCGGTCGGTGGCCATGAGGTCGAACATCAGCAGGTCCCAGGGGCAGCGGCCCATCAGGAACTCGATCGTCTTCAGATGCTGGTCGAGGAACGCCGTCAGGTCGTCGACCACGGCCTCCTCGTTGTCGCCGTCGTGGATCGTGGTCGACCAGGCGCGGTAGGGGCCGACGGCGCGCTCCAGCTCGGCGAAGAGCGCCGGGTCGCTGGAGAAGTCGGGCGCGTTCTCGGGGCTGAGGAAGTCGCCGAGGTAGAAGCCGGGGAAGTCCTGGGCCGGCCGCGGGGGGTAGCTCATCGGCACGCCGCCGGCGATCGTCTTCTTGCCGTGCCGCGCGGCGACCTCCCAGATCAGGTCCGAGCGGATGGCCCGCGACGAGTTGACCCGGCCCTTCATGGGGTCGTGGCCGTGCTCCAGGAACTCGAAGACGCCGTGCTTGCCCGAGTTCTTCCCGGTCATGACGCCCGTCCAGGCGACCGGGCTGAGCGGGGGGAAGACCGACCGCAGCTCGCCCGACGCCCCGCCCTTGCGGAGGCGTTCGAGATTCGGCAGGAGCCCCTCGGCGGCCAGGGGGCCCAGGATGTCCCAGGTCGCCCCATCCAGCCCCAGCACCATGACCTTCATCGCCGATCGATCCTTTCCCTTATGCTCGCCCGAACTCCGAAAGTCCGCGTGTTTTCCTCAGCTTCCAAGATTTCGGCCGCCGGCGTCAACGGCGCTTGATCCTGGCGAGGCGCAAAGGAGCACGCAGGGCGGTCGATCCATTGTGCCACCCGGAATCGCCGAGCGCCTGATCTCACGCTTCGAATTTGTGCACGAATTTCGGGCAGGATCGGATGACTTCGTGGGCAAGAACGAGATGGTTGATGGGTTCCGGGCGGGCGACGAGCGGCCTGTTGAAGGCAGTCGAAGAAATTTATCGGGGCCTATATTCTGGCCTGGCAAAGATTTAAGGAAGAAATGCGCGGGGTTTGCGAGAATCTTCAAGTCTTGGGCACGGCTCGTGCTTTACACCCTCTCATCGCAAGCGACAAGGGCCTGAAGGAGACGGATGGCTCGGTCGCTTCTCCAAATCCCACCTAGAGATCCGGCGATTCGTCGGGTCTCGGCAGCCTTCACGAGCAAGCGTCGTTCTCCCTGGCTGTGCCCGGCTCCCTCGGGGGGAGCCGGGCTTTTTTATTTCCACCGTAAATCGATACTTGTAAGCGAATTTAATCCTCTGTATTTCCCATTGATTTTCGTGGATCGAAACGCTTTCGGCTCCTAAGCGTATCAAGTTCTAGGGATCAAGTCGCAGCCAAGGTCCCCGGGGCGGATGGTGTCGCCTTCTCGAACCTCGCCACAGTCGCCATCGGCTCGATGATGGGTGCCTGAGCGTTCGACCGCCTCAAATCCTGGACGGCGCAGGTTGGAGCCTGATGATGAGCCCGAGTCGGGCTGGTGTCGATGAGCAACCTATTAACCGACGTGGGGATCAGGCCGACCGGATGGGGCAGCGGAACGGGATGGAGAATTTCCAGAAGCCGGTGCTTTACTGACAGGCGTTTACCGCGGCCACCAGCGTCGTCCAGATGCCATATCACACCTGGATGGACATGGTGCGCGAGCCTAGGCGGGAGGTGCCGCAAGGCAGAGGCCGATGATCAACCCCTGAGCCAGCGATAAACGAAGAAAGCGGCGATGGCAATTCCCAGGGTCACCATCGTCCAGAAAAATCGACGATTTGGCCCCGCGTCTGGGAGGTTGATCGCTTGCCTATGCGGCTGGCCACGCAGGAAGGGTACCCAGGTATCCCGGTAGGTCGGAGTGGAGAAATAATCTGAATGGCGGAAATGTGCGTGGCATATCTGCGCCAGCCTTCCATCCTGTTCGCCAAATCCGTAAATCCCGGCTTGGCCCGCGTCTTTCACGACGTAAGTGGCGACCCACGCCCAGAAATCCTGGCTGCCGTGATCGTTCAGCGCGGCATTCGCCAGCCCTTCATCGAAGCAAGTCTTCCAGGGGTAGTCGGTTTCAACGATGCAGCCGCAAAGGATGATCCGATTGAACCGTAGGTTGTGAACCCGCATCGCCTTGGCGACGAGATACGTTCCAAAGCTGTGCGCCACGATCGATGGACGCGTGTCGCCCGTGTCCTCGCAGATTTCGTCGTAGAGGCGCTTGAAATGCTCGACCTTGCGACGCCGGAGGAAGGGGAGGAGCAGCCAGACAAAGATGAACACGTCGTAATCCATCGTACGCGGGCGAAACCCTGCGTCCTTCAGCTCTCTCGACAGGTCTTTCATCCAGGGCGCGATCGTCTGAATGCCGTGGATGATTATGACGACGGGAGGTTTATACGAAGCGGGTCCTTCCATGGTCGCATGCGAAGTCGCCAACGCGCTGCCCTCTCCGAAGTAACTCATGCTTAAGAGAAGGCCTTCCTCGATCACCTCTCGCGCATTGTCAATCCTTCGAGATCCCTGAGGGGGGGAAGTTAAGGCGGAGACCATCAACCTCAGCGTTTTGCATGTCTCTGGGATTGCGCCCATGCTCGCCCAACGTCGTTCGGCTTCGAGCAGTTGGATGCTGGTCACATGTCCGTCGCCGATAAGCTTCAAGGCGTCGTCCACGATCCGCGCCGAGAGCATTTCCGCATCGGGGGCTTCCCCTTCGCTCATCGATCGGTGCCCACGTAGATCGGGATGACCTCCGCATTGTCCGTCGGAAACACCCGGTCGGTGGTGTCGAGGGCCTTTGTAGGAATCTCCTCAAGCGAATCGAAAAACCGATCGGCCAGCGCGTAGTTGGTGGGGGCGATAAGGCCGAACTTGCCTTTGATCAGGCCGTGCTTCTCAAGCACCACGAGCGCGAACGCGAGCTGCGCCGCATTCACCTCGGGGCGTTCGGAGACGATCCGCCGGATGTCGATGTAATCGACGTGCGGGTTCGCCATCCTCCAAGCGGCGAGCGATTCAAGCGCCGGGCGCGCCTGCGGGATCTTGTCGTAGAAGTCTGAGAAATTGGTCGGTAGCATGCTGGACCGCCCTTCCGGTAGTCCTCGCCCTGACATGAATCGTATGCGCCCCGTGCTTTCCGACGACGGTCCTGAGGTCGCCCGACGCATCGTGGCTGTCCCGGTCGAGATGCCAGGTGACCACCAGTTCGCTGCACAATCGATACAGCCGGATCGCCTTTTCGCGAGTGATGTTGCTCATCAAGTGGTCTCGACCTGATGGCGTGGAAAATTTAGCGAATCCCATCTGCTCGTCCCGCACGCGGGCGTCGCCGAGCCTGCACAGATCCACGTAGGATTCGTGCTCCTCTATCAATCTCATGCAGGCAGGCGTCAGATTCAAGGGCTCGAAATCGCCTTCCTTCAGGCCGCCGCCGATCGCCGTCCAAAGGCCGGCCACCTCCGCGTAAAGCTCGTTCCGGGTCGGTCGCTGCGGGATGCGCATCTCCAGAATGCCTTCAGGCCGCCATCGAACCAAGAGCACTTCCCGCCTGAGCCGCTGCCGCCACATCTGGACTTCCAGGCCCGCGCTGACGGGCTTGCGCTCCGATGGTTCCCATCGCTTCTTCCCCAGGTATCGCTTGGCCACCCACCCCGACCCTAGGCTACCTGTGGGACCGATGCGAAAATCGGCCCAAACCTCCCCTTCGGGCCTGGCGAGGACTTTGGGGAACTCCAGCCGCTCTTGCCAACCCACCCCCAGAACGCCCTCGGCCACCGCTTCCGCATCGCTAGCCGCCGCCGCGACGTCGGGAGTGTTGGCCCTATAGAGGAATACGTACTGCCGCCCCGATTCTTCGGCGTCCACGAGCATGTCGATGATGGCGTCAGCCAGGCTCTCTTCTTTCGCCGCTTCCTTTAGCGACTCAAATACAATTTGGTCTTTCTTTCCAGAAGATTTAATATCTGGATTGATTTTTTTGGCGTCTCGGAGGAAATTCTCAATTCGCGTATGGCTGCAGATGTTGGAAACCTGCTTGAGGATGGGTTCGAAATCCTCGACGCGGTATTTCGGCATCAAGCTAATCCCGGTTTGGAGATTGGGACTCTGTCGAACGCATGCGGGCAAGCACGATTCTTCCCCAGGGTAACTCGCCCGTACTCTGAGTTGTAGGGGCGAAGTACTGGAAAATCGGGTGTCAGACGCCGCATGATGGCTGACTTTATGGTGTACAAATGGGTCATCCGCGGGATATAGCCGTCCCAGGCCTTCTCCATCGAAAATTGTCCTTCCTCAAATCTATTGAAGAAAGGGTTACGGCGAGCTTCCATTTCCCTCGGGGGGAGCCGGGCTTTTTTGCACGCGTCGATCGCGCTGGTCAGTGCCCTGCCCGCTCCCCTCTACGGGATGTCGCCCAGCTCTCACTCGTCGCCCGAAGGCCCGTACATCCCGGGGACCGGGAGGTCGTTCAGGCGGAGGTAGACGCAGAGGATGGCGCGGTGGTGGATCAGGTGGTTGAGCACGAAGCCGCGGATCATGGCCGCGCGCGGCATGGTGAAGATCGGTTGGCCGCCCTTCGCCAGCGTCCACGGCGCGCCCACGTCTTCGTCCTTGGCCTCCTGGATCGCCTTGCGGCCGGCGGCGACGTTGCGGTCGAAGTGTTCCAGGACCTCGCGGGTGGTGGTCAGCTTCGGTGACGAATACGCCTCGCCGCCGACGGGGGCGATGTCGAGCGAGGGCGTCGTCAGCACCACGGTGAGCCAGTGGGGGAGGTCCGCCATGTGGTTGGCGTTCCAGCCGATCGTGTGCGACTTCGGGTGGGCCTTCCAGTCGAACTTGTCGTCGGGAATTCGTTCGAGCACCTTGCGGGTGTTCGCCATCTCCTGATCGAACTCGGGCAGGAGGGTTTGCGCGTAAGTCATGAGGACCTCCCTGGGATCGGGGCGTACGGGCGTCTTCCACGAACCGCCGTGGATGGAAATCACTTTATCGGTGATTTGTCAACGTCTGTACACTGAATTCCGGGAGAGCTCTAGGCGTCGTCGCTCGGGACCTCCTCGATCTCGTCGGGGTAGTCGCAGGCCGCCTCGCCGAGCGCCTTGAGCAGGTACATGAACTGGAAGCCCGCCTGGGGCCATTGGGTCTTGAAGGTGTCGAGCCAGGCGTTGATCTCGCCGTCGCGAGGAGCGACCACCCTCACGAACTCGCGGACGTCCGCTTCGGGTTGCTTCTCGAAGTAGTCGCCCCGGGTGACGTCGCAGGGGATCGCCCAGCGCTCGACGTAGGGGATCAGGTCGCGAAGGGGCTCGGGCACCTGATCGGGCTCGACGTGGATGTCGGGCCGATTCTCGGCGTACCAGCCGTATTTGCGCTGCATCTCGTCGCCGGGGCCCACGTCGAATTCATGGCGATCGTCGTCGGGCATGAGTGTCGTCTTTGATTTCGAAAGTCGCTTCGACCGTTGCGCAAGATGCCGAGCCGGCGGCGTCCCTGGCGAACGCCGCCGGATCCGCGGCGATCAGACGGGGCGGGCGACGTTGAGCCAGGCGTGGACGTGAGGGGCGCCGCGGAAGTACCAGGAGAAGGCGGGGCCTTCGAGCTTCCAGATGTCCCAGACGCCGTCGTCGCCGATGTCGTCTTCCTTGTAGAAGGTGAGGCGGAGCTTGTCGACGCCGCCGCTGGCTTCGAGGCAGCGACGGACCTCGGCGGCGTCGACCTCGCGGAAGATGGCGAGCATGGTCTCGACGAGCTTGCGGGTCATGTCCTTCTGCTGGCCGTCGAGCGTGCCGATCGAGAGGCCGGTGGCGGCGAGCGCCTGGCCCTTGAGCTTGATCGTCTCGGAGTCGTCGGCCTCGGCGTCTTCCATGAGCGCCTGCTTGCGCTGGGCCTCGTCGAGGGTGGAGAAGATCTTGTTGGCCTGCTCGGCCTGGGGCCACCAGACGTTGTTCGTGTGCTTGGCGTCCTCGTCGAAGTTTCCGTTGGCGGCGTGGCCGTAGAAGATCGGGCCGCCGAAGGCCGAGCCGACGACGCTGTCGCCGTCGACGCGCAGGGTGTCGTGCCGGCCGGTGAGCACCCACTCGAACGGCTTCTCGCTCTCGGGTTCGCCGAAGACCGCGACGTGGTAGGCGTCGAAGCCCCCCGCGTCGTCCTTCATCTGCCGCATGAACCGCTCGTAGCCGTCCTCGCTGGAGAGGTCCTTCATGATCTCGCGGCAGAGCGCCTGCTGCTCCTTGTCGAGGTCGCGGATCGTCGGCTTGACGATGCTCCAGTTGTTCTTGACCACCGTCCGCAGCTGGTGGTCGAACGGGAAGCAGATCGCCTCGCGCTGCGACTTGGAGAGCGACTTGTAGAACCGCGCCACGGCCGTCTCGGCGAGGTCGGAGGGGCTGGGGCCGGCCTTCGCGGGCTTCTCGTCGGCCGCCCAGGCCGCGGCGCCGAGGCCCGGGACGGACGCCCCGAGCATCCCCGCGCCCAGGCTCCGCACGAAGTCGCGCCGCGACCAGTTCTCGCAGCATTCGGGCTTGTCCGACAGGGGGGCGTCGTTCGCCATCGCTTCGTCTCCTCGGCCCAGGGGCGTGCCCGGCGCGACCGCCGTGGGCCGTCGCGTCGCGATCCAGGATGTTCCACGGAGGTTCAACATAGTGCCGCCCCGGATCCCGCGTCAACAACGTCGAAGGCCGGCCGCGAAACCCGACGGCCCGCCGCGGAATCGCCGGTCCTTCGATTTTTGGCGTGAGAATCGACCCCGGACGTCGTCATCATGGGACGGTGGCGTCTCGGGAGCGGCTGCGGACCCCCGACGAGGGAGGACGGCGCGATGATCGAGCGGGCGAGGCGGGGCGACGCCGACGCGCTGGGGGAGCTGCTGGACCGCCATCGCGACCGCCTGCGCTCGGCGGTCGGCGGGCTGGTGGGGCCGTCGCTGCGGGCCCGGATCGACCCCTCGGACGTCGTCCAGGAGGCCTTCCTGCGCGCCGGCCGCGACATCGCGAGCTTCGAAGGGGGCGGCGAGCGCGAGTTCCTGGCCTGGCTCCGCCGCATCCTGGCGAACTGCCTGGCCGACCAGGTCAAGCACCACCGCCGCCGGGCGCGGAGCTGCGACCGCCAGGAATCGCTCGACGCCATGATCCGCCGGCCGCGGGGGCCGGCCCCGCGGGCCCTGATGGCGCGCGGGCCCTCGCCCAGCGAGGGGGCGGCGCGGCGCGAGCGGGCGCTGCTGCTGGCCGAGGCCGTCGAGCGGCTGCCCCACGACTACCGCGAGGTCTACCGCCTGCGCACGCTCCACCACCTGCCGTTCGAGGACGTCGCACCCCGCATGGGCCGGTCGCCGGGGGCCGTCCGGATGCTCTGGGCGCGGGCCCTGGAGCGGCTCAACGCCGAGCTGGAGGGCCGCGCGTGAGCGTCCCCGGCGAGGCCCCCGACGCGTCCGGGGGCGACGGCGATTCCGAGCTGGCCCGCGCCCTCGACGACTATCTCCGCGCCCTGGAATCGGGACGGCCGGTCGAAGCCGAGCTGCTGGCGGCCGTCCACCCCGAGATCGCCGAACGGCTGTTGGCCTGCATCCGGGTCCTCGACGTGACCGGCCGGCTCCCCGCCCCGCTCGACGACTCAGACGACGTCCCGGCCGGGGCCCGGCTCGGCGACTTCGTCCTGGTCCGCCCCGTCGGCCGCGGCGGCATGGGCGTCGTCTTCGAGGCCCGCCAGGTCAGCCTGAGGCGGCGGGTGGCCGTCAAGGTCTTGCCGTTCGCCGCGGCGCTCGACCCCCTGCGTCTGGGCCGGTTCCAGGTCGAGGCCCAGGCCGCGGCGCGGCTGCACCACACCAACATCGTCCCCATCTTCTCCGTCGGCTGCGAGCGGGGCGTGCACTATTACGCCATGCAGTTCATCGAGGGCCGCTCGCTCGCCGACTGGATCCGCGAGCGCCGCGGCGAGGCCCGCGACCTCGGGCTCGGCGGGACGGCCCGGACCGACGCCCCGCCCCCCACCGAGCCCGCGACGGACTTGGTCTCGGCGGCGGCCGGCGGCCCCCTCGCGTCGAGTTCCGAACCCCCGTCCGACTCGGGCCCCTGGCCGCGAGGCGTCGCCCACCACCGGGCGGCGGCCGGGTGGTGCGTGCAGGCGGCCGAAGCGCTGGAGCACGCGCACCGCCAGGGGGTGGTCCACCGCGACGTCAAGCCGTCGAACCTGATGCTCGACGCCCGCGGCGTCCTCTGGGTCACCGACTTCGGGCTCGCCCGCCTGGAGTCCGACCCCGGCCTGACCCTCACCGGCGACCTGCTGGGCACCCTCCGCTACATGAGCCCCGAGCAGTCGTCGGGCGACCCCTCGCGCGTCGACGAGCGGACCGACGTCTACTCGCTGGGCGCGACCCTCTACGAGCTGCTGACCCTCCGCCCCGCTCGCGAGGGCGCCGACCGCGACGCCCTGCTCGCCGGCCTGGCCTCGGGCGAGCCCCGCCGCCCCCGCGCCTGGGACCGCTCGATCCCCCGCGACCTGGAGACGATCGTCCTCCGCGCCCTGGGCCGCGACCCCGACCAGCGCTACCAGACCGCCGGCGAGCTGGCCGCCGACCTGCGGCGGTTCCTCGACGGCCGCCCGATCCTCGCCCGCCGCCCCAGCCCCTGGAAGCGCGTCGAGCGCTGGGTCCGCCGCCACAAGCCCCTCGCCGCCGCCCTGACCCTGTCCCTGCTGCTGGCCGCCGTCGGCTCCGCCGCGGTCCTCAGCCTCTCCTCCCGCAATCGCGACCTGGCCCGCATCCAGCGCCGGGCCGAGTACGTCCGCGACGTCGCCCAGGCCGGCCAGCACGTCCGCCGCAACAATCTTGAAGAGGCCGTCGACATCCTCTCCCGCCACATCCCCGTCCCCGGCGCCGAGGACGACCGCGACTTCGCCTGGCACTATCTCTGGCGTACCTGCCACGTCCAGCCCCGACGCCTCGAAGGCCACAAGGGCGACGTCTACCACGTCGAATACGCCCCCGACGGCCGCACCCTCGCCACCTGCGGAGCCGACGCCACCATCCGCCTGTGGGACGCCGATTCCGGCGCCCTCCTCCGCACCTTCCGCGGCCACGAGGGCGACGTCGACTGCGCCACCTTCGCCCCGGACGGACGCTCCCTCGCCAGCTGCGGCAATGACGGCACCGTCCGCCTCTGGAACGCCGACGACGAGACGAAGCCCTCCCGAATCCTCGGCCGGGTCGACGTCGAGGTCGTCTCGGTCGTCTTCTCGTCCGATGGCCGTTCGCTTTTCTCGGGCGATCACGCGGGCCGGCTGACGCGCTGGGAGCTCGCGACGGGCCGCGGGACCCTCGCCCCTGATCCGCTTGGATTTCGCATCCAGGGCCTGTCCATCTCCCCGGACGGACGAACGATCGCCGCGGCCTGCGATCCACCGCTGGGGATGCGCTGGTACGACGCGACCTCGCTGGAGGCGACCCGGAACGACGTCGCCCACGCCACCCGATGCGTCGCCTTCCATCCCTCGGGTCGCTGGGCGGCCACGGGGCACGCCGACGGCGCGGTGCGGGCCGGAGACCGCGAGGGCGAGGCCGGGGCGCGATATCGCATCTTCGCGAGCATGCCGGGCGGCGTCGAAGGCATCGCCTTCTCGCCCGACGGGCGACGGCTGGCCGCCTGTGGAGGCCGCGGCGCCCTGAACGTGTACGACGCCGCGACGGGGAGGATCCTCGACCGCCACACCGGCCCGACCGGTCGATACTGGTCCGTCGCATTCCCGCCGACCGGTGCGACCCTCGCGGCGAGCGGCGTGGACGGCGCCGTCGACCTCTGGATCCCGGAGGAGTCATCGACTCGCCGAGAGGCCGTCGCCGAAACCTCGATGAGCCAGGATCTCCGCCCGGCCTGGACCCCGGAGGCGCTGATCGGCGGCGAGACGAGGGCTGACTTCGTCCGGTTCTTCCGCTGGACGTTCGCCGACGGCCGCGTCGAGGACCTGCGCAAGGTGGGCCGATACTGGATGAATGCGGTCGCCGTCTCGCCCGACGGCTCCAGGGCGGCCGTCTCGTGGGACACCCCGGACGCTCGCCGATTCTGCCTCGTCGCCCTCGACGGTCGGTCCGAACCCCCGGACCAGCCCTTCCCACCGCCCGGCCACCCGCCGGCCGATCTCCGGCAGACCATCCGGTTCGAATTCTCACCGGACGGCTCCCGCCTCGTATCCAGCTATCGATCGCTCGCCCCGATCCAGGTCACGACGACGGTCGCGTGGGACCTATCCGACTGGCGAACTACTTCGATACCGCGGGGCTCGGAGGCCCCGCCGCGCTTCTTCCCGGACGGCCGGTGTCTGGCCCTGGCGACCACCGGGGGGCTCACCGTCTGGGACGTGGCGGGCGAGGTCGCCTCGGATCTCTGCGGCCGGAAGACCGGGTGGCCGAACGCGCTCGCGATCAGCTTCGACGGGACAATCGCGGCCGTGGGCTGCGAGTCCGGCGAGATCACCCTCGCGCCGACCCGACCCTCGTCCGACACCCCCCTCGTCATCGAGATGGGCTCGTCAATTCGATGTCTCGAATTCGACCCCGGCGGCCGACTCCTCGCCGCCGTCGACGGCGACGGGACGACGACCCTCCTCGACGTCGCGAGCGGCCGGCCCCTGCTCGCCCTCGACGGCCCCCCCTCCCCCCGGTCCGAACTCCGATTCTCCCCCGACGGCGCGACCCTCTCGCGCCTCGCCTACGGCCACGAACCGCCGATCCGCCTCATCACCTGGTCGACCAACCCGGCTTCCGCTCATGCCTTGCCTGCCCTGCCGGCCGGAACGACGGGATCCGCCCCGAAGCCGTGAAAACCGGCTGCGAACGTCGTCTCTATAGTCGGAAGGACCGAGCTGACTTGCAAAACGCAGCCGCGGTCTTTTGAAGCCTCCCTACGCTCTCGGTGAAGAGGCGAATTTCATCACGCCGTCCGAGGTCAAGGACAGGCTTGGGAAGCTACATCCTCACGGGGTTCAAACGCCTGGCTGGGTGCTCTCCCAGGTGGGGGATCGATCAGGTGTACTCCGAGTGCCGCCCCTCTCAATCCGATGGAAGGCGTCAGCATCATTATGAACAGAAAATCGCTTTGCATTCTGGGAATCCTCTGCTGTTGGACCGATGCGGCGGACGCCGGATTCGCCACCAATCCCTGGGAGATGAGAATCTCGTCCCAATATACTAACGATCGCGGCGCCCACGTACTCGGCTCGCTCGGCGGGCGTACCCCGCTGACGCTGCCCGAAACCACATTCACGTCGAGCCCGGGGACGGCGACGGCCGTCGCTGAGGCGAGTACAGACTATGTCGGGTCGGCCCATGCCGCCGGAGCCCTGCTCGACGGCTCCCTGTCGGTCGGGGGATACGACCCGCAGGCCACGAACTATAGCTGGTCGACGTTGAGCATCACCAGCTCGATCCGGGTCACCCTCGGCCCACCCAGCGGGCCTGCAGAAGATTCGAGTTCCATCGGCTTCGATTCTTTTTATCACCTCAAGGGGGTTGTCGCTGAGGGCGACGTGCTCATGTTCTCGGTGTCGTCGTCGGCCCAGACCACGTCTTCGGGTGGGGGTATCGTGGGCCTTTACAGCTATTTTCCCACCAGTACATGGCAAACCGTCACTCAACCCGGAGACTTCGACTTCATCTTCAGCGATGACAAGATCCTTGGTGAAACATATGGCTATTGGTACAGAAACTTCAACTATTCGAGGACATGGACGATCCAGGCGTCGGTGAGCGTCCTCATCTACCACTACAACGGGGCGGGCATCACTTCCATCGACATCGACCCCGGCGTCATGATTCGAAACGCCTCGGTGGTGCCGGAACCCGGCAGCTTCGGCCTGAGCATCGTGGGGAGTGGATGTCTCGCTTTGGGATGTTTCTTCCAGCTACGCGGGAGTCGGGATGTCGCGACGGACACTCGCTGACCGGTACCGAGGCGATGAGACTCCGTCGATTCGCCGGGACGCTCGCGTTGGAAAAACGCGACTTCGCGTTGGAATGATGGGCGGGGTGAGGATCGTCATGTAAGATTGCGACGCTTCCCGGCGTCTGAGTGTCACATACGCCGGGCCTCTCCTTGGCGGGTGGGACGATCCGTCGGACGTCGCCGTCGCCGCGGAATCCTCACGCCGAGATCCATCATGAAAGCCCTGTCCAAGGCGCTCGCGATCGCATGCGCCCTGAGTTTCCTGGCCACGACCGACCTGGAGGCGGCGAGGCCACCGGTTCGGAGGGCGGCCCGACCGGTGCCGCAGCGGCCTGCGCCTCGGGTCAAGGCTGCGGCCGTCACGAAGGCTCGGGGTCGGCTCACGCGGTCGGCGGCGAGCGTCGCGACCCCGGCGATCGCCGCGCCGGCACCGACACCGACCGTCGCGCCGGCGGCGGACCTGGCCCCGGCGATCGCGCGGCGGATCCTGGACCTGACGAATCAGCAACGGGCGTCGGCGGGGCTGGCGGCTGTGGCCTGGAGCGATCGGCTGGCGGCCGCGGCGCAGGGGGATGCGGTGGATCTGGCGGCGCGGGGGATCGTCGAGCACGTCGTGGACGGGGTCACGCCGTTCGACCGCGCGGCGGCCGTCGGCTATCCCGCCGCGGCGATCGGCGAGAACCTCTTCCGCGAATTCCCGGTCGCCCCCGACCTGGCGCTGGCCGACGCCGTCGTCGCCGCCTGGATGGACTCGCCGGACCACCGCGCCAACATCCTGGACGCCGAGTTCACCGAGCTGGGCGTCGGCGCGACCCTCGCTCCGTCGTCCGGCGACCTGCGCGACCTCTTCGCGGTGCAGCTCTTCGGCCGTCCCCTGCCCTGAGCGTCCCGCGCTCGCAATTGGGCATTCGTGACTATAGTGACATCAGGAATGCCGCGTCCTGAAGGCTTCCGAGGTGAGGCCGGCCGAGGCGACGCGGCCAAGAAATCGTAAGCGAATTCGACCAACGAAGCCGAATCGAAAAGAGGCAAATCCTTGGATCGCAAGGACTTGCCTCTTGAGTGCGAATGGCTTGGTTGGGGAACGAAGCCGGTTGTCAGGCCGGGCTCAGAGGGCGGGGCCGAGGAGGTCCTTGACGGCGTCGCGCTCGGAGATCAGCTCGGCCGCCGAGGCGTCGAGGCGCTTGCGGGCGTCGTCGTCGATGGGGACGTTGGGGACGATCGACCAGGCGGCGTCGCCCCGGGACTGGAGCGGGAAGCTGTAGATGAGGCCCGAGGGGATGCCGTAGCTGCCGTCGGAGACGACGGCCGTGCTGAACCACTCGTCGGTCGGGGTCGGGTGGTACAGGTTGGCGACGGTGTCGATGGCGGCGTTGGCGGCCGACGCGGCCGAGGAGGCGCCGCGGGCCTTGATGACGGCCCCGCCCCGCTTGGCGACGGTCGGGATGAACGTCTCGGTGAACCAGGAATCCTCGCGGAGGACCTTGGGGGCCGGCACGCCGGCGATCTCGGCGTTCTTGTAGTCGGGGTACTGGGTGTCGCTGTGGTTGCCCCAGATCGTCACCTTCTTCACCGAGGAGACCGGCACGCCGGCCTTCTTGGCGATCTGGGCGGTGGCCCGGTTCTGGTCGAGCATGGTCATGGCGAACCAGCGGTCGGCCGGGACCTTCGGGGCGTGCGACTTGGCGATCAGGCAGTTGGTGTTGCAGGGGTTGGCGACGGTGACGACCCGGACGTTGGGGCCGGCGGCCTCGTTGATCGCCTTGCCCTGGCCGGTGAAGATCGGCCCGTTGGCGCGGATCAGGTCGGCCCGGCTCATCCCGTCCTTGCGCGGCAGGCCGCCGACGAGGATGACCCAGTCGGCGTCGGCGAAGGCGACCTCGGCCTTGTCGGACGCCTTCACCTCGGTCAGCAGCGGGAACGCGCAGTCCTCCAGCTCCATGATGGTGCCGCCCAGCGAGGGCAGGGCCGGCGTGATCTCCAGGAGCTGCAGGGCGACCGGGCGGTCGGGGCCGAAGAGGGCGCCCGACGCGATCCGGAACAGCAGGGCGTATCCGATCTGACCGCCGGCGCCGGTGATCGCGACGCGGATGGGGGTGGACATCTCGACTCTTCTCCGATCTTCACGAGTGATGATGCGATTGCGGGAAACACGTGTTCCGACGGCCCGGGGCGGCCGGGCTCAGGGCCCCGGGGGCGTCGCGACGCGGGCGGCCCCGGCGGGCGGGGGCGCGGCGCGAAGGTTGGCGAGCATCAGGGCCGACTCCCGGGGCAGGTGGCGGGCGCCGGCGAGCAGGACGAATCCGGCCGCGGCCAGAGTCGGCGCGGCGAACAGAAGCGCGGCGGCGACGTTCTCGGCCGGCCGGCCGCCGACGACCCGGGGCGTCGCGCCCAGGGTGGCGAGCGCCTTGCCGAACGAGGTGGCCATGGCGTCGGGCTGGCCGAAGACCTCGGCCCCCCAGGCCATCAGCCGGGGCGACCAGACGTCCCCCAGCAGGTGCGAGACGGCCAGGGCCGAGCCGCAGGCCACGCCCCGCATGTTGGGCGCGGCGACCGCCGCCACGATCGCGTAGCAGGGGCCGAGGTTGGCGAACAGCAGGGCGATCGTCGCGAAGAGCACCCCGAACTGCCAGGGCCGGGCGGGCCCCAGGGCCGTCGCCAGCCAGAGCGGCAGCGCGAGCGAGGCCGCGAGGGCGGGGACGAGGAAGTAGGCGCGGGGGTCGGTCCGCCCCCAGAGATCGGCCAGCCAGGCCCCCGCCAGCAGGCCGACGGCCGCGGCGGCCGGGGGGATCGTCGCGGTCAGGATCGTCGCCTGGGGCCCGGTGAAGCCCCGGACCCCCGTCAGGAAGGTCGGCAGCCAGGCGGTCAGGCCGCCGATCGCGAACCCCGTGAACGTCAGCCCGAAGACGGCGTAGGTGAACGACGAGTTGACCATCAGGTCCACGTAGTCCTCGCCCCGCGCCCCCCTCGCCTCGTGGAGCCGGAGCCTGGGGACGGGCGTCCCCTCGCTCACGCCCCGGACGGGGTCGGGCAGGGCCAGGCTCGCCAGGGCCAGGACGAGCGCCGGAGCGCCGGCGATCAGGAAGGCCGTGTGCCAGGTCGTGGCGACCGCCAGGGCCGGGCCGAAGTTCAGGGCCGCGGCCGCGCCGACGGGGCCGGCCAGGAAGTAGATCGCCAGCACCCGGGCCCGGACGGTCCGGGGGAACAGGTCCATCAGGATCGTCAGGGCGACGACGCCGAACGTCGCCGTGCCGACCCCCACGAGGGCCCGCGCCCGCTGGAGCGGCTCGAACGAGGTCGCCAGGGCGGTGGCGACGCTCGCCAGGCCGAAGACGGCGATCCCCAGCGCGAGCAGCCGGGGCCGCCGCACGTGGTCGGCGAAGTAGCCGAGCGTCGGCGCCCAGAGCGCCGCGGCGATGAGGGGGAGGGTCTCCAGCCAGTCGGCCTGGTCGTCCCAGAGTTCCAGCTCGCGGCCCAGCGGCAGGGTCAGGGCGGTGAACAGCCAGTGGTCGACGGCGGCGAGCACGTTGGCCAGGAAAAGGAACCCGAGCAGGGCCCAGGCCCACCACGGCGCCGGTCGGGGCCCGGGGAGGTCCCGGAAGGGGTCGGCCCGCGTCGGCGACGGCTCCCCGCCCGCGATCGGCTCGTTGCTCGGCTGGGTCACGGACCTGGGTCTCCGCTGCGGTCGTCCCCCGGTCGCTCCGAAGGTGGGCCGGAGTCGGTGGCCGAGGCTCGATCGTAACCCGACGCGGGGACGGGGTCCAGGGGCGCCCGGACGCGGTCGGGGGCCGGGCCGGCGCGTCCCCGGCGGCCGCATTCGACGTCTCGGGCCGGTCGGGGCGGTTTTTCCGAAAGCCCGGGGGCGGGCGTGCCGATGATAGGGGATGTATCGGGATGGCCCGGCGCGGGCGGTCGATCGCGGCGCCGAAGCGTTTCCAGGCCGGAGGCCCGGGGCGCCGGTCGGGCGGGCGGGGGGCGGAGCCCCTCGACGAGCCCGATCGCTCTGGTCAAAGCAAGATGGCCGACCCGGTTTCGACCGCAACGGCCGCGCCCCGCACCCGTCCGCTTCCCGGACGCGTCGGCGGCCGCGGCCCCATGGGAGAGGAGTTCCCGCATGCGTACCCCCTCACGGTTGGTCCCGGGCTTGCTCGGGCTGGCGCTCGCCGCGTCGGCCGCCGACGCGGTCGGCCAGGATTCGTTCGCCCCGGGCCCCCAGGCGGCCCCGATCGTCCTCGAACACGGGACGGCGCCCGCCGGCCCGTCGCGGGCCTACCCCGGCCGGACGACGGCCGCGGCCCCCAAGGCGGCCAAGCATGAGCACAAGGGCCTGTTCGGCTCGCGGAGCTGCACCCAGTGCCAGCGGGCCCGGGCGATGGCCCGCGACGGCGTCAACGTGCCGCCGCCGCCGGCCGCGCTGCCCCCGGGCGCCCTCCCGGCGGGCGTCGCGGGCCATCACGGCCACGCCCACCCGAAGGCCCTCGCCGCGGCCCCCGGCTCGACCGGCTGCGCCTCGTGCGAGGCCGACGCGGCCGCGATGGGCGGGACGATCGTCCCCGGCTCGATCGTGGTGACCGACGTCCACCCGGCGGGCAAGGCGGTCGTCGGCGGCGGCGGCGAGGCCGTCGCGGCCGAGTTCCCCACCGGCCGCGCGGTCGTCGGCGGCGGTGACCCGACCCCGGTCGGCGTGGCGCGGGCCAGCCAGGGGAACTTCACGCCGGCCGCCGGCAACATGGCCGCCGGCCCCCAGCCCGGGCTCCGCGACCCCTCGGTCATGCCTTCCGGCATGGTCCCCCCCGCCCAGACCGCCGTCGGCGGCAAGGAAGCCGGCCGTCCCCGGATCGTCAAGCACCTGCTCGACCTGCCCGACCTGAGCCGGATCGGCCGGGGCGCCCGCGAGGGCCGCGTCCTCGCGGAGCGCAGCGCCCACGCCTCGATCTCGTACGGCGACGCCGCCGGCCCCGTCACCGAGCTGCCCGCCTCGATGGTCTTCGGCAAGGGCGGCCGCTGAGCCCGCCGGCCCGCCCCGAGTGCGACGCCTGATCCGGATGGTCCGCTCCCTCGGCCTGTAGCGAGGGGGCGGGCCTTCCCGGCGTTTCGAACGTCGGATTCCTTCGAGGCCGCCCCCGCCCGGGGCCGATCCCTTGAGGCAAGGCCAGAAATGGCCGCAGGAGATCGGCGGCGACGCCCCGCGCAGGACGCACGGGGAGCCACGGTCCTCATCGCTTGATTCCGGACGATTCAGGAGGATTCATGCGACATAGGTAAGGGATTGACTATGCGTTGCTTCGGAAAACGGCGAGAGGCGTCGATCGCCCTGGGCCTGGCCGCCTTGCTCGGGATGAGCCTGTGCGCCTCGGCGCGGGCGGACGGGTGGCACCTGTTCCCCACGCTCCCCGGCGAAGTGCCGGCCTACGACTTCAACACCGGCGGCGAGTACTTCGCGCCCCCGGTCCCCTACGGCCACTACGCCAAGGACCCGCACGGTGCGGCGGCCAAGGCGCTGGGGCACGTGACGGGCCCGGTCCACGGGGCGGCGGGCCACCTGAAGGGCAAGCTGGCGGGCCTGCACGGCCTGGGCCACGGCGCCGGCTGCGGCGAAGGCTGCGGCCTGGGCCACGGCCACGGCCATAGCCTGGGAGACGGCCTCGGCCACGGCGGCGGCTTCGGCAAGGGCTGCGGGCTTTGCTCGGGCCTGGGCGGCTGCAAGCACGGCGGGTCGGGCATCGGTTCCGGCCTGGCCGGCCTCTGCGGCGGCGGCCCCTGCGGTGCGGGCGCGGTGATCGGCGGCGGCGGGTCGTTCCCGGCCGGCCACGCCAAGAGCTTCGGCCCGTACCATCCCGCCGGGGTGGTCGCCACCAGCCAGTCGATCCCCTCGGGGCAGGCCGTCGTCCTGCCCGCCGGCCAGGGGGCTTGCGGCCAGAACGGCTGCGGGCTCGCGGGCCTGCACAACCACCTCTCGGGGCTGGTCGACAAGCTGAAGTGCAAGGGCTGCGGCGGCAACGGTTGCGGGTTCTGCGGCGGCGCCGGCTTCGGCGACCCCTGCTCCTCCTGCCACGGTTCCGGCCACGGCAACGGCCAGGGCGGCGCCTGCGGGGCGTGCGGCGGCTGCGGCCTGCTGTCCAAGCTCAAGCGGTGCCTGCACTGCGGCGGCGCGGGCTGCAAGCACTGCCTCGCGGCGCTCGGCGGGCTCAAGGGCAAGCTTCACGGCCTGCTCGGCGGCCTGGCCGGACCCAAGTACGATTACTTCGTCGGGGCCGGCGGCCCGGTGCCGCTGACCCCCGGCTACGTCCCCTATATCGTCACGACCCGCTCGCCCCGCGATTTCTTCGCCTTCCCGCCGCGGACCCCGGACGGCTTCTGACCGATGACTTGTTCCATGGAACCGTGACGGCCGCGAAGGCCCGGCGCGCGAACCGCGCCGGGCCTTCGTCGTCGCCCGCGATCACGCCCGGGCAGGACCTCCGGGCGGCGACCATTCTTGGGATGGAAAGGAATGCCATGCCAGAGCCCCTGCCCCGCCCCGCGGCCCCCCTTCGCCTCGTCCTCGCGCTGGCGCTGACGTCCGCCCTCGGCGGCGTCGCCCGCGCCCAGATCCCCCCGCCCCGCGTCCCCGAACTCGAGGAACGCAGCGGCCTGGTGATGCGGTTCACCGACGTCCCGGGGTCGTTGCCCCCGGACAAGTATCGCGACAACTTCTACGCCACCCGCTACGCCGACAAGGGCGCGGTCAAGCACCTGCGGATCAACCCCAAGGACCAGGGCCTCTACGGCCTGGGCTGGAAGGCGGCGGATACCGAGAGCGTCTACCCGTTCTTCTACGGCAACCCGGGCTCGTCGACCATCACGGCGGCGACCAAGCCCTGGCCCCGGCCCCTGCGCGTCTTCCAGGGGATGGCCCACCCGTACAAGCCCGTCGGGATGTACTACAGCAACGGCAGCTACGTGCCGATCTACGACGTCGACCCGGTGGTGCCCGGCCCCGGCCCCTACCCGTTCCCGTTCTACTTCAACTGGAACAAGGGCGGCTGACGCCCTCCAGGGAGGCCGGCCGGCCCTCGGGGCGCGGCCGGCTTTCGGGCGTGCGAGGAAGTCGACTCGCTTTGCCCATCTTTCCCAGTTCCCATCCCAAAGTCCGATCGCGGCACGACTTGGGCTTGCGACCGGGCTCGACGGGGTCCTTGACACGGAATGGACGATGATATAAGTTGTCCAAACTTGTTACAAGGCTAGGCGTCTTCGTGCGCTCGGATCGAACCGCGAGCCGTCTCCTTGGGGTGCGAGCCTGCTCCCGGCCGAGGCCGGCCAGCCTCGCCCCCCCCATCGCCGTCGTCACACCTTGGTGCAGAGTAGAGGCTCCATGGACAACCCGATTCAGGTCGACCTGGGCCGAATCGCGCAAGACCTGCAGATCCGGCGCGTTCAGGTGGAGAGCGTCGTCCACTTGCTGGACGAGGGCAACACCGTCGCCTTCATCACGCGCTACCGGAAGGAGCGGACAGGGAACCTCAACGAGGTCGTGATCCGCGAGATCCAGGTCCGGATCCAGAGGCTGCGCGACCTCGCCGAGCGCAAGGAAACGATCCTCAAGGCGATCGACAAGCAGGGCAAGCTGACGCCGGAGCTCGACGTCGCGATCCGCTCGGCCGAGAACCTCAAGCGGCTCGAAGACCTTTACCTGCCGTTCAAGGCCAAGAAGCGGACCAAGGCGTCGGAGGCCCGCGAGCGCGGCCTCGAGCCGCTCGCCGCGCGGATCTGGAACCGCGACGAGACGCTGACCGACCTGCCCGCCGCCGCGGCCGAGTTCGTCGACGCCGAGAAGGGCGTCGACTCGCCCGAGAAGGCCCTCGAAGGCGTCCGCCACATCCTGGCCGAGGCCATCAGCGAGATGGCCGCCGTCCGCGAGGCCGTCCGCAAGGCCGTGTGGAAGACCGGCAAACTCGTGACCACCAAGGGCGAGGTCCCCGAGGGCCAGGGCCTGGAGTATCGCGACTACTTCGACTACAGCGAGCCGGTCGCCCAGGTCCCGCCCCACCGCGTCCTGGCGATCAACCGGGGGGACAAGGAAGGGCCGCTCAAGGTCAAGCTCGAGGTCTCCCGGCCCGACCTGGAATCCGCCTTCTTCGGCCAGCTCCCGCTCGAAGGCCATCCCCAGGCCGACGCCTTCCACGCCGCCGCGGTCGACGCGCTCGAGCGCCTGATCCTGCCGAGCATGGAGCGCGAGGTCCGCCACGACCTGACCGAGGCCGCCGAGAAGCACGCCGTCGACGTCTTCGCCCGCAACCTCCGCAGCCTGCTGCTGCAGCCGCCGATCCCCAAGCAGGTCGTCCTGGCGATCGACCCCGGCCTGCGCTCGGGGTGCAAGGTGGCGGTGCTCGACCCCAACGGCAACCTTTTGGAGCAGGGCATCGTCTACCCCCACGCCCCCCAGGGCCGGCGGTCGGAGGCCAAGGTCTTCATCAAGGACCTCGTGGGCAAGTACCAGGTCGGCGTCGTCGCCATCGGCAACGGCACCGCCTGCCGCGAGACCGAGGAGCTGGTGGCCGAGATCATCGCCGAGGGCCACGAGTTCAGCACCAACCCCGAGGCCCGCGCCGCCGCCGAGGCCGCCGTCGCGGCCGCCGCCTCGAGGCCCGTCGCCGAGCCCCAGCACGAGGCCCCGGCCGAGTCCGGCGACGACGAGGCCCCGTCCGAACACGACGACGAGGCCCCGGCCGAGGAGACGCCGCAAGTCGACGAGACGCTCCAGGTCGACGAGACGCCGCAGGTCGACGAGACGTCGTACTCCGAGGCCGAATCCCCGGCCGTCGACGAGCATCAGGCCCACCCGCACGACCTGCAGGAAGAGGCGATGACGGCCGAGGCGCCCGCCGCGGATCCCGGCCCCTACATCGTCCCGGACGACGCGGAAGACGAGGATGAGGCCGACGACGGCGTCGCCGCCCCGCACGACCTCCAGAGCGAGGAGCTGCCGCCGATCTCCGGCGGCGCCCCCGAGTCGACCAGCCCCGAGACGCAGGCCGGCGAGGAGGTCCACGAGGGCGCGAACAACCATCCCGCCCACCCCACGGCCGACGCCTCGCACGAAGCGCCCCCCTCCCCCGCCCACGAGGCCCCGGAATCGCCCGTCGCCGAGGCCGCGCCGGCCGCCGAGGCCCATGCGCACGCCCCCGAAGCCGCCGCCGACGCCCCCGCGGGCGAGACGCCGGCCGAGGTGCCCGCGGGCGATGTGGTCGTCGAGCATCAGGCCGTCCCCGTCCCCGCCGAAGGTGGCGAGTCGGCCGCGACGCCGACCCCGACCTCGTCCCGGCACGAGGGCGACCGCCATCGGGGCGAGGGCCAGGGCCGCCGCGGCAAGAGCCGCGGCTCGCGGTCGCGGAACCAGCCGCCGCCGCCGCAGACGCCCCCCGCGCCCCACGCGGCCGACGCCCAGCTGGCTCAGCTCGCGTACGTGATCGTCAACGAGGCCGGCGCCAGCGTCTACTCGGCGAGCCCGATCGGCCGCGAGGAGCTGCCCGAGTTCGACGCCACGCTCCGCAGCGCCATCTCGATCGGCCGTCGGCTCCAGGACCCGCTGTCCGAGCTGGTCAAGATCGAGCCCCAGAACATCGGCGTGGGCCTCTACCAGCACGACGTCAGCCCGAAGCAGCTCAAGGACTCGCTCGATGCGGTCATCGCCAGCTGCGTCAATTTCGTCGGCGTCGACCTCAACACGGCCAGCGTCCCCCTGCTCCGCTACGTCTCGGGCCTGAACCAGCTCACCGCGCGTCGGATCGCCGACCGCCGCAAGGAGAAGGGCCCGTTCGCCAACCGCGAGGAGCTGATCGAGGTCGAGGGGGTCGGGCCGGCCACGTTCACCCAGGCCGCCGGCTTCCTCAAGATCGGCGACGGACCCCAGCCGCTCGACCGCACCTGGATCCACCCCGAGAGCTACGCCGCCGCGTCCCGGCTGCTGGAGAAGTTCGAGTCGGCTCCCGACGTCGTCCGCGACAAGGAGAAGCTCCCCGAACTCCGCGCCAGGCTCGCCGAGGCCGACGTCCCCGCGATCGCCCAGGAGCTCGAGGTCGGCGAGCCGACCCTCAAGGACATCATCGAGGCCCTCGGCCGCCCCGACCGCGACCCTCGCGACGACCTGCCCAAGCCGATCTTCAAGAAGGGCATCCTCAAGCTCGAAGACCTCACGGCCGGCATGGAGTTGAAGGGGACGGTGCTCAACGTCGTCGACTTCGGCGCGTTCGTCGACATCGGCCTGAAGGACTCGGGGCTGGTGCACATCAGCCAGCTCGCCAACCGCTACATCAAGAGCCCGCACGACGTCGTCAGCGTCGGCGACGTCGTCACCGTTTGGGTGATGTCGGTCGACCAGGACCGCAAGCGGGTCTCGCTGACGATGGTCAAGCCGGGGACCGAGCGGCATCGCGGTGCCGGCCAAGGCGGCGGCGGCGGCCGTCGCGGCGAAGGGGCCCCGCAGCAGCAGGGCCAGGGCGGCGAAGGCCAGGCCCGTCGCGGCCGAGGCCCGCGTCCCGGCCCCTCGAACCTCACGAACCCGCCGGTCGGCGCCCCGCCGATCGACGCCCGGCCGGAAGGCGGCGGCGACGCCGGCCCGCGCCGGTTCGCCGGGCCCGCCCCCAGCGGCCCGGCCCAGGCCCCAGGCCAGGGCGGCGGCTATCGCACGGGAAGCGGCGGCCCCAGCAGGGCGGCTATCGTCCGGGAGGCGGCGGCGGGCCCGGCCAGGGTCGCGGAGGCCCCGCGGCGGCGGCGGCTTCACCCGCGACGGCGGCGGCCGGTTCGGCGGCCCTCGCCCCGACAATCGCAACGAACCGCCGGCCGCACCCCGCCCGGCGCGTCCCGCCCCCCCGCCCCCTCCCCTCTCCAAGGACGCCCTCACCGGCAGCGTCCCGCTCCGCACGTTCGGCCAGCTTAAACAGCTCTGGCAGGCGCGCGAGGAGGACGGCCCCAACCCCGAGGACGCGGGAGGCTCGCCGCCCCCGCCGTCCGAGGCCCCGAACCCGGAGCCGGACGCGACGTGATCCGCCGCAAGCCGACCCAACGCCGACGCCGAGCCGACCTCTCTCCTCGGGGGGAGTCGGCCGAGGCGTCGCGATGACGCGCGGGGCGTCGGCGCCCGCCGATCGCCGCGACGTCGGGTCGGGCCTTCGGGCCGCCTTTCCAACGGTCGGGCGGCGGAGACGAACGGATTCGGTCGAGTCGATCGACCAGCTCGCTTTCCTCCTCCGATCCTGCGGGCCGGCTCCCGCGGGCGCGGGGGGAAGAAGTGGGGGGCCGGCCTCCGACCTCGCCCCATACAGGACGGACGACTGATCCATGGGTGTCTTCGCCTGGCGCAACCTTTTGACCCGTCCCATGCGGACGCTCCTGGCCCTGATCGGCCTCTCGATCCCGATCCTGGGCGTCCTGGGCCTCTTCAGCCTGTCCGACGGCCTGCGCAACATGGTCGGCGACACGCTGAGCCAGATCGAGGGCGTGATCGTCCTCCGCGAGAACACGCCCAGCCCCGTCGCCAGCACGCTGTCGACGAGCGTCGTCGACAAGATCCGCAAGGTGCCCGGCGTCCGGGCCGTCGCGCCCGAGGTCTGGGGGATCGCCCCCAACGTCGAGGGCCAGGGGATGCTCATGCGGAGCGTCGGCGGCCTGATGACCAAGGGGGCCGGCTCGATCTGGGACCAGCCGGTCATCTCCGGCCAGGACATCCCCTCGCACAAGGGCCTCAAGAGCGCGGTCTTCCCCCGGGCGCTCAAGGAACGGGGCGAGGGGCGGTTCCTCGACGAGCGCGACCTCGGCCGGCCCAACATCGTCATCAGCCGCAAGATCGCCCGCAACTTCCCCAACGCCGAGGGCTCGCCGCGCAAGGTCGGCGACCACCTGCGGATCGGCGACGAGGACTGCGAGATCGTCGGCCTCTACGAGACCGGCTCGATGCTGCTGGACGTGGTCATCGTCATGGACGTGGAGACCGCCCGCAAGATCCTCAAGATGCCCAAGGAGACCGTCTCCAGCATCTACGTCGAGGCCGAGACGCCGCCCGGCTATCAGGCCGTCTGCGCGGCCATCGAGGCCTCGGAGCCGGGCGTGAGCGCCCGCAGCATGAACGAGGTGCAGGCGAATTTCGGCATGCTGATGGGCCAGGTGGACAAGGTCCTGATGCTGGTCGTGAGCCTGGCCCTGCTCGTCGGCATCGTGGGGATCGTCAACACGATGCTCATGAGCACGACCGAGCGGTTCGTGGAGTTCGGCGTCCTTCGCACCAACGGCTGGTCGCAGGGGAACGTGCTGGGCCTGGTCACGCTGGAGAGCGCGTACCTCGGCCTGCTCGCCGGGGTCGTGGGCTGCCTGCTCGCCTGGATCGGGACGGTGGTGGCGAACCAGTTCCTCGGCGGCGGGCTGAGGCTGGGGGTGTCGCCGTTCTCGCTGGTGCTGGGCCTGGGCCTGTCGGTCGCGACGGGCGTCCTGGGGGGCCTGTACCCCGCCTGGCGGGCCGCGAGGATGGCGCCGATGGAAGCCATCCGCGTGGGGTCGCACTGACGCCGGCCCGGGGTCGGGTCACCTGTCGCAGTACCGAGGACGGCCGATGATCGACGTGGTGGACGTCTGGAAGTCGTACAAGAGCGGGACGCGGACCGTGGACGCGCTCCGGGGCCTCACCTGCCACATCGAGAAGGGCCGCTTCGCGTTCATCGTCGGCCCCAGCGGCTCGGGCAAGAGCACCCTGCTCTACATGCTCGGGGCCGTCGACCGCCCCACCCGGGGCGAGATCCTGGTCGAGGGCCGCAACCTGATCGCCATGTCCGAGGCCGAGCAGAACGACTACCGCCGCGAGAAGGTCGGGTTCATCTTCCAGTCGTTCAACCTGATCAGCAACCTCTCGGCCGTCGACAACGTTTTGATCCCGTTCCTCCCCCGCGGCGTGACGGCCGAGCAGCGGGCGCGGGCCGTCGACCTGCTGACCCGCGTGGGCCTGGGCGACCGCCTGGACCACCACCCGTACCAGCTTTCGGGAGGCGAGCAGCAGCGCGTGGCCATCGCCCGCGCCCTGGTCAAGCAGCCCCTCCTCGTCCTCGCCGACGAGCCCACGGGCGAACTGGACAGCAAGACGGGCGACGAGATCTACCGGATCCTCCGCGCCCTGCAGGAGTCGTCCGACACCACGCTCGTCGTCGTCACCCACGACCGCCGCTTCATCACCCCCCGCGACCTCGTCCTCGAAATCCAGGACGGCCTTCTCGCCGGCGACGACGCCGAGCCCGCCTCGCCCCACGGCCTCCCCTCGGGCGTCAGCGCAGCAGAGTGAGGGTTCCGCTCGCGTCGCTCAGAGCTTCAACACGACCTTGCCGAAGCCCTCGTTCGAGGCCATGCGCTCGTGGGCCTTGCGGACGTCGTCGAGGGCGAACGTCGAGTCGATGACCGGTTTGACGACGCCGCGTTCGAGCCAGGGGACGACGTGGGCCGCGAACAGCCGCGTGGCGGCGATCTTCTCCTCCAGCGGCCGGGCGCGAAGGGTGGTGCCGATGATCGCGGCGCGACGGGCGAGGAGCGCGTTCAGGTCGATCTCGGTCTTCGCGCCGGTCAGGAGGCCGACCACCACGATCCGCCCCCGGCGCGCGACGGCGGCGAGGTTCTCGGCGAGGGCCCTGGCGCCGAGAAGGTCGAGGATCACCTGCACCCCCTCGCCGCCGGTGTGCCGCTTGACCTCGTCGGCGAAGGCCCCCGAGGGGTTGACGATCGCGAAATCCAGGCCGAGGGCTTTGGCCTTCTCCAGCTTGTCGGCCGTGCGCGAGGTCCCCAGCACCGAGCAGCCCATCGCGCGGGCGATCTGGACGGCCGCCGTGCCGACGCCGCTGCCCGCCGCGTGGATCAGGACGCTCTCGCCGGGCTCCAACCGGCCCTGGGTGATCAGGGCGTCGTGGGCCGTCAGGAAGGCCTCGGGGACGGCGGCGGCGGCCTCGTAGTCGAGGGCGTCGGGGATCTTCGCGAGCATCCGGGGATGGGTCGTCAGATACTCCGCCTGCGCCCCGCCGGCCACGATGCCGAAGACCCGGTCGCCGACCTGGACCGCATCGTGGACGTCGGGTCCCAGGGCCTCGACCACGCCGGCGAACTCCAGGCCCGGGATGTCGGCCGGCGCTCCTGCGGGAGCGGGGTACATCCCCTTGGCCTGCAGCAGGTCGGCCCGGTTCAGCGCCGCGGCGTGGACGCGGACCAGCACCTGCTCGCCCCGCGCCTCCGGAGTGGCGACGTCGACGACCTCCAGGACCTCCGGCCCCCCCTTGCCCTTGATCACGACCGCCTTCATGACGAACCTCCGAGTGTCCGACGCCGAACCGCGAGGATGGACCGACGACCCGGACGACGGCCGCGATGCGCGTCCCCCTCGCTCCGTCCCAGTCTACCGGGCCCGGGGCGCTTCCGTAGCCCTCGGGACCGCGACGCCCGGGCGGGCCGGGGGATTCCCCTGTCCCGGCACGCCGACGGCGTGCTAAAACCACCTTCTCCAGGGAGGGCGGCTTCAAGGCGTGGGGGCTCGGCGTATGGCGAAGGTGTTTCTCGGGTTCGCGGCGGTCTTCCTGGTCGGCCTCGGCGCCGTCGGCACGGCCCGATCGGAAGAACCCCCTCGGCCCGCGGCCGTCGCGGCCGTCGACGAGAGCGAGCCGGTCGCGGTCCCCGAGCCGTCCGAGAAGGCGATGACCTTCTATCGCACCGGGATGGGATTCTGGGCGTTCAACCGTCTTTGGGCGATCGCGCTGCCGGCCGTCATCCTCTTCTCCGGCTTCTCGGCGCGGATCCGCAACCTCGCCGCATGGATCGGCCGAAGTCGGTCCGGGACGGTCGCCGTCTACGTGGTGCTCTACCTGTTCCTCACCGCCCTGATCGAGCTGCCGTTCGACTATTATCAGGGTTTCGTCCGCCTCCACGCGTACGGGCTGTCGAACCAGACCCTCGCGAAATGGGCCCAGGATCACGCCTTGGACCTGGCCGTCAACACGGGGGTCGCCGTCCTGATCGCCCTGGGGGCGTACGCGTTCCTGCGGTTCGACCCGCGGCGGTGGTGGCTCTACATGGCGCTGGCCTCGATCCCCTTCCTGTTCCTGGGCGTATTCGTGAAGCCGCTCTGGATCGACCCCCTGTTCAACGACTTCGGGCCGATGCACGACAAGGCCCTGGAGCGGTCGATCCTCGACCTGGCCGACCGGGCGGGCATCGCGTCGGGGCGGGTGTTCGAGGTCGACAAGAGCGTGGACACGAAGGCGGTGAACGCCTACGTCACCGGCTTCCTGGGCTCCAAGCGGATCGTGCTCTGGGACACGCTGCTGAAGCGGCTCGGCGAGCGCGAGGTCCTGTTCGTGATGGCCCACGAGATGGGCCATTACGTGCTGGGCCACGTCGTCCGCTCGATCTTCCTGTCCTTCGCGGTCACGCTGGTCGGCCTGTATTTCGTCCATCGCCTGGCCCATCGCCTGATCGAGCGGCATCGCGGGCGGTTCGGGTTCGACGACCTCCGCGACGTGGCCTCGGTGCCGCTGATTTTGGTGCTCTTGCAGGTCGCCGTCCTGGGCCTGAGCCCGGCGGCCATGGCGTACAGCCGCTACCAGGAGCACGAGGCCGACCGGTTCGCGATCGACCTGACCGGGATGAACCATTCGGGCGGGACGGCGTTCGTGAAGCTCCAGCAGGAGAACCTGGGAAACCCCCGTCCCGGGTGGGTGTACAAGATCTTCCGGGCGTCTCATCCGAGCATAGGCGACCGCATCGATTTCTGTAATAATCATCGGCGGACGACCGACGGCCCGGCGACCCCGGACGCGGGACGGCCGGGGCCGCTCGCCGAGCCTCCGCACGATTGAGGGCGACGTCCCCGGGCGGCCGGCGCGGGGATTCCGGTCGGCGGGCGCGAGCGGCGAGCTTGCGACCTGGAGAGGATGAGAAGCCCACCGCCGCCTTCCCGACGCTGGGATCCAGGAGGCGTCGACCCCCGGCTCTCTCCGGCACGAAGTTTTCTGGTGTGATGGGCGATCGGCGGACGGAGCGACGCAGGCCCAGGAGTCGGGAGCGATGCCCCTGTTGGAATCGATCAAGACGTTCTCCAGCCGCCGCCCGCTCTGCGTGGCCGCGGCCTGGCTGGCGATCGCCCTGGGGGTCGGCCTGACGGCCCCCGACTTGACGCGGTTGGCGGCCGAGGGCCAGTCCAAGCTGCTGGGGACCGAGGCCGAGAGCCGGCGGGCCGCGGAGCTGGTCCGCCAGTGCTGGCCGGACCAGGCGTACGAGTCGACGGCCGTCGCGGCGATCCACCGGCCGGGGGGGCTCGTCGAGGCCGACAGGCGGTTCGCCGCCGCCCTGGCCGGGCGGTTCGAGGCGGCCGACCGCCCCGCCGCCATCCTGCGCGTGCTGGGCCCCGGCTCGCAGCCCGAGGTCGCCGAGCGGCTCGTGAGCCGCGACGGGACGACCCTGCTGATCGTCGCCCCGCTCGACGCCGCCAACGTGGCCCCGGCCGCCCACGAGGCCGTCGACTGGCTGCACGCGCAGGCCGACGACCTGCGGAAGGCGACCTCCGACGTGGCCGGCCTCCAGGTCCTCTGGACCGGCGACTCGGTCATCGGCCGCGACTACATGCGGCTCGTCCAGGTCTCGCTCGACCGCGCGGCGATCGTCACCGTGGTCCTGCTGCTGATCGTGCTGATCGCCGTCTACCGCTCGTTCTGGCTAGCCCTGGTGCCGCTGACGACGATCGGGGCGAGCCTGGTGGTGGCCCGGGGCGTGCTGGCCTGGCTCTGCGGCGTGGGCTGGCAGATCTCGCCCCTGGTCGAGCTGTTCCTGATCGCGATCCTCTTCGGGACGGGGACCGACTTCTGCCTCTTCCTCTCCTGGCGGTTCGGAGAGCACTTCAACCCCCGCAACCCGGCCGGCGTCATGCGGATGACGATGGCGCGCTCGTTCGTCCCCCTGGTCACCAGCGCGGGGACGATCATGATCGGCCTGCTGCTGATGGGGACGACCAAGTTCCGGCTCTTCTCGACGACCGGGCCTAGCGTGGCCCTGGGGCTGGCGATCTCGCTGCTGGCCACCCTCACCCTGACCCCCGCCCTGCTCGTGCTGCTGGCGCGGATCCGCCCGGCCTGCTTCGAGTCGTTCGGCGGGCCGTCGAACGGCTTCTGGGAGGCGATCGGCCGCAAGGCGATGGCCCGGCCCCTGCGGAGCTGGGCCCTGACGCTGGGGGCGATGATCCCCCTGGCCGTGCTGGGGGGCCAGACCCGGTTCGTGATGGACATGCTCACCGAGATGCCGCGGGAGGCCCAGTCGGCGGCCAACTTGCGGCTGATCCTGGCCAAGTTCGACCCCGGGATGACGGCCCCGCTCACGATCGTCCTGGATTCGGACGTCAACCTGCGGAGCTCGCAGGGGCTGGCGCTCATCGACGACGTGAGCCGGCTGCTCTCGCACCAGCGGCGCAACGAGGAGGTCCGCTCGGCCACGCAGCCCCTGGGGAGCCCGGAGCCGCTCAGCCGGGCGCGGCTGTCGTCGCGCCTCGGCGAGGTCGACGAGGGCTTCCGGCAGCTCGCCGAAGGCGGATCGAGCCTGGAACGCGGGCTCAACGCCGGCGCCGCCAAGCTCCAGGCCGCGCTCTGGATGGAGGAGAAGCTGGGGCTGAACTTCACCGGCGGCCCCGCGGCGAAGAAGGCCGAGGCCCCCCCGGCCGCCCCGCCCTCCGCCGCCGACCCGGCGGCCGCCGCCCCCGAGGCGCTCTCGCAGGGCCTGCGGACCGCCTCGGCGGCCCTCCTCTGGTCGCAGGGCGTCCCGCCCACCTGGAACACCCCGGCGCTCGCCTCGGCGTTCAACCAGGTTTTGCTCCAGGGCGCGAAGGAAGGCGCCCGCCGCCGCGTCGGCGACAAGGGCTCGGGCCTGTTCGACGCCGCCGTCCGCCTGGCGAACGCCCCCAGGGAAGCCGCCCCCGCCGAACGTCCGGCCCCCGCCCCGGCCCCGCTCGCCCCGCCGGTCGTGGCCGCGACCCCCGCCCGGCCCCGGCGGCCGCCCCCGCGACGCCCCCCGAGAAGCCGGCCCAGACCCTGCTCCGCGAGCTGACCCGCGCGGCGGAGGGGGCCGGGCAGATCGCCAGGGGGGCGGAACGGGCGCATCGCGAGGTCAGCGCGATCCTGGCCGACCCGCTGGGCCGCCGGGCGCTCGACCGGCTCCTGATCACGCCCGAGACGGTCAAGGAGAACCCCGACCTGCTCAAGAGCTTCGACGCCTACATCACGCCCGACGGCCGTCGCGCCCGGATCGACGTCACGCTGGCCGACCGGGTCTTCTCGGACGGGTCGATGAACCAGGTCGAGACCATCCGCCGCCGCCTGGCCGACTACCTGGTCGAGTACCAGGGGATCCACGTCACGGCCGCCGTGGCCGGCGCCAACGCCGAGTCGGCCGACGTCCGCACGCTCACCCGGGCCGACCAGGTGCAGAGCTGGTTCGTCGTGCCCATCGGCGTCTTCCTCGTCCTGATGATCGCCCTCCGCGACCCCCTGGCCTGCTTCAACCTGGTCGCCACGATGGTCCTGACCTACGCCTTCGCCCTGGGGGCGACCCACCTGGTCTTCGTCACCATGCTCGGGGCCGACGGCCTGGACTGGAAGGTCCCCTACTTCCTGTTCGTCCTGCTGGTGGCCGTGGGGGTGGACTACAACGTCTTCCTCATGACCCGACTGCACGAGGAGACGGCCGGGCACGGCTTCCGGGGCGGGATCATCCGGGCGATCGGCCAGACCGGCGGCCTGATCTCGTCGGCCGCCGCGATCACGGCGTGCAGCTTCGCCTCGTTCCTGTTCAGCCCTCTGGGCTCGCTCCGCCAGCTCGGGTTCGCCCTGGTGGTCGGGATCACCATCGACGCCGTGCTGGTCCGGCCCCTGCTCGTCCCCTGCGGCCACTGGCTGCTGCGGCGGTCGCGCGAGGTGCTGGCGCCGCGCTACAGCGTCTCCAGCGAGAATTTCCGGCTGACCGGGGTCCCCGACTGATCGGACCGACCGTGCCGGTTTTCCCACTGGCGGCGAACCTGCATCGCCGATATAATGCAGGCGTCGTCATGCTGTGACGGCCTCGACGAACCGTCGCAACCGTGCCCGGACCCCTCCTTCGCCGGCCGGTGGACCAGACCCTGCCGCTACGTGAACCTCGAGTTCCGGCGCGCCGAAGCGCCCGCCTCGCCCCACCCGCCTCAATCGCCCCGCCACGGTCGCCCGACCCCGCGGGAGCCCTAGCGTATGGAGCTGAACGTGAATATCCATCGTTTCAAGGTCTCGCTCGCCCTCCTGACGTTCCTGGGATTCGGCTATCTCGTCTACGACTACGCCTCGCAGGGCGACGATTCGCTCCAGGGCCTCTCCGGATACGTCCGCATCGACGGCAAGCCCCTGGCCAAGGGGATGGTCCGGTTCATCTCGGTCGACGCCACGCACCCCTGGGCCTTCGGCGGCTACGTCAAGGACGGCCGCTATGAAGTCCCGGCCGAGTACGGCCTGGCCCCGGCCCGCTACCACGTCGAGTTCAGCAGCATCCGCAACGACGACGTGAACAAGATGATCGCAGCCCGGGGCCGCGGCGAGGAGATCGAGCTCAAGGAAGAAGTCCCCGCCCGCTACAACCTCAACAGCGAAGTCCAGATCGACCTGACGTCCGGCAGCGTCCTGGAAGCCGACTTCGACCTGCGCTGAGCGGGGATCTTCCGCCGTTCGAAAGCGAAGACGCCCCGACCGGGCCGGCGGCTCGGTGGGGCGTCTGTTTGTTACGAGGTCCGCAGGCTCGGGCCGCTTCGGCGGATCACCAGCTCCCGCCGTCGTCGCCTCCACCGCCGCCCCAGTCGCCGCCGCCGGAGCCGCCGCCCCAGTCGCCGCCTCCCGAATCGCCCCAGGACCCGCCCTGGCTGTCATCCGAGCCGCCGATGATGGCGTCGCCGCCGTCGGGGGAAGTGGGGCCGAAGTCGTCCTGGCCGGTCATCGGGGTATAGCTGGAAGCGTCGCTGTGATGGCCGGAATTCCGGCCCGAGAACTGGTCGTAGATCCAGTTCCCCGCCATCGCGCCGCCGATCCCGCCCAGCATGCTGGAGAAGAACCCGCCGCCCCGGCCGCCATAGCCGCCGCCGTAGCCGGGCCCGCCCATGCCGGGTCCGTAGCCCGGGCCGCCCATGCCGGGGCCCGGTCGGGGCATGCCCTGAGGATAGCCGGCCTGGCCGCCGCCGAACGCCCCGCTCAGCAGGCGGACGACGAACAGGACGCCCAGGATGCCCAGGGCGATCATCAGGAGCGTGCCGAACCCGAACTGGGCGCCCTGCTGCGCCCGGCGCTCGACGACCACCCCGCCGCCCGGGGCGGGAGCGGCCGGCACCAGCCTTCGCGGCCCGGCCGCGCGGGCGGCGGCGACGGGCTCGTCCGGCAGCGCGGCGTCGATGGCCGTCGCCGCGGCGGCGAGGCCGCCGTCGTAGTCGCCGTCCTTGAACGGGGCGACGAAGGCCTCGCGAATCGTCCGGCGGGTCGACTCGGGGAGCACCCCGGCGAGCCGCTGACGCACCAGCACGTGGGAGAGCACCTTGTCCTTCTTCGAGAGCAGGATGTAGATCCCCTCGTCATGGAGCTCGGCGTCGCGCTTCTCGGCCAGCGAGTCGATCGCGCGCTTCTTGGCCTCGATCGAGGCGTCGGCCGCGAGGCCGGGGATCGACTCGATGGTCTCGATGATGATCGGGACGCCGGTCTGCTTTTCCACGCGAGTCAGCTCGACCTGGGCCTTCTTCACGGCCTGCGGCGAGAACATCCCGGCCTGGTCGCGGACCTCGGCGGCCCGGGCGGGGGCCCAGGCGAGCGCGGCGGCGACCAGCGGCAGGGCGGTCCAGCGGAGAGATCGAAACATGGCCTTCTTCCTTCCTGGGACGGCCGCGTGGCCGCCCCTGATCGAACGTCGCCCGGATGCGAAGCCGTCTTCACGGAGCCGGCGGCGAGGCGAGGGTGGTTCGCTTCCTGCGACGGTTTCTTGCACGAATATGGTACGCCCGCATTCCCGGTCGGTTCGCTCGCGATCGGGACGGATGTCCCGTTCAGGTGGTCGCGACCTCGTCCAGCCGCGAGACCGCGACGACGTCGGCGAGCCGCAGCAGGACGCGGGTGCGGTTGTGGCGCACCCCCAGGGTCGCGGACTCGTAGGTGTAGACCTCGCGGGTGGCCGCCCCATGGCGGAAGTCGTGCAGGTCGGCGTCGCGCATCTCCAGGAAGAGCGGGTCGACGCCGGTCAGGACTCCCAGGCAGACGTAGGTGGAGATCAGGTCCACGACCACGACCTGGCCGATCAGCTCGCGGAGCATGGGGGATTCGTCGAACACGGCCTCACGCCCTCGGATGAAACATCTTGGAACTTCACTGTTTACAAACAAATTCCGCGCCGTTGGTTCGGCTTGACGAATTGTAGGACCCGGGATAACGTCCCGCCACCATATCCCCCTCAAATTCTCGACGCGACGCACGGGGCCGGCCGGCCGAAGGCGTCGTGATAGGGCCTAAGGGTCATGATCCAGTCGAATCGAACGCTCGTCGTCGTCGCCCTCTCCGCCCTGGGGCTCGCGGGCTGGAAGGGCCAGGATCCCGCCGAGTCGGACGAGCCCGCGGCGTCCCCGCCGGCGGCCGGAGCCCCGGCGCAGGCCGACGCCAAGCCGGCGAAGGCGCCGGAGAAATTCGTCCTGATCGTCGATGGCCGGCTCATCAAGGGCGTGGTCACCGAGGACCCCGAGGAGGACAAGGTCGTCGTCACCCAGCCCGTCGGGGCCATGCGGTTCCCCAGCAAGAAGGTCGAGCGGGTCTTCGACTCGATCCAGGAAGTCCACGCGTTCAAGCGCGAGCAGGTCCCCGACGACGACATCGACGAGCAGGTGAAGCTGGCCAAGTGGTGCCTCGCCAGCGGCCTCCAGGCCGAGGCCAAGGAGCACCTCGAGCTGATCCTGAAGCTCGACCCCAAGCACATGCAGGCCAGGGCCATGACGACCTCCATCCTGATGGAGGAGGCCCGGGTCTCGCGGCGGCAGCCGGTGGACGACCAGGTCCAGCAGACCGGCGCGGACGTCGTCGACCCCGCCCCCGCCGCGCTCGACATGGCGATCGTCCGCGGGGCGCGCCAGGGGATGGGCGTCAGCGACCTGCCGGTGGTCTTCGACCTGCCCCCCAACGCGGCGATCAAGCGGGCGCAGGAGTTCAAGAACTACGTCCACCCGGTCCTGCAGACGTATTGCGCGAAGTGCCACGACGAGCGCTACGACGGCGCCTTCCAGCTCGTCCACGTCCGCAAGAAGGCCGACCAGACCCCCGAGGCCCTGCGCGCCAACCTCGACGCCGCGCTCCGGCTGGTCGACCGCGGCAACCCCGGCCGCAGCGAGCTGCTGGGAAGCTCGCTGCGCCCCCACGGCAAGGGGCCGAACACCCGGCCCATCTTCCAGGGCTCGAACGACAAGGCGTACCAGATCCTCGCCGCCTGGGTAGGCAACCTCCGCGCCCGCCCCGTCGCCAACCCCCTCGCCGGCGAGGCGCCCAAGGCGGCCCCCGACGGCGAGGAGACCTTCGCCGTCGACCGCGGCCGCATCAGCCGGTCGTCGGTCGACGTCGACCCGATCGTCGGGGCCGGCGGCGCGAGCGCCCCGCCCGTCACGGTCCGCCGGATCGACGTCCCCCCCATGCGGTTCAACCCCGGCCAGGGCTGGGTCGACGACAAGAACGCGAATCCCGACGACGCCCCCGTCCCGTTCGCGGTCTCCGGCGTCATGCCCAAACTGCCCGGGCAGGCCGGAGCCGAGCCCAAGTCCTCGCCGAAGATCCCCCGCCCGAAGACCGTCGCCCCCGCCCCCGCCCCCGCCCCGGCCGAGGACGACGCCCCGCCCCTCCCCGTCGCCGACGAGGACGACGAGGTCCCGGCCCCGAAGCCCAAGAAGCCGGCCAAGCCCCTGAAGCTCGACCCGGCCCTCCTTCAGAAGGCCCTCCAGCAGAAGAACGGCAATCCCTGAGCGGCCCGACCCACGGCGCCCGACAAGTCGGGCGTCGCGGTCATCAGGGGCCCTCGCGCGAGGCGATCAGGGCCGACGCCGCGATAACCTCGCTCAGCAGGCCGTCGCGGGCGAAGGGCGTGATCGCCTCGCGCACCTCGGCGGCGAGGTCCTCCGCGCGGTCGCCCACCCGGGATCGCGCCACGCTCGACATCGAGCGCAGGCGCAGGACGAGCGCGTCGACCGGGATCGACGACCGCTCGAAGACGGTGATCCGCTCCAGCCTGCGGAAGGGCGAGTCCAGCAGCACGGATTCGTGGCCGGCCCTCCCGGCCCGTACCCGCTTGGCGACGTCGTCGGCCGCGTGCCGCGCGACGATCTCCTGGAAGGTCGCGAACCAGGCGTTGTCGGGGACCGTGGGGTGGTCGTCGTGCAGGAAGGCGACCGCGCCCTCGGGCTCGATCATCGCGTCGAGCCGGCGCAGGGTCTCGGCCCGGTCCATCCAGTGGAACGAACGCCCCATCGCCACCAGCCGGAAGGTCCCGAATCGGGGCCCCAGGTCGTAGGAGCTGGCCTGGACGAACTCGATCTCCCGCCCCGCCCGCTCGGCCTCGCCCGCCGCGATCTTGAGCATCTCGGGCTCCGGGTCCACCGCGACCACCCGCCCCACGTAAGGCGCGAGGGCGATCGCGATCTGCCCCGGCCCGCAGCCCAGGTCCATCGCCCGATGCGACCGATCGAGCCCGCAAAGCTCGACGATCCGTCGGAACAGCCGCGGCGGATACACGGGCCGGCCCACCAGATAGCTGGCCGCCGCCGTCTTGAACCGCCGGGGATCGAACGGGATCACGTCCATCATCGATCCGTTCCCAGGGTCGGCTTTTGACATCCCAAGGGTGTACCCGTCCACGGCTCGAAATGATATCGCGATTCAGGGGCCGGCTTTATCGGTCGGCCTTGCAATAGATGGGATAGCCGGGATTCCATTGCTTGGCTGAAGCCATGACCTGATCGTCATCCTTCGGCTGGAACCCATATTCATCTTCTTCCCACATTCCTGATTCCAGCGTAGTCACGAACGCTTCCAGCCACTTCTCCAGCGACGGGAATCGAATGACCCTGTCTTCCGAATCGTGATAGAAGTAGAGCAACTGGCCTGGTTTGCCGCCGAAGCTGCCGTCCATGTCCACGCACAGCAGATCGCCGCCATGGTGCGCCATGAAGGGGACCCACCTGGCATTCCACCGATTCTCCCCCTCGAAGCCGCCGCTCTCCAGCAGCTCGTTCATGATGGTCCGGCTCTCAGCCGCATCCTCCAGGCTTCGGAACATCGTGTTGTACTGGAAAGCGTCCGAGCAATCCGAACGCTGCCCGTTTCGCCATAAATAGAGATCCTTGAATGACTGCGGGACCCCGAACCCGAGCGAGTCTTCAAACGCGTCGAGTTCAGATTCCGTCCGCCCGGGGAGGAGCTGCTGATGATACCGCGGCCGGTAGTTTCGGAGCCACGCGTCTAATCGATCGACCAACGTCTTCATGAGTAGCGCCTCGACGTACGTCGGCGAGCCCCTCCCTCACACCCAGCCGTGGCGCTTGCGGAGCCACCATTCGAGGGTCAGGCAGAGGGTGAAGAGGAGGAAGAAGGGCCAGTTGTCCCAGACGCGGTGCTCGGTGGGGCTGACGTACTCGGTGAAGGCGGCCTTGTCGAGGCCGGCGAGGTGCTTGGCGAGCTGCTCGGGGGGGACGGGCTCGCCGGCGGTGATCTCGGCGATCTGGCGGGCCAGCTCGGGGTCGGCCGAGGGGTTCTCCAGCTCGCGGTCGTCCTGGTAGACCAGGAACCGCGCGGTGTCGCGGCCGACCTCCTGGCCGTTGCGGCGGCCGATGACCGTGACCTTGTAGTCGCCGGGCTTGCCGCGGGCGGGGTACGAGGCCAGCGACTCGTCGCCGCGGATGTAGTCCTCGACGGCCTCGCTCGTCGCCTCGGCCCCTTCGCCCTCGCGCTCGACCTTGACGTCGTAGTCGACGTCCTTGAGCGGGCCCCCCTTGGCGTCGCGGCCGGCGATGGTCATCTCGACGGACTGGCCCACGGCGGCGCGGCGGCGGTCGATGCTCAGCTTGATCTGGTCGCTCCCCTGGTTCTCCTTGTGCGAGAGCCAGAAGACGACCTGCCGCCAGAATTTGCGGTGGGCGGGGCGGCCCAGCTCGGTGCGGGCCCAGACCCAGGTGTCGCCGCCGTAGGCGATCGTTCGGCCGCGGCCGGTCTCGATCGAGAGCATCATCGGCTCGGCGTCGACGCCGTTGGCCGTGCCCAGGATCTCGGCCCCGCGCTTGGGCTCGCCGAACCGGTTCGTCCCCTGCACCGGCTTCAGCGCCTCCCAGAGCCTGGCGGTGTTGGCGGGGTCCGAGCCGATCTGCAGCAGGTAGCTGTTCAGGCCGATCGCGTTGGGCTTGAACTGCACGCCGCCGGGCGGCTCGATCTGGCCGTCGCCGGGATGGACCTCGACGGGGAGGACGTCGGCGATCTCGGTCCGGCCCCAGCCGCCGGGGCCGAAGCTGTTGCGGCCGCCGAGCATGATCATCCCCGCCGCGCCCTTCTTGATCGCGTCGGCCAGCAGGTGGTGCTGCCTGGGGGTCAGGAAGTCGGCCGGCATGTCGCTGACGACGTAGACGTCGTACCGGCCCGGCGTGAACTCGTCGTCGTCGAGCTCCCCCTTGTCGCCGACGGCCGGCTTGCGGATCAGGGCCCCCTTGACCTCGATGTCGGGGGAGGTGCCGATCGAGTTCATCAGGTACTTGTAATCCCAGGTGAAGTTCGGCCCCTGAACGAACAGCACGTTCAGGCCGCCGCTGAGGACGGTGACGAAGGTGCTGATCTCGTTGTTCGAGAGCACCAGCTCGCCCTCGCGGGGGGCGACCTTGAGCGTCACCTTCTTCTCGCCGGGCGTCTGGGGGATGTAGTTCAGGCCCGTGATGGGGACCGAGTCGGCCCCGTCGGGGACCTTGACCTGGGCCTTGGCGACGGCCGTGGGCTGGTCCTCGACGAACAGCTCGACGTCGAGCGTCTGGCCGCCGAACCCCCGCGCCGAGAGCGCGCCGCGGACTTCGAGCTTGTTCTTGACGAAGACCGTCGGGCCGGCGGTGATCTCGCGGACCGCGACGTCGCGCGAGCCGGCCCCCGCGCCCTGGGTGCCGAAGACGACCGTGGAGACCGGCGTCTGCTGGTCGCGGTACCGCCGCGCGGCGACCAGCGGGTTGGTTCCGTTGTTCGAGCCGAAGTCGGACAGGACGACCAGGCGGGCGATCCGTCGGGCCCCCTGCGCCTGCCTCTTGTCGATCTCCAGCAGGGCCGAGCCGAGCTGGGTCTCGCGGCCGTCGGGCTCGGGGGGCGCGGCGGCCTCCTCGTCGAGGTTGAGGTCGCGGACGGCGGAGTCGAAGCCGTAGGCCTTGACCTCCAGGTCGCCGCTGAGCTTCTTCGCGGCCTCGACGCCGGCCTTCAGGGCCTCGCGGGCCGACTTCCAGCGGGCCGTGCTGTTGGCCTCGTCCTGGATCTTCATGCTCGTGCTCGAATCGAGCAGGAACACGATCGACGCCGCCTGCTTCTTCTTCTCCTGGAGGATCACCGACGGCCGCAGGGCCGCCAGCAGGCAGAGCAGGAGCGCGAACAGCCGCAGCCCCAGGGCGACCCACCGCCAGCTCGCGCCAGGGCCGCGGAGCTTGCGCGCGTAGGCCGCGATCGTCAGGCCGACGACGGCCGCCGACGCCACGACGAGGAACGGCCACGGGGCGATCGGGTTGAGGCTGACGCTGAATCCTGAGTCCATGGCGTCGGGGGGACCTGCTGATGGGTGAGCGGGGGAGGCGTCCGGACGGGCGAACGCCCTGGGACGATTGTCTCATCGAGGGCCGCGCCGCGTCCAGGGCGGGCCGGCCGGGCCGAGCGGCCGACCTCGTCGCCTCGCATCTCGACGAGACCGGATGAGAAGCTCGAGCCAGACCGACCCGAAAAACAGCAGGGAGCTTGAGACGACCGTGATCGCCGGCCCGTAGACGACTTCGGCCCAGGGCAGACGGTCGGATTGGGGCGGCGAGAACACCTTCCAGAGTGCATGGACGCCGACCAGGGCGACGTACGTGACGGCGAAGGCGACCCCCGACACGCGAACGAACTGACTTGGAGTCGACGAGAAAGTCCTGGGTGTTCACCAGGATGCGGCGGCTCGAGAATCCGATCGCGGCGGCGGTCAAGCCCGTCCAAGACGTTCGATCTTAGCGAATCGGATGACCAGACGCCCCATGACCCCGGAATCCGTGTTGGGCCATCCTGATTTACAATGGCTCGCTTTGTGCCGTTGCGGTTAAGATGCTTCGGCGGGTGCGAAATTGCTACCAGCCGGTCCACCGGCTCCGCTCACTGTTTCCCAGGGGGGCACGATCGCTCATCAAGCCTTGATGGGGAATTCAGCCCACCAGTGAAACATTTATGGAATCAATATATGAGTTTAAGTGTAATACGTTTTGCCTGCTTCGTTGCCCTCTGTTCGTCAGCCTCAAGCCTCTCTTTCGCGGCCGATCCGCCAGATTGGCTCACGCCTCAGGAGCGGCAGTTTTTCACGATGCTAGGCATGCGGGCGAAGATCGACGATCGATTCGAGCGAAAGCCGCCTGATTTTCGAATCATGCCTCAGCTCGTCTCGGAAGCAAAGGACCCGCTCCGTCAGGATCTTAATGCCATAATCAAGGCGAACGACGACGCATTCGCGTCGCCGGACGAGTTGACGCGATACATGAATTTGTACCTACAGGCTAATAATGTTGCATACAATGGTGCCGGGCCTGATCTACAGATGGTCAACAATGTAAGAGGTGCCATGCTTGAGAATTTGGTCTCCACAGCCTTTGGTATGGAGCCTGATGCATTCGTAAAGAATATGATGTCAACCATGAATCGAGAAATCGGCCGCAGCGCCCAAGCACAGGCAATCGCAGTTGCGAATTCACGTGCGCAGCAGGAGGCGGTCAGGGAAATGCAGTCGATGGAACGCTCTCACGCTGAACGCTGTTATGCCGCAGGTCGCGTCGTGAACAAGTCGATATCAAACAGTATGGAAAAAATTGCCAGCAGGAACAGAAGAGTTCAGTGGCTAAAGTGCGAATTCGTTGTGATCGATAGAAACAAGGAGGTCGTGCTCAGGCTGTCCAATAGCGATCGGGATGTCTCGGACTCTCTCGTGCAAGTCACGACGAGAGGGCCGAGGATGCCGCGTCAAGAGATGGTCGACGCTTCAACCACGGGCGTTTTCGTGCTTCCGCCCTTCAAGTCGGGTGAAGTCGTCTCAATCCCGTTGGGCTTCTCAACGGGTATGGCGGCCGGAATAGACGAGGTCGACATAACTCTATTTGGCCCAGAAGGATGGTTCGTACTCGAAGACGTCCAGGGTGTAAATCGCAGGCAGAAAAAGTTCAAAAAGCTAAATCAATTCGTCAAACGGAAGGTCGAGTCAAAAGACGGTCTTGATCTACGCGCGATTCCGTATGAAGGGCTCACTGGTCCGGAATCCTGGTTCTCGAACAACGGCATGATTGAATTACCTTCCCGACAACGGCGACCGATCCTCATGAATGGGCTGCGGATTCGCGGTATCGCAACCCGGCTTTTTTCGGGTGACGGCGAAGTTACATATGCGATTAACGGCAACGCGAACCAATTCAAAGGTTCAGTTGCATTGTGCCGCATGCCCGACGAAAAATGGGAGAAGCCTCCTGGGCCTTTGGTTTTCCAGGTTCTCTCCGGCGACCGCTTGCTCTGGGAATCGCCGCCGGTAACCAAGTTCGACGAACCGATCGCATTCGAAGTCGACGTGAGCGGGGTTCACCATCTACGGTTACGAGCTGTACCTAGAGGCGGTGAGGAATTCGTCCCTGTCTGGCTTGATCCAGTCTTGACGGTAGATCGCTCTGCCAAGAAGTAAGATTCTCCATTCTGACCTCAGGTAAGTTCGACGCAGGAACACATCGGAATTCGGCCCTTTCCGCTCGACCGAGCTCGCGACATCAACTTTCGCTTGATTAATACGGTCAAAATGCCCTACTCTCCGCCTGCGCCGTGCGATGAAGCCCGGCGGTAGAATGTGCGTGAACTTCTCAGGGCTGGACTTGTGTCGATGGGTCCGGCAACGCGGCGCGGGCCCCCTCCATAGGCCGTTTGCAGGATGTGGCGGGGGGACTTGCTCGTGTTCACATCTCAATTCTACACCCCCGAAGTCGACGCCGGTTCACTGGTTTTCTACAGAGCAAACTGCCTTTCTTTCGGCCCCACTGGCGTGCCCCCGAGCCGGCCGGAAAAACCCCATGCGTCGGACGGCCGAGCCCGGATGCTCAGGCGGCGGCCGGGGCCGGGGCCGAAGACCCGGTGGGCGTGATCGTCGGGCCCGTGGCCTCCTTGTAGAACGTGTTGGCCAGGTAGTTCTCGGCTGTGACGAGGATCAGGATCAGGAACATCAGCCAGGGGAAGATCTCGTGGCCCACGCGGATCAGCTCGGTGACCTTCTGGAGCGCCTTGTCGTCGCCGGCCAGGGCGTAGCCCTCCTTGCCGAAGAGGGCGTCGAGGTCGGCCTTGTCCAGGTCGACGAACTGGCTCTCGGCGCGGGGCGGGTTGAGGCTGAAACCCATGAGCGCCTTCTTGTCGCCGGGGCCGACGGCGGCCACCGTCCACTGGCCGAGGAGCTGGGGCGCGGTGAGCTTCAGGGGCTCGCCGGCGGGCGGGGGCGACGTCCGCTCGGTGGTCTTGCCGTCGGGGCCGGTGACGAGCACGTCCTGGGGGTGGGCGTCGGGCCCGAGGTTCAGCATGACGTCGTCGCCGGCCTCGAAGTCGAGGCGGTCGCCGCTGGAGCCGGCGAGGTAGGGGATCGTCAGGTTCATGACGACGGGGAAGGCCCAGTAGCTGGAGTTGGGGAACTCGTTCCAGGCCGCGGGGTCGGACCGGCGGACGCGGCGGGCGAGCGGGGTCGCCCACATCAGGACGCGGCCGGTGCGGGCCCCCTTGAAGTTCCGCTCCTGCAGCGCGGGGGCCCCGTCGGCGAAGTTCAAAAGCGTCCGGCCCGGGCCCCCCGCCTGGATCTTCCAGTAGCGGTAGACGGGCATGACGGCGAACTGGGCGTCGATCTCGCGGGCGTAGCGGTCGAACATGGGGTGGGTGACGTCGGCGATCTTGCCGAAGGTCGTCCCCTTCCCCGGCGGCGAGGCGGCCTCGGCGAGCTGCGCGGGGAGCACCTGGCCGGCGACCGGGCCGTTGTAGTTCTCGGCCTTGCAGCGGTCGCCCAGGCCGACGACCAGGCCGCCCCCCTCGTGGACGTAGGCGTTGATGAGGCCCCAGGCCGCGGCGTCGAGCGCCTCGACGTTGAGCAGGAAGACGGCCGCGTAGCCCTTCAGCGACTCGCGGTAGCGGGTCGCCAGGTCGGCCGCGCGGGTCGTCTCGGTCTGGTAGCTGCGCGCGGCGCCGGGGGCCTGGTCGGGGTCGAGCGCCACCGAGACGAACTCGGCGTCGACGTTCAGGTCGGAGACGAGCAGGACCTTGAGCGCCGGGCGGACCTCGAAGCTGAGGAACCGCTGGTCGTCGAACTTGAGCGGGTCGGGGGCCCCGGTGACGCGCAGCTCGGCGCGGTGGACCTCGCCCTCCTTGAGCTTGGCGGGGGTGAGGAAGCGGACCTCGGCCTGGCCGCCGGGCTGCAGCTCGACGGGCTTCTGGTCGCGCTTCACGCCGTCGAGGTAGAACTCGACGATCCGCTCGGCGGGCTTGGGGCCGTGCGCGCGGAGCAGGCCGCGGACCTCGACGGGCTCGCCCTGGGGGGCGACGTTCGCCGGGAGCGTGGCCTCGTCGAGCGAGACGTTCTCGCGCTCCGGGGGGCCCAGCCGGAGGACGACCGTGGCGATCTTGCCGCCGGCGGACCCGGCCTTCTCGACCTTGTCGAGCCCCTCGGCGGGGCGGCCGGAGTCCCACGCCGACTTGGTCAGGTCGGTCAGGACGTAGACCTCGCGGCGGGGGCGGTCGCATTCGGCGACGGCCGAATAGACCTGGCCCATCGCCATGTTCAGCGGGCGGTTCACCGGCCGCACGGCCAGGTCGTCGATCCACTTCCGCGCCGTGGACGGCGAGAGCCCCACCGGCGCGCCCGGGTCGGCCGAGTTCACCGCGAAGACCAGGCTCGAGTCGGGGATCCGGTCGATGATCTCGCGGGCCCGCTCCTTGGCCTGGTCGAGCAGCGACTTGTCGTTCTGCATGTAGCCCATCGACAGGCTGGTGTCGAACACCAGCCCCAGCGCCGTGGGGACGGAGTCGTCGCCCAGCGGGGTCTCGGAGTGGAGCCGGGGACGGGCCAGCGCCAGGGCCATCAGGGCGAGCAAGAGCATCCGCGCGGCCAGCAGCAGCCAGTTCTTGATCCGCATCTTCTTCTTCGAGCGCTTCTGGCGCTCGCGGATCAGTCGGAGGGCCGGGAAGACGACGTGCTTGGGGGTCGGCTTCATGAACAGGTGGAGGATCACCGGGACCGCCGCCATCGCGGCACCGGCGGCGAGCCCCGCGTGCATGAGCGAGAATTCCATGGGCGTCAGCCTCGCGCCTGCCGGGACAGCAGGTAGGACATCAGGGCCTTGTCGAACGGCATCCCCGTGTGCAGCGGCACGTAGTCGATCCGGGCGCGGACGCAGTCGGTCTTGTAGGCGGCGCGGAAGCCCGCGACCTCGTCCAGATAGTCGGCCTTGATCGCGTCGGCGTCGACCTCGAGCACCTCGCCGGTCTCGTTGTCCTCCAGCAGGACCATGCCTTCGAACGGGAAGGCGGCCTCGGCCTCGTCGAGGATGTGGAAGACGATGACGTCGTGCCCCGAGAACCGCAGCCGGTACAGGGCCCGGCGGATCGGCTCGGGGTCGGCGAGCAGGTCGCTGAAGATCATCACCAGGCTGCGATGCCGCATCATCGAGGCCACCTGGTTCAGGCTGGCCTCGAAGTCGGCCTCCCCCTCGGGCTTGAGCTGCGCCAGCAGCGAGAGGATGTTCGCGAGCTGCGACCGCCGGCTCCCCGGCGCGAGGCTGCGGCGGACCTTCTTGTCGAACGCGACCAGGCCGACGGGGTCCTGCTGGTGGATCATCAGGTAGCCGAGCGCCGCGGCCAGGCTGATCCCGTACTCGAACTTGGTCAGCTCCTGGCGGTGGGTGTAGCCCATCGACGCCGAGAGGTCCATCACCAGGTAGCCCGTGAGGTTGGTCTCGGCCTGGAACTTCTTGGTGTAGAAGCGGTCGGTCTTGGCGAAGACGTTCCAGTCGATGTCCGAGATGTTGTCGCCCGGGCTGTACTTGCGGTGCTCCGAGAACTCGACCGAGAAGCCCTGGAACGGGCTGGCGTGGAGCCCGGCGATGAAGCCCTCGATGATGAACTTGGCGCGCAGGTCCAGCCGCGAGACCTGGCGGATCACCTCGGGCTTCAGGAACTTCTCGGCGTTACCCATCGGTGCTCCGCGGGGGTGGTCGCGACGCGCAAGGCCGGCCCGCCGCCCGGCGCCGGCCGAGTCTTCCGATCGCGCAAGGCCGCCGCCCGTCTCGTCCTCGGGCGCGGCGGCTTCCCCCTCATCCTACGACGAGCGGGGCCGGATCGCCCAGACGCAGGGGCGAATCACGCGCCTTTTCGCTCGTATTTCGGCGTCTCGGGCTCGCGGACCTCGGCGACCAGGCGCTGGATGAGCGACTCGGTGGTCTGGCCCTCGGCCTGGGCCTGGAAATTCACGCTGAGGCGGTGGCGGAGGACCGGGATCGCGACCTTGCGGACGTCGTCGAGCGAGACGCTGTAGCGGCCGTCCATCGCCGCCATCGCCTTGCCGGCCAGGATCAGGTTCTGGCCGGCGCGGGGGCCCGCGCCGTAGTCGACCAGGTCCTTGATGAACTGGGGCGCGCGCTCGTCGGCCGGCCGGGTGGCCCGGACCAGCCGCGCGACGTAGTCGACGGTGTACTCCGACGCCGGCACCGAGGTCACGAGCCGCTGGAGGTTCACGATCGCCTTGGCCGAGAGGATCTTCTTCAGCTCGGGCGTCTCCCCCTTGGTCGTCCCCGAGAGGATCTTCTTCTCCTCCTCCAGCGAGGGATAGCCCACCCGGACGTCGAACATGAAGCGGTCGAGCTGGGCCTCGGGGAGCGGATACGTCCCCTCCTGCTCGATCGGGTTCTGGGTGGCGATGACGAAGAACGGGTCGGGGAGCTTCAGCGTCTCCTGGCCGACGGTCACCTCGCGCTCCTGCATGGCCTGGAGCAGGGCCGCCTGGGTCTTGGGGGGCGTCCGGTTGATCTCGTCGGCGAGGATGATGTTCGAGAACAGGGGGCCGGGGACGAACCGGAACTCGCGACGGCCCGACTCGGGCTCCTCCAAAACGTTCGTCCCGGTGATGTCCGAGGGCATCAGGTCGGGCGTGAACTGGATGCGCTTGAAGCCGACGTCGAGGATCCGCGCGATCGAGCTGACCATCAGGGTCTTGGCCAGCCCGGGGACGCCCACGAGCAGGACGTGCCCGCGGGTGAAGATGGCCGCCAGGATCAGCTCGACGACGTCGTGCTGGCCGATGATGACCTTGCTCAGCTCGGCGGCCATGACGTCGCGCGAGTGCCGAAACTCGTCGAGGAGCTGCGTGATCCGGTCGGTCGCGTTGGACATCCGGTGGTCCGTCTTCTAGGGTTCGAGGGGGGGCGAGGTTGCGTGGCCGTCCGCGCCCGTGAAGGCGTGGGCAGTCCGCAATTGTAGGGCGTCGCCGATCCGGGATTCAAGCGACCGCGGCGACGCTCGTCGCGGATCTCGACGACGCCCAAGAATCCGGCGGCCCGCCCAGGTCCTCGACGCGCCGAAGCCGCCCGAACGTCCTCCCGGACCCGTCGCGAGGGCGCCTCGGTCGTTTTTCGGCGATTCGCAAAGGCTCGTTTTCCAGGGTGTTGCGTCGCGGTCGAGGAGGATCCGCGGCGTTCCGGACCAACGGTCGGCCCCCGAATTGCGTAGTAGCATGGTGTCGGACGAACGCGGACTTCACCCTCCCTCCGACCCCCCCACCCCCTGATCGCCCCTGCCCCGCAGCCCTCTCCAGGCCGGGTTCGGGCGGCCCACGAACGGCTCGCCGACCGGCGACGCCAGTCCCGCAGCCGGGCCCCGGCCCGCTCCCGCCCCCGATCGTCCACCGCCTCGAAGTCGCGGCGGCCCCCCGGCACGGGGGTGAGAACGAAACAATTAAGACGGGTGCCTTACCATGCTGACCAGCCTGCACACGATCGCCCGAATGAGCGTCCTCGCGTTCGCCGGCCTGTCGCTGGCCGCCCTGACCGCGGCGCAGTTCCAGCCCCGCCCGGCGACGACCGTCGCGACCGCGCCGAATCCCTGGGAGATCCTGGGCGCCGAGACCGGGCCCGGCGGTTCCGTCGACCTGGTCCACCGGGAAGACGGCCGGGTGCGGCGGGTCGCCACCCCCGACGCCGAACGCTGGGAGTACCTGACGCCGTCGCCGTGGATGGCCGACGACGGCTCGATGGAGGCCGTGGGCCGGTTCGCCACGCCGATCGCCGGCGACCCGTACGACGCCGAGGGGGCCGTGGGCCTGGTCCGGCTGCGGCTCCCGCAGGCCGAGGTCCTGGAGCGCCTCGAGCTGGAAGTCATGCCGACGGGCCGGCCCGCCTGGGATCCCTCGCGCGACGACCGCGTGATCTTCCCCGGGGCCACCGGGCGGCTCTATTCGTATCGCTTCGCCCCCGAGCCCGCCGACGGCCGGAACGCGGCGGGCGGCTCGTCGGTCGTGGCCCTGCAGTGGCGCTGCGACCCGCCGGGCGGGCGCGAGCCGTTCCTGATCGATCCCGTGTGGTCGGGGCTCCCCGAGATGCGGAACCGGCTGATCGTCTCGCTCACGGTCCTTCGGAAGGGCGTCGAGACGAGACTCACGCCGTCGATCGCCCCCTGGTGGCTCGAGCTGAGCGATGACGGCGAGGCGATCGTCGCCGCCGGCCCGATCTTCGAGCCGTCCGACCCGGTCGCCGCCGAGCCCAGGGTGCGGCTCCGCTACCCCAGCGTGGTGCATTGCGACGGCCGCCTGCAGCTCATCTTCCTGCGCCACGAGCCGGCGAAGAACCGGGGGACGGTCTACGCGGCCGACCTGGAGTTGGCGCCGGCGACGGGCCTGCCCCGCGTCCGGCCGGGTTCCGCCCTCCCCGTCGGCGACCGTCCGATCGCCTTCGGCACGCTGATCCCGTCGCTCGACGCGCACTGGGCCTTCTCCTTCCCGGTCGGCGGCCATCAGGTCATGTCGCTCGCCCTCGGCCCGCGGCCGGGCTCGGCCATGCCGAAGCTGCCCCCCGACCTGCAACAGGCGGCCCGCTGAGGCCGCGCCGGGTCGCCGCCGGCTTCTCGGCTTGCCGCCGGGGCGATGCGCGCGGGATAGTGGGACGAGGGGGTTCTCGCCCGCCGGTTCTCGGCGGCGGCCGCCCGGGCAGGGGAGGCTCGCCATGTCGCACAGGTTCCGGTTCCGGGTCGTGATCGGGGCCCTCGTCGGCCTCGCGGTCGGGTCGGCGATGGGCGCGGCCGGCGGCGTCGCCCGCGCGGCCGTGACCCACGAAGAGGTCGAGCGGGCCATCCGCGAGGGGGTCCGCTGGCTCAAGAAGCAGCAGAACCTCGACACCGGCGCGTGGAAGGACTACGTCGCCAACGAGGCCCGCACGGGCCTCAGCAGCCTGGTCACCCTCGCCCTGCTGACCGCCGGCGAGCCGGTCGACTCGCCGGCGATCCGCGCGTCGCTCGACAACCTCCGCAAGTGGGGCCCCGAGCAGCTCGACTCCACCTACGCCGTCGCCCTCCAGACGATGGTCTACGCCGCGGCCGACCCCAAGCGCGACTTCCAGCGGATCGTCGCCAACGTCACCTGGCTGGAGCGCGCCCAGATCGTGCCCTCCGACGAGGTCGACTGGCCCGGCTCGTGGACCTACAACCTGGGGAAGCGGGGCCGCCGGGGCGACAATTCGAACACCCAGTACGCCCTGCTCGGCCTGCACGCGGCCTCCGAGGCCGGCGTCCAGGCCAAGCCCGCCGTCTGGAACCTGGCGCGGGCCTACTGGGAGGGCGCCCAGCGGGGCGACGGCGGCTGGGGGTACTTCCACAAGCAGCAGGACCAGCTCTCCACGTCGAGCATGACGGCCGCCGGCATCTCCAGCCTGGTCATCACCGGCCTGCGGCGATACCAGGGGTCCGAGGAGATCCACGGCGAGGCCATCCAGAACTGCGGCAAGGGGACCACGAACATCAACCTCCAGCGCGGCATCGCCTGGATGGCCAACCGCTTCCAGGTCGGCCAGAACTTCCCGACCGGCCAGAGCTGGCGGCTTTACTTCCTCTACGGCGTCGAACGCGCCGGGCGGCTCGGCGGCGTCCGGTTCTTCGGCGACCACGACTGGTACCGCGAGGGGGCCGAGGCCCTCGTCCACGAGCAGGACAAGCTCGGCGGCTACTGGAAGGGGGCCGTCAACGAGGGCGACCCGCTGATCGCCACCAGCTTCGCCCTCCTCTTCCTCGCCAAGGGCCGCGCGCCGGTGCTGGTGAACAAGCTCCGCCACGGCCCCCGGGGCGACTGGGACAACGACGCCGACGACGTCCGCAACATCGTCAACCTGGTCTCTCAGGACTGGAAGCACCTTCTAACCTGGCAGGTCGTCGACCCGGGCTCGGCCAGCGTCCAGGACATGCTGCAGGCCCCGATCGTCTTCCTCAACGGCCACCAGGCCCCCGAGTTCTCGGACCTCGCGGTGCACAACCTGCGCGACTACGTCGACCAGGGGGGCTTCATCGTCGCCGACGCCTGCTGCGGCCGCCCCGAGTTCGATGCGGGCTTCAAGAAGCTCATGAAGCAAGTCTTCCCCGAGGAGGCCTACCAGCTCAGGCCCCTCTCCGACGACCACCCCGTCTGGCGGGCCAAGCACCTGCTCGCCCCCAACGCCTACCCGCTGATGGGGATCGAGCACGGCTGCCGGACCGTGGTCATCTACTCGCAGAAAGACCTGTCTTGCTTCTGGAACCAGATGGACCGCACCGACCGCGACCGCAAGAACCCGGCCGTCGGCCTGGCGACCAAGGTCGGCCAGAACATCATCGACTACGCCACCGGCCGCGAGCTGCCCGCCGACAAGCTGATCGTCCGCGAGGTCCACGACTTCAAGGCCGACGCCCCCAAGCGGGGGTCGCTGCGGATCGCCAAGCTCCAGCACGGCGGCGACTGGAACATCGCCCCCCTGGCCGTCCCCAACCTGATGGAAGCCCTGCGCAAGCCGCCGCTGGGCTTCGACGTGGCGGTCTCGCAGAAGGACCTCGCGCCCGGCGACCCCAACCTGATCTACTACCCGTTCCTCTACTTCCACGGCCGCGCCGCGGCCTCGTTCTCGCCCGAGGACCTGGACGCCCTCCGCAAGCACGTCGACCCCGGCGGCGGCACCATCTTCGCCGACGCCGCCTGCGGCAGCCCCGGCTTCGACGCCTCGTTCCGCCGGTTCGCCGCCGAGCTCTTCCCCAACAACCCGCTGATCCCGATCCCCAAGGACGACGAGCTGTTCTCCGAGAAGGTCTACTTCAACCTCAAGGACGCGCAGTACACCAAGGCCGCCGGCGGGGGCAAGGACTACCCCCAGCTCGAAGGGGTCAAGATCAACGGCCACTGGTCGATCATCTATTCCAAGTTCGACATCGGCTGCGCCCTCGAACGCCACTCGGGCCTCGACTGCAAGGGCTACGTCTACGAGAGCGCCCTGCGGATCGCCGCCAACGTGGTCATCTATTCGACCCTGCCCTGAATGGCGGGCGTCGTGCGATTATTATCGATTTACGATTGCATTTCGTGAGTGCCGAGCAGCCGACTTCGGCCGTCGACGGCCTCTTGCCGAGATCTCCTTTCAGACCGTGTGCCATTCGACTGTTCGGCGCTCTACGGCGTGTTGACGGATTGAGCGAGCCTCCGGACGTGGATGAAGCCGAAGACGAGGCGGGCCACGCCGAGGTAGACGTCCTTCAGCTTCTCATATCTCGTGGCGAAGCGGCGGAACTGCTTCGCTTTCGCGAACGCGCGTTCGACGCGGTTCCGCTGCTTGTAGACCTCCCGCATCTCGTCGTCCCACGGCCAGGGCTCCTTCCGGTTGCTCCGGTTCGGGATCACCGGCAGGGCGTCGAGGTCGTCCAGGACGACGTCGCGGACGGCGTCGGAATCGAACCCCTTGTCGCCGAGCACCTCGGCGACCTCGCCGACCGCGTCGCGGGCCTCGATCAGCACGCCTTTCGCCAAAGGGGCGTCGTTCCTCTGGCCCTCGGCCACGTCCAGGGCGACGACGCCGTCCTCGTCGCAGGCGACGGCGATCACCTTCGTCGTGAAGCCGCCGCGCGACCGCCCGAGGGCCTGCGCTTCGCCGCCCCCTTTTTCCGCCCGGCCCCGGCGGCGTGCTGATGGGCCCGCACGACCGTCGAGTCGATCATCAGCCGGCGGGCGTCCTCGCACTCGGCCCGCTCGGACATCAGCTCGAACAGCCTCTTGAGCCGGCCCGAGTGGATCCAGCGGCGCAAGCGGTTGTAGACGGCGTCCCACGCCCCGAACTCGGCCGGCAGGTCGCGCCAGGGGATGCCGGTCCTCGCCCAGTAGAGGACCGCCTCGAAGAACATGCGGTCGGGCAGCTCCGGCTCGGGGCCCAGCTTCGAGCGGCACTTCTCGACCATAGGGCCGAAGACGGACCAAGTCTCGTCGGTGATCAAGTATCGCATGGCGGCGTCGGCCCCCCTCCTGGGTCGTGATCCGCCTTAAACCTTTACCGTAACAGCCTCCGGACAGTCAACAGGCCCTAGAAACCTGAATGGACGGCCGTCGGAAAGTTCACTTGGCCGAAACTCGGCTGATCGATTGGAAGAACCGGAGCAAGGGGAAAACCGCCTGCCCCAACTGATCCAACGCCACTTTCCGACCGTCGCTCAGGTCAAGGATCAATCGGTGCCAATGCGTTCGCTTTAGCCGTGCGGCTTCCCACGGGTCGGCGTGATCGGTGATCCAATGACAACGGCTCACCTCGCCGTACCTCAGGACGGTCCGATCGCCCTCGACGATCCGATCGCTGGTCAGGACGAGCTGGCGGCCGTCGGCCGTCTGGACGAGCGCTATCGTCCGTTCCGCCTCCTCAAGGCGGATGGGCGGTACCCCACCATTCTCGGTCAACGCGACGTTCGGCGTGTATCCCTGGCGGTCCCACCGGCGCATCAGCGTGGCGAGCCACTCGGCGGTCGAGAACATTCGCGGCACCATACGCCCGTCCTTCTCCCCGACCTGACAGCCCGAGCGACGAAGGCTTTACGCTGCACCCACGACCGCAGGACCTCGTCCCCCTCCCCGCGACGGCGGTCGCCGGGAGCGACGACGGGTCCGGCGACGCCGCTCCTGGGACGCGGCCCGTCTTAAACCTTTACCGGATCAACCCCCGGGCAGTCAACAGGCCCTAGCGACACGAAAATATTACATAGCACGTGCTGTTGGTTGAATCGTGTACACCGCTTATGCCGCATTCGCCCTTGGTGCTGAAAGTCCTTCCGTTGCTGACGGGGGCCACCTCGGTCGTATAGATGTCCTTGACGTGGGTCGCCGCACCAATTTCCCCTTGCTTTATCGGTGTATGGTCAGCGTTGATCCTCCGGCACCAGTCGAAGAACCGTTTAGCATCGAGAGTAAATTGGACGTAGGAGTATTCGACGCTCGATATGTAGCTTATTATGACTGGCTTCCGGGGGAATGTCTAATTTTTGATGAATCAGATCGTTTGCAGTTTTGGGGTCTGTGTCGATTCTAGATCTCCTGGATCCGGAAACTACTGAGTCCAGCGTGGCCAACGGGACAATGCTCACAAGCGTGGCGGGATCTCGGCGTGGCGGATGAACGAGGCCAGGAGATCGGGCCGGCGACGCAGGCCCGCGAATTCCGCCGCCAGACGGCATCGGAGTCCCCTCGTCCCGTCGGGGGCGTAGTTCGGCAGGCGATGGTATCTGGTCCAGCCCCAGACGCCTTCGTCGGGGTTGGCTTCGGGGGCGTAGCCGGGGAAGTCTTCAGCGACGATCTCCGGATGCTTCGACAGGTAGGCCTTCACGAGACGCGAGCGGCCGTGGATCCGGCTCCGATCCCACAGGATGGTCATCGGCCCGCGGATCTCGGCGCGAAGTTGGGCCAGGAACGAGACGACGTCTTCGGCGCGGGCGTTGGCCTCGTCGGAGAACAGCCGGAAGTAGAGGTTGGGCCGGCTCCGCATGGGGCTGATGGTCACGGCTCTGATCGCCGAGACCTTCCCCTTGCGATGTCAGGCCTTCTGGACGGGCGTGCGGCCCCTGGGGGCGTAGGTGCGGCGAACCGTCGGCGTGAGTTGGAAGCCCGATTCGTCGAGGAACGCCAGGTGGGCCCGGCGGCGTCGGGGCTCCTCGACGACCCGGGGCAGTTCCTGACCCCTTCAGCGGGCGATCGCCTCTTCGTCGCGTTGCTTGGCCTTCAACTGCGGCTTCTGACTGCTCCACTTCAGCCGCCGTCGGAGGATCTTGCGGACGTGCTCGGGGTGGAAGTGGACCTGGAAACGCCGCTCGATCAACTCGGCGACCCGGCGGGCGCTCCAGGGTCGTTATGCCAGCCGTGAGCCCCGGCCCGCTGGAGCAGGAGCCCTTCGAGTTCCTTGACCCGCTCGTCCGAGAGCCGGGGCGTCGGGCCGGGATGCGGCCGGGCGGCGACGGCCTCGGAGGCCGTTCGAGCGGCCTTCAGCCGGGTGCAGACCGAAGATCGCCCGCAGCCGAGGAAGTAGGCGACCTCGGCGGGGGACTCGCCGCGCTTGACCAGTTCCACGGCCCGACGACGACGGCGTTCGAGTTCTTCAGGGGTGCCTATGGGTCTCATACCTATGGTACGTCCCAGTCGGAACCCCTGTTCAGTTCGCCGAGTGGACTCAGTAAACCCTTACTCGATCAGACTCCGGACAGTCAACAGGCCCTGGCAGACGACCCACAACGCAATATTATGGTTTGTCGATTTTAATTGAATTGTAATTAGGATTCAAAATAAATTCTCCAACAATGTTGCCGCGATCGTCGACTTTCCAGGCACCAATAATCGCCTCGGGTGGGAAATAATCTTTGCGATTGTATTTCGCATCAATTTGATCAACCCAGCCATTCGGGAATCTCTTTTGCTTCCTTGATTGCCTCGTCCGATGGCGCAATAGGCGTTTCGTTCATGATAAACTCTCCAGCCATTGTTTATGATAATCGGCTTGCTCTTTAACGGTTCCAAGCTTATCAGCGGTCGTTTCGCCAAAAATGGGAACGAGATCTTCGAATACTGCTCTCGATCCTATTCTTGTCACGTAGAGCTTTCTCGCTCCTCCCATCTGGCGAGCCATGCTCGAAGGCCAAGCGTCAATGCGTGCCCCATTAACAAGAATTCGAAAATCTTTGGAGGCTAACCAATGTCGCAGTTGGCAAAGACATTCGAAGAGATCCGGCCCGGCCAAGGCAATTCGACCTAAGACATCATTCTCAAACTCCAGAGACCACGGAGGTGAATCAGAGGACGACACCGAACAATTGAACAAAACTCCATTGCTATCGACGATATACATCTTGTGTACGCTCATCGTCTTGGGCCTTTGTAGCCTGGATTAGCTATAAATCCATCTGGGAGCAGTTTCTCGCCGGGCCCCACAGGGATTGCGCCAGATATTGTTGATGGATCGATAGGGTGGGGAGTTGCGAATTCCCCCTCGCTGCCATGCGGTCCGTATCCACTCAATGTGCTTTTTCACATCAATTGCATCATGGGGGGGTCATGTTCGTATGCCCATCCGCCATCTCCTGCGAACGGTGCTGCATCCTCGGGTGTCATCGTGCCTGACACGTAGCCGCTATCTGGATTGCTATCTATGTGAGAGTCTATAATGATGAGATTGTTGGATACGCTGCGGTGGCCGAAGGCGTTCGTCATGGCTCGTCTCGGAGGTTCGGGTCTATGTGACGCACGCGAATGGCAGTCTGCTGACAAGCTCTGACAAAACCCCCTGTAGTATGAGGATTGCGCCATGGGCCGGTAGCTCCCCTGTAATGTGGAGGCTGCGGCTATGAGGCCCGGACAACACTCCACTCATGTGGGCGGTAGCGCATCGAAAACCCAGGGGATTTTGCAACCGCTTCGGTGAGTTGGATGGGGTTTTGTCCGGGCCTCTATGAAAGACGAGGATCGTCGATATGCAGGCTCGTCCGACGCACCACGACCCGCGAGCCCCAAGAGCGGTTGTCGGTTCTATCGACTCCGGCTACGGTGCGAAACTGGCCGGGGTCGGCCGGACCCCATTCGACCTGGTCCGCCATCGCATTGGCCTCGGCGCCATCATCGTCGTCATTGATCCGGATCTCAAATCGACCCGCCTCGACCCAGCCGCGTTCCACGGACGAAATCTGGAGAACCGCTAGGCAGCGGGTGTGGGCGAGCGTGTGCAGGAAGGCCTTTTCGGGCACGGTGTCAAGGGTGAGCGAGAAGGGCCGGCCAGCGACCTCGAAGAATAACTCGGTCGCCAGCCCGGCTTGGCCAGGCTGAATGACGGTTCGGAGCCATCGGATGTCAGCAGCGATGCGAAGCAATTCCTTCGGCATGCGTACTCCCGCCTGTTAAGCGGTTCATGGACGGGATCCGGCCCCGCCGGGATGATGGCGGTCACCACACTGCCTGAGAAACCGAACGGAGCCGGCACGCGATGACATCCTCGCATCCGCTCCCCACCCCGTGCCAGTACATCACGCAACTGGCCAGGCCCCTGGATCGTCGATCCGCGCCCCGGCTTGCCCTCCTACTCCTCGGCGGGATCCATGCCCGGGGCCGGCGGACGGTCACGAGGTGGATCAGGGCGACTAATTGATCGCCCGATCCCCGTGTCAACCGCCGCGGCCGGGCCCGAAAGACTCGGGGGGGGGTGGGCGGGCTCCTCGATAGCCATTCGGAGGCGCTCCGAACGACCGCCGGCCGCGAGACCTCGGCGCCGGATCCTTCCGGCGGTTCCCCGACGATGCAAACCCGTGGTACGTCGGCCCCGCCCCCAGGTCCCGTTTGGGGTTGCCGGGGATCTCGGGGCGGGATTATAACCGGGGCGAATCCCGGCGACGGGAGGCCGGCGGGACGATCGGACGCTCGACGCGGACGGGCGTCGCCGCGCCGGCCCGCGCCTCGCGGACGCCGACACCCTAGCTGGCAGGACTATCGCGCCATGGCCGAAGAAGCGGGCTCGCCGAAGACGGGCTGTCTCGTGGACCTGAAGGGGCAGACGGCCCTGGTGACGGGGGCCTCGCGGGGCATCGGCCGCGCCGTGGCGGTGAAGCTGGCGGCCTGCGGCGCGCGGGTGGTCGGGGTCGCCCGGACGCTCGAAGGGCTGCAAACGACGCTGGAGGCCATCCGGGCCGCCGGGGGCGAGGCCGAGGGCTATGCCGCCGACGTGGCCTCGGCCGAGGACGTCAAGCGGGTCGTCGACGACGTCGAGTCGAAATACCAGAAGATCCAGGTCCTGGTGAACAACGCCGGCGTGACCAAGGACGGCCTCATGCTCCGCATGGAGGACGACGCCTGGGACCAGGTGATCGACGTCAACCTCAAGGGGACGTTCCTGTGGTGCCGCGCCGTCGGCGCGGTGATGATGCGGGGCCGGTACGGCCGGATCGTCAACATCAGCAGCGTGTCGGGCATCCGCGGCAACCCGGGCCAGGCGAACTACTCGGCGAGCAAGGCCGGCGTGATCGGCTTCAGCCAGACCATCGCCCGCGAGCTGGCCTCGCGGGGGATCACCGTCAACGTGGTCGCGCCCGGCTTCATCACCACCGACATGACCGACGTCCTGCCCGACAAGATCAAGGCCGAGGTCAAGGACCGGATCCCGCTCAAGCGGCTGGGAGCCCCCGAGGACATCGCCGAGATGGTCGCGTTCTTCAGCGGGCCGGCGACCAGCTACGTGACGGGCCAGGTCGTGGCGGTCGACGGCGGGATGACCGTCTGAGCGCGGCGGCGGCGAAAATCGCTCCAGAAACCATGGCCAACGACCGATTGGGTTGGTTAGCCTGGTGAGGGTCGTGCGGCCGGCGCGGGATCTCGCGATCGCTCGCGGGCCGGTTGGATGGACAAGGCCCCCAGGCCATGCTATTTTGACTCGATCGATGACGGATCCGGAACGCGGCGGCCGCGCCCCAGGAAGAACGGGGCCCCCCGTGCGTCCCCGACCCAGGGAGGAACCGCTTCCCGTCGCCGACGGCCGCCGGAGCCGGATGGGGTGTACGCCCCGTCCCCGACCGGCGGGCTCCCGCCTCGTGCCTCGCCCCCCTGCGGGGAAGCGGGGAAACTCCCGAACGTCTCCCGAATCCCGACACCTGCGGCCCCACGGCTCGCGCCCCGGCGCGGGCGATGGACCGGCAGGTTCGAATACTCGAATCGTCCCCGAACCAGGAGGTCCGCCCGTGTCCGTGGAAGAGCGCGTGATCGAAATCGTCAGCGAACAGATGGGTGTGTCGAAGGATCAGGTCAGCAAGGAGACGTCGTTCGTGAACGACCTCGGCGCCGACTCGCTGGACACCGTCGAGCTGGTCATGGAATTCGAGGAAGAGTTCGACATCACCATCCCCGACGACGAGGCCGAGAAGATCCAGACGGTGGGGCAGGCGATCGATTACATCGAGCAGCACGCGCACGCCAAGTGAGCCCGCGGCCCCGGTCCGCGCGGCCGCGATCGCGCCGGGCCGCGCCGCCGCGCGCGTCGGCGGGACCCGTCGATCGATCGCCGGATCCGTCCGTCCCTAACGCCTAGCCATCCCCGAGACGAGATGATTATGGGAGAGTCGCGACGCGTCGTCATCACCGGCATGGGGGTGGTCACGGCGCTGGGTGAGGCCCTGGACCCGTTCTGGGAGGCGCTCTGCGCCGGCCGCAGCGGGATCGGCGAGCTGACCCTCTTCGACACGACCGAGTTCAAGGTCCACTTCGGCGGCCAGGTCCGCGACTGGGACGGCCCGGCGCGGTTCGGGGTCAAGGAGGCCCGCCACCTGGACCGCTTCGCGCAGTTCGCGCTGGCGGCCTCGGAGTCGGCGGTGGCCGACTCGGGGATCGACTTCTCGACCCTCCCGCCCGAGAACTGCGGGGTGATGATCGGCTCGGGCATCGGCGGGCTCAACGAGTTCGAGTCCCAGCACACGATCATGATGCAGAAGGGCCCCTCGCGGATCAGCCCCTTCACCATCCCCAAGCTGATGGTCAACGCCGGCAGCGGCCAGGTCTCGATCCGCTGGGGCCTGCGGGGGCCGATCTCGGCCATCGCCACGGCCTGCGCGTCGGCCTCGAACGCCATCGGCGACGCCATGAACCTGATCCGCTGCGGCGACGCCGACGTGATGATCACCGGCGGCAGCGAGACCGCCATCACCCACATGGGCCTGGGCGGCTTCGCCTCCATGCGGGCCCTGTCGATGCGCAACGACGACCCCACCCGCGCCAGCCGCCCCTTCGACCGCGACCGCGACGGCTTCGTCATGGGCGAGGGCGCCGGGATCCTGATTTTGGAGGCCGAGGAGATCGCCCGCGGCCGCGGCGCCCGGATCTACGCCGAGCTGCTCGGCTACGGCACCGCCGGCGACGGCTACCACATCACGGCCCCCGACGAGCAGGGCCGCGGTGCCGCCCGCGCCATGAAGCGCTGCCTGGCCGACGCCCGCACCCCGCTCGACGCCGTCGACTACATCAACGCCCACGGCACCAGCACCCCGCTCGGCGACCTGGCCGAGACCGTGGCCATGAAGACGGTGTTCGGCCCCTACGCGAGCAAGCTGCAGATCTCCAGCACCAAGAGCCAGCTCGGCCACCTGCTGGGGGCCTCCGGCGGCGTCGAGCTGATCGCCTCGACCCTGGCGATCCACACCGGCGTCCTCCCCCCCACGATCAACCTCGACGAGCCCGGCGAGGGCTGCGACCTCGACTACATCCCCAACGTCGCCCGCGAAGCCAGGGTGGACCACGTCATGTCCAACAGCTTCGGCTTCGGCGGCCACAACGCCAGCCTCCTCATCGGCCGCTACGAGCCCTCGCGGCGGGGCTGAGAAATCCGGGCCGACCCCGCGCCCGGCGGGCGCGGGGTCGGCCAGCGGCGCTCAGGGCGTCTTGAGCGTGACGTTCTTGAACCAGCAGTCCTGGCCGTGGTCCTGGAAGCCGAAGTAGCCGGCGTGGTCGAGCTTGCCGATGGCCACCTTCTCGAACTTGTGGTTCGAGCCGTCCGGGCGCTTGCCGGGCTCGGTCCACTGGTCGAGGTCGATCTTCGAGACCTCGGTCCCGTTGATCGCGACGGCGATCTTGGGGCCCTTGGCGGTGACCGTCATGTGGTTCCACTCGCCGGCCGGCTTCTGGGCGTTGGACTTCGGCTTGACCAGGTCGTAGAACGCGCCCGGGTCGTGGTAGCCCTGGCCGGTGGTGTCGTCGAGCGCGATCTCGATGCCCGTGTAGACCGGGTCCTTCAGGTCGTTGACGCGGATGAAGACGCCCGAGTTGCAGCCCTTGCTGAGCTTGTAGTCGAAGTCCGCGACGAAGTCGCCGAGCTTCTTCTCGTACACGACGATGTAGCTGCCGGTGCCGTGCGGGTTGAGGCCGTCCTTCTGGACGAAGTCGCGCGGCAGGGGCTTGCCGTCGGTCAGGATCCAGCCCTTGGGCGAGGAGCCGTCGAAGATCGGCTTCGCCTGGTCGTCGCCGGCGCGGGCGAGGGGGCCGAGGGCCAGCGTCGCGAGGGCCGCGGCGGCCAGGAGCGTCGACTTGCGGGTGGTCATCATGGGGACTCGTGGTGCGGGAGGGAAGGCCGGCGAGCGGTCCGCCACCCCTTTGCGGCGGCGCCGGTTCCGGCTAACGTAACATGCGACGACCCCGGATCCATCCCGCCGGTCCCCCCGCGTCGATTTGGCCGATCCCCCCGACTTCCCCCGTTGCTGGACCCCCGGAGCCCCCCATGGATCGGATCTTGCGCCGTCGCGAAGCGCTGCGGGCCGAGCTGGCCGCCAAGGACCTCGCCGCCCTGCTCGTGGTCGACCCGACCAACGTCGCCTACCTGACGGGCTTCACCGGCGACTCCTCCTCCCTGCTGGTGGGCCGCGACCGCGACCTGATCCTCTCCGACGGCCGGTTCACGACCCAGCTCGAACAGGAGTGCCCGGGGCTCGAGGCCTACATCCGGCCCAGCGTCCAGACCATGAACCAGGCCGTCGCCCACGTCGTCGCCGGCCTGGGCCTGAGTTCTCTGGGCTTCGAGGCGGCCCACCTGAGCGTCGCCGACTGGGAGTCGCTCAAGGGCGAGCTGAAGACGACGAGCCTCGCCGCGACCGAGGGCCTCGTCGAGAAGCTCCGGAGCATCAAGGACGCCGACGAGGTCGCCCTGATCCGCGAGGCGGTCGCCATCGCCCAGGACGCGTTCTTGAAGCTGAAGGGCGAGCTGAAGGCCGGCGAGACCGAGAAGGACGCGGCCGACCGGCTCGAATCGCACATGCGGGCGCTGGGGGCGACGGGGACGAGCTTCCCGACGATCGTGGCGGTGGGGAAGCGGGCGGCCCTGCCCCATGCGCGGCCCACGGCCGGGACGCGGATCGGCGACGACGATTTCGTCCTGATCGACTGGGGGGCGTCCGGCCGATCATCTTACAAGAGCGACTTGACGCGGGTGGTGGTTACCGGTAACGTCACACCGAAATTCGAAGAGGTCTATCGCGTCGTCCTGACGGCCCAGGAACGGGCCGTCGCGGCGATCCGCCCCGGCGCCAAAGCCCAAGACGTCGACGCCGAAGCCCGCTCGTTCATCGAGCAAGCGGGGTTCGGCCGTTTTTTTGACCACGGGCTCGGGCACGGGATCGGCATGGACGTCCACGAAGGGCCTCGGCTGCGCCGGGAATCGCCGACGATCCTGGAGCCGGGCATGGTGGTGACCGTCGAACCCGGGATCTACCTCCCCGACTGGGGCGGCGTCCGGATCGAGGACGACGTTCTGGTCACGCCGGACGGCCGCGAGGTCCTGTCGAGCCTGCCGAAGGGGCTCGACTCGGTGAAGCCTTGAGCCGACGCGTGCGATGCGGAGCGAGGCGGGGCGTCCGGCCGGTCCCGTAGTCCGGTGCGAGAGCCTCGCGAAGCGCCCCCGCCGGGAGCGGAGGCCGTCGCGTCACGAGACATGCAAGTGGAGCGGAGCGAAGGCATGGGCGAACAGGGTCTCGAGGGCAAGGGCGGCGAGCCGCTGGACGTCAAGAAGGTCCACTACCTGGTCCGGCTGATGAAGCATTACGACCTCAGCGACCTGGAGGTGACCGACGGCCCGTACCGCGTCCACCTCCAGCGCCGGGGGCCGGAGGTCGCGGCGCCGTCCGGGCCGCCGGCCGCCTACCCGGCCGCGTACGCCCCGGCCCCCGCGCCGTCGGCCGCCCCGCGGCCCGAGCCCGCGGCGGCCGAGACGTCGCCGGGCCCCAAGACGATCGTCATCGAGAGCCCGATGGTCGGGACGTACTACTCGTCGGGCTCGCCCGAGGCCCCGCCGTTCGTGTCGATCGGGACCGCCGTGCAGCCTTCGACGACGCTCTGCATCATCGAGGCCATGAAGGTCTTCACCGACATCCCCGCCGGCGTGTCGGGCACGATCGCCGAGATCCTGGTCAAGAACGGCCAATCGGTCGAGTTCGGCCAGCCCATGTTCCGGGTCGTCCCCGCCTGAACCGTCCGTCTCGCCCCCGTCGTCCCCGAGCTATACGGCGGCCGCGCCCGTCGAGGTGGTGAAGTTCGATGTTCCAGAGGATACTGGTCGCCAATCGCGGCGAGATCGCCCTGCGGGTCATCCGGGCGTGCAAGGAGCTGGGGGTCGAGGTCGTCGCCGTCTACTCGCAGGCCGACCGCGACGCCCCCTACCTGGAGCTGGCCGACCGGGCCATCTGCATCGGCAAGGCGGCGTCCGCCGACAGCTACCTGAACATCCCCCGGCTGATCGCCGCCGCCGAGGTCGCCGACGTCCAGGCGATCCACCCCGGCTACGGGTTCCTCAGCGAGAACCCCCAGTTCGCCGAGATCTGCCGGAGCTGCAACTTCGAGTTCATCGGCCCGCCGCATGAGGCCATCCGCAAGATGGGCCTCAAAACGGAGGCCAAGCTGATCGCCGCCGAGGCCAAGGTCGCCAGCGTCCCCGGCTCCGACGGCGCCGTCACGTCCGAGGCCGAGGCCCTCCGCCTGGCCAAGGCGATCGGCTTCCCCGTCCTCATCAAGGCGGCGGCCGGCGGCGGCGGCAAGGGGATGCGCGTGGTCCGCGACGAGGCGACGCTCCCCGCGTCCGTCCAGTCCGCCCGCAACGAGGCCGAGGCCGCGTTCAAGAACCCGGCGATCTACCTCGAAAAGTACATCGACCGGCCGCGGCACGTCGAGGTGCAGATCCTCGCCGACCTCCACGGCAACGTCGTCCACTGCTGGGACCGCGACTGCTCCCTCCAGCGCCGGCACCAGAAGCTCGTCGAGGAGGCCGCCGCCCAGCTGCCGATCGACGTCCGCCGCAAGCTCGGCGAGGCCGCGGTCCGGCTGGCGAAGGCCGTCGGCTACACCAACGCCGGCACCTGCGAGTTCCTCGTCGACGCCGAGAACAACTTCTACTTCATCGAGGTCAACGCCCGGATCCAGGTCGAGCACCCCGTCACCGAGGAGATCACCGGCATCGACCTCGTCCAGCAGCAGATCCGCATCGCCGCCGGCGAGCCCCTGCCGTTCGGCCAGGACGACGTCCGCTCCGAGGGCCACGCGATCGAGGTCCGGATCAACTCCGAGGACCCCGACCACGACTTCCGCCCCTCCGCCGGCCGGATCACCGACCTGCGCGTCCCCGGCGGCCCCGGCGTCCGCTGGGACTCCCACGTCCGCGCCGGCTACTCCGTGCCGCCCAATTACGACTCGCTCGTCGGCAAGCTCATCGTCCACGCCCCCAGCCGCCCCCAGGCCCTCGCCCGGATGCGGCGGGCCCTCGACGAGCTGGTCATCGAGGGGATCAAGACCACCATCCCCCTGCACCGCCGCATCTTCCGCCACAAGGACTTCCTCGAAGGCAACGTCGACACCACCTGGGTCGAACGCGTGCTGATGCCGCCGAAGGCGAAGTAACGCCCAGCCCGCGTTCGGGTTCCTGCCTCGCAAATCGTTCCTGACGGGGCCAGAGCGATGACCGACGACCCGACGCCCCAGGTCGACCCGTTCGCCGCGGCCGCCGAGCGGAGACGCGTGGCCGACGCCCAGCTCTCGGAACGACCCGTCGAGGACGTCCTCGGCCTCGTGGACGCCCGCGGCGCAGTCGGGTGGTCCTCTAAGGACGGGCGATGGACGCTGTCATTCGACTTCGATCGCTGGAAGATCCCGCCGGGCCCGATGAAGACGCGAGGCCTCTCGATCAGGTTCAGGACCTCGCAAGAGGAGTTCGACACGCTGCAGCGGCGTATCGAGCCCGACTCCGTCGTCCGCATCCGCGCCAGGGTGGTCGAGGAGTCGGCGTTCGGGACCGCGGAGGCCGAACTCGTGGAACTGCTCGGGCCTGATCGCTCGGACCCCGAGCTGAATCAGGCCGCGGCCGACCTCCAGACGCCCGTGTTGCTCGAGGACCGCCGGTTCGGGACGCTGACGCTGGATCGGAGCCTCAACTGGTACACGGGCGGGGCGAAATGGAACGGCGAGGCCGTCGGGCTGAATCTGGACGCCGAAGGCGCAGGCGGCATCGACGGGGCCCTGGCGGTCGCCCGCTCGCTCTGGGAGGATCAACAGCGATGGACGCAGCGGATCGAGGACTACGCGGTGCAGGAACTCCTGCCGCTCAAGAATGAGAACTGGCTGGACGAAGGCGAGGCCGAGCTGACTGCACGGCAGTTCCAGTCCAGGATGACGCTCAAGTCGATCACCGTGAACTCGGACGGCTCGTTCGACTTCTTGCACGACGACGGCGACCTGTTCGGGGGACACTCGATCCAGGTCGGCGGCGACCTGTCCCGGGGCCCGACCTATGCGGATATCCCCGGCTAAGAGGCATCGAGTGTTACGGGAACTGGTCGTGGCGTTCGGCCCGACTCGGTAGCCTGTCGTGCTCAAGGTCGGCCTGCGGCTGCGTCTCGACGAGGTCGGGTGCAGGCTTTGGGCTGTTCCGCGGAGCGGCTACCCGCGACCCCGCGGCCAAAGTACGGGCTTTCCTGCCAAAGAAAACACTACTTCGCGTTTTCATCTGCGATTCAGGCGCATGCTATCCGTAAGCGGCGGTGCGCGCGACGGAGTCCGATGGAAGGCTTGATCTCTTGACGATCGACGGATTTAAAAGAAAAATTTGGACGAACCAAGCCAATTTCGGGACCCGATTTTCCGACGTAAACGCTTTGTGGTCAGGTCGTAAAGTCGATCGGCTTCGTTGTTGGCCCGGGGCGAACGGACCCAACCCCGGAGCGGGTCGCCGGCCGCTGGATCTAAGAGGCGGGGCGCGTTAGCTTTCGGGGGGGCCGCGTGCCTTGCGACGGGGTCGCGGGGCGTCGCCGGCTCGACCTCGTGGGAGCCGGCCATGCGAGTCGCCCTGTCGTCCTGGACTGTCGCCGCGTTGCTCGTCCTCTCGGCGACCGCCGTCCCGGCCGCCGAACCTCCCAACGACGAGCCCTGGCTGAAGCCGTACGAGGGTCCGACGCGGACGGACGTCGACGCGACGACGCTCGACGGCAAGGTGCTCTGCGGCTACCAGGGGTGGTTCAACACGCCCTGCGACGGCTCGGGGTTCGGTTTCGTCCACTGGGGCGAGCGGCTGGAGCAGCCGGGGCGCGGGCGGTTCACCATCGACCTCTGGCCCGACGTCTCCGAGTACGCGCCCGAGGACCTGTGCGACGTCCCCGGCCTGAAGATGCCCGACGGCTCGCCCGCGCGGCTCTACAGCGCCTTCCGCAAGGGGCCCGTCCTGGTCCACACGCGCTGGATGCGGGAGTACGGGATCGACGGCGTGTTCGTCAGCCGGTTCATCGGCGAGGCGGCCGACCGTCGCCGCTCGCGGCACGTCAACCGGGTGCTGGCGAACGTCCGCGAAGGCTGCCACCGCGAGGGCCGGGTCTGGGCGATGATGCTCGACCTCTCCACCGGCCCCCGGGCCACGACGAAGATGGTCATGGACGACTGGAAGTTCCTCTGCGACCAGGTCAAGGTCCGCGAGGACTCGCGCTACCTCCACCACCAGGGGAAGCCGGTCGTCCTGCTCTGGGGCCTGGGGTTCACCGACCGGCCCTGGTCGATCGAGCAGGCGAAGGAGCTGGTCGCGTTCTTCAAGGACGACCCGACGTACGGCGGCGTCTACCTCATCGGCGGCGTCGACGCCCGCTGGCGGACCCTCAAGGGGGCGTCGCGGAAGGAGCCGGAGTGGGCCGACGTCTACCGCTCGTTCGACGCCATCAGCCCCTGGGACGCCGGCCGCTACGTCGACGACGCCTCGATGGACCGCACGCGGAAGCAGGTCTGGGAGGGGGACGCGACCGAGCTGAAGGCCGCCGGAAAGGGGTACATGCCCACCGCCTTCCCCGGCTTCTCGTGGGACAACCTCCAGCGCCTGCAGCCCGGCCGCTCGCTGATCCCGCGTCGGAAGGGCGAGTTCTTCTGGCGGCAGCTCGCCACGTTCCGGGACCTCGGGATCCGGACCGTCTTCGTCGGCATGTTCGACGAGGTCGATGAGGGGACCGCCGTCTACAAGCTGGCCGACAAGACCCCCGTCGGCCCCCGCTTCGTGGTCGAGGAGGGCGTCCCCGGCGACTGGTACCTGCGGCTCACCGGCGCGGCCTCGCGGATGATCCGGGGCGAGGCGCCGCTCTCGTGGACCATCCCGGCCGACCTGCCGGCCCCGAAGGCGGGCGACTGACCCCGCGCGGTTTCCCGCCCGGCCCGCTGGCCCCGCCGGGTGGACCGTGATAGCCTCGACGGAGGACCTGGACCGCGACGACGCACGGAGATGGGTGTCGCGACCGCGTCCCGATGGGGCCAGTCATGAAAGTCGGCTTGCTGACGGGGGGCGGGGACTGTCCCGGATTGAACGCCGTGATCCGGGCCGTGACGCGTCGGGTGACGGACGCGGGGGGCGCGTGCGTCGGCGTGCAGGAAGGCTGGCGAGGCCTGGTGCGGGGGATGTTCCAGCCCCTGGAGCCGGCGACCGTCGAGGCCTCCCTCGGCCGCGGCGGCACGATCCTGGGCTCCTCGCGCACGAACCCCTACAAGAGCCCCGACGCCGACATCCCCAGGCTCCGCCGCAACTTCGCCGCGGCCGGCCTGGACGCCCTGGTCGTGGTCGGCGGCGACGACACCCTGGGGGTCGCCGCGCGGCTGATCAACGACTTCGAGCTGCCGATCGTCGGCGTCCCCAAGACGATCGACAACGACCTGATGCTCGCCGACTTCTCGTTCGGGTTCGACACGGCGGTCAACGTCGTGGTCGAGGCCGTCGAGCGGCTCCGCACCACGGCCGAGAGCCACCGCCGGATCATGGTCGTCGAGACCATGGGCCGCTCGACGGGCTGGCTCGCCTGCTTCGCCGGCATGGCCGTCGGGGCCGACTACATCCTCGTCCCCGAGATCCCGATCGACGTCCCCCACCTGGTCGCGGCCTTGAAGCGGCAGCAGGGGTCGGCCAAGAACCACGCCATCCTGGTCGTCGCCGAGGGCGCCCGGTACTCCGACGCCAGCCCCGCCGTCCTCGAATCGGAGGACTTCGGCCACCCCCGGCTGGGAGGCGTCGGCGCCCTGATCGCCAACGTGATCAACCGGCAGCTCCGGGTCGAGACCCGCACGGTCGTCCTGGGGCACCTCCAGCGCGGGGGGGCGCCCACGGCCCACGACCGCGTCCTGGCCACCCGCCTGGGCCTGGCCGCCGCGGAACTCGTCCTCCGCCGCCGATTCGGGACCGTCCTCACCCTCCGCGGCGCCCAGATCGCCGACGTGCCGCTCGACTCCTCCGCCCTGGCCAACCGCTCGCTCGACCTGGCCTTCTACCAGGACGCCGCCGCCTTCTTCTATTGAGCCGGGACCGCCAGGCCTTCCGAGCCGGCCGCCGGCCGGACGCGCGGGCCGTTGAGCAGGCGCCCGATCCACGTATAACGCACCAGGGTCTGGTAGCTCAGCAGCAGCAGGGCGGTCGAGGCCGCGACGACGAGCAGGAACTTGGCCGCGGCCGGCAGCGGCCAGTCCCTCACCACGTACTGGGCCCCGATGATCAGCGGCAGGTGCGCGAGGTAGAGCCAGTAGGCCGAGTCCGACAGGTAGCGCATCGTCGGGCTCTCGACCGGGCAGATCCTCCGGAACAGCCCCATGAGGCCGAAGGTGATCAGCCAGGGGTAGGCCGCCTGCAGGAAGACCGAGAGGAGCCGTCGCGCCGAGGGATCGAGAGCGAAGCCCGGCGGCCCGGCCCATCCCGCGTTCAGGGCCGTGCCCAGCGGGAAGACGACGAGGAGCCCGATCGCCAGCGGGAGCCACCATCGCTCGTCCACGCGGCCGGTCCGGTCGTCGACCCCGAAATCGAGGGCTCCGAATCCGAAGAAGACCGCGTAGTAGGCCAGGACGTGCGGGATCGGCAGCAGGCCCGACGAGGTGTCCGGCCCGAAGAACGGGGGGTCGCCTCCGTCTCCCATGAACCACTGGGGGATCATCGTCAGGGGGATGAGCCAGAGATAGCGGCCCGGCGATCGGGCCATCCAGGCCGGCGGTTGGATGGTCGGCAGTCGCGACCCGAGGGCGGAGACGGCCGCCAGCCCGAGCACCAACCACCAGAGGAACCACAGGAACCAGAGGTGGTTGAAGAGGGGCATCTGCATGAGGATGTCCGCGAGGCCGGACTTCCTCCCTGCGGTCGCTCCGTGGTGTCGCAAGGTCTCGGCGATCGCAGCCTTCCGGCGGCCGAGGTCGTTCTCGTCGAGGTCGAGCTGGAGCACGGATGCGAAGTAGCGCGTCGTCCCCTCGTCGAGGACCGCCGTATCGAGGGGCGTGCTGCCGTCCTTGTTCGCCACGTTGAGATCCGCGCCGTTGCGGATGAGCACATCGACCGTCCTCTCGTGACCCAGGAAGGCCGCTCCGTGCAAGGCCGTCCCGCCGTCACGTCCGGCGGCGTTCACGTCCGCGCCCCGATCGATCAGTCGCTGGACGGCCTCCGCGCGACCGGCGACCGCGGCCCACATCATGGGCGTGCCGCCGCGATCGGGGTCGAAGGCGTCCACCGCCGCACCGTTCTTCAGGTGCAGCTCCACGGCGTCCAGATCACCGGATCGCGCGGCCGTCCAGATCGTCGACGCGCCCGCCGCCGGGGCCGTGCCGCCGGCCTTCCGCGGGGCGGAGGTCATCGCGAGGGTGGAGATCCCCATCGTGAGCGGGACGATCGTGACCATCCCCGCGAGGAGGGGGAGGAACACCCGGCGGAACCGGTGTTCCACCAGCGCCGCCCGGCCCCGCCGGTGCAGCAGCATCGCGCTGAAGTAGCCGCTCATCACGAAGAAGAGCGGCATCCGGAAGCCGTGGACGGCCGAGAAGAGCAGCCCGAAAGCGGGCTCCTGGCTGCGATCCGAGACCACCCAGTACGCCGGGAAGAACGACAGGCTGGCGTGCAGGGCGATCCCCAGCAGCATGGCGCCGGCCCGAAGGGCGTCCAGGTCGGATCGTCGGTCGATCATGGTGTTATGTGTGCTCATGGAGAGCGTTCGACGGACCACGGCCGATATTTTTCCGACGATTCCCGAAGTCCGACGCGGGGCCTCCCCCTGCGGCCCGGAAATCGGTCAGCCCCTCCCCTTCTCGATCGCCTCGACCCGGGCGACGTAGCCGGCGGAGTCGAACTTCTTGCGGGTGCTCTCGTAGCTCATGAACCGGACGGTGCCGAAGATGGGGCGCTCGGGCCAGGGGCGGTCGTGCTTGCCGCCGACGGCCCAGGCGACGCCGGTGTAGCCGTTGGGGTCGCGGCCGTCCATCTCGTAGCGGTCGTTCAGGTCCAGGGCGACCGCGAAGGCCTGCTCGGCGGTCGGCGACCACTCCAGGAGCTTCTTGGCCCAGTACATCCGCAGGTAGTTGTGCATGCGTCCGGTGAGCGTCATCTCCTTCTGCGCGGCGTTCCAGAGCGGGTCGTGGGTCTCGGCCGATTCGAGCTGCGCCGGGGTGTAGAGCACCGGCCGGGGGTCGTCGGCGTGCCTGGCGAGCGTCTTCCGCGCCCAGTCGGGGCAGCCGGCGAGCGAGTCGTAGTTCGGGTTACGGGCCACGAAGTTGATCGACAGCTCGCGGCGGACGATCAGCTCCTCCAGCAGCGTGTCGACGGCCTCGCGCGGGCCGTCGCCGCGGATCGCGGCCAGGGCGATCGTCATGGGGCTGATGTGCCCGTAATGGAGGTGGGCGGAAAGCTCGGTGGTCATGTATGGCGTGGGCTCGTTGCGGTCCTCGGCGTAGCGCCCCAGCCGCTCGTCGAGGAACCGCCCCAGGCGTCGCATCGCCTCGCGAGTGCCGCCCAGGTAGCCCGGGACCTCGGCGACGCCGCCGACGCGGAGCGACTCCATCAGGCGGTCGGGATCGATCTCGGCCCCCTCCGGGAGCTTGCCGGGCCAGGCCTGTTTCGCCCGGATCTCGGGGATCGGCTTCAGGAAGTCGTCCCAGACGCGGCGGATCTTGGGCCGCAGGGTCCTCGCCGCGTACTCCTCGTTGGGGAAGAGGGACGTGGGGACGACGACGTCGGCGTCGACCAGGTGGAACGGGACCGTCAGCTCGCGGGCGACGGCCTCGCGCCAGCGGCGGCCGACGTGCACGGGGTTCTCATCCCCCACGACGAACGCCGCGCCGACCTCGCGGGCGAATCGCGGGACGACCTCGTCGGGCTTTCCCAGGCGGACGATCAGGGGGACGCCCCGTCGCGCCATGTCCTCGGCGGCGTCGACCAGGCCCTCGACGAGGAAGCGGTAATGCCGGCGCTGGGCGCCCGGGTAATCGGCCGTGAGCCCGAAGACCGCGACCACCGGCCGGGCGAGGGCGTTGCCGACGGCGATGGCCATGTTGAGCGCGGGATTGTCGACCCCGCGCTGGGCGCGCTGCATCCAGTAGACGACGCTGGAACCCTGGGGATCGGGCGCGCCGGGTCGGATCGCACGCACGCGGGGATGCGGGGCGAGCAGGCGTTCGAGGCTCGGCTCGGGCATGGGGCGACTCGGACGAGGGTCGGGGGGGTGATCGGTCGGGGCGGGGCCATTATAGCGATCGCGGGACCGGGTCGACGTCCCGAGCCGGGTTGAACGCGGGGGGGCCGGGGGCGATAATAAGGCCATGGACCGCCCCGCACGCGCCGTCGCGTCGCGCGCGGCGGTCGCCCTCCTCCCGCCCACCCCCCCACTGCCCTGCAAACGAATAAGGTGAAGCGATCATGGCGAGTCGGCGTGTTGGACTCTGGCTCGTGGGAGCCTTCGGCGGCGTCGGGACGACGATCACGGTCGGCCTCGCGGCGATGGCGAAGGGCCTGGTGGATCAGACGGGGCTGACGACCGACCTGCCGGCCTTCCGGGACCTCCCCCTGCCCGCCCCCGGCGACTTCGTCGTCGGCGGCCACGAGATCCGCGAGACGACCTTCGCGGCCTCGGCCGAGGAGTTCCGAGGCGCATCCGGCGTGTTCGACGCCGACTGGCTGAGCGCCTGCCGCGACGACCTCGCCGCGGCTTCCGCCCGCGTCCGGCCCGCCCCCCGCTACGGCCTGAGCCCCACCGTGGCGAAGCTCGGCGACTGGGACGCGGACGCGGCCCCCGGCACGGCCCGCCAGGCGATCGACCGCATCGAGGCCGACCTCGCCGCCTTCGTCGAGGCCGAGAAGGTCGACCACCTCATCGTCCTGAACGTCTCCAGCACCGAGCCCCCCTTCCGCACCGCCGCGGCCCACGAGTCGCCCGACGCCCTCGAGGCCGTCCTGGACCGGCCGGGCGACGCGGTCCTCCCCTCCAGCAGCCTGTACGCCCTGGCCGCCTTCCGGGGCGGCCACACCTACCTGAACTTCACGCCCAGCCTGGGGGGGTCGTTCCCCGCCGCGTGGGCGCTGGCCGAGAAGACCGGGGCGCTCTTCGCCGGCAAGGACGGCAAGACCGGCGAGACCCTGATGAAGACCGTGCTGGCGCCCATGTTCGCCGCGCGGAACTTCAAGGTCATGAGCTGGGTCGGCCACAACATCTTCGGCAACCGCGACGGCGTGGTGCTCGACGACCCCTCCAACAAGTCGTCGAAGGTCGAGACCAAGGACAAGGTCATCACCGAGATCCTCGGCTACAAGCCCGCCTCGGTCGTCTCGATCGAGTACGTCCCCGACATGGGCGACTGGAAGACGGCGTGGGACCACATCCACTTCAAGGGCTTCCTGGGCACGAAGATGGCCCTGCAATTCACCTGGCAGGGCTGCGACAGCCTGCTCGCCGCCCCCCTCGGCGTCGACCTCGCCCGTCTGGCCGACCTGGAGAAGCGCCGCGGCGGCAAGGGCCTCATGAGGCACCTCTCCTGCTTCTTCAAGGGCCCCGAGGGCGACCCGGAGAACGACTTCTTCAAGCAGTTCGCCCGCCTCGAGGCCTACGTCGCGGCCGTGAAGGCGGAGCCGCGCTGAGGCGGTTCGACGACATCCCCCGGACGAACTCCCGACCCCCGACGGACGCCCCTCGTGAAACTCGCCTTCAGCTCCAACGCGTACTTGAAGCACCCGTTCGACGAGACCGCCGCCCGGATCGCGGCGGTCGGGTACGACGGGCTCGAACTGCTGGCCGACGTCCCCCACGCCTGGCCGGCGGGCCTGCTCGAAGGGCCCAAGCGGGCGATCCGCGAGGCCATGGCGAAGAACCATCTGGCGTTCTCGAATATCAACGCGTTCATGATGAACGCGGTGGCCGACCATCGCCAGCCGTACTGGCACCCGTCGTTCCTGGAGCCCGACCCGAGCTACCGGCGCGTGCGGATCGACCACACGCGCCGCGCGCTCGACCTCTGCGCCGAGCTGGGCGCGCCCCACATCACCACCGAGCCGGCCGGGCCGATCCCGCCGGGGATGTCGCGCGCCCAGGCCGTCGACCTCTTCGTCGAGATCCTGAAGCCCCTCGCCGAGCACGCCGCGAAGCTGGGGATCCTGCTCCTGATCGAGCCCGAGCCCGAGCTGCTGCTGGAGCGGACCGATCAGTACGTCGAGATCCACGAGCGCGTGGACTCGCCCGCGCTGGGGCTGAACTTCGACGTCGGCCACGCCTTCTGCATGAGCGAGGACCTGCCGAAGGCCGTCGCCGCGCTCGCGCCCCTGACGCGGCATTACCACCTGGAGGACATCGCCGCGACGCGGGTCCACCACCACATGATCCCCGGCGACGGCGTCATCGACTTCGCCGAGGTCGTCTCGGCGATCAAGGCGACCGGCTACGACGGCTGGCTGACGGTCGAGCTGTATCCGTTCCAGGACGACCCGGACGTCGCGGCGAAGCGGGCCTACGACGTCCTGAAGCCCCTGATCGGATGAGGCCCGTCAAGCCGGTCCTCCAGCTCATCCGGCTGCCGAACGTCTTCACCGCCGCGGCCGACAGCCTCGCGGGTTGGCTGCTCGTCGGCGGGGCCTTCGGCGACGTCGCCGGCTGGCTGCCGCTCGCGGCGGCGTCGATGGCCCTCTACGCGGCGGGCATGGCGCTCAACGACTGGTTCGATCTCGAAGTCGACCGCGCCGAGCGTCCCGGCCGCCCGTTGCCGTCGGGCATGGTGGCGGCCGGCGTCGCCGCGGCGATCGGCTGGGGGGGCCTGACACTGGGGCTTGCCCTGGCCGCCCTCGGCGGCGGCCCGGCCACGCCGACGTTCGCCGTCGCCGCGGCGCTGGCCGCGATGATCGTCGCCTACAACGCGGGGCTCAAGCACACGTCCCTCGGCCCCTGGGCGATGGGCTCGTGCCGGGCCCTGAACATGCTGCTGGGCATGGCTTCCGCGACCGCGCTCGGCGGGCCCGCGGCGTGGCTGGCGGCGGGGGCGTTCGGGGTGTTCGTCGCCGGCGTGACGTGGATCAGCCGGTCGGAAGCCCGCGGCGGCGGAAAGCGCAACCTGGTCGTCGGGCTGGCGATCCAGGACGTCGCACTATTGGCCCTGGCCGCCGTCGCGCTCATGCCGGGACGATTCCCGCATCCCTCGACCGACCGCCCCTTCCCCGTGCCGGGCCTGCTCGCGCTGGGCCTGGTCGCGACGGCGGTCCACCTGGCGGCCGCGCGCGCCCTGCGCGAGCCCACCCCGGCGCTGATCCAGAAGGCGGTGAAGACCGGGGTGCTGTCGCTGGTCTGGCTCGACGTGGCGCTCGTCGCCTCGGCGCGGGGGCCGTTGACGGCCCTGGCGGTCGCCGTCCTCTGGATTCCGGCGTTCCTGCTGGCCCGCCGCCTCTACGCCACCTGACGCGAGGACGCCCCCGCCATGCTCCTGGGTTACAACACCAACGGCCTGGCCCATCACCGCCTGTCCGACGCCCTCAGGTTGATGGCCGATGAGGGATACAAGAGCGCGGCGATCACCCTCGACGCCGGCGCGCTCGACCCGTATGAGGATCCGGCCGCGCTCGCCCGTCAGGCCGCGACGATCCGCGACCTGCTCGACGGCCTCGGTCTGGGGCGGGTGGTGGAGACCGGCGCGCGATTCCTGATCAACCCCCGGGCGAAGCACGACCCGACGTTGATGGATCCGGACCCGGTCCGCCGCGCCCTGCGGGTCGACTTCCTACGTCGCGCGATCGACGCGGCCGTGGCGCTCGACGCCTCCGCCGTCTCGTTCTGGTCGGGCGCGCTTCGCGACGGCTCGGCCGAGGAGCCGGCGATGGACCGCCTCGCCGCCGCGCTCCGGCCGGTGGTCGAGCACGCCGAGGCGCAGGGCGTGCGGCTGGCGTTCGAGCCCGAGCCGGGCATGTTCATCGACACGTTCGAGCGGTTCGCCCGGCTCGACGAGCGCGTGGCGCACCCTCTGTTCGACCTGACGGTCGACGTCGGCCACGTCCACTGCAACGAGGCCGGGCCGATCGGGGATCACGTCCGGAAGTGGGGGCCGCGGATCGCCAACGTCCACATCGAGGACATGGTCGAAGGCGTCCACGAGCACCTGATGTTCGGCGAGGGGACGATGGACTTCCCGCCGATCCTGCAGGCCCTCCGCGACGTCGATTATCGCGGCGGCCTGCACGTCGAGCTGAGCCGGCACAGCCACATGGGGGCCGAGGCCCTGCGCCGGGCCCACGGCTTCCTCTCCCCGTTGCTCCGGCCGTAGGCGTCGCCGGGGATCCGGCCGCCGGTCACTGCACGAGCCGGTCCATCGCGCCGCCCCCGCTGCGCGGCGCGGCGGGCATCTTGGCGAGTCCCTGGACGGCCTTGATCGCCTCTTCGGCGGCCGTCCGGACGTTGGGACGGGGGTCGTTGTCGGCGAGCCGGCTCAGGGCCGATTCGGCCGGCTTGGCGTCGGGGCCGATGTGGCCGAGCGCATAAACGCCCGCCAGGCGGTCTTCGGGTTTCGCGGAGCCGAGCAGCGTCGTCAGCGCGGCGACCGTCGGCTTCAGGACCTCCAGGAGCCGGGGGTCTTCGTCGGCGTGGGTCGCCAGGCGGGCCACAGCCCCGAGGACCGCCGCACGGGCCTCCGGATCCTTCTCCCGTTCCAGCTCCTTGACGAGGGCGCCGGCGGCCTCGCTGCGGCGGGTCGGGGCGTCCCCGAGCTGCTCGACGGCCAGCCCGCGGAGGTCGGCGTCCTCCTCGGATGCGGGCTCGGCGACGAGCCGCAGGAAGGGCTCGAGGGCCGGGCCGACGGCCTCGTGGTCCGACGGCTCGCGGGAAGTCGCGGCGAGCGCGAGGATTCGGCCCAACGTCGCGTAGACGATCGTCCGTTTCGGCCCGGCCTCGACCGTCCCGGCGGCGTCGGTCAGGAGGGGGACCGCCGCTCCCAGGACGCCGCGGAGCCTGGGCAGGTCGCCGCGCAGCGCCCGCATCTCCTGGGCGGGGGAGACGGCCTGGAACCGGCCCTCCAGGGCCGCGACGAGCGCCTCCGCCGGGCCGGCCTTCAGCGCCTGGGCCACCTCCGCGGCGACGCTCGCGTTGAGGAAGAGCATGCGGGCCAGCGCGTCGGCCGCGGCGCGGCCTTCGGGCTCGGAGTCGGCGAGGTTCTTCGCGAGGGCCTTCACGACGGCGTCGTCGGCCGGCAGGCCCGGGAAGGCCGCGGCCGCCGCCGCGCACGGCCGGGGCGGCGTCGGCGAGCGCGGCGACGTGGGCCGCGAGCACCGGGGCGTCGCCCGGGGCGATCGCCGCCAGGGCCCGGAGGATCGCCGTCCGCACGTCGGGGTCGCCCTCGGCGGCGAGGCGGTCGAGCAGCGGCTTCTCGGCCGCGCCGGCGGCCTTGCCGATGCCGCCCAACGCGTCGGCGGCCGACCTCCGCACGTGGGCGTCCGGGTCGGCGACGGACTCGACCAGGGCCGGGACGGCCGAGGCCGCCCGCCAGCCGAGCCGAGCCAGGGCCTCCGCGGCCGCCGACCGATCCTCGGGCTTCTCGGCCTTCAGGCCGTCGAGGCTGGCGATCGAGGCGGCGGCCCGCGCGGCGGCCGAGCGGACCTCGGCGTCCTCGTCGGCCGCGGCCAGGCCGCGCAGCGCCGGCAAGGAACCGGCCGCGTTCGGCCCCAGCTCGTCGAGGATCGCCACGATCAGCCTGCGGACCATGGTGTCGCCGCCTTTCAACGCGGCGACGAGCTTCGGCTCGACCTCGCGCCAGGCGTCGCCGAGGCCGGGGTCGGGATTCGGTTGCTGCAGGGTGTCCCGAAGCGTCTCCAACGCCTTGATGCGGACCTCCGGGGCGGCGCTCGCCAGGCAACGGCCCATCGACGCGACCCAGCGGGGCTGCCATCCCAGGTCGTCCCGGGACCCGGCCCCCCTGACGAGGCGATACTGGATGAAGGCGCGGGCCACGTCCCACTGGGAGATGGCGTGGAGCCTCAGCTCCAGGTCCTCCTTCTCGTCCTCGGCCCTCGCCAGGACCGCGTCCAGGGCGTGTTTCGCGGCCTCCAGGAGATGGGGTTCTCCGGTCTTCTCATAGCCGCCGGCGATCCGGCACAGCACGGCGACGGCGGCGGCTCGGCCGGCGGCCTTGGGGGCCTCCAGCACCTTTCGCAGCTCCACGACGGCGGCGTCCACCCGGTCCACCTGCTGGTCGGCCGGGGTCGCGGGCTCGGCGACGTCCACGTTCAGCAGGTTCAGATTCATGCCGATCCCCTCGCGCACGCGGTCGTCGGCCCGCAGGCAGGCGCGGACGAGCGCGGGGGCGGACCGTCCGTCGGCCAGGCCGATGCGGGCGAGCTTCACCCCCGCTTCGAGCTGGACCTGGGGGTCGGGATCCTCGATCGCGGTCACGAGGGTCGCGACCGTGGCCGGATATTCGGGCCGCAGCAGGGCCACCGCCTTCTTGCGGACGGCCGGGCTGGCGTCCTTCGTCGCCGCCTCGGCCAGGGCCGAGACGGTCCGCTCGTCGCCTCCGCAATAGGAGTCCAGCGCGTCGACCGCCGCGGACCGGAGGTCCTCGGGCCGGTCGGCGGCGGTCGACGCCCTCAGGCGGTCGACGAGGGCTTCAGTCGGGATAGGGAGCGGGGCGATCGGCCGGCCCCGCCGCGCGAAATGGCCGAGGCTCCGGACGGCCTCGGCCGCCACGGCCGGGTTCGCGGCGTCGAGGGCGGCCAGCAGCGCCGGGGTCGAGGCCGGATCGACCGTGACGCCCAGGAGCGCGGCGGCGCGACGGCCCATCCCCGGGTCGGGGTCGCGACCGAGGATCTCCACGGCCTTCGCGGCGGCCGGCCGCGCCGCCGCGCCGAACGGCAGGAGGGATTCCAGGGCGTGCGATCGGACCTCCGCATCGGCGTCGTCGAGCGCGGCGGTCAGCGCCGGGATCGCCTTGTCGGGATCGGACGTGTCGCGGCCGAGTTCCTCCGCGGCCGTCCGCCGCTTCGCCGGCCAGGCGCTCGAGAGGCGGGCCACCCGGCCGTCCACCGAGTCGTCGGGCCAGAGGACGTCGCGGAGCACGTAGCCGCCGACCCCCAACGCGACGCCCAGGATCGCCAGGACGATCACACCGCGACCCGCGCTCGACCATCTCATGTTGCGATCGCTCTCGATTGCGGCCGCAGGGAGCCCCGACGGCGCGAGGGGACGCCGGGCGGGCCGAGGGCCGCTCGGGGCGCGACGCCCCGCGACCGTCCCGTCGCCCGGCATGCTGTCTTTGGTAAAGGAGAGGATATCGAAAACTATCCGCGCCCCGGGGGCGATGGCAAGGCCCTGCCGATCGCGACCCGCCCGCCGAAGCTCATCCATGCGGTCGCGGACGCGCCCGGATGGGCTTGCTTGCGAGCTTTCGGGCTCCCCAGAACGAATTCATACGTTCAATGTATGGATATCAATTTTCAGAGGACCCTTGCCGATGCACCCCTCGGGGGGATATCTTTTCAGGAGTTCGCCGGGAAGATCTGGTGAAAAGATCCGCGTGAGGCCCCCGTCTTCCTCTCCATCTGGGGCCGCCCCGAAGCGTCGTCGCGGCGGGTGTTCACGTCTGGATTTCCGGGGGCGACTCTGGTCGATCCCCTCCCACGTCGTCCTGGCGGGCCCCTCTCCTCTCCCAAAGCAAGCGACGAACGGCAACCGAATCTTCGACCACTGACCTTCGACCGACGTTCCCGTACCGCCTTGGTCTCGCGACATCTCGCCCGCTCCCCGGTCCGCAGGCCCGGCGGCGCCACGACGCATGCCGTCGCGGCCGATCGCCGCATCCTCCGACGCGGGGCGTCTCCGGCAAGCGTCCGGTGGCTGCTGGGGCGCGATCCCGGGCGGTTCGAGTCTCCCAATCATAAATCAATCGGCATGATTTATGCTCGTTTGTTATGCCATCGACGGCCATGCCAAGCCCTCCCCGACGGATGCGGGGGGCCGGGCGTCCCGGAGGGCGAGCCGGACCGCAGGTTCCGGCGCGTCGACCGGCTTCGCGATCCAGGGATGAATCTTCTTTATCTCTTCGTACGGTCCCGAATCCTCCAAGAAAGGCCTTCCTCATCATGACGACCCCCCCATGCCAGACCGGCTCGCAGCGCCGGGGCTTCACGCTGATCGAGCTGCTGGTGGTCATCGCCATCATCGCCGTCCTGATCGCCCTGCTCCTGCCGGCCGTGCAGTCGGCGCGCGAGGCCGCCCGCCGCGCCCAGTGCGTCAACAACCTCAAGCAGATCGCCCTGGCCAGCCACAACTACGAGTCGGCCCAGGGCTGCTTCCCGATGGGCAACCGCTACATGAGCACCAAGGACGACCCGGCGTGCTCCGGTTCCGCCTGGAACGGCTGGTCGGCCTTCGCGTACATCATGCCGTTCCTCGAGGGCGGCAGCCAGTTCTCCGCCATCAACTTCTCGGGCTCGTCCTCGTCGATCCGCAATACGACCGCCATGCGCGCCAAGATCTCGGGCTTCCTGTGCCCCTCCGACCTTGACTCGCCGCTGCCCCCCGACACCTTCGGCTACGCCTCGCAGTGCTCGTACGCCATGAGCCGCGGCACCCAGGAAAACGTCTACACCAACTGGGCCGTGGCGTCCCTCCCCGACCCCGCCGCCGAAAACCCCCAGAACTGCAACGCCGCCCTCGGCAACGGCATGTTCGGGGCCGACAACGTCGTCAAGGTCTCGGGCGTCACCGACGGCACCAGCAATACGACGCTGTTCGGCGAGGCCTCGCGTGCGGACGGCGACGTCGCCTCGGGCTACCACGTCTGGGGCCACGTCTCGGTCACCAACTTCACCAGCAACTACGGTTCGAAGTGGGGCAGCGCCTCGACCCCCGACTATCGCCCTCGCGGCGGCAAGTTCACCTACCCCCGCCTGAACTCCCCCTGGGACAAGACCGGCGCCGTCATCGCGTCGATCTGGGGCGTCTGCGGCTCGGGCGCCGGCATCCCGACCGACTGGCTCCAGAACTGCCCGCAGTCGCTGACGCTGGGCCAGTGGGCGTTCACCAGCAAGCACCCGGGCGGCGCCAACTTCGCGTTCGCGGACGGCTCGGTGAAGTTCCTCAAGAACTCGGTCGGCGACGCCCCGTACCAGGCCCTGGGCACGCGGGCCGGCGGCGAGGTCATCAGCTCGGATTCCTATTGATCGAACCGCTCGTCGGGAGGTCGGCGACGTGCCGGGCGTCTCGCCCGGCACGTCGCAGCCCCGTTTCGCCCCCCTGCTTGGAGACGACATGAAGACGCTCAGGATGCTGGCCTGCATCACCCTGGCGGCCTCGATGGCCTTCGAATCCGGATGCTCCGAGACCGCCCCGCCCCCCGTCGCCCCGACGACGACCGCTCCCGCCCCCGCCCCCACGAAGGTGGGAGGCAAGACGAAGAGAAACCCCAAGGTTCTCACGAACTTGCAAGGGCCTGACACGAGCATCGCCCCCTGATCACCCCTCTCCAGGAGGGTCGCGCGGGGGAGACGCCGAAGTCTCGGATTCCGACTCCCCTCTCCTTCTCAAGTCGCCGTAGCGGTCGAGAAGCGCCGGCTCTGGGAGAAGAATTCCCGCGGGTTCTCGAGGACCACCTTCCGGATCAGGCCCTCGTCGTGGCCCCGACGCCGCATCTCGAAGATGAACTCCGGCACCGCGAGCGGGTCGCTATGCCCCCAATCGCCGGCCGAATTCACCATCACCCGGTCCGCGCCGTAGGACTCCACCATGTCCGCGGCGCGGGCCGGCGTGCATTTGGAGATCGGGTAGAGGGTCATCCCCACCCAGCAGCCGGCGTCGAGCGCCGCGCGGATCGTGTGCTCCTCGACGTGGTCGATGCAGACCCGTTCGGGGCGGATCCGGCCGTCGCCCTTGATCATGTCGAGGATCATCCGCGTCCCCTGGTATTTGTCCGCCAGGTGGGGCGTGTGGACCAGGATCAGCTCGTCCGTCCGGGCGGCCAGGTCCAGGTGGTCGAGGAAGACCGTGGCCTCGTTCTTCGTGTTCTTGTTGAGCCCGATCTCGCCGATCCCCAGCACCCTGGGATGGTCCAGGAACTCGGGGATCATGGCGACGACCTGCCGCGCCAGGGCGACGTCCTCCGCCTCCTTGGCGTTGATGCAGAGCCAGCAATAGTGCTGGATCCCGTACGCCTCGGCGCGACGGGCCTCGAACTCGATGAGCTGGCGGAAGTAGTCGCGGAAGCCCTCAACCCCCGAGCGGTCGAAACCCGCCCAGAAGGCCGGCTCGCTGACCATCACGCACCCCGCCAGCGCCATCCGCTTGTAGTCGTCCGTGGTGCGGGAGACCATATGGATGTGGGGGTCGATATAGGCGGGCATTTCGATCGGGCTCCTGGATGCGTCGTGACGTCCCCCACGCGGTCGGGGACGGGGAAGCTCGGCTCACGAGGCCGGTCCGGGCTTCCGGAAGATGAGGACGTTGTTGGAGTAGAAGTCGGCGATCTGCGCCGCCTTCCACTCGGCTCGGACTTTGAGGGTGAGCTCCTCGGCGTAATGGAAGCCGCGGGCGGCGAACTTGGCGATCCAGTACGAGTTCGGTTGCTCGTTGACGTGGTCGGTCCCCCCCTGGCCCGGCGTCGCCGCCGTGATCAGCACGTGGTCGGCGGTGCGACAGAGGTACTCCACGTAGGTGTCGGCCCACGACTCGGGCAGGTGTTCCGCCACCTCCGTGGAGACGACGACGTCGGCCCGCGTCAGGGCGAGGTCTTCGAGGGGCTGTTCGAGGTCGAGGGCATGGACCGTCGCCCCTTTCTCCCTGGCCATCTCGATCGCGACTTTCGAGTATTCATAGCCGACGGCGTCGATCCCCAGCGGCTTCAGCTCGGCCAGGAGCTGCCCGGTGCCGCATCCGACGTCGACGACCTTCGCCGGCCCGAAGACGTCTCGGATCGTCGCGGCGATGTGGGGCATCGAGCGTCGGGCCAGGGGCTCGACGGTCTCGGTGTAATAGGCTCGATCGTAGACGTCGTCGTGACTCGCGTGCTTCTGGAGGAAGTACTTGATCGGGGCGACGAGGCTGTACACCTTGGAGCGGCGATCAAACGTCAGGCGCCTGACGCGCTCGGGAAGGACGGATCGGAACGCCGACTTGAGGATCGCGTAATATCCCATCGATTCGACCTTTCCTTCATGCGGGTTAGTCGCCGCTGGGGCACGCCGGGAGGTCGTCGCCGCGGGCGTCTGGGGCGTATGCCGGACTTGGTCGTCGATCCTCAGAGCCGAGGCTCGCCGGGACCGAAGCTCGAACGGGGGCGAGGTTCGTCTGAGTCGCGCGGGATGGTCGTCCCGCGTCCGGCCTTACAAGGACTCGGCCCGACCCGGGTCGCGTCGCCTGGAGCGATCGATCCCGCTCTTCGCCCGCCAGTCGAGGTCGTACGCAATCGAGAAGATCAGCTGGATCGACTCGGCTCGATCGGGGCCGGGCTCGCGGAGGGCGTCGAGGGCCTGGCGGATCCGGCCCATGCGGGGATCCGGGGGTTCGCCGTGGCGTGCGGGCGCCCGGTCGATGCGGTCGAGGCTCGCCGCGATCTCCAGGATCTTCGCGCGGACTTCCAGGAAGTCGCGGTCGAGGACTTGCAAGGCGTCTCGGGTCTGCGTCACGTCGAGCCTCCTCGCCGGAAGAGGGAAGGACGGGCGAAGCTACGCCCAATCACACCGAGGCGACCCATCATCGCATAGAGAATCGCCGGTTGCAATTTGGGCGTGAACAGGCCGCGTCCCGTCCCTCTCGGCGCACTTCAGAAGGCGACCCGGGCGAGGGCCCGGGCGTGGTCGCGGACGTCGGCGGGCCAGCTCTCGGTCTCGGCGGCGAATTTCTCGCGATCGCCGGCGAAGAGGGCGCGGTTGGCCTCCTCGAACCCGGCGAGGTTGCCGGCCATCGCGACGAGGAACCGATAGGCGGCCTCGCGAGCCTTGCGGACGCGATCCCTGTCGACGTTGGCCTTGCGAGCCTCCTCCACAAGCTTGCGCAGGGCGACCGACGCCCCGCCGGGCTGCTCGCCCAGCCATTCCCAGTGCCGGGGCAAGAGCGTCACCTCGCGGGCCACCACCCCGAGCCGGGGCCGTCCCGGCCCCCTCGGCGGGTCGGCGGGCGGGGCCTCCTCGTCCCGGCGCCTCGACTCGTCTCCGAGTCGGGCCAGGACGTCCTCCAGCGGCCCGCGGAGGTCGAAATCGACTTGCTCGCCCGTCGCGTCGTCGAAGATCAACACCAGGTCGTGCGATCCCCGATCGAGCGCGTGCTTGGCCGCCGCCGCCACGCCCGCCGCCTCGCCGTCGGCGATCCGTCGCACGCCTTCAAAGGCTGTAAATGTCCGAACACATCCTTCGACCATCGTCATCCCCCCCTCTCCCTGCGAGTCGACCGTTCAAGGGGGATTTTATCCGGGTGAAATCAAAGGGCAATATCGCCCGGGTAAAATTTCTCGGAATCGAAGCGATTGGACCTTGCACGGCGACGGATGAGAAGCCCGCCGACGGCCAGAGTCGCTCCCAGGGCCGATGCGAGCGAAGGAGGCTCGGGCAGGACGACCAAGGGCCCAGCGACGAAGAAGCTGTAGGGCGTCGAGAACTCGGCGTATTCGTCGCCGCCTCCCGGGAGGGACCGACGGGCCGTGACGTCGAACTGAGCCGATCGAGGCGTCGGCGATCTTGCCGCCCGATCGAAGGTGCCCCAGGGGCTGTCGGGGTACAGCATGAAGGATCCCAACGCGCTGCGGACGTCGCCGCCGGGCACGGCGCGAAGGTAGGCGAGGTCCAGGTCGAAACGCCGGTTCGCCTGGAAGTCGAGCGTCTCGCCGCGGGGGTTCGCGGCCAGGTCGAACGAGAAATCCACGAGCGTCCACTCGGGGGCGAGCTGGAGATCGACCCAGACGATCATCTGCGTCGCGCCCGTATCGGGGCGGCTTGTCCCCGAGTGTTGGACGTCGACCGAAAGCTCGATCGGCCCGGCCTGCGTCAGGCCGCCCAGGCCGAGGGTCATGACCAATGCGGCGGACCACAGCGCCGCGATCCGGACCGGGGTCGGGGAAGCCAGATCGGGAAGCGCCATGAGCAGACTCCAATAGTCGTGCCGCCGTCGGGCACATCGTTGCGAGCTTGATCAGCGGCGCGGAGTCTACAGGACCGAAAACTCAATCGAAATAATGTTCCCGAGAATATACGTTGCTTTCCTTATCTAGCAGCGAGTTCGTGGAATATGGCGTGCGGGGGCGAGCCCCGTGTTGACGAAAACATGCGGACGGCCGCCGGCTCGTGAAGGAAGCCGACGCATGGGGCGATCGAGCAACATCGCCTTCGTAGGCGAAATCGTGAGGGCGACTGGGGTCGTCCCGGCCGGCGGGGTTGCGGTAGGTTGAGGACGGCCCCGAGAGCCGCCTGTCGCCGAGGACGACCCTGGGGTGGCCGCCGGCGGACTCCTCGCGGCGGGTGATGAGGTCGGCCTCCGTCGCCTTGTTCATCAGCTCACGGTTCCACGCCATGGGCTGCGGAGGACGGCCCTTCGCCTCGTCGTGCTTGGACCCCGGCGTCCGGACGTCGACGACCTCGACCCGAATTCGTCGCGGCTCCGGCCAGCAGGCGTGCGGCCCGGCGGGCAGGATCGTCGCGGACCGACCCCCCGATGTCGCCAGTCGATCGTCGACCTCATCGCGGCGACGACCAAGGCGGGGTTGAAGGTCGCCTGCGAACTGGACCAAAGTAGCTATCCCTCGGAGATCAAGGTCTCGAAGAAGGGGATCGAGGAGTTCGATCTTCGGAGGGATGCCTTCCACGGGGAGTGGATTTGCACCATCTCCCCGAGGAGTCGGGAGTGGGCGAGCATCCCGTAGTCTAGAGTGAGGTGACCTATGACGATTCGGCGGATGGACAACGTTCCCATGGTCGTCGACGACCTCGAGGCCGCCAAGACGTTCTTCGTCGAACTCGGCATGGAGCTAGAAGGCGAGACGACGGTCGAGGGGAGTTGGGCGGACCGCATCGCGGGGCTCGAGGGCGTCCGGGCCGATATCGCCATGATGCGGACCCCCGACGGCCACGGCCGGGTCGAGCTGTCGAAGTTCCACACGCCGCCGGCGATCCGGGTCGAGCCGGAAAACGCCCCGGCGAACACGCTGGGCATACGCCGCATCATGTTCGCCGTCGACGACGTCGTCGCCCGCCTGCGCAGCCACGGCGCCGAACTCGTCGGCGAGATGGCGCAGTACGAGGATATCTACCGCCTCTGCTTCCTGCTGCACTTTCCGGGATTTCCAGTATTCCCTCGGCGACGTCGTTCGGGGACTTGGGTCGGCTGAGCACGGCTGGTGTGTCGACGGCGTCGGAGTCCTATCGCGAATCAGAAGAAGTCGGCCGCACCTGTCTCGATGTCGACTCTCACGATCGTGGGCCCATCGACGACCGCTCCGTCGGTCGACCGGTCGAACACGACGCTCCACTTGATGATGTTCTTCCGCTTCTTGTACCCCGGCGACAGGGCGTCGGGCCTCGCGCCGATGCATGTCCATCCGGCGCCGCCGTTCGCGGCGACGAATCCCTTGGCGAGGCGGACGGCCTCTACTTCGGCTCGCCCCTTGCTGAAACGCATCGTCGACCTCTCTGAACTGCGCCGTTCGCTCGGGGCGTAGACGATGGCGGTTACCAAGCCTGCCAGACGTCCCGAGCGGAGCCGGCCCCGATGACATCCTCTCATCCGACGCTCGTACCCTGCCAGTGGTTCGCCCGCCTCGCCGGCCCGCTCGACAGGCGGTCGGCGCCGAGGCTCACACTGCTGTTCGTCGGCGCGGTCCTGGCGCGCGGGCGACGGCGTGATCCGGGTCGTGCTCGTCGACGAGCCGCACGGCTGGCGGGCCTACTTCTGCACCGACCCGCAGGCGACCGTCGCCGACGTCCTGACCACGATCGCCGACCGCTTCAGCCTGGAGATGGCCTTCCGCGAGTGCAAGCAGGTCGTGGGGGCCGGCCAGCAGCAGGTGCGGTTCATCCGCGCGAGCGTCGGCGCGGTCCACGTCTGCCTGTGGACCTACACCTTGACCGAGGCCTGGGCCTGGAGGCGATCCGAAGCCGAGCTGGTAGACCGGACCGACTCGCCCTGGGACGAGCCGACGCGCCGCCCCAGCCACGCCGACAAGCGCCGGGCCTGGCGCCGCGAGATCCTGGCCGGGGATATCTTCGCCCTTCTGCGAGCCGGCCCCATCGACGCCGAAATTCAAGCCGCCGCCAAGTTGCTGCGGCTCGCGGCTTGGTGCTCATGCGATCCCGGGAAGGGCAGAATAAAAAACCGACCTATTTTTACTTTTTCTCTTGGCCAACGATTTTACATCCAGCTATAGTTATTCCACAAGAACATCTCCGGACGACAATATCGAACAACCTCATGTGTTGACCGGCAATTTTCAGATGATATCAACATTAATTGATCAACCGGATCGTCAGATTTGCGTTGACGGCGAATGACACGGCTTCCGACTTCCAAGGCGTATTCTCGAAAGGACAACGCCATGAGTTGTCGCTCAACAAACAATAAGGCGTTCACCCTCATCGAAGCAGTCGTAGTGATATCCATACTGGCGATCTTAGTCGCCTTGCTCATTCCTGCTGTCTCTGCAGCCAGGGAGTCGGCACGGCGGGCCCAATGTACAAACAATCTGAGGCAAACCGGGATCGCGATCAACTCTCACCTTACCCAAAAAAATTACTATCCGCGGGAGGAGAATGCCTATTCTGCGTTTGTATTTATGCTTCCATTTCTGGAACAAACCAGCCTCTTCAACTCCATCAACGTTTCCATGCCTCGTTCGCTATACACAGGACCGGGAGACGCAAACTTCACCTCCTTCTCAACACGACTTTCGTTGTTTTGTTGTCCATCCGATTACGCGTCATCGGGGATCCTGGGAGCAGTCGCGTATGCTGGCAATCTTGGCACAGGAGTAGGTAAGTTCACCCGCCCTGAGAACGGCCCCTTCGCAAGCGCTCTGATGAGCCCTGCGATCCGCGACACGCTCGTGCGAGATGGGTTGACCAACACAGCTGCCATGTCCGAATTCTGTCGCACGCAAAACGCGTTCGGTCCAAAACTCGGTCGCGCCATTTATCAGCTCGGCACATATTCCAGAGGCCAATTTTCCTCCATGGTCTCCGATTGCATTAACTTGAATGAATCCGATGCACAACTATCAAATGATAGCCGCGGCATTTGTTGGGGATATGATGGTTTCTCTAATACATCATACGATCACAACATAACACCGAACGGCCACACCTGTGCAGCTCAGGGATCTTTCCAGGGAGCTTGGACAGCTTCAAGCTACCACAACGATGGAGTCAACTGTATCCAGTTGGACGGTCATGTCAGCTTCATTCGCGACTCTATATCTGAGGCGTCATGGCGCGCTCTTGGAACCATGAATGGAGCTGAGATCTTCACAGAAAGCCAGTGACTCAAGTCATAAGCTTACTTCCCGCTTGCGTTTAAACGCTTCGCTGACTTCCCTCTGCACTTTCCGGAATTTCATATAGCCTGACGGCTAATCGGGCGTTCGCTCGAACCGACCATAGATCGGTCGACCGTCTGCGTCCTGAGCCACACGGACCGGAGCGACCCAGTCGTGCTGGCACCCAGGTTGTGGGTCCGAGATGGGCTGCCAGTCATCGGCCCCCGCCCCGAGTCCGTCGGCCGCGCCTTGCTCGGCCTCGGCCAAGTCTCGGTACCAGTGGTCGGCCTGGCATGGGCCGTCGTCTAGCGATGTGAAGAGGAAGACGAACACGCCGCGGCCGTCCTCCGGGTCGTGGATCATCACCCGGCGGTACTTGGCGTCGGGCTTGGAGGCGATCGCTATTTTGCGCACGCGAGACCTCGGCCGCTTGAGATGCACGGAGTAGACGGGGGCCGACCCGAGCGGGACGATGGCGGTTACCAAGCCTGCCAGACGTCCCGAGCGGAGCCGGCCCCGATGATATACTCGCATCCGGCGCCCGTCCCCTGCCAGTGCTTCGCCCGCCTCGCCGGGCCGCTCGACAGGCGGTCGGCGCCGAGGCTCACACTGCTGTTCGTCGGCGCGGTCCTGGCGCGCGGGCGACGGCGTGATCCGGGTCGTGCTCGTCGACGAGCCGCACGGCTGGCGGGCCTACTTCTGCACCGACCCGCAGGCGACCGTCGCCGACGTCCTGACCACGATCGCCGACCGCTTCAGCCTGGAGATGGCCTTCCGCGAGTGCAAGCAGGTCGTGGGGGCCGGGGAAGCAGCAAGTGCGGTTCATCCGCGCGAGCGTCGGCGCGTTCCACGTCTGCCTGTGGACCTACACCTTGACCGAGGCCTGGGCCTGGAGGCGATCCGAAGCCGAGCTGGTAGACCGCCGACTCGCCCTGGGACGAGCCGACGCGCCGCCCCAGCCACGCCGACAAGCGCCGGGCCCGGCGCCGCGAGATCCTGGCCGGGGAGATTCTCGCGGCCCTGCGGGCCGGCCCATCCGAGTCAGAAATTCAGGCCGCCGCGGACCGGCTGCTGCGCCTCGCGGCCTGATGCTCATACAATCTCAGAAAGTGCAGCTTCCTGCGCGGCCCTGAGGGAATCATCATCGGACTGGCCGAGCAGCTCAACTCGAACGGTTAGGCGCCGGCCACGCTACCCCGAGGGATCGTCGCCCGGAAGTGGGACGCTCGTCTTGCGCCAGTCCCCGGGGGCCCTGGAGGTCGATCCGATGCGGAACATGACGGGACGTCCGCCCGCGGGGATGACGTCAGGGGTCGTTCATGAGAAAATATGAAAATAGTATGATATGATCGAAAGGCCGTCGCGACGCTCTCGCCCTCGGTTGCAATCCCCCGCTCGGGACGCGCGTCACCGACCGCAGAGAGCGGGGCGTGCGCGCCGCGGGGCCCACCAGGCCGACGGCTCGCTTGCGAAGAGACGCCGGTGGGAGTCGAACCCACTTCTACCGGTCTGCAACCGGTCGCCTGGCCGTCCGGCCCCGGCGTCGTGCGTGCGCGCCGCGGGGCCCACCAGGCCGACGGCTCGCTTGCGAAGAGACGCCGGTGGGAGTCGAACCCACTTCTACCGGTCTGCAACCGGTCGCCTGGCCGTCCGGCCCCGGCGTCGTGTCCTGCGGAACGCCCCGCGTCGTTCGTCTCCTCATGAGACCGGACGTCCCTCGAGGATGTTCGCGCGGACGTCGTCGACTCATGGAAAAGGGGCCGGCGGGGGGGGTAGAATGCCCGACGTGGCCGGGTCGCTTCAGGACGCCGACGATGGACCGAACCGGCTCGCGGCCGTCTGGATTCGTGGTACGGATACGACGCGAGGAAGCATGACGCGACGACTCGGAGGCGGACGGGGCGCCATGACCGTCCTGGGGCTGCTGGCCTCGACGACGGGCTGGGCCGGCGAAGAACCCGTGAGGCCGGCGCTCGTCGTGCGGGCGGTGGGGCCCGATCGGCAGGCGGAGGCGGTGCTGGGACTCTTCAAGGGCTCCCGTGCGGCGCATCCGGCGGCGGCGATGGCGGCCTGGCGGCGCGCGACGCGCGATCCCAACGGGCTGGGCAAGCCGATCCAGGCCGTCGCGGCGGCCTTCAATCCCGAGATGGTCGCCGAGTGGCGGGCCTTCCGCGACGCCGAGCTGGCGCTCGGGCTCGACCCGGCCGGCGCCCTGCAATGGTTCGCCGCCATCCCGCAGGACGACGGCGTGATGACGGCCCTTGTCACGTCGCTTCGGCTCTCCGGAGGGGCCGACGAGCCGCCGATGGGCGAGCCGCCGACGGCCGTCGAGCGACTCGGGGGGCCGGGCGCGACGCTCGCGACCGTCACCCCGCGCGGGACGGCCTTCGCGAGCCGTCGCGTCGATCTGGCCGCGGCCGTCGCGCGGCTGGGCGAACCTCGCGGCGCGGAGGCGCCCGGGTCGGCGGAATCCGGTTTCCGCATCCGCTTCGATCCCGGACTCCTCGCAGTCGACGCCGGGACGAACCTGTCCGTGCTGCGTGTCGCCCTGGGTGCGAAGGCCGCGGGCCTGGAGGCGGTCGACGGGTTCCTGAGCCTGCGCGACGACCACCTCGATCTCGACCTGGCCTCGCGGTTCGGCCCGCAGCAGCCCGCGGTCCTGATGGAGACGCCGCCGCTGGACCCGGCGTGGCTGGCGTGGCTGCCGGCCGACGCGACCCAGGCGGCGGTCGCCGTCGCGGCGGGACGCGGGCCGGCGTTCTGGGACGCCCTGTTCGCCGTGATCGACCGCGTCGATCGGGCCGACCCGGCGCGGGCGCAGCTCCAGCCGCTCCGCGTGCGCCTGAACCTGCTGGCGAGCGTCCGCGGCGTCCGGCCCGAAGTCGACCTCTGGCCCCTGCTCCGCGGCCTCAGCGCGGGGACGTTCGCGGGTCCAGGGGATCCGAGAGCGAGCCTCGGCGGCGTCCTCGCCCTGCACGCCGAGCGGCCCGAAGACGCCGAGCGGATCTTGAGCCGCGTGGTGCTCCCGCTGGCGCCGCTGCTCGGCGGCGGGAAGCCCGCGTCGGGGCCGGCGGACGCAGTCGCTGCGATCGGAAAGGTCTCCGGACGCCCCGTCGAGGCGACCGTTCGGGGGACGACGGTGCTGATCGGCTGGGGCGAGGGGGCCGTCGCCACCGCCCTGAAGTCGGCCGAGGATCCGGGACGGTCGGTCGCGACGCTCGCGACCGGCGAGGGCGGGCGGCCGATCGGCCGCGTGGGGATCTTCCGGCCGGGCTCCGTGAGGCTGCCGAGGGTCGGCGAGGATCCGGCCTCGCCCCTGGCCGCGACGCTGGCCGAGGCCGCGCCGGTCGTCTGGCGAGGGGGCTGGGAGGGCGGTCGGGCCTGGGACGTGGTACGCTGGGGCGACCTCCGGCGGTCCGTCGCCCGGTTCCTGGAACGCGTCCCCCAGGCGCCGCCGGACGCCCCCTGAACGAAGCGCGATCGGCGAGACGTCCATGCGATTGATCGACCTGCGGTGCGACTGGGCCCTCCAGTACGCCGCCGAGAGCAGCCAGTACGACCCCGCCGAGTACGCCGAGATCCCCGCCCGGCTGGCCCGCCTGGACGGCTACCTGATGGGGACGTCGCTGGCCGTGCTCGGCAGCCGCCGCAAGCCGGCCGACTGGGCCCGCCAGGCGGATCCCTGGCACGCGCTCGGCGAGATGCTCGCCGGCTACGCGGCCGAGTTCTCCGGCCGCCTCCTGCACGGGCCCGAGGACGTGGCCCGCTGGCGGGCCGAGCCCCAGTGGGGCCTCTGCTGGGGCGTGCTCGCCGTCGACGGCCTCGACGCCCTGATCCGCACGCCGGCCGATCTCGACCGCCTCGCCGGCCTCTTCGGGCGCGGCGTCCGCCTCTTCGGGCCCGTCGCCGGCGAACTCGGCCCCGCGTTCCTCGAACGGCTGCTCGAACTGGCCCCGGCCGGCCCCGGCCCTCGACCGGCCCTCGACCTGGGCGGGGCCGACGCCCGGACGGTCGCGGACGTTCTGGACTGGTTCGAGGCCGACGGCGCCCGGCCTCAGCGGCTCCCGCTCGTGCATGCGGCCGGCGACGTCGACGCCCTAGGGCCGGACCTCGTCCGCCGCCTCCGCAGCCTCGGCGCGACGATCGGCGTGAGCCCCAGGACCTCGGTCGAGGCCTTCCGGGGCGTCGTCGAGGGCCTCGCCGCCCTGCCCTTCCGCGGCCGGGCCGGCTACGAAGGCATCGGGGTCGCCACCGACTTCCTGGCCTCCGACGACGTCCCGCCCGAGCTGGACGACGTCGACAAGCTCGTCGCCTGGGCCGTCGCGACCTTCCCCGTCGCCGGGGCCCCGCTCCTCCTCGCCGAGAACGCCCGCCGGCTCGTGCTCGCGACGGCCGGCGCGGCCTGAGCCGTCGCCGAGTCGGAAAACGCCGCTCCCTGCCAAAATGACATGGGGAGCCCGCCCGATGCCGCGTCCGGCAGGGCGTAGGCTCTCGGCGGGCGACATCGTTGATTTTAGAAAAGCCATTATGTGAAAGGACTTGCGTTTCGAATTGGGCGTCGGCACGACCCTTGCTTATGCAGAGGTCATGTCATGGTGTCGCGCGGGCCGCGTCGCGGGTTCGTTGGACGGACGGGTGCGGCGGGCGCGAGGTCGAGACGGGATCGAAGCGAGACGTCGAAGAGGAGCCAAGGACCGATGAATCTGAAGCCGTTGGGAGATCGCGTGGTCGTCGAGCGCGAAGAGGCCAAGGGGACCACCGCCGGCGGGATCGTGCTGCCGGAGACCGCCAAGGACAAGCCCCAGAAGGGGACGGTGCTGTCGGTGGGAGACGGCCGCGTGACCAAGGACGGCAAGCGCCGCGAGCTCCAGGTCAAGGCGGGCGACGTCGTGATCTTCACCTCGTACGCGGGCGAGGAATTCAAGCTCGACGGCGACAAGAAGGTCCTCCTCATGCGCGAGGACGACATCCTCGCGGTCGTCGGCTGAGCCGAGCCACCGCCCCCGGGCGGACCTACCTCACGAGACACATTCCTTCTGCATTGTGGAGATGAAGGCAACATGGCTGCCAAGATGATCGCGTTCGATCAGGAAGCGCGGCAGGCGATGCAGCGCGGGGTGGCGAAGCTCGCCCGCGCCGTCAAGGTGACGCTCGGCCCCCGCGGCCGCAACGTCATCATCCAGAAGTCGTTCGGCTCGCCCACGGTCACCAAGGACGGCGTCACCGTCGCCAAGGAGATCGAGCTGGAGGACAAGTACGAGGACATGGGCGCGAAGATGGTCAAGGAGGTCGCCAGCAAGACCTCCGACGTCGCCGGCGACGGCACGACCACGGCCACCGTCATGGCCGAGGCCATCTACAACGAGGGGCTCAAGGCGGTCGTCGCCGGCGTCAACCCGCTGCAGCTCAAGCGGGGCATGGACCGCGCCGTGGCCGACGTCGTCGACCAGCTCCACAAGCTGTCGACCAAGATCTCCGACAAGAAGGAGACCCAGCAGGTCGCCACCGTCGCCTCGAACTTCGACGTCGAGGTCGGCTCGATGATCGCCGAGGCCACCGAGAAGGTCGGCAAGGACGGCGTGATCACGGTCGAGGAGGGCAAGACCCTCAAGACCGAGGTCGAGTGGGTCGAGGGCATGCAGTTCGACCGCGGCTACCTCAGCCCCTACTTCGTCACCAACCCCGCCGGCATGACGGCCGTCCTCGAAGACGCCTACGTCCTGATCCACGAGAAGAAGATCTCGTCGGTCAAGGACCTGGTCCCCGTCCTCGAGAAGGTCGCCCAGACCGGCAAGCCGCTGCTGATCATCGCCGAGGACGTCGAGGGCGAGGCCCTGGCCACCCTGGTCATCAACAAGCTCCGCGGCACCTTCCGCTGCGCGGCCGTCAAGGCCCCCGGCTACGGCGACCGCCGCAAGGCCATGCTCGAGGACATCGCCGTCCTGACCGGCGGCAAGCCGATCTTCGAGGCCCTCGGCGTCGAGCTGGAGAGCGTCGGCCTTGAGGACCTCGGCCAGGCCAAGAAGGTCGAGATCGACAAGGACAACACCACGATCATCGAGGGCTCCGGCTCGGGCGACGCCATCAAGGGCCGCATCGAGGCCATCCGCCGCGAGATCGCCGACACCAAGAGCGACTACGACCGCGAGAAGCTCGAAGAGCGCCTCGCCAAGCTCGCCGGCGGCGTCGCCAAGATCAACGTCGGCGCGGCCACCGAGAGCGAGATGAAGGAGAAGAAGGCCCGCGTCGAGGACGCCCTGCACGCCACCCGCGCGGCCCTCGAAGAAGGCATCCTCCCCGGCGGCGGCGTCGCCCTGCTGCGGGCCGCCGCGACCGTCAAGCCGACCGGCCTGACCCACGACGAAGAGGTCGGCTACAACATCATCCTCCGCGCCTGCGCCGCCCCGCTCGACCAGATCGCCGAGAACGCCGGCCAGGACGGCGGCGTGGTCGTCAGCAAGGTCCGCGAGGGCAAGGGCAACTTCGGCTACGACGCCCTGAAGGACGAGTACGTCGACATGGTCAAGGCCGGCATCATCGACCCGACCAAGGTCACCCGCTCGGCCCTCCAGCACGCCGCCAGCGTCTCCACCCTGCTGCTCACCTCCGACGCCCTCATCGCCGACGCCCCCGTCGGCGACGAGAAGAAGAGCGGCGGCCACGGCGGCTACGAAGACATGTATTGATCGATCAACCCGATCGATCGATGCATCCGACGAACGCGAACGGGGGCCGGCGACGGCCCCCGTTTTTTCATGCGCCGATCCCGCCCCGCGGCAGGCTCGAGTCGGGCGTCAGACGATCGTCTCGGTCGCCGGGTCCCAGCGGACGGTCGTGCCGCGGCGGTAGGACTCGACGGCCATGCGGCAGGCGACGGCGGTGCGGAAGCCCAGCTCGAAGGGCGAGGTCGGCTCGCTGCGGCTGCGGACGCAGTCGAAGAAGTTGCGGAGGTGCTCCTCGGTCGGGTTCTTGTACGGACCCTTGGGGACCTCGGATTCGGGCTTCGAGCCGGCGGGGACGACCTGGAAGAGGTCGGCCAGCGTGTGGACGAGGGTCCCCTTGGTGCCGAAGAGCAGGTTCCGGCCCTCGCCGTAATAGCCGTTGCCGAACATCGAGGTGAACGTGAAGAGGAGCTTCTCGGGATGCTTCATCGTCACCTGGAAGGCGTCGGGCGGGCTCATGCGGGGCGACTGGTAGTTGCCGCCGGTCGAGGTGACGGACTCGGGGATCGAGAGGTCGAGCGCAGCGAACCAGAAGGCCGCGATGTGGACCATGTTCTCGAAGACGTTGCCCCCCGAGTAGTCCCAGTAGAACCGCCAGTTGAAGTAGCGGTCGGCGTCGAACGGGACCCGCCTGGCGTCGCCCTGGAAGGCGTCCCAGTCGACCTGCTTGGGATCGAAGCCCTTGGGGGCCTCGCGCATCCAGCCGCCGTACGGGGTCTGGCGGAAGTGGTGCGTCTCCAGCAGCGAGACGGCGCCCAGCTCGCCCGACTTCACCCGCTCGCGGACCTTCTGCACGCCGCCGCTCGAATTCCACTGGAGGCCGACCTGCACGACCCGGCCCGAGCCGTCGAGCGCGTTGCGCATCCGCCGCGCATGGTCGGCGTCGAAGGCCATCGTCTTCTCCTGGTACACGTCCTTGCCGGCCGCGATCGCGTCGACGAAGTGGCGCGCGTGCAGGTGCTGGGGCGTGGCGATCAGGACGGCGTCGATCGAGGGGTCTTCGAGGAGCTTGCGGTGGTCCTGGAACGTCTTCAAGCCGGGCGCGAACTTGTCGGCCTCGGCGAACCGGCCGCTGTAGACGTCGGCGACGGCGGCCGCCTCGACGTTCGGGCTCGCCAGCGCCGCCTTGAGGATCTCCTTGCCCCGCGACCCCGCGCCGATCAGGCCGAACCGGATCCGGTCGTTGGCCCCGATCACCCGCCCCGCGCCGGCGGCCGAAGCCCGGGCCGAGGCCCCGGCGAGCGTCGCGCCCGCCATCACCGTCCCCAGGAAATCGCGACGATTGGACATGGGATTCTCCCTTGGGATGGAACGATCGGTCCGGCGACGTCGAACTCCGAAGGCCCTCCATCTTACAAGCGGCGGCGACCTCCGTCCGCCCTTCGTCCGGACTTGAGGATTTTTCCCCGGATCGGCGCAGACCGGATCGGCCGTTTCGCTAGGATGTCCCGCGATGGATTCTCGCCGACGTCGTTTTACCAGGGAGGGTGAAACCATGAAGCGACCGTTCGCCTTGGGCGATTTCGTGGCCTTTCAGTTGACCAGCGGCCGCGCCTCGCGGGGCGTCGTGATCCACAAGATCATGGAGAAGCGGCAGCCGACGATCTTCCTGATCGAGTGCGAGGACCGCCGCCGGGCCTTCCGGTTCGAGACCGAGCTGACCCTCCTCGCCGCCGTCGAGTCCGACGAGGCCGCCGCCAACCTGCCGCGGTTCGAATCGCCGATGGCCTCCCCCGTGTTCGCCTCCGTGGGCGCGGACGACTGACCGGCTCGCGCGGCGGGGGCGAAGCCCCGCCGCGAACCGAACACCCCGGCCGCGGTCCGACTCAAGGCCCACGCCATCGCGAGATGAACGACGAAGGCCCCCCGGCCTTGGGAGGGGCGCGCCCCGGAGTTTAATCGGCCCCGAGCAGCTTGAGCGAATGCCTGGCGAACCGGCGGACCTCCGCCGAAGGATCATTCAGCGCGCCTAGCAGCGCAGGGACCGCCCGCCGCTCGCCGAGGTATCCGAGGGCGGAAGCGGACGAGACGCGCACTCCCTCGTCGGGGTCGTCGAGCAAGGAGAGCATCGCTTCCAGCACCCCGGGACGCCAAGGGAAGGAGCTCAGGGCGCCGGCGGCCTCCGCGCGGACGTCCGGACTCGGGTCGTTCACCGCCTCGATCAGCGGTCCGGGATCGACCGTGTCATCGAGATAGCCGAGCAGCCAGGCGGCCTGCGCCCGGAGTTCGGGGCGATCCGACCGGAGCAGGTCCAGCAGCAGCGGGGCGGCTTCGGCCTTCTCCATCTCGACCAACTCCGTGACTTCGAACGCGAGCGTGTCGTTGTCGTGCCCCTCCTCCGAGCCGCGCCGCAACGCCTCGAGGAGCAATGGGAGCGCCCGTAAGCCTTCGAGATTGATCAGCCCGCTCGCTGCGGCCTCGCGCACGAAGTCATCGGCGTCCCGGATCAGGCGCTCCAGGTCGCGGATTCGGGAACGATCCGTCAGGGCAGCCAGGATCTCTCTCGCCCTGAGGCCCGGATCGCCGCCGGATTTGAGGTCGTCGATCAGTCGTTCCCATTCCCCCTGGTTCATTCGCCACTCTTCCTCGGCGGCCAGTCACCGGGCGTCGGATCACGCGGTGAGCTTACACCCCGATCCCCGGCAGCCAGCGGCGGGCGTTTTCGCGGAAGAGCTTCCGCACCACGGCGTCGGGGAGGGCGAGCCCGCGCGTCGGGCGGCCCTCGTAGACCATCTCGGCGTCGGTGGAGTAGAAGGCCGCGTCCTGGTCGTGGCGGGCCAGGAGGGCCTTCGCGCCGGCCTCGGGGTCGGCGTCGCGCAGGCCGTAGTCGGTCGCGTACAGGATGCGGTCCTGGTACTTCGTCAGGAAGGCGACGGCCCGGTCGCGGTCGCCGCGGGCGAAATAGCGGGTGCGGGCGGCCGTGTCGACGGCGAAGTTGGGGAACTCGTCGAGGCGGCGCGCCAGGCTGACGAGGTGGTCCTCGTCGCTCCCCAGGTGGCAGCCGACCACGCGCAGCTTCGAGAACCGGGCCAAAACGCGGTCGCGGGCCGCGAGGATCGCCTCCTTGGGGGGCGTCCCCTTGCCCTGCATGTGCCACTGGGGGTTCTTCGAGTAGTAGGGGAACTCCGGGTTCTTGTCGTCGAGCGGCAGCCAGGCCCCGTCCGGCTCGGCCAGGTGGGCGACGAGGGTCTTCCCGGCCTTCTCGATGGTCTCGTAGATCGGCGTCAGGGACGGGTCGTCGGGGAGCAGGTACGCGCCCGACTTGCCGCGGATCGACATGCCGATGTTCTTCCAGATCTTCACGCCGATCGCGCCGTCGGCGAACGTCTTGCGCAGGCGGGCGGTCGCCCGCTCGGCGAAGTCGGGCGACTCGAACCCGCGGGCGTCGATGGTCGAGGCCCAGGCCACCCGGCCGCCGCTCGCCCGGGCGCCCTTGAGCGTGGCGTCGAGCCTGGCTTCGAGGTCGAAGGGCTCGTCGCCCGCGACGGGGCAGACGACCAGGTCGAGGCCGCTCCAGCCCGAGGCCTTCAGGCTGGCGAACACCGCCGGGGCGTCGCGGTGGATGTGGAAGTGGGAATCGATCCGCTCGAAGGCGGCCGCCTCGGCCGCGCGGGCGGCCCCCAGGAGGAACGGCGCCGGGGCCAGTCGGAGCAGGTCTCTGCGGGTCGGCATCCTACACCTCGATTCCGGGGATGAGGCTCGATCGGCTCGCCACCGCGATCGAGGATAACCGAGCGGAGGGATCGAGGGCGACGCCCGCGGGGCCGGGGCGTCGACGGCCGACGATCGCCCTCCCGATTCCCCCTCGCACCACGCTCGCACGATCGGGTAAGATCGCCGCATGGGCGAGACGGGCGACGACGGTCTGACGCTCCGCGGGCTGCAGCGGACCATCCTGGAGATGTACGGGACCAAGGACGCCGCGCGCGGGGCCGAGGCGACGTTCCTCTGGCTGGCCGAGGAGTTCGGCGAGCTGGCCACGGCGCTCCGGTCCGGGACGCACGAGGAGCTGGCGCTCGAGATGGCCGACGTCCTCGCCTGGCTGGCGACCCTGGCCAACATCCGGGGCGTCGACCTCGACGACGCCGTCCGCCGCAAGTACGGCCTGGGCTGCCCCGGCTGCGGCCGATCGCCCTGCGTCTGCGACCCGGCCGAGAAACCCTGAACCGTCGGCCCCCCGCCTGCGTAGCACCGTACGTGGCGTAGGATCCGACGCGCACCACCTGTCGACGCCCTCCATGATGAACATCCGCTCGGCCCTGCGTCCTCGTCCCCGGCTCGCCTGCTGGATCGCCCTGGCGGCGGTCGTCGGGGCCTGCGGCCCGGCCTCCTCCACCGCACTCGCCGCCCTGCCGGTGGAGGTCGAGAACCTCCGCGTCGGCTTCGGCGACGGCGACGTCTTCAAGATCGGAGCGTGGACGCCCGTCTGGGTGCAGCTCAAGGGGGGCGGGACCCCGTTCCGGGGCTTCCTCGACGTCGTGGTCGGCGACGACGACGGCGTCCCCACGGCGACCCGGCAGCCGGTCGACGTGCCGGCCGGCGAGACCCGGACGTACGTCGCCTACACCCGCGCCGGCGGCCGCGAGGGCCGGTTCTCGGTAGGGCTCTACAGCGAGGAAGGCCGCTGGCTGGGCGGGCGCTCCCGCGAGCAGATCGCGCGCACCGACCCGACGGCCATCGCGCCCGACGACGCCTGGATCCTCACCGCGGGCCACCCGCAAGGGGTGGAGCAGGTGAAGGAGGTCGCCGGGTTCAAGCGTCCCGACGGCCGCGCGTCCGAGCTGTTCGTGACCGCGCTGGACGCCGCGTCCGACCGCCTCCCCGGCCGCTGGCTGGGCTACGACGGCGCGCGGGCCGTGGTGCTCGACACCGCCGACAAGGCCACCCTGGACCTGCTCGCCGGCCCCAAGGGCGAGGCGCTCGTCGAGTGGGCGAAGCGGGGCGGCCACCTCGTCGTCGGCGTCGGCGAGAACTGGCAGGCCGTGCGCGACTCGGCCCTGGGGGCGGTCCTGCCCGCCGTGCTCGCCGGGCGCGAGCGGGTGCAGTCGCTGGAGGCGCTCGACACCTTCGCCAACTCGACCAAGCCGATCACGCCCCCCGGCAGCCCCGCCCACATGGCGACGAAGCTCGACGGCGTCGAGGCGCGGGGCGGCAAGGTGCTGGCCTCGATCGCCGGCCTGCCGCTGGTCGTCCGCGGCCCGCTCGGGTTCGGCCGGGTGACGCTGATCGGGGTCGACGTCGAGGAGAAGGTCTTCGCCGACTGGGCCGACCGCGGCCTCTTCTGGGTCCAGGCGCTCGACCTCAAGCGCGACCGGTTCGAGGAGGACCCGACCGCCGGCCTGGTGGGGGGCTCGACGCGGTTCTACGCCTCGGGCGTCACCGACCTGGCGAGCCAGCTTCGCGTCGCCCTGGAGCAGTTCCCGAGGGTGAAGCTGGTGTCGTTCGGGCTGGTGGCGTTCCTGATCTTCCTCTACATCCTGGCGATCGGCCCGGGGGACTACTTCTTCCTGAAGAAGGTCCTCAAGCGGATGGAGCTGACCTGGATCACGTTCCCGCTGATCGTGACGGCCGTCAGCCTGCTGGCCTACCTGGCCGCGCACCGGCTCAAGGGCGACGACCTGCTCGTCAACAAGGTCGACATGCTGGACGTCGACCAGGTCTCGGGCCTGGCCCGGGGGCGGTCGTGGGCCACCCTGTTCAGCCCCCAGAACCGCGACTACGACCTGGCGTTCCTGCCCGTCGCGATCGATTCCGGGACCACGGACCCGCTGGCCGCGTCGCCCCCCGGCGACCCCCCCCGCCCCGCCCCGGGCGTCGAGGTGGTCACGAGCTGGTTCGGCGTCCCCGAGACCCAGTTCGGCGGCATGAGCGGTTCGAACGGCCGGTTCTCGTTCGCCGGCGGCGGCTACGCCTACGGGCCGACCGGCGGCCTGGAGCGGCTCGAACACGTCCGGGTGCCGATCTGGAGCACCCGGACCGTCTCCTCGCGATGGTTCGGCCCGGCCGCGCCGGTCGTCGAGTCCGACCTGATCCCCGTCGGCTTCGACCGCGTCGGCGGCACGATCACGAACTTGCAGTCCTACCCGCTCTCCGACGCCGTACTCGCCTTCGACCGGCGGGCCTACCTGCTCGGCGAGATCGCCCCCGGCCAGACGATCCGCGTCGACCTGAAGGGCGACCGCAGCCTCTCGGGCGAGCTGAGGGACCGCGAGAAGAACTACCTCGCCGCCGCCACCCCCGACGGCGCGGCCCTACGGAACCGCGGCGACCTGCTCATGGCCGTGATGTTCCACGAGAGCGAGTCGCGCCGGACCGGCCAGGACCAGGCGCTCGGCAACGCCGTGCTGCACGACCTCGACCTCACCGGCCAACTCGTCCTCCAGCGGCCCATGCTCGTCGCCCGGCTGTCGCGGCCCGCGGCCCAGCTGGCGATCGGCAACGCCCCCAATCAGCCCAAGATCGACCAGACGACCCTGCTGCGGGTCGTCCTGCCGCTCAAGAACCCCGGCGCCAAGGTCGCGGCCGTCGCGCCGCCGCGGCCCTGAGGCGCCGTCCCCATCCCGACGCGAACATCTCCCAGCCCGGCCGACGAGGCGAGACGACACGAGGCGGACCGCGATGATCGAGACGCACGACCTGACGAAGATGTACGGCGACATGTACGCCCTGAACCGCCTCAACCTGACGCTCGACCAGGGGGACGTCTACGGCTTCATCGGCCCCAACGGCGCCGGTAAGACCACGACCATGCGGATCCTCGCCACCCTGCTCAACCCGAGCTGGGGCGAGGCGACCGTCTGCGGCTACTCGATCTACACCGGGTCGAAGGAGATCCGCCGCGTCATCGGCTACATGCCCGACTTCTTCGGCGTGTACGACGACATGAAAGTCATCGAGTACCTCGAATTCTTCGCCTCCGCCTACCGCATCAAGGGCGCGGCCCGGCGGAAGATCTGCGAGGAGGTCCTGGAGCTGGTCGACCTGACCTACAAGCGCGACGCCCTTGTCACCAGCCTCTCGCGCGGGATGACCCAGCGCCTGGGCCTGGCCCGGACGCTGCTGCACGACCCCCAGGTGCTCCTGCTGGACGAGCCCGCCTCGGGCCTCGACCCCCGCGCCCGGATCGAGATGCGGGCGCTCCTAAAGGAGCTGCGGAGCATGGGCAAGACGATCCTGGTGTCGAGCCACATCCTCCCCGAGCTGGCCGACATCTGCAACAAGATCGGCATCATCGAGCAGGGCTGCCTGCTGGTGAACGGCGAGGTCACCGAGGTCATGAAGCGGGTCCGGACCGACATCGTCCTGAACATCAACGTCGCCGACCGCCTGACCGAGGCCGCCGACTTCCTCGAGTCCCAGCCCGAGGTCGAGACCGTCGACGAGAAGGCCGGCGTCCTGATCGTCAAGCTCCGCCCGGGCATCGTCAAGTACGGCTTCCTCGCCAGCCGAATCCTCGAAAACGGCTTCGAGCTCACCCTCTTCAAGGAAGACGAGATCAACCTCGAGACCGCCTTTATGCACCTGACCAAGGGCATCACGAGCTGAGGGGGATGGGCGGCGGAACCGATCCGGGGGGCGACGACCGAGAAGGCGCTCCACCCGAAGCCCGCGTCGTCGCCGCGCGCGCCTTGATCCAGGGTGCCGTGGCGTGCCGGGGGAGCATCGAGTTCGAGTTCGAGCACGACGCCGACGGGGCCGTCGACTTCAACGACCGGTTGGTGCGCTGGCTCGGGGACCTTGGGCTCTTCGCCGCGATAGAGCCCCTGGAAGCCGCGCTCCTCGAGACGCCCGTCGGAAGCATCCCACGATCGAAAGCGATCGAGTCCACGTGGGCGTGCGAGGGAATGGCCATCCTCGCCTGGTCCCTGGGGCGAGTCGATCTCCCGTCGCACGACCAGCTCGTCGACAAGTTCGCCGTCGCCGACGCCCTGGGTTTCCTGGGCGACGACGCCAGGAGCCTGCTCGAGAGGCCGGCGCTCCGCCCTCTCGACGAACTCGCAGCGTACCGCGAATTCTGTTACGACGTCCACGTCCGGCTTCGGGGCCGACTGAAGGGCCGCAAGCCCCTCGCCCGGCCGATCGAGACGAGATCGATCGAACGACTCCCCCTGGAGAAGTTGCGGATCGTCGTGCGGGAAGACCTGGCGATCGACGGTCGACCGATCGAGGAATGCGTGGACCGACGCGTGGCCGAGGTGGAGCGCGTGACTCACCACCGACACCGGGCCTCGATCTGGCTCGTAGGGGAGCATCCCCTCTACACCGAGACGCCGGTGGACACGTGAGGTCGAATCGCAAAGCTCCCCATGCGCGGCGGAATGAGGGGTCATTATGCGGCTGATGAGGCGCGGACGGCCTCCATGTCGGGCTCGGTTCAGGCCCTGCACGGGTCCGATCAGCACTCGGAGAGGGTGCCGGCCCCTCGCTTTCGAGCGCTCCGTCCCGCCCGCTCACCCCCAGATCGACTTCAGCAGTTCGACCGTATCGGACGCGAGCGAGAGCGGGGGCAAGGTGACGGCGCCCGCCTTAAGGGTGTCGCCGGCGGGGCTGTTTCCCAGCTGCTTGTAGAGCGTCTGGGCCATCAGGTGCGAGCTGTGCTCGACCTGTCCGAGCGCGTGGACGAACTCGTGGGCGGCGATCACTTTGAGGACGCCGGGGCCGGCTTGCCGGACGCCGTCGGGCGTGTTGATGACGACCTTGACCGGCAGGCGGACCTCGGCACGCAGCAGCCGGCCCCCGTCGCCCGTCTCGGCGGTGGTCTTGCCGTGGACGGCGGTCCCCAGGATGCCGGAGTCGGTCCTGACGGTGATGGACGGCCCTTCCGCGCCGCTGGCGGAGAGGACGACCGCGACGCCCTTGCGATGGAAGAGAGCGTTGAGGTCGGCCACCGCCTTCTTGCAGGCTTTGGTCCAGTGGGGACCGATCTCGCCGAGATTCACGTGCACCGTCGCCATGTCTGACTCCCGCATCCCGGGCCGACCGAACCGGGCCCGAGGTCGACGCCTATCTCGAAGATGATCCACCGGGCGTGGCAGCCTGTTGCCCACGGATACGGGTCGTTTCATCCTGGAGTGACGGCGTTCGTCCCCAACTTCGCCTTCGGCTTCGCGAAAGACTCGCGAGCGGCTGGGAAAGTTCGCGAACTTCGCACGCGTATCCTTGTCCGGAGCATCGGCCCTGCCACGAGAGGAGCGGGATGATGGCGGAACCGGAACATGCGGTCGACCTAAGCGTCGGCGAGGATCGGAACGGTCGGCTCGCCATGCCGGCGCCGGCGAAAGCGGCGTCGGACGGCACGGTCCCAGGGGCCCTCCCGCCGCACTCCCGGCTCGATCGGGTGGAGATCGCGGCCAGCCTGCTGGCGTTCGTGGCCTGGGTGTTCCTGGTGACGGCCGGGATCACGGTCGGGACGCAGGATTACATCGACCCGATCCGCAAGCACCTGGCCTCCAGCCTGGCCGAGGTCGTCGGCTGCCTGGTCGTGATCGCGCTCTGCCACACCGTGACGAACACCGCGATGCTCTGCTGCGTCTCGGCGTTCCTCGGGGTGCTCGGGTTCCGGGCCGTCGGCGCGGTCGATCCCGCCGCGCCGGCCGCGCCGCTCGGGCGTCGCGACGCCTACATCGCCGCCGTGACCCGGGGGTTCTTCATCTTCCTGATCATCCAGTCCGGCTCGGTGATCCTCTCGGACCAGGCCTTCACCAACCTCTCGCTGGAGAAGTACATCCGCCTGGCCGGGCTCTCGTCGCTGCTGAGCTTCACGGTCGGCTACAACCCCGCCGTCTTCGGGCAGTTGATGGATCGCGTGAATCGGAATTTCACCACCGGCTCCGCGTCCCGGTGAACGGCCCTTCCCAAAGGCCGGCTCGTCGACCGGGCCGGCTCGCCGTAGAATGGGGCGAATTCGGCGGGCCCCCGAGCCCGCCCCGAGCGCGACGTCCCGACCCTCCGCACGATCGCCGGGTCGCCCCCGAGACTTCCCCATGACCGGCGCCGGCCGCCCCGAAGCCCCCCTGGGGCGGATGGACTACCTCCAGAAGATCCTCACGGCCCGCGTGTACGACGTGGCGATCGAGACGCCGCTGGAGCGCGCGCCGAAGCTCTCCGCCCGGCTCGGCAACGACGTCTGGCTGAAACGCGAGGACGAGCAGCCGGTCTTCAGCTTCAAGCTCCGGGGGGCGTACAACAAGATGGTCCACCTGACGCCCGACCAGCGCGGCCGGGGGGTCGTCTGCGCGTCGGCGGGCAACCACGCGCAGGGCGTGGCCCTGAGCGCGAAGAAGCTGGCCTGCCGGGCGACGATCGTCATGCCGGTGACGACGCCGTCGCTCAAGGTCGACGCCGTGCGGGCCCTCGGCGGCGAGGTCGTGCTGCACGGCGAGAGCTATTCCGACGCCCATTCGCACGCCCTGGAGCTGTGCGAGGTCCACGGCTACACGTTCGTCCACCCGTTCGACGACCCGGACGTGATCGCCGGCCAGGGGACGATCGCGATGGAGATCCTCCGCCAGCGCCAGGGGCCGATCCACGCGGTCTTCGCGGCGATCGGCGGCGGCGGGCTGATCTCGGGGGTCGCGGCGTACATCAAGGCCGTGCGGCCCGAGATCCGGGTGATCGGCGTGCAGTCGACCGACTCCGACGCCATGATCCGGTCGGTCCGCGCCGGCAAGCGGGTGACGCTGGCCGACGTCGGCCTGTTTTCCGACGGCACGGCCGTCAAGCTCGTCGGCGCCGAGACGTTCCGGCTGACGCGCGAGCTGGTCGACGACTTCGTCGCGGTCGACGCCGACGCCGCCTGCGCCGCGATCAAGGACGTGTTCGAGGACACCCGCAGCATCCTGGAGCCGGCCGGGGCGCTCTCGGTGGCGGGGGCCAAGCAGTACGCGGCGAAGCACGGCCTGGAGGGCGAGACCCTGGTCGCGATCGCCTGCGGGGCCAACATGAACTTCGACCGCCTCCGGTTCGTCGCCGAGCGGGCCGAGGTCGGCGAGGAGCGCGAGGCGCTGTTCGCCGTCACGATCCCCGAGCGGCCCGGCAGCCTCAAGCGGCTCTGCGAGGCGATGGGCCCGCGCAGCGTCACCGAGTTCAACTACCGGATCTCCGCCGCCCCTTCCGCCCACGTCCTCATCGGCCTGGCCGTCTCGGGCCGGGACGAGGCCGGGGCGCTGGCCTCGCGGTTCGTCGCCGAGGGCTTCCCGGTCGTCGACCTGACCGGCGACGAGCTGGCCAAGGAGCACGTCCGCCACCTCGTCGGCGGCCGCAACCCGCTCGCGAGCGAGGAGCGGCTCTACCGCTTCGAGTTCCCCGAGCGTCCCGGCGCGCTCATGCGGTTCCTGGCGAACATGCCCCCGCACTGGAACATCAGCCTGTTCCACTACCGCAATCAGGGGGCCGACTACGCCCGCGTCCTCGTCGGCCTCCAGATGCCCGACGACGAGCGGCCCGCCTTCGACGACTTCGCCGCCGTCCTCGGCTACCCCTGCATCGACGAGACGGAGAACCCCGTCTATCGGCTGTTCCTGCGCTGACGGGGGGGCGGGCTCACGACAGGTCGTCGCGCTTCTTCGAGTCGGGAAGATCGCCCGCGGTCGGATGTGGGGCCGACGCGTAAGAGTAGAGCGCCGTGAAACTCATGATGAGCAAGGCCAGGGCTTCCATCCAGGTGCCCGGCTTGAGCAGCCTGATGGCGGGCGCGACTCCGCCGCCGATGAGGAGCGTGACGAAAAATGTGGTGATGAACCAGCTCGGGATCGCGCGGCCGGTCCAGAGCCGCAACCCGAGCCAGGTCAGGACCCACGCGATCGGTGCGGTCGCGGCGGCGATCATGAAGGGCATCCGGCCGCCGGACAGCAGGGCCGTGAGGGCGACGGCCGCAACGAGCCCGAAGACGGCGGCCAAGGCGAAGAGGATGCTCGCGAGCAGCCGCGGGAGCGCCAGGCTCTCGCGTGGCATCCTCGCTGCGCCGGGCGACGTCACCATTGCGACTACCTCCGTTTGGGGATCGATACGGCAAGGCGTCGCGAGGCGACGTCTCGACTCTATCGGCGCCCACCGTCGGCGTCCACTGGGAGGGCCGCGCCGTGGATCTCCGGCTCGTCGCCGGTGCGTTCGGGGCGGATGATCGTCATGGCGTCCTCGCCCCCGGGTCAGGCCCGCTTGTTCCGCATGGCGGGGACGACCTCGACGCCCGCGAACTCGCCGCGGGCGAAGCGGGCGTACTCCTCCGTCTCGACCCCGACGATCGCGATCCGGCCGTCCTCGTCGTGGTGCACGCCCCAGCCGTACGACTTCGGCAGCGGCGAGGCCCGCATGCAGGGGTGGGGCTTCGCGAACAGCTCGGCCCGGATCGCCGCCTCCCGCTTCGCCGCCTCGGCCTCCGGGATCCCCGCGCGGCGGACGTGGACGGCGAGGATGAGGTCCTCCAACGTGAGCGTATACGGCCGCGAGGTCAGCAGCTCGTATTGCAGGAGCGCGACGGTCGGCCCGGCCCCCTTCGCGAGCGGGGCCCTCCCCCGGGAGGCCGGGCAGTCGGCCGCGACCAGCACGAACGTCTTGTGGATCGGCTTCACGGATAGGTCTCCTCGACGCCAGGGCGTCGACAAGGTTTGCGTCGCATGATGCCCGACGCGACCGCGGACCGCAATCGCGACCGTGAGCAGCCGCCGACAGGGCCACACGTCGCACCGATCGTCGGGGCGCCGATCGCGAGGATACGCGGGCGCAATCTTGAATCAATGGACGAGGGCTTATAGCCTGGGTAGGAGCGAAGCGCCTCCCGGCCCGACGAGAGGGAGGACGCGGCGCAACCCCGGTATAGAGCCCGGCGACGACGCGGGGCAGACCCGGGGCGGACTCTTTCCGAAGAGACTGCGATGCTCTACAAGGCCCCGTTCGCCGTCGTGAAGCCGCGCCGCCGCCCGTCGCGCCCGCCCGTATTCGAGGTGCTGGAGGACCGAACCGTTCTGTCCACGGTCGCCGACTTCGAGTCGGGGTTCGCGCTCGGCGGCCAGGGCGCCGTCACCATTCGGGAGGCCGCCGGCACCGACGGGCCGTGGGTCGTGGGCTCGTTCACCGGGACCATCGACTTCGATCCGGGCGAAGGCGTGTTCGCGCTGACGAGCGCGGGGGGCGAGGACGCCTTCCTCGCCTCGTACGACCGCATGGGGAGGCTGCGCTGGGCCCGGTCTTTCGGTGGACCGGGGGACGATCGGATCAACGACGTCAAGTTGGATGACCGGCATTTCGGCCTCAATCAGCAGTACATCGTCGTCGTCGGGGCCTTCTCGGGGTCGGTGGAGTTCGGACCGGGTTACGGGACGACCCTCCTGACGAGCGAGGGGGGGACCGACGCCTTCCTGGCGCAATTCGCCGTCGCCGACGGCTCGCTCCACTGGGCCCGCGGCTTCGGGGGGCCCGGCGACGACGAAGCGACGGGGCTCGCCCTGGCGTGGGACCACCTGTTCGTCGTCGGGTCGTTCCGCGGGACCGCCAACTTCGACCCCGGCCTCCGGTTGGCCGGCTCGCCGCGAACGATGACGTCGGCGGGGGGGGCGGACGTCTTCTACGTCGACCTGGCCCGGGACGGCTCATGGTGGTACTCGTCGGCCGCCCGCGCCGGCGGTCCCGGGGACGACGGGGCCGTGGCCGCGAGCGAGTCGAGGATCCTGGGCACGTTCGAGGGGACGGCCGACCTCAGCTTCGGAGACGGTATCGACCTCAGGTGGATCTCCGAAGGGCCCATGCTGCGGACCAGCGCCGGCGGTCGCGACGGCTTCGTCGTCACCTTCTGGGGGGTCGGCGATCCCCGGACCCTCCGGACCTTCGGCGGACCCGGCGACGACCGGCCCACGGACCTGGCCGAGATCGACTACCGCTACACGACGCCGCCGCGGCCCAGTTACTACTACATTTCCGGCGCATTCGAAGGCCGGGTGGATTTCGGCGGCCCCGACGGCGCGGGGATCCGCACCTCCGCGGGGGGGGCCGACGGGTTCCTCGCGCGCTATGACGAGTCGACCGACGCTCTCGACTGGGTCGCCGCCGCGGGCGGCCAGGGCGACGACGCGGTCGAGGCGATCACGGCCCACGTCTTGAGCGTCTGGGCGACGGGAGGATTCACCGGCGACGTCGACTTCGACCCCGGGGCGGGCGTCCGCACGCTCCGCGACGCCGGCCGCGGCAGTGCGTTCCTGTGGTGCCTGGAGCCCTCGGGGAAGGTCGAGCTCGCCCGGTCCATGGGAGGGGACGGGGCTTCATGGGGCGTCGGCCTGCCGACGTTGAATTTCAAGAGCTTCGTCCTCGGCCGCTTCGAGGGGGCCGTCGACGTCGACCCGAGCCCGACGGGCTCCCGTGTCCTGACCTCGATCGGCCGGTCCGCCGCCTTCGTCGCGAAGTTCGTAGATACGCCCGACATGATCCCGATCGCCGTCGACGATATGTACCGCGTCGAGGCCGGCGGCGTGCTGACCGTCTGGCCCACGCCAGGACCCAGGATCGGCCTGCTCGCCAACGACTTCGCCCGCGTCGGGAGCGGATTCGTGACGATGGGGACGGTCTCGGATCTACGGCACGGCAGCATCTCCACGGGCTACCAGGGAGAGTTCCGTTACACGCCGAGCGCGGGGTTCGTGGGGACCGACTCGTTCACCTATCAGGTCCACGACGGCGACCTCGCCTCCAATGTCGCGACCGTCTACTTCACGGTCGTCGAACCCGGAGAAGGCCCGCCTCCCGAGTCGCCGGCGCTCTACCTCGAAGGCGAGGGGCGGGGCGTGTGGACCTGGTCGGCCGCCGGCTTCCATCAGATCAACACCGACGACCCCGAGGCCATAGCCGCCTCGGCGGACGGGACGCTGTTCCTCGATTTCGGCCCGCGCGGGCTGTGGTTCTGGTCGGAGGGCGCGTACCGCAAGCTCAACGACGCCGACCCCCAGACGATCGCCGCCGGGCCCGGCGGCTCGCTCGCAGTCGACTACGGATCGTTCGGGCTCTGGATCGGGAACGGTTGGATCCGGCCGATCAACGCCGCGGATCCGGAGGGCCTGGCGTTCGGCCCGGACGGGACCCTCTTCATCGACTACGGCCCTTACGGGCTCTGGCGGTGGCGCGAGGGCTATGGCTTCCGCCAGCTCAACGCGGCGAATCCCGAGGGCCTCGCCGGGGGCCCAGGCGGAGTCCTGTACGTCGACTATGGGGTATACGGGCTCTGGGACTGGCGCGACGGCTCGGGCTTCCGCCAGCTCAACTCCGGGAATCCGCAGGCGCTTGCGGCCTCACCCGACGGTTCGCTCTATCTCGACTTCGGGCCGTACGGACTCTGGCGGCGGGATCGGGACGCCGTCCTGACCAAGCTGGATTCGGACGATCCGCGCGAGATCATGGTCGACCTCGTCGGAGCGCTCGTCGTCGACCTCGGCCCCCGGGGCCTGTTCCGATGGGCCGACGGCGGATTCGAGCCGCTGGCCGCGGTATGGGACCTCGACGCGGGTGCGTGAGGACGACCGCCGGCCGGTTGCAGACCTGAGCTCCGCAGCTATGATAGGGGTCGCCGGGGGCGGATGCGCCGTCAATCGCGGCGGTGGACTTCGGCGCATGGGCGGTCGGACCTGGGAATCGGTCAAGCGGAACCTCTACCACGAGGCCGTGCGCGCGACGCTGCTGGGGCTGGTGGTCAACCTCGCGCTGGGCGGGGCGAAGCTGTTCGGGGGGATCGTCGGCGGGTCGCTGGCGATGGTCTCGGACGCGGTCAACTCGCTGGGGGACGTCTTCACCTCGTCCGCCATCCTGCTCGCCTTCCGGGTGGCCCAGAAGCCGGCGGACGCCGAACACCCCTACGGCCACACCCGGGCCGAGGCCATCGCGGGGTCGAACGTCGCGGTCCTGGTGATCGTCTCGGCCCTGATCGTCGGCTGGAACACGCTCCGATCCTTCCCGCCCGAGCCGACCACGGAGACCCCGCCGCTCTGGACCCTCCTGATCGCCGGCGTGAACGTGCTGATCAAGGAGGCGCTCTACCAGTTCAAGATCCGCCTCGGCCGTCGGCTGGGCTCCAGCGCCCTGACCGCCAACGCCTGGGACCACCGCTCCGACGCCCTCAGCGCCCTGGCCGTGCTCATCAGCCTGGCGCTCGTGCGGATCCTCGGGCCCCGCTACGCGTTCCTCGACGGCGTGGCGGGCATGGTCGTGGTGGCGGTGATCCTCAACTCGGCGACCCGTCTTTTGCTGTCCAGCGGCCAGGAGCTGATGGACGCCCAGGCCGATTCGGAGTTCGTCGAGGCGATCCGCGACGCCGCCGTGGGCGTGCCGCAGGTCCGCAAGGTCGACAAGCTCTGGGTCCGCAAGACGGGCCTGGAGTACCTGGTCGACATCCACGTCCAGGTCTCGGCCGCGCTGACCGTGGACGAGGGGCACCGGATCAGCCACCGGGTGAAGGACCAGCTCCTCGAACGCTTCCCGATCGTCCGCGACGTCCTCGTCCATCTTGAGCCGTTCCCGCACCCCCACGAGCACGCCGACCAGGCCTGAGCCGGCGCGGCGACCCGATCCCGGGCCGTTGCACGGCGGGCCCGCCGCCCTTATAACGGCGGAAACGGCCCCCTTCCCCGAGGTCCCACCCATGACGCGCGCCTTCGCCCGCTGGATCAGCCCGGCCTGCCTGCTCCTCTCCCTGACCCTCGCGGCGCGGGCCGGCGAGGGGCCGGCGAAGGCGCCCCACGTCGTCTTCATCTCGGGCGACGAGGAGTATCGCAGCGAGGAGTCGCTGCCGATGCTGGCGAAGATCCTCGAGAAGTCGCACGGCTTCCGCGTCTCGGTCTGCTACTCGATGGACGAGAAGGGGAAGGTCGACCCCGACGCGCTGGCGAACATCGTCGGCCTGGAAGCCCTCGACGACGCCGACCTCGTGGTCATGTTCACGCGGTTCCGCAAGCTGCCCGACGACCAGCTCGGCCGGATCAAGAAGTACGCCGAGAGCGGCCGTCCGATGATGGGCCTCCGCACCGCGACCCACGCCTTCAAGTACGACGGCGGCCCCCACGCGGCCGAGATGAACGAGGCCTGGGAGCGCAAGATCTTCGGCCAGAGGTGGATCACCCACCACGGTCACTTCGGCGACGGCAAGGAGATGCTGACGGCCGTCACGCCCAACCCGTCCGAGGCCGGCCACCCGGTCCTGCGGGGGGTGACGCCCTTCGAGACCTACTCGTGGCTCTACCACGTCGAGGGCGGCGGCGACTCGCTGGAGGGGGAATGCACGAAGCTGCTGACCGGCAAGGCGCTCAAGTCGGGCCACGCGAAGGAGTTCGCCCGGTTCCCCGAGACCAACCCCGTCGCCTGGACGAAGACCTACACCGGCGCGAGCGGCAAGCCGGCGCGGGTCTTCTTCACGACCCTCGGGCACCCGTTCGACTTCAAGGCCGAGCCCATGCGGAAGCTCGCCCTCAACGGCGTCTTCTGGGCGCTCGGCCTCGAGGAGAAGATCCCCGCCGAGGGGGTGAAGGCCGGCTTCGTCGAGCCTTACGAGCCCAACAACTCGGGCGTCGGCGGGTTCAAGAAGGACCTCGCGCCGGCCTACCTGGAGGCCGGCGCGAAGCCCTGAGGCCGGGCGGGTCGGGGCGGCCCCGCTCAGGCCGTCCTGGCGCCGAGGACGTTGACGGCGTCGGGCTGGGTGACCGTGCCGTCGGGGTTCACGACGGGCGTGATCCCGTTCGTCAGGAAGCTGAACCGACTCGTCCCGATGAAGTCACCGTTGACCTGGAGCTGATTGTCGATCGCCCGGCCGATCGCGAACTGGCTGCCGGGATTGACGATGACGTCGCCCTGGATGAATCCCGAGACGGCCGGGAACTGGGTCGTCGACTGGGTGCCGACGAGGGGCACGTTCAGGGTCAGCACGTTGGAGCCGGTCCCCGTCCCCTTGGGCGGCTGGGGGACGAGGCCCAGGTCGCGGGCCACGAAGAAGTTCGCCCCGTTCTCCAGGACCAGGTCGCCGCCGACGTTCAGCAGGTTCAGGTCGCGGCCGATGGCGATGTTGTCGCCGCTGCCGCTGATCGTGACGCCCTGGAGGACGTCGAGGGTGTTGAGGTCGCCGCCGGTGGTGATCGACGCGCCCGGCTGGATCGAGCGGAAGGCGATCCGGTCGATGGCCTGGGTGCCGCTGACCACGACGGGGCCGGTCAGGTCGGCGGTGTGGAAGCCCAGGATCGAGGCGATCGCGCCGCTGTTGATCGTGATCGAGCTGACGTCCAGGACGCGGCTCTGGTCGGCCTGGCCGTAGGCGAAGCTGTGGGCGTAGCCCTTGCGGATCGACCGCGGCAGCGGATTGATCGACAGCTCGGTGTTCGAGGTCGAGCCGTCGACGATGATCCCCACCGAACCGTCGGGCCGGGGATAGACGCGGACCGTCCCCTGGGGCTGGGGCGTCTCGGTCGGCTGGGCGATCGAGAGGGCCGTCGAGCCGGATCCCTGGGCGTAGGCGCCGGCCGAGCCCTCGGCGGCCGAGGTCTGCTGGGTGTTCGAGACGTAGCCGAGCTGGATCCGGAACCGGGAGCCGTCGTTGGTGACGACGTTGACCGACTGGCCGCCGCGGATCGTCTGGATCACCGGCGCGAGGATCGTCCGCGGGTTCTCGGAGACCCCCGGGGCGTCCTTGGTGAACGCCGGGAAGCCCACGACGCGGGCGACGCGGGGCGACGGGTTCGCCAGCAGCCGCTGCGAGAGGCTGAGGTATTGATGGAGCGAAACCGGCGACGCCGACATGACGACCCGCTCTTCGAGCCGGGCGTCGGCGGTCGCCGTCGGGCGGAACGTGTGACGCGGCGAACGGGGACGGTTCGACGAGGTCGACATGCGACGATCCTCCTTGATCGCGAGAGGCGAGGCGACGGTCGGCGGGAATCCTCCCCCGGACGGACGACCCGGCCGGGGCCCGACGCCGCGACAGGGACCCGACGAACTCCGTCGCCGGATCCCGAACTGCCCTCTCTATCGGCCCCCGGAGGACCTCGTCCGCTCCCAATCGCCCGCGCCGACGCGACGGTCGAGCGTCGGGCGAGGGTTGGTTCCGGCGCGACGATTGCGACTGTCGCGCCGGCTGGGGCGGTTGCGCCGGTTCGGGTCAGAGGCTCGGCGCGTTGAAGGTGTCGCCCTGGTTGACGTCGCCGGTCTGCAGGCCCTTGGTGAACCAGCGGACCCGCTGCTCGGACGTGCCGTGGGTGAACGAGTCGGGGACGGCGTAGCCCTGGGCCTGCTTCTGGAGCGCGTCGTCGCCGATGGCCGTCGCGGCCTTGAGGCCGGACTCGATGTCGCCGGTCTCGAGGATGTGCCGCTTCTTCTCGATGTGGTGGGCCCACACGCCCGCGAAGAAGTCGGCCTGCAGCTCCAGCATGACCGAGAGCTGGTTGGCCTCGGCCTTGCCGACCTGCTGCTGCGCCCGCGAGATCTTCTCGCTGATCCCCAGCAAGTTCTGGACGTGGTGGCCGACCTCGTGGGCGATCACGTAGGCCTGGGCGAACTCGCCGGGGGCCTTGAACCGGTCCTTCAGCTCGTCGTAGAAGGTCAGGTCGATGTAGACCTTCTGATCGCCGGGGCAGTAGAACGGCCCGACGTTCGAGCTGGCCGCGCCGCAGCCCTGGGTCGAGACCTGGCCCGAGAACAGGACGAGCGTCGGCTCCTCGTACCGCCGGCCCAGCTTGGCGAACTGCTCGGTCCAGACGTCCTCGGTCATCCCCATCAGGGTGCGGACGAACTGGCCCTGCTGCTTCTCCTCGGGCGACAGCTCGCGCGCCTGCTTCTGGGCCGCGCCGCCGCCCCCGCCGCCGGGGCCGCCGCCGAAGACCTGCAGCAGCGGCCGCGGATCGATCCCGAAGAAGGCGGCCAGGAGGATCACGATCAGCGTCCCGATCCCGCCGCCGACCATGGCCGGCGACATCCCGCGACGATCCTCGACATTTTCGCTCTCACGCCCGCCTTGCCAGCGCATGGGGTCGACTCCCGGGGTTCCGCATCGAATCTCGTATGGCCGCCCTCGATCCCGCCGCGGGACGGATCCGCGCGACCGTCATGAAGAGAGGGTATTTCCGGATCCCCGGGTAGGCAAGGGCCATGCCGCGGAGCCCGCCGAGAAACCCGGGTCCGGGAACCGCCGCACTCCGCACCCCGGCGCACGGGTCGGCGGGACGTCGCGGCGGACTGTTCTGGCTCGCACCCCGGCTTGCCGGTAGTCTATTCGGGTCGGATCGTGTGGCGGTCCGGCCGCGCTCTCCGACGACGCAACGTCGGGCCTCCGCGTCGGAGGCCCTGATTCTCGACGGCCTCATTGAGGAGTTCTGCATGAAGAGCCTGATCTGCGGTGCGAGCCTGGCCGCCCTGATCGTCGCCGCCGGCCTGTCGGCCGCGCGGGTCGACGCCGCGGCCGACGAAACGGCCAGCGTCGAGGTGGTGATGAAGAAGCTGTTCGCGGGCAAGTCCTCGCCGAACAACACCTTGAAGGCCGCGTCCAAGACCGACTCGCCCGACTGGACCAAGGTCAAGACGGCTTCCGAGGCGTTCTCCAAGTACGCCCCCGACCTGGGCAAGAACGACGCCCCGAAGGGGGACAAGTCCTCGTGGGCGAAGCTCACCAAGGCCCTCGCCGACGAGTCCAAGTCGCTGAGCACGGCCGTCGACAAGAAGGACGTCGCCGGCTTCAAGACCGCCGCCAAGAACATCGGCGGCTCGTGCAAGGCCTGCCACGACGCCCACAAGCCCGAGTGATTTTCGGATCCGACCTGGACCGCCGCCGCCGCCGCCAGCCCGCCGCGGCGGCGGTCCCGACCCGAACCCGGTACGTCGAACGATGCAGCATCCGTTGATCGCCGCGAAGGCCTCGCGGTTCACCGACAGCGTCATCCGCGGCATGTCGATCGAGGCCCGGCGTCACAACGCCGTCAACCTGGCCCAGGGGATGCCCGACTTCCCCGCCCCGCAGGCCCTCAAGGACGCCGCCTGCCGCGCCATCCAGGGCGACGTCAACCAGTACGCGATCACCTGGGGCGCGCACGACCTCCGCGAGGCCGTCGCCGAGCACGCCGCCTGGCACCTGGGGCTGGCCGTCGACCCCGAGTCCGAGATCACCGTCACCTGCGGCAGCACCGAGGCCATGCTGGTGGCCCTGCTGTCGATCATCAACCCGGGCGACGAGGTGATCCTCACCCAGCCCTTCTACGAGAACTACTGGCCCGACTGCATGATCGCCGGCGCGACGCCGCGGTTCGTCCCCGTCCGCCCGCCGGACTGGAAGTTCGACCTCGACGAGCTGGCCGCGGCCTTCAACGACCGCACCAAGGCCGTCGTGCTGTGCAACCCCAACAACCCCACCGGCGCCGTCTTCACCCGCGCCGAGCTGGAGGCCGTCGCCGCCCTCTGCCGCAAGTGGGACGTGATCGCGATCACCGACGAGATCTACGAGCACATCCTCTTCGACGGCCGCGAGCACGTGGCCATGGCCGCCCTCGACGGCATGTGGGAGCGGTCGGTGACGGTCGGCGGGATGTCGAAGACCTACTCCGTCACCGGCTGGCGGGTGGGGACGATCCTGGCCCCGCCGCACCTGACGAAGGCGTTCCGGCAGATGCACGACTTCGTCTCGATCGGCGCGGCGGCCCCGCTCCAGGAGGCCGGCGCGGTCGCCTACCGGCTGCCTCGCGACTATTACGACGCCCTCGCCGCCGGCTACCAGGCGCGCCGGGACCGGTTCTGCAAGGCCCTGTGGGAGGTCGGCTTCGAGTTCGAAGCGCCCCAGGGGGCGTACTACGTCATGGCCGGCATCGGCCCGTTCGGCGTCGACGACGACGTCGCCTTCGCCGACAAGCTGGTCCGCGAGATCGGCGTCGCGACCGTCCCCGGTTCGAGCTTCTTCCGCGACAAATCCCTGGGCCGCTCGTACGTCCGCTTCTGCTTCTGCAAGCGCGACGAGACCCTCGACGAGGCGGCCCGAAGGCTGCGGAAGCTGCGAGTGCTCACCTGACGACATTCCATGGTTCGCATGAATGGACCCCGCTTGGAAAGGAACCTCTCGAGTTTCCTGTACCAGTCGGCGAGGCGGAAGCGCCGCGAGCCTGCGGTTTTCGAGCTAACATTCGGAAAGTTCAGGCGGGCGGGGTCTCCAGCCGGCGACAGTCATCGGCGTCCGAGCAGGGCCAGCGCTCACTAACATGTCGATCCTCTAACGACTTCCATCAAGTAGTCGTCGCTCCATCCGCATCCGCGTCGCTTCATGGCGACGCTGTCCCGCCCGGGGTGCCGCTTGAGCAGGGACAGGCAGAAGCGATTCAGCCAGGCCATGTTCTGGCGCAGGTGCTCCTCTCGGATTCGCGACTCGTCCTCGCGGAAGGTCACGTCGAGGGTCCAGTGGCAGCCGTTCTCGATCCCCCAGCGCGAGCGGACCGCGTGGGCGAACGCCTTAGCGTCGGGCTCGACCGGCAGGCTGCTGATGTAGTAGCGGACGTCCTCCGCCGTCTTTCCCTCGCGGACGACCTCGGAGATCGCCACGCCGATCGACCTCAGCCCCCGCCACGCCTCGAAGCCGGGGAGGTCCTTCGGGGCCTCGAGCTGGATGTACGTCCGCGACTCGCGACGGCCGTGGGCCGCCTCATCGACCTGGAGGCGGCCGACCGGCTCCCCCGCGAACCCTTCGTCCCAACGCCCCAGGACGTGGGCGACGGCCGCCCGATGCAGCGTCCCCTGGTTCCCCTTCAGCGCCAGCACGTAGTCGCCGCCGGCGGCGACGACCGCCCCGGCGACCTCCCTCTGGCAGCCCATCGCGTCGATCGTCACGACGCCGCCGGAGACGTCGATCAGCTTCAGCAACTCGGGGATCGCAGCGATCTCGTTCGACTTCTCATCGCAAGCGACCTGGCCCAGCGACAGGCCGTACTCGCTCGCCCAGGCGGTCACCGAGTGCAACGCCCCCAGGCCGTTCTTGCGGTCGTGGCTGCGACGCAGGGTCTTGCCGTCGATCGCCAGCGTGGGCCGCTCGACGCCCGTCTCGGCCGCGGCCTCGTCGCGCAGCGACCGCAGCCAGGCGGCGAAGCACGGCTGGAACGCCTCGGGCCGCAGGGCCATCAACACGCGCCGGAAGACGTCCTTGCACGGCACCCCGTTCGGCAGCGGCAGGATCGACTCGAGCAGACCCCGCTTGAACGCCGCCCACCGCGCGATCGCCGTCGGCCCGGAGGCCCCCGCCAGGACCGCGACCAGGGCGATCACCACCACCGAGGCCAGCGGATGCTTGCGATTGATCTCCGACCGCGGGTCATCCAGGTCCTGGAAGAACGCCGCCACCTCGTCCATACCGAACCGGCTCGCATCCGCCATCGACCGACCCCCGTCCCCCGCGCCGTGACGCCGCCTGGAGATGGTCTAACCGATGACTCGATCCGGCGCAAGCCGCCAGACTCCGCCGAATCTACCTATAAGTGCGCGCTGGCCCTGGCGTCCGAGAGAGGGCGGCTCGAACCTCTGGGATGAAGGAGCCGAGGATAAAGGCGGAAGATGCGGCGTACGATCCAAAAGCCGAGATGCAGAGATCGGCTGCAGGAATCCTGGATGACCTTGTAGAATCGGGAAAGCCGGTTTGTTTGATGCGCCGAGGATGTGGGGCGTCTCATAGCCTCCAGCCTTTGAGAGGGAGACATGAACTTCCTTCACCAAGAGTTCGACGTAGGCCCGGACGACCTGATTGAAGTCACGCTCGACGGGCAGGCGAATGTGATGCTGCTAGACACGGCCAACTTCGAAAACTACTGTGCCGGGCGGGCCTTCCAATATTACGGCGGGCTGGCGAAACAGTCGCCCATGCGGCTCTCACCCCCGCACCAGGGTCGATGGCACCTGGCCGTCGATCTAGGCGGCTATGGCGGGACTGTCAAAGCCGGCGTGAGGCTCCATCGCGGCGTAGGAGCGACGAGGTAACGGATGCCGCCCCGTAAGAATCAGAATCCTAGGCCTACTCCCCCCATCGTCGTCTACGCGCCGCTCGGCGAGTTGAAGGTTTACGAGCTGTCCGAGGCGGAATTCGAGCGCCTGGCGGAAGGACCGACAGGCCAGCTGCACTTGAATTTCGCCCTCGCCATGCTGCCGACAGCGCTTTCGATACTCGTCACCCTTCAGACGGCGACCATTGAATCGAACCGCATTTACACGTCGTACCTCGTTGCTTTCTGGCTGCTGCTCGTCCAAGGGCTGATCTCGCTCTTCCGATGGTGGCACTCCAATCGCTCCCATCAAAAGCTGATCGACGACATCCGTGCCCGTATGCCGAAGCGTCCCGGGATCGCCGAACAGATGCCCTCGACCACGGTCCTGCTTGAGCCGGGGCCTGTACCCGCCATCGACGCTCAAGACTCGCCACCTGATGCAGTGGAATAGGGATAGGCGCCGATCGCCCTTTTCCCCGCCTTCGTCAGCTTCGGCAACCCCCGTCGCTTCCTTGCGAGTCGGCGATAGTCCGCTGCCTCGTGGTGAGTGAAGCAGCGTTCGTGGAACGGCCAGACCTTCTGCTTCAGCAAGGGCGACGAGGCGGCCCGTTGCCTTCGGAAGCTGCGCGTGATCGCATGAATCGCGATCGCTCGACGGCCTCGATTCCGGAGATGTAGGATGGGGTGATCGGGAGGGGAAATCACCGATCCCAGCCTACGGGAGTTCCGGCCATGCCCGTCGTGATCTCCGATGAGACGCTGCAGCAGGCGGGCATGACGGAACGTGAGGCCGTCGTCGAGATCGCCTGCCGCCTGTTCGACATCGGCAGGTTGAATCTTTGGCCCGCCGCGAAGATGGCGGGAATGAGCCGCGTCGAGTTCGAGCAGGAACTCACGGGCCGGAAAATCCCGATCCATCGACCGACCCCGGAAGACTTCGCCGACGACGTCGCCACGCTGGAACGGCTGAGAAATCGTTCGTTGTGACCGCGGTCAGGATGCCGAGGCCGGGCAGCCGATCTCCCAGTGGTGGCCGAAGGGGTCGACGACGCGTCCCAGACGCCAGCCGTGTTCCTCGCGGACGGGGTGGACTTCCGAGGCGCCGGCCTTCAGCGCCCGGGCGAAGACGACGTCGGGGTCGGGCACGGTCAGGATCATCCGCGCCGTGCCGCCGCCGAGGGACTCGGGGCTGAAGTTGCCGTGCTCGGGGGACTCGTCGCCCACCCAGAATTCCGAGCCGTCGATCGAGAGCCTGGCGACCAGGGCGCCGTCCGGGTCTTCGAGGCGGAAGGACTCCACGGCGTCGAACGCCGCCTTGTAGAAGGCGACGGCCCGCTGGCTGTCGCGGACGGACAGCCAGGCCGCGACCGTGCGCGGGAAGATGTCGATCGTCGGGGGATCTTTTTCCATGACCGCTCCGGGGTGACGTGGGGACGGCCTTGAGATTCGAGGGTCGGGTCGACGCGATCAGAGCTCGCCGTCGAGGCCCAGCTTGTGGAAGTAGTGCTCGACCTGATCCTGGTTCTCCAGGAGCCAGTCGATCGTCGGCTCGTTGCGCAGGGCCTTGCGGATGACCTTGGCGGTGGCCTCGCGGTGGACGTCGAAGAGGGCCTTGTGGTCGAGGTCGTCGACCTCGACCACGGCGGGGTCGAGCCAGACCGAGTAGATGATCCCCAGGTCGTTCACCTTGTCGCGGGGGATGTCGCCCGAGCGGACGGCGTCGAGGACGCCGTGGGCGATCGCGGCCTGCACGGTGCCCATCAGGATGTTCGTGTACTCGGCGCTCTTGACCGTGACCTTGCTGACCATGATGGTCGCGGGCCGGACCTGGACGTCGCTGTTGAGGATCGCGAAGACCCGCGAGTGCCCCTTCACCTGGTCGCCGATCAGGTTCGCGAACGCCTGGCCGACGGGGCCGTCGAACTCGCCGATCACGATCTCCGGCTCGGCGCAGAGGTAGTCCTCGGCCCCTTCCACCAACGCCTCGCCCGTCCGCAGCAGGATGCGCTCGCTCATCGTCGTCCCCCGGTCTTGCTCGCCTCGCCGATCGCGAGCCTCAGGATACCGGATCGGCGGGCGTCGGGGAATCGACCGGCCCGCGAGTCGCTTCCATCGGCGACCCGGGAGCTAGGAGCCGGCCCCGCTCACCCGGCGAGACAGGCTCTCCATCTCTTCATGCCATGCCGCCGAGTCCGGGGTCTCCTCCCAGAGGTCCTTCAACTCCGAATCCTGGAGGATCCGCTCGATGGCGAGCCGGGCCTTCTCGACGAGCTTCGGCTCCGGGGCCTCGCGTCTCGAGATCCAGTCGGGGAGCCCGTCGGGGAGTTCGGCCGCCGGCCTGCCGAGGGCGATGGCGACGACCTCGGCCGCGGCGATCGCGACCGACGCCGTCGGCGCTTCGAGCCAGTCGTCCTCGGCGTCTAGGACGGTGTTCAGGGCCTCCGCAACCGGCTTCCACGTCGGGTCGGCCAGGAGGTCGGCCACGAAGTCGGCTGCATCGTCGTTCTCGAAGCCGCCGTGTCCCCAGGCTCCCATCGGTCGCCTCCTCGCTTGACATGCGGTGGTCGGGTCAGGGCTTGGGCGGGTCGAGGGGCGGGACGTCGTCCAGGTCGATGTCGTCGGGCTCGGCGCTGGGCTTCGGCTTGGGCTTCGACTCGACCCTGGGCAGGGGCTGATTCTCGGGACGCGCCGGACGCGGGTCGGGGACGGCGGACGGCAGGTCCTCGTCGTTGGCGTCGGTCGAGGGCCGCGGGGCCGGCTTGGCGCTCGGGAGCGGGTCGAGGTCGCCGTCCTCGACGATCGGCTCGGGGCGGACGACGCGGGGGCGGGTCCGGGGCGCGGGCGTCGCGCGAGTGGTCCGGGGCGCGACGACGTCGTCGCCTTCGAGGATGATGGTCTCGCCCTGGATCACCTCGCCGGGGGCGACCGGGACGGGCGAGGCGGTCTTCTCGGCGAGGAGGGCCTGGAGCGACTCGGCCTCGACGGGGACGGGGAGCGTGCTGTTGATGGCGAGGATCTCGCCGACGGAGACCGGCCGGCCGTAGTAGTTCATGTTGGCCCGCCAGTCGATCTGGAGCGTGCCCCCCTCGGCCGAGACGCCGGCGAAGACGCCGCGGCTGTTGGAGTACGAGAGGATCTCCGACTTCAGGGCGACGTCGGTGCCGGCCTCGAACCGCTTGCCGACCGGCCCGGCCGCCGCGCCGACGTCGACGCCCAGGGTCAGCTTGTCGCGCCCTTTGATGAAGCGGTCGAGCCCGCGCTGGGTCTGGAAGACCAGGATCAGGTCGGTTTTCTGCGCCCCGGCCTGGAACCCGAAGCTGCCGCCCATCAGGTGGATGAAGACCGGGTTGCTCCAGGTGCCGTCGGGCTGGCGGACGAGCAGAACGCCGCGGCCGAACCGGGCGCCGATGACGAAGCCGGCCTTGAACATGCCCGGGATGATCGCGATCCCCTGGGCCTTGCGCATGACCAGCCGGGGCATGCCCGTCTTGGGGTTGCGCGTGACCTCGCTCATCGCCTGGCTCGCCTGGCCGACGACGACGTCGGGCGGCTTCTGCGCCCGGGCCGCGGTCAGCGGCGTGAGTCCGAGGACGACGCTAAGGGCGGCGAGTCGCAGCCGGGTCGGGGTCCGCATCGGGATTCTCGCTTTCTCGAAGTCCGCACGGGGCGCGCGCCGTCGACCGTGCGGACGGCGTGGATTCGGGGGGCTTGTACCCGGGCGGCGATTTTTCGTCAAGTCGAGCGGCCCGCGTGCCGAGGGGCCGCGTCAGCGGATCAGGCGGAGGTCGAGGGGCTCCTGGTCGTGGGCGACCTGGGCCTTGATCCGGGGGTCGGCGGCGGCCTCGTCGAACCGGAGGGGGGTGGGGCCGTCGGGACGGGCGGCGTGGAGGGTCGGCGGCGAGCCGGCGGCGATCGCGCGGCGGTCGGCGGCGTATTCCTTGTGGTGGAGGATCAGGATCCGGCGCATCTCGGCGATCGCGGGCTCGGTCTCCTGCGCCGTGTGGCCGCTGGAGACGATCAGCTCGGTCATCGCGCCGTCGATGTGGGCGCTCAGGTACGGCACGACGCCGTCGCCGCCGGTGGGGAGCGGCTCCTTGCCGTTGAAGCCGATGATCGAGTGGTACGGCAGGTCCTCGCGGATCGGCAGCGTGGAGACCGCCTGGAGGACCGGATTGGTCAGGCCGAGCTGCGCGACGCTGGTGGCGTAGCGGCGGTTCTTGAAGTCCCACGAGACGTCGTCGCCGCCGTTGAGCTTCGCCAGCGCCCCCTGGACGTCCAGGACGTCCTTCGGCACGCGGATCAGCCGCGAGGCGACCCGGCCGATCCAGGCGTCCCCCAGGGGGCTGCCGTGGTGCGGCGTCGCCACGAAGACGGCCCGCTTGACGGTCGGCACGGGCGCGAAGAACATCGAATCCATCAGCATCCGCTTGGGCTCGTCGGCCAGCACGACGTCGTCCGGCGACTTCGCCGTCGCGGCCTGCCAGAGCCGGCTCTCGCTGTCGCTGACCATCAGCCGGGTCAAAACGCCCCCCATGCTGTGGCCGATCAGGATCATGTCGTCGAGCGCCGGGTCCCGCTCCATCGGGTCGAACTCGTCGCGGATCGAGATCAACGACGACCGCAGGCGGGCGGCCGAGGTCAGGATCGGGTTGCCTGTGGAGTAGAAGAACATCCAGAACTGGTACTTCTTGCGCAGCTCGGGGTCGCCCCGAAGCTCGTTCAGGGCGTTGGACCAGGCGCCGGGGCTGGACATCAGGCCGTGGACGAAGACGACCGGGATCTTGCCGGGCTGGTACGGATCCATCATGAAGAGGCCCGTCCGGCCGTCGTACTCCGAGGGGTAGAGGACGCCGAGGCTGCCGATGAGGTCGAGGTTCCCCTCGTGGAACTGGCGGGCGAGGCCGATGGTCATGTCGTAGGCCAGCGGGAGCGCCGGGCCGTCGCCGCGGGTCCACGTCATGTCGGGCTCGCGCACCGGGTCGCGCAGCTCCAGGACCGCCTTCGGGCCGCCCGGCCCGCCGGGGCGGACGACGGCCGAGGCCGAGCGGAAGAGCTGCAGCGGGAAGTGCTTCTCCGACGGGTCGGTCAGGTCGACGGCGCCCTCGACCGTCCTCACGCGGTTCTCGACGCTGCGGGCCATGCGGATCACGACCGGCGCGCCGACGCCGCCCTGCCCCATCGTCCGCCGGAAGCCCTTCACCTCGAACTGCTGGGCCGGCAAGACCTCCTGCCAGAGCGCGGCGTCGTACAGGGCGACCCGCCCCGCCACGGCCGTCCCCGACTGCTCCATCGCCGCCCGCCACGAGATCCGCTCGGACTTCACCCGGCGGTCGGCCGTGGCCAGCAGGTACTCGATCGCGCGGCGGTACGTGGCGCGGCCGTCGACCGCCTCCGGCGAGCCCTCGGCCGCCGAGAGGGCGGGCAAGGCCTCCAGGGCCGCGTCGCGGAAATAGGTGATCGCCCAGGCCGGGTGCTTCCGGTCCAGCTCCAGCCCGGTCCGGATCAGCGCGTGCGCACGGCGGTTACCCGCCGGCCCCTGCGAGGTCGTCTCGACGACCTCGTGCGTCTCCCGGCCGACGATCGGCCGCTGATGGACGACGATCGAGGCGCAGCCGCCCGCCGCCGTCGTCGCGACGACCGCCGCCAGCAGCCAGGCCCCCCACCATCGCCGTCTCATCCGCCGCACGTCTCCATGGCCCGGCCGTCGCCGTCGACAGGAACTCGGCGGGGATTTTAGCCGGATCCGCGATCCTGTCAGCGCCAAACCCGGGCGAGGAGCCTTCGGCCGCCCGGCTCAGGGCGTGGGGGCGACCGGCGGGAGGGCCGGCGGGACGTCCGGCGCCGCCTGCCCCGGCGGCTGGTCCTGCATGGCCTTGGGGCCGAGGATGACGAGGCCCGTGCCGCGGCCGTCCTGGGAGAAGACGACGAGGGGGAGCTGGCGTTCGAGGTCGAAGTTGCGGATCAGCGCGAGGAACTGCATCAGCGACTCGACCGGCGTCTTGCCGACCGCGACGATCCACATCCCGGGCCGGAGGCCGGCGTTGAAGGCGGGGCCGGCGGCGACCACGCGGTCGACCTCCACGATCGTCCGGGGCTTGCCGTCCCCCTCCGGGGCGCTCGCCTCCTTGACGCGGAAGCCCAGGGGGGCGATCTCGGGGTTCGTGGGCGATTCGGTCAGCTTCACGGTCGCCGTGCGCTCGGCGCCGTCGCGGTAGTAGACGACCGGGACGTCGACCCCCGCGCCCAGGTCGGCCGTGACGTACCGCAGGCCGGTCGGGTCGTGGACGGGGCGGCCGTCGAGCGAGACGATGACGTCGCCGGGGTGCAGGTCGGCGCGGGCGGCCGGGCCGTCGGGGAGCACGCCACCCACGACCACGCCGCCGGCCCCCCCCGGGAGCTTCAGCGCCCGCGCGGTCTCGCCGTCGAGCGGCTGCATGGCCACGCCCAGGAAGCCCCGGGTCACCTTGCCGTCCTTGATCAGGGCGTCGACGATCCGCTTCGCCAGCGACGAGGGGATCGCCAGGCCGATGCCCTCGTAGCCGCCCGACTGGGTGATGATCGCCGTGTTGATGCCGACGATCCGCCCCGAGAGGTCGACCAGCGGCCCCCCCGAGTTGCCCGGGTTGATCGCGGCGTCGGTCTGGATGAACGACTCGTACTCGGCGATCCGCAGGTCGTTCCGCTCGGTCGCCGAGACGATCCCCGCCGTCACCGAGTGGTCAAAGCCCAGGGGGCTGCCGATCGCCAGCACCCAGTCGCCGATGTCCAGCTTGTTCGAATCCCCCCACTGCGCGGCGGTCTTGAGCGGGGTCTTGACCTGCAGCACCGCCAGGTCGGTCTTGGGGTCGGCCCCGACCAGCCGCGCCGGGACGTCGTCGCGGGGGCCGAGGCGCACGACGATCTGCTCGGCGTCCTGGATGACGTGGTTGTTGGTGACGATGTAGCCGGCGGCCGCGTCGATCACCACGCCCGAGCCCAGCTCGCTGCGGACCCCCTCGCGCTGGCTGGGCGGGACGCCGAGCTGCAGCCCGTGGCGGCCGACGCCGGGATTGCCGCGGAACGACCGGACGTTCACGACCGCCGGCGAGACGGCCGTCGTCGCCAGCCGGAAGAGCCGCGAGGCCTGGCTCACCGCCCCCTGCTCGTCCAGCTTCGCCAGCGCCGCCGACGCCGACTGCGCCCGCCCCGCCTCCCACGCCCGCCCGGCCCGCTCGGCCACGAACGGCACGCCGTAGACCGCCAGCACCGCCAGGCTCAGGAGCGCCAGGATCATCACGAACCCCCGCCTCACCGGCGGGGTCGTCGGCCTCGGCGGCGGCGCGTCGTACCCATACCCGTCATCCGTCTCGTTGTACGACGCCATGTGCGAAACGACCCCCGATCGGCTGGGCGCGAGGTGCAAGTTGCGTGGCCGTCCGCCATTGTGAGGGCGGGAGGCGGCGAAATCAACCGTCGCAGCCCCCCGGGCCGGCGCCTCGCCGTCCCGCTTTCCTTTGTCCGGAGCCCGATCGGCTTGCTATCATGGCCGGTTCCCAGGGGCGAAGGCATGGGCGCGTCAGCAAGCGACAGGCGGTCGGGAGGTCGAGGATGCGCAGGAAGGCTCGATTCGCCGCGGCGGTGTTCGTCGTGGCCTTCTCGGCGGCCTGTTCGATCGGTACCGTCGCGTCGGCCTTCCAGGCGGCGGTCAAGGCCGAGCCGACGACGGCGGCCGCGGCGGGTCCGCGTTCGGCCGTGTCGTTCGGCTTCGGCGGGAAGGTCGGCCCCCAAGACGAGGGCTTCGTCCCCGGCTTCGAGTCGTACAAGCTGCGGTTCGGGCCGGGCGACTGGGCGGGCGCCCGGATCATCATCACGAGCGCCTGGGGCGACAAGAAGCCGGAAGACCTCTGGAACTGGCCCGACGGCCTGAACGTCAAGGCGACCGACGCGCTCTCGGACGAGGACGGATTCTACTTCATCTACTCGCTGGCGACGGCTGAAGCCGACGACTGGGTGGTCGCCAACTTCCGCTATACGCTGAGGGACGGACGCCAAGGCGTCGCGAACGTCGTGATCCCCTATGGGGGGAATCCGGCGAGCCCCAGGGAGGGCGTCGCGGCCCTCGGCTTCAGCGGCCGGCTGGGGCCCAACGACGAGGGGTACGTCCCCGAGTTCGAGTCGTACAGGCTGCGTTTCGGGCCCGGCGACTGGGCGGGGACGAAGATCGACCTCGGCAGCAGCTGGGGCGAGGGGTCGAACGCGGCCGACCTCTGGGGCTGGAAGGACGGGACCGAGGCGCGGTCGTCGGAGGTCCGCCGCGACGCCCAGGGATACTATTTCATCCACTCGCTGCGCACGGCCGGCCATTCGCGCTGGGTCGCCTCGCTCTTCCGGTTCACGAAGAAGAACGGCCGCCACGGCGTCGCGCAGGCCCTCTACTCGTATTCGGGGGCGCTCGCCGCCCCGAGGCCGACCGGCCAGCCCGGCGGCTTCCCGGCCGCCCCCGCGCTCGCGGTCAAGAAACCCGCCAGGCCCACGCCCCGCGCCCTGGCGGCGGCCCGCCCGACCGTCGCCGACCTGGAATACTTCCAGGCCCTCACCGGCCGGTTCCAGGGCATGGACCTCGACGGATTCGCCGCGATCACCACCCTCGAGCTGTCCAGGCAGGCGATCGACGACCAGGGCATGGTCCACCTGCGGGGCCTGAAGAATCTGCAGTCGATCTCGCTCCGGGAGACGAGGGTGGGCGACGCCGGCCTCGAGAACCTCGCGGGCCTGGCCGGCCTGAAGAAGCTCAACCTCATCGGCACGCCGACGACCGACGCCGGGCTGCAGGTCGTCGGCCGCCTCGCCGGCCTGACCGACCTGAACATCGACCAGACGCTCGTGACCGACGCGGGCCTGCGCTCGCTCCAGAAGCTCGCGAACCTGGAAAACCTCACCCTCGTCACGGCCGACGTCGGCGACGCCGGCCTCGCCGCCCTGAAGGGGCTGCCCAAACTGCGCCGGCTCGTCCTGTCGAAGGACATGGGCTTCGTCGGCGAGCCGATCACCGGGGCCGGGCTCGCGCTGCTGAAGACGTTCCCGAGCCTCCAGGAATTGAACCTGTCGTACGTCCCGATCGGCGACGGCGGCCTCGCGCAGCTCAAGGGCATGCCCAGGCTCGTCTCGCTCGACCTCTCGTCGACCGACGTCACGGACGCCGGGCTCGCCCACCTCCAGGGATTGCCCGAGTTGAGCGAGCTCGACATCGGCGCGACGCCCGTGACCGCCGCCGGCCTGGCCCACTTGAAGGACGTCCCCAAGCTCAAGCATCTCCTGATCGGCTATTCCGACCTGGGCGACGCCGGCATGGCGCAGCTCGCCGCCCTCAAGAACCTGGAAGTCCTCGAGGTCGTCAAGGCGAACGTCACCGACGCCGGGCTCGCCCACCTCCGCGGGCTGACGCGGCTCCAAAGCCTCTCCCTGCCCGACAACAAGATCACCGGCGCCGGCCTGCCCGCCCTGCGGGGCCTGCAGGAGGTGCACCTCCTCAATCTCTACTACAACAAGCTGGACGACGCCTCGCTTGCAATGTTCCGGTCGCTGCCCAAGCTTCGGCGGCTCTACATCTCCGGCGACAAGATCACCGACCTGGGCCTGGCGCATCTCATGGTCCTTCCGAAGCTCGAATATCTCAGCATCACCTGGACGAAGGTCACGGAGGCCGGCCTCGAAGACCTGAGGAAGCGCCTCCCCGAACTCCGCATCCAGCACGGCGATTTCTGACCCACCCCGGCCCGACGGACGGCCGCCTTCAAGGAGCCCCTGAGCATGTCGAACGCCCATCCTCGCAGGACGATCCTTCGATGCGGCATAGCGGGCCTCGCGTGGCTGGGCGCGGGGGCCTCGAAGGCCGCCCTGGGGCACGACCGGCCGTCGGGGCCGTTGCAGAAGACGCGGTCGACGGTGGTCGCCCGCCGCGGGATGGCGGCGACGAGCCAGCCGCTGGCCACCGCGGCGGCGATCCGCGTGTTGCAGAAGGGGGGCAACGCGATCGACGCGGCGATCGCGGCGAACGCCGTGCTGGGCGTCGTCGAGCCCATGTCGTGCGGGATCGGCGGCGACCTCTTCGCGATCGTCTGGGACGCCAAGGGGAAGAAGCTCCACGGCCTGAACGCCAGCGGCCGGTCGCCGGGGAAGGCCGACCTCTCCTACTTCCGCGACAAGGGGCTGACGGAGATCCCCGACCACGGGTCCCTGAGCTGGTCCGTCCCCGGCTGCGTCGACGGCTGGGACGAGCTGAGGCGCAAGTTCGCGACGCTCTCCTGGTCCGACCTCCTCGCCCCCGCCATCCAGTACGCCGAGGAAGGCTTCCCCGTCAGCGAGATCATCGCCGCCGACTGGCGGGCCTCGCGCGCGGGGCTGTCGCGGGTGCCGAGTTCGGCCGCCTGCTACCTCCCCGACGGCCGCGCGCCGGGGGTGGGCGACCTCTTCCGCAACCCCGGCCTGGCGCGGTCGCTGAAGGCGATCGCCGAGGGGGGCCGCGACGCCTACTACAAGGGTCCGCTGGCCGAGGCGATCGTCCGCTATTCCGAGTCCGTCGACGGCCTGTTCGCGGCCTCCGACTTCGCCGAGCACGCGTCGACGTGGGTCGAGCCGGTCTCCACCAACTACCGCGGCTACGACGTCTGGGAACTGCCGCCCAACGGCCAGGGGATCGCCGTCTTGCAGATGCTCAACCTGCTGGAAGCCTACGACCTCAAGAGCATGGGACCCCAGTCGGCCCAGGCGCTCCACCTGATGATCGAGGCCAAGAAGCTCGCCTACGAGGACCGGGCGCGGTACTACGCCGACCCCGAGAAGGCCGAGGTCCCCGTCCGCGAGCTGATCTCCAAGGAGTACGCCGACGTCCGCCGCAAGCTGATCGACCCCGACCGCGCCAACGACCGCCCGACGCCCGGCGAGCCGAAGCACGGCGACACGATCTACATGACCGTCGTCGACGGCGACTTCAACGCGGTGAGCCTCATCCAGAGCAATTACAACGGCTTCGGCTCGGGCCACGTCCCCGGCGACCTCGGGTTCGCGATCCAGAACCGCGGCTGCTCGTTCGCGCTCGACCCGGGCCATCCCAACCGCCTGGAGCCCCGGAAGCGGCCCTTCCACACGATCATCCCGGCGTTCGTCACCAAGGACGGCAAGCCCTGGCTGAGCTTCGGATTGATGGGCGGGGATATGCAGGCCCAGGGCCACGCCCAGATGGTCTGCAACATGGTCGACTTCGGCATGGACGTCCAGGAGTCCGGCGACGCCCCCCGCTTCCGCCACCTGGGTTCGTCGGAGCCCACCGGCCGCCCCGCCCGCGGCGGCGGATCCACGGCCCTCGAATCCGAGATCGGCCCCGAGGTCCGTCGCGCCCTGGAGGCCAAGGGCCACCACCTCGTCGAGTCGCGGGGAGGCTACGGCGGCTACCAGGCCGTCCGCATCGACCTCGACCGCGGCGTCCTCATGGGCGGCTCCGACCCCCGCAAGGACGGCGGCGCGATGGGGTACTGACACGCCCGCTTCACGGTTCGGCGGGCGTCTCCGAGAAGCTCGCAGGCACCCGCCGACTCACGCGATCGTCAGCGCGACGCCCTCGCCATGGCGTGAACCTGGGGGCGGATCGGGCTGGCGAATCTCGGCGTGGGACGACTCGGCAAGGCAGCTCGGTAGGAAGCCCGGAGTGGCGTCCGGGACGCCGCGGGTCGCTCCGGGCTGACCCGCGTGCCCGGGCCGTACCAGACGACGTTCGCTCGGTAGTCGGTCCCGGGCCGGCCGTCGCCCGAGCCGTCCAGGGCGTTGCCGGCCGCGTCGGCGAGACCGCCGCCGACGACGAGCAGGAAGGGGTGGTGGATGTTGATCCGCCCGACGGGCCGGATCGTCACCGCGCGCGACGACGCGTCGTACGTCGCCGATCCGACCGGCACGTCGCGGCCAGCCGCCGCGAGCCGATAGTTGCCGACGTCCTGCGCCCGCGTCGGATCCAGGTCGCGGTCGAAGGACACGACCAGCGAGGTCGGCATGGCGTGGATGCCGTTGCGGAGCACGGACGTCACCCGGGGGCCGCCGGCGGCCGCCAGGGGGCCCACCGCGTCGGTCCGGGCGGCCGTATTGTCGCCGGAGTCCGGGTCGGCCTGGTCGGCGCGGACGCGGGCGACGTTGACGATCGTCCCGGCAACCCCGGCCCGCGCCGTCAGGGTGATCGTGGCGCCGACCCCCGGGGCCAGGCCGCCGAGACCGACGGTGAGAATTCGTGAGGTGGGATCGTAGCTCCCGAGGCTCGCCGAGACGAAGTCCACGCCGACCGGTAGCGCGTCGCTCAGGACCACGCCGGTGGCGGGGCTCGGGCCGGCGTTCAGCACGCGAAGCGTGTAGACAATCGTGTCGCCGACGATCACGACGCCGGGATCGGCGGCCAGGCTCACCACGAGGTCGGCGGACGCAGGCGCCGGCGGCGGATTCTCGCCGGGCGGCGGCGTCTCTCCTGCGGCGACGGTGACGGCGGCGGAGGCGTCGTCGTCGGCCGGGTCGACGTCGGGCGTGGACGCGGCGATCGAGGCCGTGTTCGTGATCGTCGAGCCGCCCGCCGCGCCGGCGTCGACGCGGACGATCAGCGTGAAGGTCGCGATCGAGCCGACGGCCAGGTTCGGGGCGTTCGCGACGACCGGGCCGGCGGCCCCGACGGCCGGCGTCGAGGTCGTCCAGCCGGCCGGGGCGGCGAACGAGACGAACGTGGCGCCGAGCGGGACCGCGCCGGTGAGCGTGAGGCCCTGCGAGGCGTCGGGGCCCGCGTTGACGACGGTGAGGGTGAAGCGGACGTCGCCCCCGGGCGCGACCGTCCCCGGTGCCCCGACGACGGCGACGCTCAGGTCGGCCGACGTGTCGACGAAGACCGACCCGGCGGGCGCGGAGAACGGGCTCGTGGTGTTGCCCGGCGAGGTCGCCGTCGCGGTGATCAGCGGCTGCGAGGCCACGGCGGCGAAGTTCGCCGTGAAGGTCCCGATCCCGTTCGCGCCGATCGTCACCATGACCGTCAGGACCGGCGTCTGGCCCTGGACGGTGTTGGGCGGAGTCGGGGTCGCGTTGGCGTAGAGGTCCACCCGGACGACCGAGCCCGCCGCGCCCGCGACCGTCCCCTGCACGATCGTCGCGGCGCCGGCGACCGTCGCCGACGTCAGGACCGGGGCCGCCGGGCCCAGGTCCGAGGTGCGGATGATCCCGGGGTTGCCCGCGCCGTTGTCGTGGATCGAGTTGCCCACGACGAAATTGCCCGTCTCGCCGGGCGGGATGATCACGGCCGAGTTGAACGAGGCCGAATTGAAGGCGATCGTGTTGCCGACGATCCCGACGTTCTTCATCGTCCGGCCCAGCTCGATGCCGCCGTAGACGTTCCGGAAGTTCAACAGGCCGGTGCGGTCGGTGCCGATGTAGTTCCCCTGGATCGTGGTCGGGGCGTCGAACTCCTGGGGGTAGTCGAGCCTCATGGCGGACCCCGACACGGAGCCGCCGATCACGTTCCCCGCGCCGGGGGCGGGCCCGCCGATCGTGATCGGGAGGGGATCGACCGTCGGATCGTAGTGGCCCAGGTTGATGATGAAGATCCCGATCGCCTCGAAGCCCACGCTCGGATTGTTGGAGGAATTGATGAAGGGCAGCAGGGCGTTCCCGGTGACGTCGGGGCCGATCAGGTTGCCCTGGATGACGTGCCCGCCGTTGCTGTTGCGGATGTCGGGGTCCTCATGCGGGCCGCCGAGATAGATGGAGACGGCCTGCGACACGCCCGAGATCAGGTTGCCCTCGCCCGGCTCGGACCCGCCGATCCGGTCGCCCGAGCCCGACTCGATGAAGACGCCGAGGAAGTCGCCGCGGAAGCCCCTCGCGCCGGCGGCGTCGGTGCCGATGAAGTTGCCCTGGATCACGTTGTTCGAGGCCTCCACGGCCGGGCCGGAGGGCACGTGGATTCCCTGGTAGCTGACGATCACGTTCCGGTCCGCGGGGGCGGGGCCGCCGATCCGGTTGTTCGACGACTGGACCAGGATCGCGTTGCTCGACCCCGGGTTGGTCGCCTTGGAGAGGCCGTCGGGGGTCGTGCCGATGTAGTTGCCGACGATCGTGTTGCCGCCGAGCGCCCGGACGTTGATCCCGTTGTTGAAACCGCTGTCGATGACCAGGCCCCGCACCGTGCTGCCGCCGCCGTCGATGAGCAGGCCGTTCGTGCCGACGCGGCCCACGCTGGGGACGATCTGGATGCGCAGGACCGCGTCGCCCCCCAGGCCCGGGCCGTTGGCGTTGGGCCGGGCCTCGGGCTGGGTGTAGCCGTCGATCACGACCGGCTCGGTGGTCGCGGGCAGGTCCGTGAGCGTGGCGATCGTCTGCACGCCGCCGCCGGGGATGTTGAAGGCGATCGTATCCAGCCCGGGCGATCCCGCGGCCGCGTCTCCCGAGGCCGCGTTGGTGTTCGCCGCCGCGATCGCCTCGCGGAGCGTCACGACCCCGTCGACGGCGATCGCGTCCCCCGCGCCGGTGACGACGATCGTCGCCAGCAGCGTGCGGTCCTCCATCACCTCCAGCCGGGGGCGAGACGGGCGGGCGCGGGTCCGTGCGACGCTGCGGCGATGCGTGATGCGGGGCGATTTCATCGGGATGCCTTCTCATGGATAAGAACAAGGACCCGGCGGCGGAATTCCGCGGGGTTCATGGTCATGCAACCTGCTCCGTTCCAACCGCGAACGCCGAGACCCGGCGAGCCGGCCCGACGATGCTTCCATCGATAGGGACGGGCGGCGGACCATGTTCTTTCATTGACGTATAAAAAGTATGAAAAATGAATATCATGATCTTGTCGACGAGATCGAAGCTTGGGCTCCGCCTCGCCCGCACGCAGTCGCGCCGGGTGCGGGGCGTGATCCGGCCTCCAGGTCGACGTATTCCAGGGATCTCGGCCCCCGCGCGAGCCCAATCGCGGACCGGCCTCGATCGAAGGGGCGGCCTTGCGTCTTTCGGGCTCGGAGTCGGCCATCTCGCGACGGGTCGGACGGCCGATCCCGTGCGAGCCGGCGGAGTTCGACGCATGTCGCCCCGGGCCGCTCGGACGACGACGTCGATCCGGAGTCTCTTTATCGATAGGGTCGTAATCGTCTCGCGCCCGGTCGTGTTCTTCATGAAACAGGTCTCGCCGCCGCGAGCCCGACGTCTCGACCCGGCCGCGATCTGGAGGCTCCTCATGCAATCGTCGTTCTTCGCCCGCCGCCGTCGTTTCCCGGCCTTCTCCCTCGGACTCGCCTGCCTCTCGGCCCTTTTCGGCGTCGTGGGGCGGGCCGAGGACGGCGCGACGATCGCGTCGCGGCTCCAGCCGTCCGTCGACGACGGGACGCTCGCCGGCGCGGTGACGCTGGTGGCGACGCCCGAGAAGGTGCTCGACCTGGAGGCCGTCGGCTGGGCGGATGTGGCGGCGAAGCGGCCGATGACGACGGACGCGGTCTTCTGGATCGCCTCGCAATCGAAGCCGATCACCGCCGCGGCGCTGATGATCCTGGTCGACGAGGGGAAGGTCGACGTCGACGCGCCGGTGGCGAAGTACCTGCCGGAATTCGCCGACGTGAAGGTCGCCGCCGAAGGCGGATCGCTCAAGACGCCGCGGCACCCGATCTTGGTCCGCGAGGTCCTCAGCCACACCAGCGGCCTGCCGTTCAGCTCGCCGATGGAGAAGCCGACCCTCGACCTCTTCCCGCTGGCGGATCGGGTCCGGAGCTACGCGAGGCTCCCGCTGTCGTTCGAGCCCGGGATGAAATCGCAGTACTCGAACGCCGGCATCAACACCGCCGGCCGGATCCTCGAGGTCGTGAGCGGCACGCCGTATGAGACGTTCCTCGACGAGCGCCTGTTCCGGCCCCTGGGCATGGTCGACACCACGTTCAGCCCCGCCGGCGCGCGGCTGGTCCGGGTCCCCAAGGCGTACAAGCTCGGCAACGACGGCCTCGAAGCGACCCACATCGACCAGCTCAAGTACCCGCTCGACTCGCCCGACCGCCAGCCGATGCCCGCCGGCGGCCTCTTCTCGACCGCCGCCGAAGTCTGCCGCTTCTACCAGATGCTGGCCAACGACGGCGTCTTCGAAGGCCGGCGCATCCTCTCCGAGAAGGCCGTGCGGCAGATGACCTCCGACCAGTCCGGCGAGGCCCATTCCAACTACGGATTCGGCATCGGGGCCGACGGCAAGGTCTTCACCCACGGCGGGGCCTACAACACCAACTCGGCCTACGACCGCGAGCGGAAGCTCATCACCGTCTTCCTCGTCCAGCACGCCTCCTGGACCAAGCGCGGCGAGACCATCCTCCCCACCTTCCAGAAGGCCGCCCGCGAACTCTTCGGCGCGAAGACCGCGTCCGTCAGGCCCTCGGGGGAAGCCTATCCCGTCGTCGGCATCCCGGGCCGGTCGAAGCCCTGAGCGTCACCCGGCGTCGATTCTCGCGGCGATGCCGCCTGGAAGGCGACGAGGGCCGATCGGACCTCATCGGCGGTCGCGAATCGATCTTCCGGCGACTTGGCGAGGCACCGACGGCAGAGGTCGCTCAGGCGCTCGGAGAGGTCGGGGCGGTGGCGCGAGGGCGAGACGACGGGGGTCGGCGAGACGACGTCCGCGAGGATTGCGGACGACCGCTCGCCGACGAAAGGAGGACGCCCGGTCAGCAAAGCGTACAGGACCGCGCCGAGCCCGTAGACGTCCGTCCGTCGATCGATGACCCCCCAGGAGCGGGACGCTTGTTCGGGGGCCATGAACGGCGCGGTCCCCTCGACCTCGGCCGCCCCGAGGGACTCGCCGGCGAGCGAACGCGCGAGGCCGAAGTCCGTGACCCGGATCCGGCCGCCGACGTCGATCAGGATGTTGGCCGGCTTGAGGTCGCAATGGACCACGCCGCGCTCGTGGGCATGGGCAAGGGCCTCGCAGATCTCCATCGCCCATCGCACCGCCTCGTCTTCGGGGATGCGACGTTCGCGGGAGTGCCGCGAGAGATCTCCGCCGAGGACGAGTTCCATCACGATGAAGTAGGAGCCGGCGGGGGTGCGGCCGAGTCCCTGGACGCCGACGATGTTCGGATGATGCAGCCCGGCGACGATGCGGGCCTCGTCGACGAACCGGCGGACGACGTCGGCGTGTCTCAGCAGGGACTTTCGAAGGAACTTCACGGCGACGTCGCGACCGTCGCCGAGTCGCCCAGCCTCGTAGACCTTCCCCGTCCTGCCCGCCCCGATCAACCGCCGGAGGAGGAAATCCCGGTGCGAGAGCATCGGGACGTCGGCGCCCTCGTCGACTATTCCGCTCGCATGGCTCGGCGAGGAGGGCCGGGCGGGGGGGCCGACCCCTCCGAGTTCGTCGTGCAGCTCGGCGTCGATGTGGAGCAGAGCCGCATGGATCTCGTCGCGCCTCTCCTTGAACGGCTCCAAGAACGTCGCGTGCGAAGGCCGGTCGCCCCACCTCCGACGCACCCGGTAGGCCTCGCCGACGAGTTCGACGGGAAGTCGATCGAGGCAGTGCAGTTCCGGGAAGCGATCCACGTAGCTTGCCAGCGTGGGCGGCCCGGTGTGGGCGGGGCTCCGCGCGCGAAATTCGAGATCGACGCAGATCAACTCGACGAGCAACTTCTCGCGCCCGGGGGACGTGGTTGCGAAAGGATGTCCCAGGTAGTCGCCAATCTCGGGCGGGCCACCTGATCGCCAGGCCCGCTCGAAGCGGAGCACGCGCGATTCGAACTCGGGGTCATGCATCGTGGAGACGACCGGCCAGCAGTTCGCGGATCCGGGCCGTCGTGCGACGGACGGTGCGTTCCGAGCGCCCCAGGGCGTCGCCGATTTCGGGCGTCCCGAGGCCTTGCAGCTGGAGTTGCAGCACGCGCCTCCCGAAGGGGTCGAGGAGCGAGAAGACGCGTTCCAACTCGTCGGCCAGCGCGACGGCGTCCTCGTGCGAGGGCCCGGTCAGGTTCGCCTCGGCGTCCTGGTCGAGGGGCGCCTCCACGTGTCGCGAGCGCTTCGCCGCCCCCTCGCGCCGGGCCTGCTTGAGGATCTTGTGGCAGGCGATGGCCGACAGCAGTCGCCAGAGGTCGCCGCCGCGGCCCAGGACGTAACGGCCCTCTCGCGCCGCGACGAAGAAGCTGCGATACGCCGAGAGCGCGACGTCCTCGGGATCCGTCCGCCGCGCCAGGCGCATCGAGAGCCGGCTGCGGGCCAGCGATGCGAGCCGCTCGAAGTAGCGGGCGAAGAGGGCTTCCGCGGCCCGGTCGTCGCCGTCGCGGAACCTCTCCAGCAGGACGATCGACGTCCACGGGTCCCGAGCCCCGTCCGTTGCCATCGAAGTCGACTCCTCCCCAAGTTCGAATCGGCGTCGAGGACCGACCCGACGCCGACCTGCCCCGGCCCGTTTCGGGCATTCTAACGAATCCCGGCCTGAATCTGGCCGCTCCGGCCCCGGAAAGGGAATCACCAGGAGGCGGGAAGGGTTGAGATCCTGAACAGGAGACCGTGCCGTGGCCTATGTCGTGACGGAGCCGTGCTTCGGGTGCAAATACACCGATTGCGTCCTGGTCTGCCCTTGCGACTGCTTTCGCGAGGGCGAGCAGATGCTGTTCATCGCCCCCGACGAGTGCATCGATTGCGACGCCTGCCGCGTCGAGTGTCCGGTCGATGCGATCTTCCCCGAGCCCGAGGTCCCGGACGAATGGAAGGAATTCGTCGCGCTCAACCGGGAGATGGCCGACCGTTGTCCTCCGATCACCGACCGGAAGGAGCCCCTCGCGAAGGGCGAGACGGGGGCCTGACCGGTGGGCGCCCCGGCGGCGGGTCGTGTTGAATTTTCGTTGCACAATCGCATGGTCGACCGTATGGTTGATTCGCTAACGACGGGCGTCCTTCCCAGGCGGCGGTGCGATCGCCATGAATTCCTCGACGAGACAACTCGGTGCGGGGCGAATCCTGGCGGCATGGATCCTGGCGTCCGCTTGCGCGGGGATCGCGACGTCGGCCGAGGCCCCGCCCCGAGGTGAGGCCGAGGAGTTCTTCGAGAAGTCGGTCCGGCCGCTCCTGGTCGGGCGCTGCCTCGGCTGCCACGGCGGGCCGGCGAAGACGGCCGAGGCAAAGGTCAAGGTGCGTGGGGGGCTGGACCTCAGCTCGCGGGCCAAGATCCTCGAAGGGGGCGACAGCGGCCCCGCGATTGTGCCGGGGAACGTCGAGGACAGCCTGCTCATCCGCGCGGTCCGCTACCACGACGAACCCCGGATGCCCCCCGACCGCAGGCTCGACGACGTCGAGATCGGGGCCCTGAGCCGCTGGATCGAGCAAGGCGCGGCCTGGCCGGGGGCCACCGTCGACGCCGCCCCCGCACCGGTCGCAGCCGAGACGACCGGAGGCCCCGACATCGAGGCCGGCCGCTCGCACTGGTCGTTCCGCCCGCTGACCGACCCGCCTATCCCCGACGTTCGCGACCGGGCCTGGCCGTCCTCGCCGATCGATTGCTTCGTGCTGGAGAAGCTGGAGGCCCGGGGCCGATCGCCCGCACGGCCGGCGAGCCGACGGGCGCTCATCCGTCGGGCGACGTTCGACCTGATCGGCCTCCCGCCCACCGCCGAGGACGTCGACGCTTTCGAGGCCGATCCCGCGCCCGACGCCTACGCCCGGCTGATCGACCGCCTGCTCGCGACGCCCCAGTACGGCGAGCGCTGGGGCCGGCGCTGGCTCGACCTCGTCCGTTACGCCGACACCGCCGGCGAGACCGCCGACTATCCGGTCCCCGAGGCGTACCGCTATCGCGACTACGTGATCGACGCCTTCAACGCGGATCTGCCCTACGACCGGTTCCTCGCCGAGCAGGTCGCCGGCGACCTCCTGGCCGCGGCCGGCCCCGCCGATCGGGCTCGCGCGGCGGTGATCGCGACCGGGTTCATCGCCGTCTCGCGACGATTCGGGTTCGACCCCCAGAACTATCACAACCTCACGATCGACGACACGATCGACGCCCTCGGCAAGTCGGTCCTGGGCCTGACGATCGCCTGCGCCCGGTGCCACGACCACAAGTTCGACCCGATCCGCCAGGCCGACTATTACGCGCTCTACGGGATCTTCGAGAGCACCCGCTACCCCTTCCCCGGCGGCGAGGAGACGAAGCGCCCCAAGGACTTCGTGGCAATGCCCCCGGCCCCCGGCCGGCCCGCCGAGGCCGCCGAGCTGGCGTACGCGGTGGCCGAGTCGCCCCAGCCGGCGGACTCGCGGATCCAGCGCCGGGGCGACCCCAAAAACCTGGGGGCCGAGGTCCGGCGGGGCTTCCCGGAAGTCCTCGTCGGCCGCGACCGCCCCGCCATCGCCGCCGGCAGCGGCCGTCGCGAGCTGGCGGCCTGGCTGACCGACCGCGGCAATCCGCTGACGTACCGGGTGCTCGTCAATCGCGTGTGGCAACACCACTTCGGCCGGGGCCTCGTGGCGTCGGCGAGCAACTTCGGCGTCAAGGGGACGCCCCCCTCGCACCCCGAGCTGCTCGACTGGCTGGCCTCCCGATTCCTCCAGGACGGCTGCTCGATCAAATCGCTCCACCGCCGGATCCTGCTCTCGGCCGCGTACCAAATGGCCTCGGCGACAGAAGCGTCATCGACCTCGGCGGCCGAAGCCGAGGCCGACCCCGAGAACGTCTGGCTGGGCCATTTCAACCGGCGCCGGCTCGACGCCGAGGAGATCCGCGACGCGATCCTGCTCGTCGCGGGCGACCTCGACCCCGGCCGGGCGCCCGCGCACCCGTTCCCGCCGGTCGCACAATGGGGGTACACCCAGCACGCCCCGTTCCTGGCCGTCTACCCCAGCGACCGCCGCAGCGTCTACCTGATGACCCAGCGGATCCGGCGGCACCCGTTCCTGGCCCTGTTCGACGGGGCCGACCCCAATTCGAGCACCGAGGGCCGGAATGCCACGACCGTGCCGACGCAGTCGCTCTTCTTCCTGAACGACCCGCTCGTGCACCGGGCGTCCGAGGACTTCGCCGCCCGCCTGATCGCGGCGACCGCGGACCCGGCGGCGCGGATCGACCGGGCGTTCCGCATCGTCCTGGGCCGGCCCGCTTCGGCCGCCGAGGTCGAGCGGATGCGCGGCCATCTCGACCAGTGCCGGGCCGACCTGGTCGGCGACGGCGACCCCCCCGAGGCGCTCGACCGCCGCGCCTGGGCCAGCGTCGCGCGGATCCTGTTCGGGACCAACGAATTCGTCTACGTCGACTGAGGAAGCGAGGTGGGGGCATGGCCGACCGACCGACCGACGTCACCCGGCGCGACCTGATCCGCTCCGCGGCCGGGCTGGGCTGCGGCTCGCTCTGGCTCTCGGGGATCCTCGCCGACCTCTCGGCCGCGGACGCGGGAAGCTCGGCCCCCGCCGACCCCCTGGCCCCTCGCGTCCCCCACTTCCCCGCACGGGCCAAGCGGGTGATCATGCTTTACATGACGGGGGGCGTGTCGCACGTCGACTCGTTCGACCCCAAGCCGAACCTGTTCGCCGACCACGGCAAGACCATCGCCATCGACGAGTGGCAGGGGAAGCGCGGCAAGTACACCCGCTACCTCAAGCGGCCGGACTGGTCGTTCGCGAAGCACGGCGAGAGCGGGATCGAGGTCAGCTCGCTCTTCCCGGAGATCGCCGGCTGCGTCGACGACCTCTGCGTGATCCGGTCGATGAAGTCGGACCACACGAACCACTACGAGGCGACGCTCCAGGCGCATACCGGCTCGATCACCTTCGCCCGGCCGAGCGTCGGGGCCTGGGTGAGCTACGGCCTGGGGACGTTCAATCGGAACCTGCCGTCGTTCGTGGTGATCGCCCCCCAGACCCCCTACGCCGGCGAGCAGGCCTGGGGGGCCGACTTCCTCCCCGGCTGCCACCAGGGGACGCGGGTGACGCCCGGCCCCGAGCCGATCGCCGACCTCCATCGCCGGCTCCGCTCGGCCTCGCTCCAGGAGCGCGAGATCGCGCGGATCCAGGACCTCAACCGCGACCACTCGGCGGCCCGCGGCGACGATCCCCGGCTGGCCGCGCGGATCCAGTCGTTCGAGACCGCCTTCGGCATGCAGCACGAGGCCCCCGACGCCTTCGACGTGTCGCAGGAGTCCGACGCCACCCTGAAGCTCTACGGCCTGGAGCGGGGCTCGACCCAGGGGTTCGCCTGGCAATGCCTGGTCGCCCGCCGGCTGTCGGAGCGCGGGGTCCGGTTCATCGAGCTGGTCGACTCGGGCGCGTCGAACAACTGGGACGCCCACGGCGACATGCAGACCCACGTCCCCCTCGCCCGCAACGTCGACCGCCCGATCGCCGGCCTGATCCGCGACCTCAAGTCGCGCGGCCTGCTGGAGGACACCCTGGTCGTCTGGACCACCGAGTTCGGCCGCACCCCCTACCACGAGTCGGCCGCCGCCAAGGGGAGGGAGCACCACCACTGGGCCTTCTCGACCTGGATGGCCGGCGGCGGCGTCAAGGCCGGGCACGTCCACGGCGCGACCGACGAGCACGGCATCCACGTCGCCCGGGACGGCGTCCACGTCCACGACCTGCACGCCACGATCCTCCACCTGCTGGGCCTCGACCACACCCGCCTGACCTTCCGCCACGCCGGCCGCGACTTCCGCCTGACCGACGTGAAGGGGACCGTGGTCCAGGACCTCCTGGCGTGAATCCGGCCCCGTCCGGCCCGCGCGACCCGGACGGCCGGAAGCTCGGGAGGGCGTCGGGCGAGCCGTCATGGATTTTTCTTGAAACCAGGACCTTTTTTTCATAGGTTCACTGGTCGAATCCAGTTGGCGGCGTGATCATATCGAGACACGATTTCGAAGAGCCGGATCGTCCCGCGACGTCGGGGGGCGCCCGAAGGTCCGAGGGCGGCCTCGAGACCGCGAAAGTCGCGATGGACGAACCCTGCTGCGGCGGCGAAGCCTCGCGCGGCAGCTCTCCATGTGATGGGAAAGGTCCGCCTGTGAGGGATTCCAGGGTCGCCCTGGTCCTGCTGGATACGCCGAACGGCAGGCCGCGTCAGCATTGGTTCTTCGAAGGCAAAGACCTCATCCGGATCGGCCGCTCCACGGACAACGACGTCGTCGTCGCCGATCAGCTCGTCTCGCGCGAGCACGTGTACCTGACCAGGGACGGCGACGCCTGGATCCTGACCGTGCTGAGCCCCCAGGGGATCTTCTGCGGCCCCCGGAAACTCCTCGGCCTCCGGCTCGAACCGCAGGCCCTGACGGGATTCCTCTTCCGGCTGGGCGTGAAGGGCCCCTTCATCCGCCTCGACCCGTACGGCGAGGCGACCTGCGAGGAGACCACGGTCGGCCAGGTCCCGGACCAGCTCCCCCTCCTGCTCCTGGACGTCGAGAAGCTCAGGAAAGAGGTCGACGAGATCAGCGAGGGCGACGTCTTCCGCAGCCTCAAGGACTCGCTGAAACGCCTGAAGGGCCCGCGGACGTCGGACCCGAACGAGACCCGATGAGAGCCGCCTTCGACCGTCGGTGATCCGCGAGGGGGCTCGCCGCGCCGGATGATCATCTACCCCGAAAGCAGTCATGGCCAAAATCATCTCCGTCCACTCGTTCCGGGGTGGAACCGGCAAGTCGAACACGACGGCCAACCTGGCGACCCTGCTGGCGCTGGCCGGGAAGCGGGTCGGGGTGATCGACACCGACATCCACTCGCCCGGGATCCACGTGATCTTCGGGCTCCAGGAAGAGTCGGTCGAGTTCACCCTCAACGACTACCTGTGGGGGCGGTGCCGCATCGAGCAGGCGGCGCGCGAGGTCGTGTCGTGGCCCGAGGAGCGGCTGCCGAACGGCGAGCCCCGGGGCCGCGTCATCCTGATCCCGTCGAGCGTCCGGGCCGGCGAGATCGCCCGCATCCTCCGCGACGGCTACGACGTGGGCCTGCTGACCGACGGCTTCCGCGCCCTGATCCGCGAGCTGGACCTGGACTATCTCTTCATCGACACCCACCCCGGCGTCAACGAGGAGACCCTGCTCTCGATCGCCCTCTCCGACACGCTCCTGCTGATCATGCGACCCGACAACCAGGACTTCCAGGGGACGGCGGTCACGGTCGAGCTGGCCCGCCGGCTCGAGGTGAACGACCTCCAGATCATCGTCAACAAGGTCCCCCCCGGGATGGACGTCGACCTGCTGCGCGCCCAGGTCGAGGCCGCCTACAAGGCCCAGGTCGTGGGCCTGCTGCCGCTCGACGGCGACATCGCCCGGCTGGGGAGCGCCGGGATCTTCGCGATGCGGTTCCCCGACCATCCCCTGACCCGCGGCCTCCAGCAGGTGGCCGACCACTTCCTCACTTGAATCCTCCTGCGGGGCCGCCCCCCGCGCGGACGCGTCCCGCCCGCGAAGCCCCTTCACACCGCGAAACTGGAGTGGACGCACCGTGGCTGCAGACTCGAAATCGGATCGCGGCGATCTCGACGCCCTGATGGGCAAGATGAAGTCGGCGGCCGCCCCCTTCCGCGAGACCCTCCAGAAGCTGCATCGCGACCACGCCCCGATCAACTCGGGCGCGGTGGCCTCGTACATCCCGGAGCTGGCCGGCGCGAGCCCGGACTGGTTCGCCATCAGCGTGGTGACGGCCGACGGCCTGCGGTTCGACGTCGGCGACTCGGACCGGCTCTTCAGCATCCAGTCGATCTCCAAGCCGTTCGTCTTCGGCCTGGCCCTGGAAGACCATGGCCGCGAGCACGTCCTGTCCAAGGTCGGCGTCGAGCCGACCGGCGAGGCGTTCAACTCGATCGTGCTGGACGAGGCGACCAACCGGCCCCTGAACCCCATGGTCAACACCGGGGCCATCGCCACGGCCGACCTGATCAAGGGGAAGGACCAGGCCGAACGCTTCAAGCGGCTCATGGAGATGTTCCGCCGCTACATCGGCCGCGAGGCCTACGTCGAGAACGCGACGTTCCTCTCGGAGCGCGCCACGGGCCATCGCAACCGGGCGATCGCGCACCTGATGATGAACTTCGGGATGATCGAGGATCGGGTCGACGAGACGCTCGAACTCTACTTCCAGCAATGCTCCGTGCTGGTCGACTGCCACGACCTGGCCGTGATGGGGGCGACCCTCGCCAACGGCGGCGTGAACCCGATCACCGGCGAGCGCGCCCTGAAGGCCGAGTACGTCAAGGACCTGCTGAGCATCATGCTCTCGTGCGGGATCTACGACTTCGCCGGCGAGTGGGCCTACCGGATCGGCCTGCCCGCCAAGAGCGGCGTGGGGGGCGGGATCGTCGCCGTCATCCCCGGCGTCGCCGGCATCGGCGTCTTCTCGCCCCCCCTCGACGAGAAGGGGAACAGCGTCCGCGGCGTCCGCGTCTGCAAGGAACTCTCCGAACGCTTCGGCCTGCACGTCTTCGAGTCCGGCGGCGCCGGCAAGTCGCTCCGCGACGAGATGAGCCCCAGGCGTTCCGGCTCCTGAGCGAGCCGCTTCACGCCGGCGGCAGCATGCTGCGGATGGAGTCGAGGGTGTCGGCCTCGTCGGCGGGCTTGTCCTGACGCCAGCGGAGGATGCGGGGGAAGCGGACGGCGATGCCCGACTTGTGGCGCGGCGAGCGCTGGATGCCTTCGAAGGCGAGCTCGAAGACCAGCTCGGGCTTGACGGTGCGGACGGGGCCGAACTTCTCGACCATGTTGCGGCGGACGAAGGCGTCGACCCGGGCGATCTCGGCGTCGGTGAGGCCGGAGTAGGCCTTGGCGAACGGGATCAGGCGGCGGTCGTCGTCCCAGACGCTGAAGGTATAGTCGGTGTACAGGCTGGCCCGCTTGCCGCTGCCGCGCTGGGCGGCGGTCAGCACGGCGTCGACGGTGAACGGGTCGACCTTCCACTTCCACCAGTCGCCCCGCTTGCGGCCGACGTGGTACGGCGAGTTCAGCCGCTTGAGCATCAGGCCCTCGGCCTGGTGCAGCCGCGACTCCTGCCGGGCCGCGGCCATCGCCTCCCACGAGGTCGCCGCGACCACCGGCGAGAGGATCAGGCGGTCGGACCGGCCGACCCGCTCGACCAGGCCGGCCAACAACGCCCGGCGCTGCTGGAACGGCTCGGCGCGGAGGTCGCGGCCCTCGAATTCGAGGAGGTCGTAGGCGATCAGGACGACGGGGACCTCGGCCAGGATCGTCTTGCCCACCGTCTTCCGGCCGATCCGCCGCTGGAGCTGGGCGAACGGCAGCGGGACGCCTTCGAGGTACGGCAGGATCTCGCCGTCGATCGCCGTCCCCTCGGGGAGGAAGGCGCCCAGCGTGGCCAGTTCGGGGTAGCGGTCGGTCACCAGTTCCTCGCCGCGCGACCAGAGGAACGTGTCGCCGCCGCGGCGGATCAGCTGCGAGCGGATGCCGTCCCACTTCCACTCGGCCTGCCAGTCCTCGACGGGGCCGAGGGCGTCGGGCTCTCCTTCGAGCCCGTAGGCCAGGCAGAACGGATACGGCCGGCTGTGGTCGGCGTCGGCCGCGTCGGGGGCCAGGAGCCGGCCGATGAACCGCGGGCCCGGCTCCCAATCCCCCATCAGACGGTGGGCGACGACCGCCGGCTCGACCCCGCCCACCTTGGCCAGGGCCCGTGTGACCAACTGCTGCGAGACGCCCACCCGGAACCCGCCGCTGATCAGCTTGTTCCAGACGAACCGCTGGGGACGGTCCATCGCCCGCCAGGCCTCCAGCATCGCGGCCCGCTGGACCTCCTCGTCGGCGCCTCGCAAGGGGAGTAGCCGCTCCTCGACCCACTCGGCGAGCGGCAGGTCGGTCGACCTTTCGGACGGCGGGAGCAGCAGGGCGATGGTCTCGGCCACGTCGCCCACGGCGTCGTACGACTCCTGGAAGAGCCAGTCGGGGACGCCCGCCTCGGCCGTCGCCCATTCGCGGATCTTCTTCGAGGGGATCACCTGCTTGGGCTTCCGCCCGATCAGGAAGTAGACGGCCCAGGCGGCGTCGCTCGGCGGGGCGCTCTCGAAATAGCAGGTCAGCGCCTCGACCTTCTCCCCCGTCCGGGTCGTCTCGTCGAGCGCCGCGTAGAGCTGGGCGAAGTCCCTCATGGGGCCTCCTCGGCGTCGGTCGCGGCGACGGCGTCGACGACAACCTCGAGTTCCTGGGCCTCGGCGTCGATCGCCTCGCCCTCGGCTCGGTCCTGGGCGTCGCCTTCGCCTTCATACCGGGTGGCGAGGACCTCGGCGTCGAGCCCCTGCTCGCGGAGGTGGCGGACGACGACCGAGGTGTAGCCGTGGGTCACCAGGACCCGGCTCGCCCCGGTGGCCTCGATCGCGCCCAGGAGGCCGGGCCAGTCGACGTGGTCGGACAGGACGAAGCCGCGGTCGAGCGCCTTGCGGCGGCGGGTGCCGCGGATGGTCATCCAGCCCGAGGCGATCCCGGTCGAGAGCGGGGCGAACTTGCGCGCCCAGGGCGTGCCGTGCGCCGAGGGGGGCGCGACGATCATGGCCCCGGCCCAGCTCTTGCCCCGGACGGCGGCCCCGGCGTACTCGGTGGGCGGCAGGGCGACGCCCCCCTCGCGGTAGGCGCGGTTGAGCTTCTCGACGGCCCCGTGGGTGTAGATCGGGCCGATGCTCGGGTCGAGCCCCGACAGCAGGCGCTGCGACTTGCCCAGGGCGTAGCCCAGCAGCAGGCTGGCCTTGCCGGCGTCGCGGTTGGCCCGCCACCAGGCGTTGATCTCGTCGAACACCACGCCTTGCGTCGGCCAGCGGTAGATGGGCAGGCCGAAGGTCGACTCGGTCACGAAGACGTCGCAGCGGACGGGCTCGAACGGCGTGCAGGTGGCGTCGGGCTCGACCTTGTAGTCGCCCGAGACGACCCAAACCCGCCCGCGATGCTCCAGCCGCACCTGCGCCGAGCCGAGGATGTGCCCGGCCGGATGCAGCGAGACACGGATCCCCTGGATCGTCAGGGCCTCGCCGAACGGCAAGGCGTCGATGACGGCGTCTCGACCCATCCGCACCTGCAGCACTCCCGCCCCCTCCTCGGAGCAGAGGTACCGCCCACAGCCCCAGCAGGCGTGGTCGGCATGGGCGTGCGTAATCACGGCCCGCGGCACGGGCCGCCAGGGATCGACGTAGAAGTCGCCGGCCTCGCAGTACAGGCCCAGATCGGTGGGTCGCAGAAGGTCGTCGGGGGTCATCGGGTCATTGTACGTCTCGGTTGACGGATGGCCAGTCCCTTCGTGCGGCGATACGCCCACGGGGCCCGATCCTGCTCCTCTTTGAGGCCGGCTCGGGATCGGCTAAGTTCGGTGTCCATGTCCGAGCACAGATCGCAAATGAGGGGCCGTTCGCCATGCCGCGTTGGGACGATGACGACGACGAGGAGGAGGATTGGGACGACGGGCCGGATGATGACGAGGATGAGAATGCGCCCTGCCCGTATTGCGGGCGGGAGATCCACGAGGACTCGCCACGTTGCCCGTCGTGCGGGAGCTACATCTCGCGAGAGGACGCCCCGTCGGCCCGGAAGCCCTGGTGGATCATCCTCGGCGCGATCGCCTGCCTCTACGCGGTCTATCGGGGCCTCTTCCTCGGGTTCTGAGGTCGAGGCCGCGGTCCTCCGCGCTCACTCGTCGCGGACGGTCAGCGTGCGGTCGGCCTCGACGTGTTCGAGGGTCGACTTCCGGCCGCCGGGCCAGGCGATCTCGACGCGGTCGGCGGTCGTGGCGGCGCCCAGGCCGAGGTGGAGTTCGAGGGCGTTCTGCGACTGGTGGGACGACCCGCTGCGCATCTCGCGGATCTGGGTCTTCCCGCCGACCGTGACGGCCGCGCGGGCGTTGATCGCGGGGCTGCCGTGACGGTTGAGCAGGCGGAGCTTCAGCCAGTGGCCCGCGCCCGTCGTGTCGTTGCGGAGCAGCAGGGGGGGCGCGTCCATGGCCGTGAACAGGAGGTCGAGGTCGCCGTCGTCGTCGTAGTCGCCGACGGCCAGCCCACGCGCCGAGGCCGCGACCTGGAAGCCGGGCCCGGCGTCCTTCGAGACGTCGGTGAGCCGCCCCTTGTCGTTGCGGAGCAGGAACGGCCGCTGGCGGTAGGTCTCGTTCAGCTCGGGCGAGAGGTCGACCTGCGGATAGATGTGGCCGTTGGCGATCGCGACGTCGACGTCGGCGTCCTGGTCGTAGTCGAAGAAGGCGCAGCCCCACTTCAGGGCCCGGTAGGTGATCGCCTTGAGCCCGGTCGGGACCGCCACGTCCTGGAAGGCGAGGTCGCCCTCGTTGCGATAGATCGTGGCCGAGTCCTGGGCGAACGTGGTGACGAGGATGTCCGGCAGGCCGTCGCCGTCGAAGTCGGCCGAGTCGACGCCCATGCCGGCCTGCGCCACGCCGCCGCCGTTGACGCCGGCGCCGCTCCAGGTGCCGACCTCGGTGAAGGTGCCGTCGCCGTTGTTGCGGTAGAGGAAGTTGGGGTTGGAGTCGTTGGCCACGAAGACGTCGACGTCGCCGTCCATGTCGAGGTCGGACGCGAGCACGCCCAGGCCGTACGACTCGGCCGTGTCGGTCATGCCGACCGCGTCGGTGACGTCGGTGAAGGCGCCGTCGCCGTTGTTGCGGTAGAACCGGTCGCGGCCGCCGCGCAGGCCGAAGGGGCCGGAGAGGACCTTGACCATGTCGCGCCAGACGGTGGTCCGGCGGGCCGCGAGGACCTCGTCCATCGTGGCTTCGATGTAATTGGCGACGTACAGGTCGAGGTCGCCGTCACCGTCGGAGTCGAAGAAGGCCGAGCCCGCGCCCCAGCCCGCCTCGGCGACGCCGGCCTTCTCGGCGACCTGCTCGAAGGTGCCGTCGCCCTTGTTGCGGTAGAGCCGGTTGGGGCCGAAGTTGGTGACGTAGAAGTCGACCCGGCCGTCGTTGTCGTAGTCGGCGGCCGAGACGCCGCAGCCCCAGCTCTCGTCGGCGACGCCGGCCTTCGCGGTGACGTCCTCGAACGCGCCCTCGCCCTTGTTGCGATAGAGGGCGTTGCGGCCCTTGAGCTTGACCTGCGAAGGCTGCTCGTCCAGCACCCAGGCGTTCACGAGGAAGACGTCCAGACGGCCGTCGCCGTCGTAGTCGACGATCGCGCAGCCGGTGCCGACGGATTCGAGGATGTGATCCTTGTCGGGCCCGCCGCCGTAGAGGACCGTCTTGAGGCCGGCCGCCTCGGCGACGTCCACGAACCTCGGCTGCGGCGGGCCGGGCGTCGGCGTCGGCTTCTCCTCCTTCGCGACGGGAGGCGCCGACGGCGCGGGGCCCCCGCAGGCCGACGTCGCGAGCAGGGGGATGATCAGCAGCAAGCGGAGGCGGTGCACGGCGAGATCCTCAGGCGGACGGTGCAGGAGGCCCCGGATCTGGACGGCCTTCCTCGCTATGGAGAAGGACGATTCGCGGCGGCCGAGGGACGCGCGACCGGTCGTCGCCGATGCGAGGTCCGGACCTCGATAGCCTTCCCCCCTTCGCGGGGGAAGGTGGCCCGAAGGGCCGGATGAGGGGGAGACGAGCACGGAAGCCGTGGCCGTAACATTCGAGCCGTCTGGGTACTCCGACAGGGCCAGGCGCGTCCTCCCCCTCATCCGACCCCTGCGGGGTCTGCCTTCCCCCGCGAGTGGGGAAGGCGTCGGAAGGTCCTGTCTTTCGACCTCCGCGAATCGCCGTTCACTCCGGCGCGATGGCGGCCTCGACGGCCTTGGCCAGCTCGACGCCCAGCGCGTCCAGCTCGGCGGCCGTGGCGCCGGCGCCGGCGCGGCCCACCTTCGAGGCCAGGTCGAGCAGGCCCTTCTTCTCGCGGTTCGTGACCCAGATGTAGTCGGTCTTGGTCTCGACGTCGGTGTTGTGGGTGTGGCCGGCCTTGGCCAGCCGCTGGCGGACGGCCTGGATCTGCTTGTCGCCCTCGTTGGCGATGTTCGTGATCTCGGCCGCGGCCGCTTCGAGGTGGCCGACCCGGCCCGCGGCGTCTTGGGCGGCGGCCTTGAGGTGGCCCTGGGCGGCGCTCTGGTAGCCGATCAGGACGCTCTTGACCAGCTCGTCTTCGGTCGCCTCGATCTCGATGATCGCCGTGGCGAGGTGCTCGTAGGTCGAGGCGGCGACCTTCGCCGCGGAGTCGTGCGCCGGCGCGGCGGCCGGCTGCTGCTGCGAACGCGCGGCCTGGTAGCCGAGCAGGACCACGCAGACGATCGCGACGGGGGTCAAAGATCGCATGGAGCGTCTCCTTGTCGAGGAAGAGGGATCGAGGTGTTTCGCCGCCGGGACGTCGCCCGCGTCGAAGGTCCGAGACCCGGGACGGCGTCCGCCGCATCGGCGTGTCGGAGGCCCGCGGCTCCTCCCGGCTGGTCCATTTCGGACCCGAGGGGAGTCGCGATCCTTTTGTATGCGACCCTGCGCCTCAAGTCCAGCATGCGGCGGCCGCGCTCCGCCTTCCCGGCCGGGGAGGCCTCGGCGATGAAGGGCTTTCGCGACGCCGAACGCTTGCGGTACCCTGAACCGGCGGGAGCGACGACGCGGCGGCTTCGACGGGCGAGAGGATCGGCGACGCGATGTGTGGGATCGCCGGGTTCGTGAACGGCGGGGAGGCGTCCGCGGATCGGTCGGTGGTCGCGGCCATGACCGCCGCCCTCGCGCATCGCGGGCCCGACGGAGACGGCGTGCACGTCGCCGGCCCGGTGGCCCTGGGGCATCGCCGGCTCTCGATCATCGACGTCGAGGGCGGCGCCCAGCCCCTCGCCAACGAGGACGACTCCGTCTGGATCGTCTACAACGGCGAGCTGTACAACGAGCTGGAGCTGCGGCCCGCGCTCGAAGCGAAGGGCCACCGCTACCGGACCCATTGCGACACCGAGACGCTCGTGCACCTCTACGAGGAGGTCGGCGACGCGTTCGTCGAGCGGCTCAACGGCATGTTCGCCCTGGCGATCTGGGACGGCCCCCGCCGCAGGCTGGTGCTGGCGCGCGACCGGATGGGCCAGAAGCCGCTCTACTACGCCGAGCTGCCCGGCGGCGGCCTGGCGTTCGGATCCGAGCCCAAGGCGCTGCTGAAGCACCCGGACGTCCCCCGCGCGCTCGACCCCGACGGCCTGGCGCGCTACCTCTTCTACGAGTACGTCCCCGCCCCCTACTCGATCTGGCGAGGCGTCCGCAAGCTGCCGCGCGGGCACGTCCTGACCTGGGAGGACGGCCGCGTCGAGGTCTCGCGGTTCTTCCCCCGGCCCGGCGACCCGCGCGACCCGAGCCCGCCGCCGTTCGAGGAGGCCGCCTCGCGGTTCTGGGGCTCGTTCCGCAACTCGGTGGCCCGCCACCGCCGCTCGGACGTCCCGCTCGGCGTCTTCCTGTCCGGCGGGGTCGATTCGTCGAGCGTCGCCGCGGCCCTCTGCGAGGTCGAGCCCGCCGCGAGCGTCCACACCTTCTCGATCGGCTTCGAGGACCCCAGCTTCGACGAGAGCGGCCACGCGCGGGCCGTGGCGAAGCTCCTGGGGACCGACCACCACGAGCGGACCTTCTCGGTCGAGCAGGTGCTCGAATTGCTGCCCCAGGTCGCGGCCTGGCTCGACGAGCCGTTCGGCGACGCCTCCGTCCTGCCGACGCACCTGCTCAGCCGGTTCGCCCGCGAGCACGTCACGGTCGCGCTCGGGGGCGACGGGGCCGACGAGCTGATCGCCGGCTACCCGACCTTCGAGGCCGAACGCGCCGCCAGGCTCTTCCGCGGCCTCCCCCGCCCCGCCCGCGCGCTGGCCGAGGCCGCCGTCGGCCGGCTGCCCGTCGACCACCGCAACTTCAGCCTCGACTTCAAGCTCAAGCAGTTCCTCCGCGGCGCGGCCGAGGCCCCCGCCCTCGCCCACCAGCGCTGGCTGGGCTCGTTCTCGGGCCCCGAGCTGGCCCGGCTGCTCGTCCGGCCGCCGATCGACGTCGAGGCCGAGCACGCCGCGCTCGCCGCCCGGATCGCCGCCGAGACCCCCGGCGACCCGCTCGACCGCTCGCTCGCCCTCTACCAGGAGACCTACCTCCCCGAGGACATCCTGACAAAGGTCGACCGCGCCAGCATGGCCTGCGGCCTGGAGGTCCGCGCCCCCTTCCTGGACGCGGCCCTGGTCGACGAGGTGCGGGGCCTGCCGTCGTCGTACAAGTACGGCAAGGGGACGACCAAGCGGCTGCTCAAGCGGGCCGCCGCCGACCGGCTGCCGGACTCGATCCTGAAGCGGCCCAAGAAGGGCTTCGGCATCCCCGTCGCCCGCTGGCTGCGCGGGCCGCTCGCCCCCCTGCTCGACCGACTCCTCTCCCCCGACCGCCTGCGGGCCCAGGGCCTCTTCCGGCCCGAGGAGGTCGCCCGCCGCGTCGCCGAACACCGCGCCGGCGTCCGCGACCACCGCAAGCCGCTCTGGACGCTCCTGATGTTCCAGCTCTGGCACGAACAATGGCTCGAATGATGGTTATCGAGATTAAGGAATAGGATGAGGATCCTCGTCGTCTCCGACGTCCACGCCAACCGCGCGGCCCTCGCCGCGATCGACGAACCCCACGACGCCTGCTTCTGCCTGGGGGACCTGGTCGACTACGGCCCGGAGCCCTCCCCGTGCGTCCGCTGGGCGATGGCGAACGCCGACTACGCCGTGCGCGGCAACCACGACCACGGCGTCGCCCAGGAGGTCCCCGTCACGGGCGACGTCGGCTTCCGCTACCTGACGCGCGTCACCCGGCCCGACCAGTGGGACGCGCTGGGGCCCGAGGAGCGCAAGTACCTGCTGCAGCTCCCCGTGACGCAGCGGGTGACGCTCGGCGACCTCCGCTTCCTGCTCGTCCACGCCACGCCCCGCGACCCGCTCGACGAGTACCTGCTCCGCGACGAGGCCGCCTGGGCCCGCCGGCTGGAGAACGTCGACGCCGACGTCATCTGCGTGGGCCACTCGCACATGCAGTTCAAGCTCAAGGTCGGCGACCAGCTCGTCGTCAACCCCGGCAGCGTCGGCCTCCCCCGCGACGGCGACCCCCGCGCCGCCTATGCGATCATCGAGGACGGCCGCGTCGAGCTGAAGCGGATCGCCTACCCCATCGAGGAGACCATCGCGGCCATCCAGTCCGCCCCCTGGCCCGACCGCGCCCGGACCATGCTCACCCACGTCATCCGCAACGGCCGCCTCCCCATGCCCAACGGCGTCGAAGAACCCGCCGCCGCGCCCGACGGCGACGGCTGAAATCGAACCCGCCGAGATCGGCTTCGTTGCCGGAACCGAGCCAATCCTGTTTCTGGCTCAAGGTCAATGTTTCATTAAGGTTACGTCGAATCCAATTGGCTTCGCTCGTTCATATCGATAGTGTTTTCGAACTCCCGGATCCCGCTGACGACGTCGTGCCGGAGACCCTGCGAAGCGCAGCATCCCTTATCCCTTACCATGCGACCGAATCGCCGATTTGGAACGACGCCGCGCCGGATTCTCGGCGATTCCGTCCCGTTCCGGCCCGCCCCTCGCTCCGTCGGAGGCCGTCATGCGTTTGCAGCGCCAGGCGTTCGAGGTGTTCGCCGACTATCACCAGTTCTACCTGTGGGATCGGGGCATGACCCAGGAGGCTCCGGAGGAGTACACCGACGAGGACGTGCGTCGACGCATCAAGACCGGCCCGCACGTCGTCGTGATCCAGCCGGAGCGGGACATGACCGTGGCCGTCGAGGTGGAGATCCACGACGCCGAGCCGGCCTGCGACCTCGACGCCTGGGACCACGTCGCCGAGGCGAGCCTGCATCTGCGCACGGGGCGGCTCCAGGTCCACGAATGCACCGGCGGCCCGGTCGCCGAGTTCGCCATCGAGCCGGGCTGGTATCGGGTCCGTTCGCACCACGGCGGTTTCGACACGATCGAAGAGGCTGGGACCGATGGCGACGACCACTACCTCGCCGTGCTGTGGCCGGCCCCGGCCGACGACGTGCGGATCCTCAAACAATGGGATCCCGGCTCGCCGAGTTGATGGGCCGGTCCAGCGAGCCGATCGCCAGGCACGAGTTGTGGCCGCCGAAACCGAAGCTCGTCGAAAGCGCGGCGCGGACGGGCATGGAGCGGGCGACGTTGGGGACGTAGTCGAGGTCGCAGTCGGGATCGGGGTTTTCGAGGTTGATCGTTGGGGGGACGACCCCGTGGACGATCGCCAGGGTGGCGGCGATCAGCTCGATCGCCCCGCTGGCCCCGCAGAGGTGGCCGGTCATCCCCTTGGTGCTGCTGATCGCGACGCGGTACGCACGATCGCCGAGGGCCTGCTTCAGGGCTTTCGTCTCGACCGCGTCGCCCAGTCCGGTGCTGGTGGCGTGGGCGTTGATGTAGTCGACGTCGGCCGGATTCAGGCCCGCGTCGTCCATCGCCAGGCGGATCGCGCGGGCCGCGCCGAGGCCGTCGGGGTGGGGGGCGGCGATCCCGTAGGCGTCGTTCGTGCGGGCGTAGCCGAGGAGTTCGACGTAGATCCGCGCGCCGCGGCGGCGGGCGTGTTCCAGGTCTTCCAGCACCACGACGCCGGCCCCCTCGGCCAGCACGAAGCCGTCGCGGTCGCGGTCGAAGGGTCGGCTTGCGGCCTGAGGGGCGTCGTTGCGGGTCGAGAGGGCGCGCGAGGCGACGAAACCGCCCAGGCCCATCGGCGTGATCGGGGCCTCCGCTCCGCCGGCGAGCATGACGTCGGCCTCGCCGCGCTGGATCGCGCGGTAGGCGTCGCCCACCGCGTCGGCGGCCGACGAGCAGGCCGAGGCCACCGCGGCGCTCGGGCCCATCAGCCCGAACTCGATCGCGATCGATGCGGGCGCCGCGTTGGGCATCATCTTGGGGATCACGAACGGACTGATCCGCCGCGGCCCCGCCCTCAGGTACGCGCCGTGGCCCGCCTCGAACTCGTTCAGCCCGCCGATGCCGCAACCCAGCACGACCCCGCGGCGGAACGGGTCGCCGGCCGCGAGGTCCAGCCCGGCGTCGCGCACGGCCTCGGCCGCCGCGCAGACCGCGAACTGGGCGACCCGGTCCATCCGTTTCGCCGCCTTCGGATTCGGCAGCATCGCCGTACTGAACCCCTTCACCTCGCCTGCGAAGCGCACGGGGAAGGCGCCCGGGTCGAATTGCTCGATCGGCCCGACGCCGCTCCTCCCGGCGCACAGGCCGGCCCAGGATTCCGCCACGCTCGATCCCAGCGGATTCACCGTCCCCATCCCCGTGATCACCACCCGCCGCCATCCCGACCGCCTCGTCTCCATCGTCCCCCCTCGGAAAGCCCGCCGACCTCGCCCCGAACGCGATCGTTCGTCGCTTTGTGTATCGGCAACCGGATGTAGATACACGCCTTCCGCCAAAAAAAGTCCTCAATCGCGGAGCTTGCGGGCCGCGGCCCGGACGCTCGCGCTGAGCCGGGATCCCAGGGCGGCCTCGGCCTCGCGCTGGGCGACCCGCCAGCGCTCGTTGGCCTGCCGGAAGAGGCTCTCTCCTTGGGGCGTCAACGAGACCACGGTGTGGCCGCCGTCGGACGCATGGGCCATGTCGATGAGCCCTTCCGAGCGGAGCATTTTGAAGTTCCGGCTCAGCGTCGACGGGTCGAAGCCCAGCTGCTCGGCCAGCACCGACGGCGTGACCTTGCCGTGTTTCGCGACCGCCCCGAGGAGCAAGACCCGGGCGATCGTCAGCCCCAACGGCGCGACCGTCGCCTCGTAGCGATTCGTGAGCAGGCGGCTCAGCAGCCGGGCGTGGCCCGCCAGGCAGGCCGAGGCCATCTCGTCCGCCAGTTCGTGGATCGGTCGCTCGGCGCTCATGGGCTTCTCTTGTAGCCGCATTCCGTTGTAAATACAATCGAGCTTCGCCGGGCCGGGCCGTCCGCCGGCTCGATGTCTTCGGCACGGATGCGAGGGGAATGATGGAGATCCCGATTCCAAACCAGAGCCCGGCCGAGCATGAGGCGTGGCTGCGAGGCCGGGTGCTGCGGTTCCTCACCCCGCGGCCGACGCCTCGCGCCCCGCGCGACGATGAGTTGTTGGGCCGGGGCGCCCCTCTGGATCTCGAATGCGGCCTGGCGGCGACCTCGTGGGGCGAGGGCCCGATCGTCCTGCTCGCCCACGGCTGGGAAAGCCGTCGCTCGCACTGGGGGGCCTTCCTCGCACCCCTGGCCGACGCCGGCCTGCGCGTCGTGGCCGTCGACGCCCCCGCCCACGGCGATTCGCCGGGCGAGACCGTCAACGTTCTGCAATACGGCCGGACGCTCGCCGCGATCGGTGCGGAGCTGGGCCCGCTGGCCGGGATCGTGGGCCACTCGTTCGGCGCCGCGGCGACGGCCGTGGCCCTCCGGCGTGGGCTGCGGGCGAGTCGTGCAGTCCTGATCAGCGGCCCGTCGTCGCTCCTCGGCATGGTGGGGCGCTGGTGCGCCCGCCACCAGATCGAGGGCGTCGACGCCGAACGCTTCCTGGCCCTGGTCGAGCAGGACGTGGGCGAGCCGCTCGCAGACCTGGACGTCGCCCGCTTCGCGGCCGGCCTGACCGTCCCCGCCCTGGTGGTCCACGACCAGGGGGACGATGCGATCCCGGTGGCGGAGGCCCGCGCGGTGGCCTCGGCCTGGCCGGGGGCCACGTTGCGCATCACCGAACGCTACGGCCACCGCCGGATCCTGATCGCCAGGGAGGTGATCCGCGAGGTCGCGGCGTTCGTGAAACAGGGCGTCGCGGGCGGCGGATGACGACGGCGGGACGGCCCGCCGTTCGCAACCTCAGCGTCCCTTCCGCGCGAGCCGTAGCCGGCCCACGCCGAGCGCGGCGATCGTCGCCCAGATGAGGACCGTCGACGGCTCGGGGACCGTCTCGGGCGTCATCAGGAAGGCGTGGAACTGGCCGTCGATCGTCCCCTGGCCGACGATCGCGCCCGCGTCATTGATGTCCGTCGCGTTCAGGTCGCTCCAGCCGCCGGGCGACGGCAGCAGGTCGACGAGCTTCTGCATGGTCGAGCCGTCGGACAGGAAGCCGTTGCCCACGACCTGTCCGGCGTCGTTGATGGCCGTGGCGACGTTCATGACGGGCGAGCGCATCGGGTCGGGCCTGCTGTTCGCTCCGGTTTTCAGGTCGTAGACCTGGAAGGTCAGGCCCGCCCCGTACCAATGCTCCTGGATCAACACCTGGCCACGATCGTTGATCCCCACCACGCGGGCGTCCAAGCCGGCCATGCCGTTGCCCGGCGTGTAGCCGACGTACGACGTCCGGCCGTCCTGGTAGACGACGGGACGGTAACCATTGAAGAGTTCGCGGTTCCACGGCACGTAGGGGGCTTCTTGCGTGTAAACCGTCCCCCCGATCGTCCCCGAGTCGTTCACGGCGTACGGGATGATCGGCAGCGACGTCGACACGCCTCCCGAGACGCTCGACGGCGCGACGTACGAGCCGTCGATCTTCACCGCCGGCGGATCCTCCTTCGTCTGGTCGAAATACGGCTGCACGCCCGACTGCGTCGACCCGACGTACTGGCCGGAATTGTTGATCGAGGTGTACGCACCCCCGACGACCTGGCCGCTGTCGTTGATCGACGTCGCCAGGCCCCCCGTGGGCGCGATCGAGGTCATCGTCGAGCCGTCGGAGAGGAACGACCTGGCCCCATCGCCGTTCCCGAGGAACCGACCCGGGTTGGCGTTCGCCCGGATCAACGGCGCGTAGACGCCGTCGCCGTCGTTATAGGAGATCCCGACGACCTGGCCCTGATTGTTGATCGAGGTCGCGACGCTGCTGGAGGTACCCGGCAGCGTCCCGAGATCGACAATCTTGTACGGGACCGCGCGGGCCTCGGCCGTCCAGGCGGAGACGAGCAAGAGGGCCGGAAGGAGTCGTCGATAGGCGAGTTGCGTCGATAAGTTCATTAAGACCCTCCCTGGTCTCGGGCGGTCGATCGAGGGCGGGCCGGCGTCCATCACCGGCGGCTGCGAACGGCCCCGCAGTCGTGAGACGGCTTTTATAAGTTTCGGATCGAATCCGGTCAAGTACGCCATGCGTGGATCGTGGGACGGCCCCTCGCGGTTGGGGTTGCATCGAAGATTCCGAGAAAAAACGGCGAGGAGTCCGGTTGACGGTCTGGGGGGGTCGCGTTACACTCTTACTTTCCTGCGTGACGAGCGACTTAAGGTGGGACGGACCTACCTCGGATCGGACGGGTTTCGGGCCGGAAGGACGTGACTGCGGTGGCGGGTATCAGCAACGAGCGGATTCGAATCCGGATGGAAGCCTACGATCACACCATCCTGGATCAATCGGCCAAAGACATCGTCGACACGGCCAAGCGGACCGAGGCCATCGTTCACGGACCGATCCCCCTGCCGACGCGGATCGAGCGCTACACGGTGCTCCGCAGCCCGCACATCGACAAGAAGTCGCGGGAGCAGTTCGAGATCCGGACGCACAAGCGCCTGATCGACATCGTCCAGCCGACGAACAAGACCATCGACGCCTTGAACAAGCTGAGCCTGCCCGCGGGCGTGGACATCAAGATCAAGGCTTCGCCGTCGGGCTCCTGAGCCGCGAAGGCGAGGTAGAGGATTGAATCGTCCGGCGTCGGCTGTTAGAGTCGACGCTCCGGATTCATGGCTTCCTGGACCGCGTACGACTGTACGTGCACGTCCGGACGCGTCGGACGCCTCAATCGGCCTCGGCCGAGAGACAGCCCCGGCGTCGGGAATGGGATCGCCGAAAAGCCTGGCCGCGATCCCCCCGTCGAAGCCCGCCCCACCCCAGGTTGATTGGAACACGCCTCGCCGCGAGGCCCGCCGGGCGTCCCGGATCCCCGGGCCCGGCCTCGGCCGGCGGTAGCGCCGCCACCGGTTGTACACGGAGTTCGACGATGCGAGTGGGACTGCTGGGACGGAAGGTCGGAATGACCCAGATCTTCCAAGAGGACGGCACCGCCGTCCCGATCACGGTTCTGGAGTGCGGCCCCTGCACCGTGCTGCAGGTCCGCACCGACGACGTCGACGGCTACCACGCGGTCCAGCTCGGCTTCGACGACAAGAAGCGGAAGAACGCGACCCAGGCCGAGCGGGGCCACGCCAAGAAGGTCGACGCCGAGCCCAAGCGATACGTCCGCGAGATCCGCCAGGCGGGCCCCGTGGTCGACGTCCAGGCCGGGGCCAAGCTGACCGTCGAGGTCTTCAGCGAGATCAAGAACGTGGACGTCACCGGCGTCAGCAAGGGCCGGGGCTTCTCGGGCGTCATCAAGCGTCACGGGTTCCGCGGCCTGCGGGCGACCCACGGCGTCAAGCGGATGCACCGCCATCCCGGCTCCTCCGGCCCCAGCGCCGACCCGTCGCGGACCCGCAAGGGCATCCGCAAGCCGGGCCAGTTCGGCAACACGCAGGTGACCGTGCGGAACCTGGAAGTCGTCCGGATCGACCCGACCAACAACCTCTTGCTGCTCCGCGGCGCCGTGCCCGGCCCCAACGGCGGCTACCTGACCGTCCGTCAGACCAACAAGGGCTGAGTCGGGTTCGCGGACCCTCGGAGATGGATGCGATCACCATGCTGACGATTCCTGTATACAACGCCGACGGCGCCAAGGTGGGCGAGGAGCAGGTCGACCCGGCCGCGTTCGGCGGCGAGGTCAACAAGCAGCTCCTGCACGACGTCGTCCTGATGCACCTGGCGGCCCGCCGGGTCGGGACCGTCAACACCCGCGGCCGCGCCGACGTCGCCGGCTCGGGCAAGAAGCTGTTCCGCCAGAAGGGGACCGGCAACGCCCGCGCCGGCTCGAAGCGCACCAACAAGCGGAAGGGCGGCGGCGTCGCCTTCGCCCGCCGCAACCGCGACTACCGCTACAGCCTCCCCCGGCGGGCCGTGCGGGCCGCCGTGCGGATGGCCCTGCTGTCCAAGTTCCAGGACAACCAGGTGCTGGTGCTCGAGGGCCTGAAGCTCGACCAGCCCAAGACCCGGGTCGTCGCCAAGGCCCTGAAGGCCATCGCCCGGCCCGACCTCACCGAGGCCGAGTCCGTCGAGGCCGTCGGCGAGACCAAGGCGCAGGCCGCCCGCCGCACCCTCGACGGCCGCACGATCCTGCTGGGGATCGCCGCCGCCGACCCGGTCCTCTACCGCAGCGCCCGCAACATCGACGGCGTGCAGGTGGCCCCGGTCTCCGAGTTCAACACCTACGACGTGCTCAAGCAGCGCTACCTGGTCCTCACCCGCGAGGCGCTGGCGGCCCTGATCGAGCGCGTGAAGACCCAGTCGGCGCGCCGCGCCGTGGAGGCCTGAGACCATGGTAACGCTCCGCCGAGCCCCGGCCTACACCCGCAAGGGCCCGCCGCTCGACCCCCACCAGGTGGTCGTCCGGCCGCTGATCACCGAGAAGGCGACCCACCTCTCGGAGCGGCACAACGCCTACACCTTCGAGGTCAACCCGCTGGCGGGCAAGACCGAGATCAAGGCGGCCGTCGAGACCCTGTTCAACGTCAAGGTCCGCGACGTCCGCACCCAGAACCGCAAGGGGAAGCTGCGGCGGGTCCGCCTCCAGCAGGGCCGCACCCGGGGCTGGAAGAAGGCGATCGTCGCCCTCCACGACGACTACCGGATCGACTTCTATTGACCTGACCTGAGCCGACCGAAATCAGGGACGCGGCGGGCCCCGGGCCCGCCCCCCGGGACCGAACACCGAGACGCGAAGGGGCGCGGCCGCCAGCCGGCCGCCCGCAGAGGGATCCAGCGATGGGCATCCGCTACTACAAGCCGACCAGTCCGGGCCGCCGCAACGCGTCGGTCAGCGACTTCTCGGAGCTGACCGACAAGAACAAGAAGCCTGAGAAGTCGCTCACCGAGCCGCTCAAGAAGACCGGCGGGCGCAACAACCAGGGCTTCATCACCGCCCGGCACCGCGGCGGCGGCCACAAGCGGATGTACCGGATCATCGACTTCCGGCGCAACGACCGCGACGGCCAGCCGGCCCAGGTCACGCACATCGAGTACGACCCCAACCGGTCGGCCCGGATCGCCCTGATCGTCTACCCCGACGGCAAGAAGCGATACATCGTCGCCCCCGAGGGCCTCAAGGCCGGGATGACCGTCAACTCGGGCCCCGACGCCGAGCCCAAGGTCGGCAACTGCATCCCCCTGAGCCGGATCCCGACCGGGCAGTCGATCCACAACATCGAGATGCAGCCCGGCGGCGGGGCCAAGCTCTGCCGGTCGGCCGGCGTCTCGGCCACCCTGACCGCCCGCGAGGGCGACTGGGCCCAGATCACCCTGCCCTCGGGCGAGGTCCGCCGCATCCCGTCGACCTGCCGGGCGACGATCGGCGTGGTGGGCAATTCCGATCACATGAACATCCGCCTCGGCAAGGCCGGGCGGTCGCGGTGGCTGGGCCGCCGGCCCCACGTCCGGGGCATGGCCATGAACCCGGTCGACCACCCGATGGGCGGCGGCGAGGGCCGGTCCAAGGGCCACACGCCGCAGTCGCCCACGGGCGTGCTGGCGAAGGGCGGCAAGACCCGCCGCCGCCGCAAGCCGTCGAACAAGGCGATCATCCGCCGCCGCGTGAGCGTCCGCTACGGCCAGCTCAAGGTCTAGTCCCGAGCCCTCGCCGGGGCGGCGAGCCGCCGCCCCATCGGTCCTCGTCCATCGTCATTCAAGGGAAGCCGCATTCATGGGACGTTCGCTCAAGAAAGGCCCGTACGTCGTCGAACGGCTGCTGGAGAAGGCCGTCAAGGTCGACGTCACCGGCAGCCGCGAGCCGATCAAGACCTGGGCCCGGTCCTGCACCATCGTGCCCGAGTTCATCGGCAAGAACTTCGCGATCCACAACGGCAAGAACTTCATCAAGCTGTACGTCACCGAGGACATGGTGGGCCACAAGCTCGGCGAGTTCGCGCCGACGCGGACCTTCCGGAGCCATGGCGGCAAGTCCGCGAAGGGCGCCCGGAAGTGACCCCCCGGCGGCGGGCCCCGGCCGCCGCCCGATCCAGAGAGACGAGACGGACGGGGCCCGACCCCGGCCCGGCCCCCAGCGGACCTAACACGAGACCCCGGTCATGAGCACCACCATCGCCGAATACACGGCCAGCCACCGCTTCGCCCGCATCTCGGTGCGGAAGGTGCGGCCCCTCCTGGACCTCGTCCGCGGCAAGTACGCCGACGACGCCCTGGACATTTTGAAGTACATGCCCCACCGCGGGGCCCGGATGGTCGAGGCGGTGCTCAAGAGCGCCATGGCCAACGCCGAAGACCGCGGCGTCCGCCACGCCGGCGACCTGGTGATCGTGGACGCGCGGGGCGACGGCGGGCCGATGTTCAAGCGGCTGATGCCGCGGGCCCGGGGCATGGCCTACCTGATCCGCCGCCGCAGCAGCCACATCGCGATCGGGCTCGAGGACTTCACCAAGGCCGACGAGGCCTGACCCGGGACGGACCACCCCCCGGCCGGTCGGCCGCCGCGGCCGACGACCGCCGAGGATCCTGCGAACGAAGAGGACGAGAGATGCGTATCCAACAAGCCGGGGGACTCTGAGCGATGGGCCAGAAGGTTCGACCGACCGGGTTCCGCGTGGGCATCATGGAGGACTGGCGCAGCCGCTGGTACGCCTCCAAGCACGAGTTCGCCGACCTCCTGGTCGAAGATTTCAAGATCCGCAAGTTCATCAAGAACAAGTACGGCTTCGCCGGCATCCCCAAGATCGAGATCGAGCGCACCCGCGACGCCGTGACGGTCCTGCTGTCGACGGCCCGCCCGGGCGTGGTGATCGGCCGCAAGGGGGCCGAGGTCGAGAAGCTCCAGGAGGAGCTGCAGAACCTCACCGGCCGGCGGATCGAGATCAAGATCGTCGAGGTGGGCCGCCCCGAGATCGACGCCCAGCTGATCAGCGAGGACATCGCCGAGCAGCTCCAGAAGCGGTCGAGCTTCCGGCGGACGATCAAGCGGTCGCTCGAGCAGACGATGGACGGCGGGGCCAAGGGGGTCAAGGTCCAGCTCTCGGGCCGGCTCGGCGGCGCCGAGATGTCGCGGACCGAGGCGGCGGCGAAGGGGTCGGTGCCCCTGAGCACGCTGCGGGCCCGCATCGACTACGGCTTCGCCGAGGCCAAGACGGCCCAGGGCCACATCGGCGTCAAGGTATGGGTCAACCAGGGCGACTATTTGAAGATGGAGGCGACCGATGGCGCTGATGCCCAAGCGGGTCAAGTATCGAAAAAGCCAAAAAGGCCGCGTAAAAGGTAACGCCACCCGCGGCAACTACGTCGCCTTCGGCGAGTACGGCCTGCAGACCCTCGATCCCGGCCGCATCAGCGCCCAGACGATCGAGGCCGGCCGCGTGGTCGCCAGCCAGGCGGTCAAGGGGGGCGGCAAGCTCTACATCCGGATCTTCCCCCACAAGAGCGTGACCGCGATCCCGGCCGAGACCCGAATGGGCAAGGGCAAGGGCGAGGTCGAGTTCTGGGCCGCCGTGGTCAAGCCGGGGACGATCCTCTACGAGATCTCGGGCCTCAGCGAGGACGCCGCCCGCGCCGCGTTCAACCGGGTGGCCCACAAGATGCCCGTCACCTGCCGCTTCGTGACCCGCCGGCCGACGGTCTGACCGACCGGACGGCCGCGGGGACCGACGGGGGGCGACCAGACGACCGAAGACCGACGAGACCGGGGGCCCGCCGCGGGCCGAGACGACCGGAAGGACGAAAAGGACCCATGAGCAAGGCCTCCGAACTCCGCGACCATTCCGACGAGCAGCTCGAGCTGCAGCTGAAGGACGTCCAGAAGAACCTGTTCCGCCTCCGGCTCCAGAGCGAGACCGAGCGGCTCGAGGCCCCCAGCGAGATCATCAAGGCCCGGCGCGAGATCGCCCGCATCAAGACGATCCTCCGGGGCCGCGAGATCGAGCGCGAGAAGGCCGCCGGGGCCGCCTCCTGAACCCCCCGCGCGGGGGGCCCCGGGCCGCCTTCGCGGCCGCCCCCCCGGCCTCAACCCCAGGATCGAAGCACGCACGATGAGCCAGCCCAGCCCCGCGAAAGCCCAGCCGACGCCCGCCCGCAGCCCCCGCAAGACGGAGGTCGGGGTGGTCGCGTCCGACAAGATGAACAAGACCCGCCGGGTCGTGGTCGAGCGGCTCGTGCCCCACGACAAGTACGGCAAGCTGATGAAGCGGCGGACCGTCTGCCACACCCACGACGAGGCCAACGAGTCCCACGTCGGCGACCTGGTCGAGATCATGGAGACCCGGCCGCTGTCGAAGCTCAAGCGGTGGCGGCTGGTGCGGATCATCCGCAAGGGCGCGCAGCAGGCGCTCGCCGGCGAGGGCGAGGCCGCGGCCGCCGCCCCGCCCGCGGCCGCCGAGTGACCGGCGCCCGCCCCGACCCCGACCACCGAAAGGCTCCCGACCCATGATCCAGATGCAGACCCGGCTCGACGTGGCCGACAACACCGGCGCCAAGGAAGTGATGTGCATCAAGGTGCTCGGCGGCAGCGCCTCCCGCTACAAGCGGCGGGCCGCCGGCCTGGGCGACACCATCATCGCCAGCGTCAAGAAGGCGTCCTCGGGCGGCGACGTGAAGGCGGGCGACGTCGTCCGCTGCGTCATCGTCCGGACCCGCAACCAGGCCCGCCGGCCCGACGGCAGCTACGTCAAGTTCGACCGCAACGCGGTCGTCCTGATCGACAACGAGAAGAACCCCCGCGGCACGCGGATCTTCGGGGCCATCGCCCGCGAGCTCCGCGACCGCCAGTTCATGAAGATCATCAGCCTGGCCGCCGAGGTCGTCTGAGCGACCGAGGCCGAACGCCGGGCGGGCCCGCCCCGCCCCGCAGAGCGAGCGAACCATGCACATCCGCAAAGACGACCAGGTGGAAGTCATCGCCGGCGACGACAAGGGGACCCCTTCGAGCCGACGGATCGCCAAGGTGCTGCGCGCGATCCCCTCGAAGAACAAGGTGGTCGTCCAGGGCGTCAACCGCGTCTACAAGCACATGAAGCCGAGCCAGAAGAACCCGCAGGGCGGCCGGCTCTCCAAGGAAATGCCCGTCGACGTCTCGAACGTCATGCTCTTCTGCCCGAAGTGCAACCGGGGGGTCCGCCAGGGCGCCCGGTTCACCGCCGAGGGCCGCAAGGAGCGCTACTGCAAGAAGTGCGGCCAGGGCCTGGGGACGCTCGGCCCCAAGAAGCCGGCCCACGCCGAAGCCGCCAAGGCGGCCCCCCGCTGAGACCCCCGCGCCGGCCGCCGGGGGCGTGACCCCGCCGGGCCGGAGACCGCGCCCCCGCCGCCGCCGATATTGAAGGAACCCGGGTATGGCTCGCCTCCAAGAACTGTACAAGAACGAGATCAAGCAGGCGGTCGCCGCCAAGTTCAGCCTCGACAACCCGATGGCGATCCCCAAGATCGACAAGATCGTCGTCAACATGGGCGTCGGCCGGGCCACCCAGGACAAGACGATCCTGGAGTCGGCCGCCGAGAGCCTGGGGCGGATCACCGGCCAGCGGCCGGCGCTGACCAAGGCCAAGACCTCGGTCTCGGGCTTCAAGCTCCGCGAGGGGAACGACATCGGCTGCAAGGTGACCCTCCGCGGGGCGCGGATGTACGAGTTCCTCGACCGCCTGGTCTCCATCGCCCTGCCCCGTATCCGCGACTTCCGCGGCATCAACCCCAACAGCTTCGACGGCCACGGCAACTACAGCCTGGGCCTGGCCGAGCAGGTCGTCTTCCCCGAGATCGACGCCGACCGGATCCAGCACACCCACGGCATGGACGTGACCATCGTCACCACCGCCAAGACCGACGATCAGGCCCGCGAGCTGCTCCGCCTCTTCGGGCTCCCCTTCCGGCAGCCCGGCGCGCGGACCGGCGGCAAGTAAGCCGACGTCCGAATCCCGAACGAACTCCGAAACAGCCACGACGCGAATTGACCGGTCGCCGCGAGGCGTCCCCCCTACGGTCCTGGAAGGTTGAGCATGTCGACCAAGGCCCAGAAGATCCGATCCGAGACGCCCCGCAAATTCGCCGTCCAGCACCGCAACCGGTGCCGGCTCTGCGGTCGCCCCCGCGCCTACTACCGCAAGTTCGGCATCTGCCGGATCTGCTTCCGGAACCTGGCCAGCCGCGGCCTGATCCCGGGCGTCAAGAAGGCGAGCTGGTAGCGCGTCCCCCCGGCCGGACCGGCGTCCGACCGGGCCGCGAGCCGCCAGCGGGCTCCGATCGACAGAAACCACCCCGTACACCGAACCGCTCTTGTCGCGTCCGTCCGAGTCGCCCGCCGCGCCGACGCTCCCCGGCCGTCGGGGCCGCCCCGAAGCGGCCCCCCCGGGGGCGTTACCCGCGACGGTTCAGGAAGGCTTCCCCGCCATGATGACCGACCCGATCGCCGATATGCTGACCCGGATCCGCAACGCCGTCCGGATCGAGCGCACCTCCCTCGACATGCCCGCGTCCAAGATGCGCAAGGGGATCGCCCAGGTCCTCAAGGACGAAGGCTACATCTGGGACTTCGAAGAGATCGAGACCGTCCCCGCCCGCACCCTCCGGCTGCACATGAAGTACGGCCCCAACGGCGAGCGGCTGATCACCAAGATCGACCGGATCAGCAAGCCCGGCCGGCGGGTCTACCGCGGCTACAAGGAGCTGAAGCCGGTTCTGGGCGGCATGGGCATCCAGATCCTCAGCACGCCCCGGGGGATCGTCAGCGACCGCCGCGCCCGCACCGACAAGGTCGGCGGCGAGGTGCTGGCCATGATCTACTGAGTCGGCCGGACCCCCGGGCCTCGAAACACCCAACGCATCCCCGAACGAGGAAGACGGAGCCATGTCCCGCATCGGTCGAAAGCCGGTCGTCGTCCCGGCCAACGTGAAAGTCGCGATCGCCGACTCGACGATCCAGGTCGAGGGGCCCAAGGGCAAGCTCAGCTACGCCCACCGCCCCGAGGTGGGCGTGACCTTCGACGAGGCCAAGAAGGAAGTCCTGGTCGTACGCCGCGACGACGAGCGGCTCAGCCGGGCGCTCCACGGCCTCACCCGCAGCCTCGTCGCCAACATGGTCGAAGGGGTGGCGACGGGCTACACCAAGAAGCTCGAGATCGTCGGCGTCGGCTACCAGGCGCAGCTCAAGAAGGCGAACACGGTGGCGCTCCAGGTCGGCTACGCCAACCAGATCGTCCTCGAGGCCCCCGCCGGCGTGAGCGTGGCCGTCCCCGACGCGACCCACATCACCGTGACCGGCGCCGACAAGCAGGCCGTCGGCCAGTTCGCCGCCGAGATCCGCCGGGTCCGCCCCCCCGAGCCCTACAAGGGCAAGGGCATCCGCTACGAGGGCGAGGCCGTCCGCCGCAAGGCGGGCAAGGCGTTCGGCTCGAAGTAAACCCGTTCCCCCGAGAGACCCGCAAGACCCTAGCCCGAGACGGCGCCGGCCCCGTCCCCCCAGACGCGAGCCCCGCCGGCCGCCGACAGCGAGAGGATCGTTCCCGTGGACACCGCCAACCACCACCACCTGGTCCAGACGCGACGCGTGCGCCGTCAGCGCCGGGTCCGCAAACGCCTCGAAGGGACGCCCGAGCGCCCCCGCCTGGCCGTCTTCCGCAGCTCGAAGCACATCTACGCCCAGGTGATCGACGACCAGGCGGGCAAGACCCTGGCCCAGGCGAGCACCCTCGACCCCGACATCAAGGCCGAGCTGAAGTACGGCGGCAACAAGGCCGCCGCCTCGGTCGTCGGCCGGGTCGTCGCCGAGCGCGCCAAGGAGGCCGGCGTCGCCAAGATCTGCTTCGACCGACGCAGCTACAAGTACCACGGCCGCGTCGCGGCCCTGGCCGACGCCGCCCGCGAGGGCGGGCTCCAGTTCTAATCCGACGCGACCCGCACACGACCTGACCCGAGCCCGACCGACCCCCCGTTGCCGAATCCCGAATCCGTCGTCGCGTCGCCCGATCCCGGTCGACAGGCCGGCCGGACCGCATCATACTGGCAGAGAGAAGGAGCATCCTACGTGTCGACCGATCAGCGAGACCGCGACCGCGACCGAGGCGACTGGGTGGAGAGCGTCGTCGCCATCCGCCGCTGCGCCGCCGTCGTGAAGGGGGGCCGCCGGTTCAGCTTCAACGCGCTCGTCGTGGTCGGCAACGGCCGCGGACAGGTGAGCTGGGGCTACGGCAAGGCGAACGAGGTCCCCCCCGCCGTCGAGAAGGGCGTCAAGGACGCCCACAAGCAGATGAAGCGGGTCCAGCTCAAGGGGACCACCATCCCCCACGCCGTCGTCGGCAAGTTCGGCGCGGCCAGCGTCCTGCTGATGCCCGCCAGCCCCGGAACCGGCGTCATCGCCGGCGGCGCCGTCCGCGCCGTGGTCGAGGCGGCCGGCATTCGCGACGTCCTCACGAAGAGCTTCGGCTCCACCAACAAGCTCAACCTGGTCAAGGCCGCCATCCAGGGCCTGGGCCAGCTCCGCACCAAAGAAGAGATCGCCCGCCTCCGGGGAGTCCAGCTCTGATGCAACTGCACGACGTCACCCAGGGAATCCAGCGCCGCAAGAAGCGGAAGCGCGTCGGCCGCGGCGTCGGCTCCGGCCACGGCAAGACCTCGAGCAAGGGCCACAAGGGCCACTCGTCGCGCCAGGGCTTCAAGCTCAGCCCGCTGTTCGAAGGCGGCCAGATCAGCCTGGCCCGCCGCGTCCCCAAGCGCGGGTTCTTCAACGGCGCCTTCAAGAAGCACTACGCCCTGCTCAACATCGGCGACCTCGAGGTCGTCTTCGCCCAGGCCGGCGTCGTCGACGAGGCCGCGCTGCGGGCCAAGGGCGTCGTCAAGGGCTACGCCCACGACGGCATCAAGGTCCTCGGCGATGGCGAGCTGACCAAGGCGCTGGAAGTCCACGCCACCAAGTTCAGCGAATCCGCCGCCGCCAAGATCGTGGCCGCCGGCGGCAAGGCCGTCGTCGTCCCGTACATCGGCAAGGTCAAGAAGGACGCGGACGAAGCCGCCGCCTCCTGAGCCCGGCCACGCTCCTTCACCCATCGCCGCGGGCCCGCCGATCAGCGATCGACGCGCCGGCGGCCGTCCTATCAGACCTGGGGCGACGCCCCGCGGGGGACCCGCCGGGCCCTCGCACCGATTGAACCGAGAGACGACCCAGGCCCCAGCGGAGGCGATCGCGCGTGGACAAGCTGATCACCATCTTCAAGATCCCCGAACTCCGGCGGAAGATCCTGTTCACCGCCCTGCTTTTGGCGATCTACCGGATCGGGTTCTACGTCCCGCTGCCGATCGTCAACCAGGCCCAGCTCCGCAACTGGGAAGAGCAGCTCAACACCAACGCCGCCGGCAAGATCTTCGGCACCGTGGCCATGTTCGGCGGCACGTCGATCGGCATGAGCACGATCTTCGGCCTGGGGATCATGCCGTACATCTCGGCGTCGATCATCTTCCAGCTCCTGGGCAGCGTCGTCCCCTCGCTCGAAGCCATGATGAAGGAAGGCGAGAGCGGCCGCAAACGGATCAACGAATACACCCGCTACGCCACGGTCGTGTTATGCGCGGTGCAGAGCGCGTTCTGGGTGCAATACATGATGAGTCCCCAGATGAACGTGGTGCTTCCACAGTACCGCGACGTCTGGCACGGCCTCGTCAGCGTCTGCATCATGACGGCGGGGACCGTCTTCCTGATGTGGATCGGCGAGCAGATCGACGAGTACGGCATCGGCAACGGCATCAGCCTCTTGATCATGGCGGGCATCCTCTCGCGGCTTCCGGTGGCCCTGCAAGGGCTCTGGCAGAACGCCACGACGCGGCTCACCCCCGAGCCCGGCAAGTACGGCATCGTCACGCTCGTCCTGCTGGCGTGCTTATTCGTGGCCGTGGTCGTGGGCGTGATCGCGATCACCGAGTCGCAGCGGCGGATCCCGACCCAGTCGGCGAAGCACGTCCGCGGCCGCCGGGTCTTCGGCGGGACCCGCCAGTACCTGCCGCTGAAGGTGAACCAGGCCGGCGTCATGCCGATCATCTTCGCCTCCAGCCTGCTCATCTTCCCGTCCCTGATCTTCAACGGCGTGGCGCGGGCGACCGCGTCGTTGAGGTCGGAGACCTGGACGATCGGCTCGTTCTTCGCGACCATGTTCCAGGATCTGGCCGACGCCTTCCAGCGTCAGAGCTACGTCTACACGGTCTGCAACATCATCATGATCTACTTCTTCTGCTACTTCTGGACGGCCATCACCTTCAACCCGAAGGACATGTCCGAGAACCTGAAGGACTACGGCAGCTTCATCCCGGGATACCGCCCGGGGCGGCGCACGGCCGAGTACCTGGAGAAGGTCATGCTGCGGATCACCTACGTCGGGGCGGCCTTCCTGTCGCTCGTCGCCGTGATCCCGTCCCTGGTCCAGAACGGCCTGAACGTCGACTTCACCGTCGCCCAGTTCCTGGGCGGCACGGGCCTCCTGATCGTCGTCAGCGTCTGCCTCGACCTCGTGCAGAAGATCGACAGCCACCTCGTCATGCGGAACTACAAGGGCCTCGTGAACCGCAAGTGACGCCGGGAGACAGCGCATCGTGTCATCGCACCGCGGACCGGGCCGCCGCCCCTCGCCGCCGTCCTTCCTCGCCGGAGCCGTCCGGCGACCGGACGGAGTGGGCGGCTCGAAGCCGGGACCGGGCCCCTCGGCGGGCCGGGGGAGTTCCGTGATCCAGCTCAAGAGCCCCCGCGAGATCGCCCTGATGCGCGAGGCCGGCCGCCTCGTCAACCGGGCCCTGGAAGCCGCCCGCCGGCTCGCCGTGCCGGGGGCGACGACCGCCGACCTCGACGAGGCCGTGGCGGCCGTCTTCCGCGAGGCCGGGGCCACCCCCCTGTTCCTGGGCTACCCCTGCTCGACCAAGGGGAAGCCGGCCTTCCCGGCCGTCATCTGCTCCAGCGTCAACGAGCACGTCGTCCACGGCATCCCCAACCGCCGGCCGCTCCGCGAGGGCGACGTCGTCTCCGTGGACACCGGCTGCCGGCTGAACGGCTGGTGCGGCGACTCGGCCGTGACCCTGGCCGTCGGCGAGGTCGCCCCCGACGTCAAGAAGCTCCTGGCCGTGACCGCCGAGACCCTCGACCTGGCCGTCCGGGCCATGGGCCGCTGCCGACTCTGGTCCGAGGTCGCCGCGGTCATGGAGCAGTACGTCAAGAGCCAGGGCTTCTACGTCATCGAGAAGTTCGTGGGCCACGGCATCGGCAAGGACATGCACGAGGAGCCGCAGGTCCCGAACTTCGTCAGCAAGGCGCTCCGCAGGAACGACATCCGGCTCGAGCCGGGCGTCGTTCTGGCCGTCGAGCCCATGGTCGCGATGGGGACCAAGGACGTCCGGACCCTCGACGACGGCTGGACCGTCGAGACCCGCGACCGCCGCCCCAGCGCCCACTTCGAGCACACGATCGCCATGACCCCCGACGGACCCGAGGTCCTCACCCTGCCGTGAGCCGGGGGAACGGATGCGAGGGCGGCGGCCGGGACGGCCCGGGATTCATCGCAAAATAATCTTGACGAATGGGGTCCTGACGCCCCTTGCGTAAGTGGAGGAGGATCGTTAGCATAGTCGAATTCCCCTGAAGACCCGTCAGGCCTTAGTGCGCCTGGGCTTCCTGAAGCTCCAGCGATCGACGGGTCGAGAGGCGAGGGCGTTCATCGAGACTTCGGGCGGCCGCCGCGGGAATCGCGGCCGTTCGAAGCCGCGTCGTTTCCGGCCCCCTCCGGTCGTCGGCCGGCCCGGGGCCGCTCGCGGGTCGGGCCCGCCCGATCGACCCGGGCCGATGAACGACCGTACGACGACGAACGTAGGAAATCGTCGGGGCGCGCGGCACGCGTCCCCTCGGCGTCGTCGTCCGGTCCGCCGGGGCGACGAGCCGGCCGGAAGCCGACCGAGACACAGACGGAACAGACAGGAAAGCAGCGACGGCCATGAAAGTGCGATCGAGCGTCAAGAGGATTTGCGAGAACTGCAAGATCGTGCGGCGGGAGGGCAAGGTCCTGGTGATCTGCTCCAACCCCCGACACAAGCAACGCCAGGGCTGACCGCCGCGGCGCGTCTCGGGCGAACCGAGGCGCGCCGGGACGGTCCGGCCGATCCCCCGACTAGACCAGCCGTGATCGACGGAGACTGATGGAATGCCTCGTATCCTGGGCGTGGACATACCCAACGACAAGCGTACGGTGATCTCGCTGCGCTACATCTACGGGATCGGCCCGTTCCTCGCGGAGCAACTCTGCGAGCGCGGCGGGATCGACCCCGAGAAGCGGGCCCGCGACCTGAGCGAGGACGACCTGGCGAAGCTGGCGGCCCTGCTCGACAACGAGTACACGGTGGAAGGCCAGCTCCGCCGCCAGGTCCAGCAGAATATCGGCCGGCTCCGCGAGATCGGCTGCTACCGGGGCCTGCGGCACCGCAAGGGCCTGCCCGTGCGGGGCCAGCGGACCCGGACCAACGCCCGGACCCGCAAGGGCCCGCGGAAGACGGTCGCGGGCAAGAAGGGCGTCAAGGAGATGCGCTGAGGTCTCCCCGGCGGGGGCCGCGGGGCGATCGCAGCGGCGAGGGCGGGCGCGGGTCGATCGACCCGCGGGCGGTGGACATCCGAATTCGGTAGACGAGGAGCATAGGACCCGTGGCCAAGGCCAAGAAGCGGAAGACGCGGCGGAACGTGAGCCGCGCGGTGGTGCACATCAAGGCGACGTTCAACAACACGACGGTGACGATCACCGACCCCAACGGCGACGCCCTCTGCTGGGCCTCGTCGGGGACCGTGGGCTTCAAGGGGAGCCGCAAGAGCACGCCGTTCGCCGCCCAGCGCGCCGCCGAGACGGCCGCCGCGTCGGCGTCGAAGTTCGGCGTCAAGGAAGTCGAGGTGAAGGTGAAGGGCCCCGGCTCCGGCCGCGAGAGCGCCATCACCGCGATCCAGGCCTCGGGCCTGTCGATCAAGGCGATCGAGGACGTCACCCCGCTGCCCCACAACGGCTGCCGCCCCCCCAAGAAGCGCCGCGTCTGACCGCCCCGCGCCGCCCGGCCGCGCCGCGAGGCGGAGCCCCCCCGCCCGACCGCCCCGGCGTCCCGGAGACGGGCCCCCCGCCGCATACGTACGAGTCATTCCAAACGTTCGAGGTTCGCTGGATCTACCATGGGACGATATACAGGACCAGTCTGCCGGCTCTGCCGCCGCGAGGGCACCAACCTCTTCCTCAAGGGGGCCCGGTGCTACAGCAACAAGTGCGCGATCGTGCGCCGGGACGGCGTCCCGGGCATGCACCAGTTCCGCCGCGGCAAGGCCAGCGAATACGCCATCCGGCTGCGTGAGAAGCAGAAGGTCAAGCGCTACTACGGCATCTTCGAGCGCCAGTTCCGCAAGTACTACGCCGAGGCCAACCGCAAGACGGGCAACACCGGCGACGCCCTGATGTCGCTCCTGGAGCGTCGGCTCGACAACGTCGTCGCCCGCCTCCAGTTCGCCGCCAGCCGGCCCCAGTCGCGGCAGTTCATCCGCCACGGCCACATCCTGGTCAACGGCAAGAAGGTGGACATCCCGAGCTACCTCGTCCGCCCCGGCGACCAGATCTCGATCAAGAACCGCGAGCACTCGCGGAACCTCGCCCTCGAGAACCAGCAGGCCGACTTCCTGCCGCCGGTCCCCGACTGGCTCGACCGGATCAGCACCGACCCCCCCGAGGCCCGCGTCAGCCGCCTGCCGTCCGTCCAGGACGTGACCCTGCCGGTGACGCCCCAGTTGATCGTCGAGTTGTTGAGCCGTTGATCGCGGCCGGCCCAGAGCGCGAGCACCACCAGGGGGATTCATGATGCGTATCCGTTGGCGCGGCCTCGAACTGCCCAGTCGCGTCGTCTGCAACCGCGACAGCCTCGCCGACACCTTCGGCGAGTTCCACGTCGAGCCCTTCGAGCGCGGGTTCGGCCACACCGTCGGCAACAGCCTGCGGCGGATCCTCCTCTCCAGCCTGGAGGGGAGCGCGATCACCAAGATCAAGATCCAGGGGGTCCAGCACGAGTTCTCGTCGATCCCCGGCATGGTCGACGACATCACCGACCTGGTCCTCAACATCAAGCTCCTGGTGGTCAAGAACCACTCCGAGCACCCGCGGACGATCCGCATCGACCGCGACCGCCGGGGGGTCGTCACCGCCGCCGACATCCTCCACGACGAGTCGATCGAGATCATCAACCCCGACCACATCCTCTGCACGCTCACCGACGACGTCCCCTTCCACCTGGAGATGACCGTCGAGAACGGCCGGGGCTACAGCACCGCCGCGGAAGGCCACACCGACGACCTGGAGATCGGCATCATCCCGATCGACTCCAGCTTCAGCCCGGTCCACCGGGTCGAATACCACGTCGAGAACACCCGCGTCGGCCAGCGGACCAACTACGACAAGCTCATCCTGCGGATCTGGACCACCGGCGTCCTCAGCCCCGAGATGGCGCTCGTCGAGGCCGCCAAGATCCTCCGCAAGCACCTGAACCCGTTCGTCCAGTACAACGAGCCGGGCCCCGGCCTCCCCAGCGAGTCGGGCCCCTACGACGGCCACCAGTACGCCCCGCTGGACGCCGAGCTCGAACGCAAGCTCGACATGAGCCTCGCCGAGCTGGAGCTCTCCGTCCGGGCCACCAACTGCCTCGAAAGCGAGGGGATCACCACGGTCCGCCACCTGGTGAGCCGCTCCGAGGACCAGCTCCTCAACGTCCGCAACTTCGGCGAGACCACCCTCAAGGAGGTCCGGGCCAAGCTCCACGAGATCGGCCTCGACCTGGGCATGAACGTCCCCCCCAAGAGCTGACCGGTTTCCGCGACGTACGTCCGGCCCCCCGCCCCCGCGGGGCGGGACCGGGCCGGAAGCGACGAAGCCCTCACGAGCAGATAAGAAATCCGCCATGCGTCACAAGAAAGCCGGCCGCAAGTTCAAGCGTTCCCCCGAACACCGCCGCATGCTCCTGCGCAACCTGGCCACGGCGCTCCTGGAGCACGGCAAGATCACCACGACGGTCCCCAAGGCCAAGGAACTGCAGCCTTACGTCGAGAAGCTGATCACCCTCGCCAAGCAGGGCTTCAAGCTCGACCCGTTCCGCCGCAGCCTGGCCGTCCTGAACAGCAAGCAGGTCGCCTACAAGCTGTTCCACGAGATCGGCCCCCGGTTCGCCAGCCGCCCGGGCGGCTACACCCGCATCTACAAGCTCGCCAAGGTCCGCCAGGGCGACGCCGCCGAGATGGCCGTCATCATGCTCCTGGGCGAGAACGAGACGATCAAGGCCCCCGCCCGCCCCGCCCTCGTGGCGGCCGAGGCCCCGGCGTCCTGAGCCGTCCCCCCCTTCGGGATCGACGGGGGCGGTTCGGGCCCGGCCCGGCCCGACCCGCCCCCCGCACCCGCTCCGCCTGCCAGCAGGAGCGCCGCACCATGAGCCGCGACCCGAACTGCCTCTTCTGCAAGATCGTCCACGGCGAGATCCCCTCCGCCCGCGTCCTCGAAACCGACCGCGCGATCGTCATCCTCGACGTCAATCCGGTCGCCAGGGGGCACGTCCTAGTCGTCCCCCGGGACCACCATCCCCAGCTCCGCGACCTCCCCGACGAGTTGGCCGCCCACGCCGGCTCTCTCCTCCCCCGGCTGACCCGCGCGGTGGTCGCCGCGACCGGGGCCGACGGTTCGAACCTGATCGTCAACAGCGGCCGGGTCGCCGGCCAGACCATCGACCACTGCCACTGGCACGTCATCCCGCGCTTCGAGAACGACCCCGTGGACTGGCCCTGGCCCCACGAGGCGTACGCCGGCGACGAGATGGGCCGGATGGCCTCGCAGATCACGCGCGAACTCGGCGGCGACGCCGACGGCTGAGGCGACAAACGCCTCGTCCCGAACACGCCCACCGGGCGGACTCCCCCTTTCCTCATGAAGTCGGACCCGCCCCGCCGGCGTCCCTTCCTCCCCGGGAGTCCCCCTTCATGATGTCTCGCTTCCATCGTTACGCCCCCCTGGCGCTCGCCTTCCTCCTCGCCGGCCCGGCCGTCACCGCCCGCGCCGACGACGAGGCCCCCGCCCGGCTCGCCACCAGCGGCCGGTTCGACCTCACGGCCGACTTCCCGATCGAGAAGGGTCGCGTCGTGGCCGGCGACGGCTCGATCGGCCGGATGAACTGGGTCCCCGCCGATCGCGCGGGTTCGGGTTACACGGTCAACTTCGGGCTCGGCCGGCTGGGCTGGCGACCCCTGGCCGTCGCGTTCACCCCGGCGAAGTCGGGAACGGTGTCGCTGGCCCTGATGGGCCCGTGGGAGCAGGCACCCAAAGGCGGGGTCTACCGCCAGGAAATCCTCTGGGACGACCTCCGGGTGGAAGGGGCGGAACTCGCCGCCGATGGCGGGTTCGAGTCCCGAAAGGGGTGGGAAGGCGCGGGGAAGGTCGAGGCCGCGACGAAGGCGGTCCCGGCCCTTTCGGGCGCGCATTTCGGCCGGACCTGGCACGATCAGACGCTCGCGACCAGGCTCGCCGTCCGCGCCGGCGTCCCGGTCGTCGTCCACGTCCAGGCGCTCGCCCGGACGCCGGAAGGCTATCAGGACATGAAGCGGGTCGCCGGCCGCGACACCCCCGCACACCGGAACGCCAAAAAATTCCTCCGTGGGGCCAACCTAGGCAATGGCCTGGAGGTCGCCCCCGGGCAGAACTGGGGCGTGAAATACACCGTCGACGACGTCAAGAAGATCAAGGCCGAGGGCTTCGACCACATCCGCGTTCCGATCGGCTGGCATCATTACGCCGGACCGGCCCCCGAATACAAGCTCTCGCCGGTCATCTTCAAGAAGGTCGACTACTTCGTCGACGCGGCCGATCGCGAGGGTCTCGCCGCGCTCATCAACATCCACCACTTCGACGATTTCACGACCGACCCCGCGGGCCAGCAGGCCAAGTTCCTGGCGATCTGGCGGCAGGTCTCCGAGCACTACGCGAAGCGGCCGAACACGCTCGCGTTCGAGCTGCTGAACGAGTCGAAGGACGCCGGGACGACCGAGGTCGTCAACCCGATCTTCGCCGAGGCGATCAAGATCATCCGCAAGGCCGATCCCGACCGTCTCATCGTCGTCGGCCCCGGGCGCTGGAACTCGATCTCGGAGCTGCCCGCGCTGCGACTGCCGGACGACGACCACAACATCCTCGTCACCGTCCACTCCTACGACCCGTTCTTCTTCTCGCACCAGGGGGCGTCCTGGACGAACCGCGGCGACGACGGGAAGCAGAAGGGGATCAAGTTCCCCGGCCCCCCCGCCTCGCCGCTCGTCCCCGACCCGTCGCTCCACCTGACCCCCGGCTTCCTGGCGTGGGTCCACGACTACAACACCGCGCCGGCCGGGTCGAACCCGTGCGGCCCGGAAGCCATGGACAAGGCCGCCGCGCAGATCAAGGAATGGTCGGACCACTACGGCCGGCCGGTCTACCTCGGGGAGTTCGGGGCCATCATGCAGGCCGATCCCGAGTCGCGCGCGAATTATTACCGCGAGTTCCGCAAACGTCTCGAGAAGGCGGGCGTCGGCTGGGCCCTGTGGGACTGGCACGCCGGCTTCAATTACTGGGACGTGGAGGACGACCGTCCCCAGCCCGGCATGCACGAGGCCCTCTTCGGCAAGCCCTGAATCGCGCCCAGCCGCACGATCGCGACCTTCGAACGCCCCCGAGCCGCGGGGGTGTTCTTTTTTCGAAAAACCGGGGCTTGACTTGGACACCTGGTTCGCAGGACATCGAGTTGGGACCGTCAGGGGGACGACGGCACCCGAATTGGAAAGGGAGGTAGTGTTGCGCAATGGGGACGGGCCGTCATTTCGTGACGGCGACTGTACGCGTGGCCATAAGACATCGTAAGTCGAGTGATCATCCCTAACTGCTAAATCCATGCCGAGTTACAGGAATGGTCGGGATGTCGGCCGGGCTTTGCGAAAACTTGACGCTATTTGGGGGTGGGCTATAATTCGGTTGTCAACACAGACAGCCGACCGATGGGCACGAACCCTCAAGAGGCGCGAGCACGCCGTCGATTCTCGCCGAGATCGACGGCGTGAACCATGGATCCGGACTCGCGCCGGAACGATCAGGAGAATCCCGTGCCCAGGCCATCCGATGCGACGAAAGCCGCTATAAAAAACGCGGTGGACATCGTGGGGTTGGTGGGCGAATACCTACCTTTGCGTCGGGCCGGTTCGCGTTACAAGGCCCTCTGCCCCTGGCACGAGGACCGGAATCCGTCGTTGGAAGTGAATCCCGAGCGGCAGACTTTCAAGTGCTGGGTCTGCGGCGTGGGGGGCGACGTCCTGGAGTTCGTGCAGAAGATCGAGCGGGTGGAGTTCCCAGAGGCCTTGCGGATGCTGGCGGAGCGGGCGGGGATCACGCTGGACGGCCCGTCGCCCTCGGCCGCGCGGCCCGATGGGCCGTCGAAGGCGGAGCTGACGGCGGTCCTGGCCTGGGCGCAGGGGTTGTTCGAGGAGGCCCTGGGCCGCCGCGAGTCGCCCCGGGAGTATCTCGCGGGGCGGGGGCTGACGGCGGCGACGGCGACGCGGTTTCATCTGGGGTTCGCCCCGGACGATCCCAACTGGCTGTTCGAGGAGGCGCGGCGGAAGGGGTTCTCGCGGGATTGGCTGGAGCGGGCCGGATTGGCGGTCTCTTCGGAAGAGGCGCCCGGCAAGGCTCACGCCCGATTTCGGGGTCGGCTGATCTTTCCCATTCACGACGAGCGGGGCCGGCCGGTGGGGTTCGGGGGGCGGATCTTGCCGGAAGCGGAGCGGGCGGCCTCGTCTCGGGGGATTCGTGTCGCAAAATATCTTAACAGCCCCGAGTCGCCCTTGTTCCAGAAGCGTCGCATCCTCTACGCCGCGGATCTCGCGAGGTCGGCCTGTCGCGAGGCGGGCTGGGTCGCGGTGATGGAAGGGTATACCGACGTGATGGCGGCGCACCAGGTGGGCCTGCAGAACGTCGTGGCGACGTTGGGGACCGCGTTCGGCGACGAACACGTCCCGATGCTGCGGCGGCTGGCCGACCGGGCGTGCCTGGTCTACGACGGCGACGAGGCGGGGCAGTCCGCGGCGGAGCGGGCCTTGGAGATCTTCCTGGGGCATGAGCTGGACGTGCGGGTGCTGTCGCTGCCGTCGGGCCTCGATCCTTGCGACTACCTCTTGAGCGAAGGAGCCGACGCATTCCGCAAGATGGCCGCCGAGGCGCTCGATCCGCTGGCCTTCGTCCTCGACCGGGCGCGGGCCCGGTTCGACCTGGATTCGATCGAGGGCTCGCGACGGGCGTCCGAATGGGTGCTCGGCGTCCTGGGCCGGGTGCCGTCGCGGCCGGGATCGATCCAGGACCTGGCCCTGAGCAAGGCGCTCGACTCGCTGGCCCACGCCCTGCGGCTGCCGGTGGCCTCGCTGCGGCGGCGGCTCCACGAGCTGCGGGCGGCCTCGCAGCGGAAGGGGGCCGACCGGCCCCGGCCCGAGGCCGCCGCGGCCGACGGACCGGGCCCGGCCGAGGCGATCCCGCCCGCCGCCGACCTGCTGCGGGCGATGGACCCGGTCGACCGCGAGCTGACGGCCATCGTCGTCGGCCGGCCCGACGCGGTCGCCCTGCTCGTCGCCCGGGTCCCGCTGGCCTCGCTCCGAGACTCTTCGGCCCGCGCGATCCTGGACGCCGCCTACGATCTCTACGGCCAGGGCGAGATCCCCAGCTTCGACGCGATCAAGGACAGCCTCGACGACCCCCGCTCGCGGGCCGTCGTCGAGCACCTGGGCGACCTGAGGGACGACGGCCTGGAACGACCCGAACTGCAACCCCTGGACGCCGTCCAGTTCCCCCCGGGGGCCTGGGGGGAACGGCTTGAACTGGTGCTCGGCCAGCTCGCCGAACGCGAGCGGCTGACACGCCTCGCCGACCTGCGGCAGGCCCTCGAAGAGACCGACCGACTGACCGAACCCGACGCCTACCGCGCCTTGCAACTGGAACATCGTCGACTACTGACCCAGCGGGCTGGGACTTCGAATAAAAAGACCACGCGTCCCGATCCGACGTTTCGTGCGTGAGGGAGGAATGATGGACAAGCTGGACGAGGGCCTCAAAGCTCTCCTCGAATTGGGCAAACGACGTGGCTTCCTGACTTTTGATCAGGTGAACGACGTTTTGCCCGACGACGCGACGAGCCCCGAACGCATCCACGGCCTGCTCGAGACCCTGGACGAGATGGGCGTCGAGCTCATCAACGAAGACGAGGCCGAGGCCCGCCTGCTCGCCTCCGGCGACCTCGACGACGAGCCCGAAGACCTCGTCGAAGACGCGGACGAGGAAGAGGCCGAACTCACGCCCGAAGAGCTGGAAGACATCTCGCGGCGGATCGACGACCCGGTCCGCATGTACCTCACCCAGATGGGCGAGATCCCCCTGCTCACCCGCGAGCAGGAGATCAACCTCGCCAAGAAGATCGAGGTCACCCGCAAGAAGTTCCGCCGCAAGGTCCTGGAGTGCCACTTCGCCCTGGCCCTGGTCGTCGACGTCCTCAAGAAGGTCGCCGAGGGCGAGCTGCCGTTCGACCGCACGGTCAAGGTCTCGGTCACCGAGAACCTCGAGAAGGACCAGATCCTCGGCCGGATGCCCCACAACCTGGCGACGCTCACCCACCTGATGGAGTGCAACGTCCGGGACTTCAAGGCGTTCGTCCGCGACCGCGAGCCCGTCTCCCGCGCCGGGCTGATCAACGACCTGAAGCGCCGCCGCTTCAAGGCCGTCAACCTCGTCGAGGAGCTGTCGATCCGGACCCAGAAGGTCCAGCCCCTGATGAAGCGGCTGGAGCAGATCGCCGTCCGGATGAACGAGCTGCTCTTCCAGCTCCGCGAGCACCGCGCCGGCCGCGCCGGCAAGGAAGACCGCGCGAACCTGGTCAAGGAGCTCAAGGACCTGATGCGGATCACGCTCGAGAGCCCCAAGAGCCTCAGGCGCCGCGTCGAGATCATGAACTCGCGGTTCAAGGAGTACGAGCAGGCCAAGCGCGAGCTGTCCGGCGGCAACCTCCGCCTGGTGGTCTCGATCGCCAAGAAGTACCGCAACCGCGGCCTCTCGTTCCTGGACCTGATCCAGGAGGGGAACACCGGCCTGATGCGGGCCGTCGACAAGTACGAGTACCGCCGCGGCTACAAGTTCAGCACCTACGCCACGTGGTGGATCCGCCAGGCCATCACCCGCGCCATCGCCGACCAGGCCCGGACGATCCGCATCCCGGTCCACATGATCGAGACGATGTCCAAGCTCCGCAACGTCTCCAAGAAGCTCCTCCAGGAGAAGGGCCGCGAGCCGACCATCGAGGAGACGGCCAAGGCCGCCAACATCTCCGTCGAGGAGACGCGGCGGGTGATGAAGATCAGCCGGCACCCGATCTCGCTCGACCGCCCGGTCGGCGAGAGCGAGGACAGCTACTTCGGCGACTTCATCGAGGACGAGGCCGTCGAGAGCCCGATCAACGCGGCCACCCAGGAGATGCTCAAGGACAAGATCGACCAGGTGCTGAAGACCCTCACCTACCGCGAGCGCGAGATCATCAAGCTCCGCTACGGCCTGGGCGACGGCTACACCTACACGCTCGAAGAGGTCGGCCGGATCTTCAAGGTCACCCGCGAGCGGGTGAGACAGATCGAGGCCAAGGCCGTCCGCAAGTTACAGCATCCCGTCCGAAGCCGGCAGCTCGAGGGGTTCCTCGAAAGCACCGGTTGATGCGGTCCACAACCGCCGGTCGATCTCGACCGGCGGTTTTTTTTTGGCCGGGCCGGGTCCGCCGCACCGTTTCCCTCACCCGACGGAGAACCTGAACCATGAGCGCGACCAGCGACGCCCTCCGCGACCTCCACACCCTCCACCAGCGCGCCCGGGCGATCCGCGACCGGCTCCAATCGGGCCCCAAGACCCTCGCCGCCCGCACCGCGGCCCTCGCCGCCCGCACCGCCGACCTGGAGAAGGCCCGCAAGGTCCTGCAGGACGCCAAGGTCGGCATCAAGAAGAACGAGCACGCGCTGCAGGCGTCGCAGGCCAAGATCGACGACCTCAAGGTCAAGCTGAACCTCGTCAAGAAGAACGAGGAGTACAAGGCCCTCCAGAACCAGATCGCCCACGACACGACCGCGATGGGCAAGTACGAGGACCAGGTCCTGCAAGGCTACGAGACCATCGAGGCCCAGGGCGCCGAGTTCGCCAAGGCCGAGGCCGAGGTCAAGGCCTTCTCCGACGAGGTCGACGCGCTCAAGAAGACGATCGCCGACCTGGCCGTCGCGCAGAAGGCGCAGCTCGCCGAGCTGGAGGCCGCCATCGTCGGGGCCGAGGACTCGATCCCGATCGACCAGCGCGAGCAGTACCGCCGCGTCGTCCGCCAGCTCGGCGCCGACGCCCTGGCCCCCGTCGAGGGGGGCGCCTGCGTCGGCTGCTATACGGCCGTCACCACCCAGATGCTCAACGAGCTGATCAACCGCGACGCCCTCACCTTCTGCAAGAGCTGCGGCCGCCTCCTCTACCTCGCCGACAGCGAGGCCGATTCCTCCCGCAACCCCGAGAAGCCGAAGCCCAAGCCCCGCGCCCGCGCCAAGACCTGAGCCCGGCCCGGAGGGTCCGTAGACGGCCTTCCCCCCGCGTGGGGGAAGGAGGCCGGCAGGGCCGGACGAGGGGGACCGGCAGGGAAGCCGTCGAACGCCGTCCGCAGGCCGAGACTCGCCATGACCCTCGAAACGTTCCTCACGCGCCTCGAAGCCGGCAAGGCGAATAACCTGCTGTATTCGGTCGACGGTCGCGAAGGCCTGGCGACCGCCTGGAAACACCAGGACACGTACGTCCTCACTTGCGAGGAATGCCCCGCGGGCGGCCAGTTCGACGAATCGACCTACACCCGCGACGAGCGTCATCGGTTTCTCACCGTCGCGGGCCTGCTCGAGTTCCTGGCCTCCGAGGGCTGGAAGGTCGAAAGCTTCGCCCCTTGAAGCCTTGAGGAGCGAGACCGAGGCCACCTCCGTTCGGCGCCTTTTCAATAACGTCCCGGCTCGTGCGAAAATCCCTGCGACGTCACCGACGGCGATCCTCCCCCGCCCTCCCCGTCGCGAGGTACCGATGAAGCCCCCGCTCCCCGTCCGGAACATCCCGCCCGAGCGCAAGGCCCTGTTCTACGCGGGCCTGGCCGTCGGCCTGGTCGGCGCCTTGCTTTTCGCCTCGACGTTCTACAGCTTCGCCGCGAACTTCGGGGACTTCGACGACTTCGCGGGCCGCGCCCGCAGCATGATGTTCCGGGCGTTCGGGGGGATGGGCCTGATGATCGGCGGCGGGGTCGTCCTCGGCGTCGCGGCGCGGGGGCTGGCCGGCGCGGGGCTGCATCTCGACCCCGAGCAGGCCCGCCGCGACCTGGAGCCCTGGGCCCGGATGCGGGGGGGGCTGCTCGGCGACGTCCTCGACGAGATCCCCGCGGTGCAGCAGGTCGTCGACCGCCTGGGCTCGGGCGAGCGGACCGTCGAGGTCGTCCGCGTCCGCTGCCCGGCGTGCAAGGCGCTCAACGACGAGGCGGCCCGGTTCTGCGGCCAGTGCGGGAAGCCGCTCTGACCCGACGCCCGCTTGACGGAATCCGGGGGCGCCCTAACATAGCGGGCGAGGCCCCGGGGCGAAGTGTCCCGGGGGCCGGACGAAGGGTCCCCATGCGATACCCAGCGGATCACAAGGCGAAGACGCGGGCGAAGATCCTGGAGGCGGCCGGGCGGGTCTTCCGCCGTCGGGGATATCACGCCACGGGCGTCGACGCGGTGATGGGCGAGGCCGGCCTCACGCCCGGCGGCTTCTACGCCCACTTCGGCTCGAAGGAAGACCTGCTGGCCGACGCCCTCGCGCAGGCCGCCGACTCGGTCGACGCGCGGCGCGATCGGGCGCTCGACGGCCTGTCGGGCCGCGCCTGGGCCGAGGCGTTCGTCGCGTACTACCTGAGCCCGTCGCACCGGCTCGCGGACGAGGACGGCTGCCCGCTCGCGGCCCTGATCTCCGAGGTCGCGCACGCCGGCGAGCCCGTCAAGCGTAGCTTCGAGGCGGTCGTCCTCCGCCTCGCGGCCCGCCTGGCCGACGAGGACCCGCCGGCCGACGATCGCGCCTTCGCGATTTTGGCCCTCTGCGTCGGCGGCCTCGGCCTCGCCCGTTCGGTCCGCGACGAGGCCCTCGCGGGCCGCGTCCTGGACGCCTGCCGCACGCTGGCCGGGACCCTCCTCGCCGACGACCCCCCGCCCGGCGGGCCCGCGGGGGGCTGAAAGAACCGGCCGTCGCGGCCCGCCGCGACCAGGCGGCGGCGCGTCCAGTCGCCGGCGGCGTCCGGATTGAGGCCGGCCCCGTTCTCATCGTCGGTGTCCGTCGACGTTCAGCCTTGCGCGGCCGGCGAGGCCGTCCGCAGCCGCGCCATGTCGCGTCGAGGGGGCTCGCCGAAAGACCGGCGATACTCGCGGCTGAACTGGGAAGGGCTCTCGTAGCCCACGCGGTAGCCGGCGGCGGCCGCGTCCAGGGCCTCGGCGAGCATCAGCCGGCGGGCCTCCTGGAGCCGCAGCCGCTTCTGGTACTGCAAGGGGCTCATCGCCGTGACCGCCTTGAAGTGCTGGTGGAACGTCGAGGGGCTCATGTGCGCCACGCGGGCCAGGTCCTCGATGCGGAAGGGGCTCGCGAAATGGTCGCGGAGCCAGTCGATGGCCAGCGCGATCCGCCGCGTCGGCCCGCCGTCGGCGGCGATCTGCCGCAGCCGCCCCCCCTGCTCGCCCGTGAGCAACCGGTACATGATCTCGCGGCGGATCAGCGGGGCCACGACGGCGACGTCGCGCGGGGATTCCAGCAGGGCGACGAGCCGCGCCGCCGCGTCGAGCAGCGGCGGGTCGAGGGGGCTGACGGAGAGCCCGCGGGCCGGCGGGGCGGCGTCCGATCCGGCCGGGGCCGCGTCGATCATCAGCTCGCCGACGCAGACCAGGTCCAGGTCGATCCGCACGCCGAGGTACGGCTCGTCCGGCGTGGCCTCGACGACCTTGCTCGACAGCGGGAGGTCCACCGAGACCAGCAGGAACTGCGCGGGGTCGTAGCAGAAGACCTCCTCGCCCAGCGTCACCCGCTTGCGCCCCTGGGCGACGATGCAGAACGCCGGCTCGTGGACCGTCGCGACCGACTCGTGGGTCTTCGTCGCGCGGAAGAGCGTCAGCCCGGCGACGGCCGTCGGATGGACGCCGTCCCTCCCGGTGTACCGTTCCACGAGCCCGGCCAGCGTCGACCGATCCGCGAGCATGCCGCCCTCCCCTTCGTCGCGATCGTCTCGAGTCCCTCGGATCCAGTCTAGGCGGCCGGGGCCGGCGGGACCATGGTGATCTCGCCAGGAGTCGGAGGATCGTGCAAGAACCGTCGAGGATCGGGTTACCGACCGAGGCGACGGCTCGCCTACAATCCCCCGGAGTGCGGAGCCGTCCGCAACCGTCTTTGATCGCGTCTCGGAGGATCCGGCAATGCCCGAGTGGGAGAGCAAGGTCGAGGGGAAGGTCGTGGTCGTCACCGGGGCCAGCAGCGGGATCGGCGAGGCCGTCGCCCGATTGCTCGCCGCGCAGGGCGCCCGCGTGGTCCTCGGGGCCCGGCGCGTCGACCGCCTGGAGACGATCGTGCGCGAGATCGCGGCCGCCGGCGGCCAGGCCCTGGCGCACGCGGTCGACGTGACGAAGCGTGAGGAGGTGCAGGCCCTCGTCGCCGCCGCCGTCGACCAATTCGGCCGAATCGACGTGATGATCAACAACGCCGGCGCCATGTTCCTGTCTCCGCTGGCGGCCGACGCGGTGGACGACTGGGATCGGATGATCGACGTCAACATCAAGGGGGTGCTCTACGGCGTCTCGGCCGCCCTGCCCCGGTTCCTGGCCCAGGGGAGCGGCCACCTCATCAACGTCTCCTCGGTGGCCGGCCACGCCAGCTTCGCCGGCGCGGGGGTCTATTGCGGCACGAAGTTCGCCGTCCGGGCGATCTCCGAGGCCTTCCGCCAGGAAGTCGGTCCCAACATCCGGAGCACGATCATCAGCCCCGGCGCGGTGCAGAGCGAGCTGGCCTCCCACGTCACCGACCCCGGCATGATCGCGATGATGGACCAGCTCATGGCGATCGCCATCCCGGCCGAGGCCGTCGCGCAGGCGGTCCTCTACGCCGTCCGCCAGCCGGCGGCGGTCGACGTCAACGAGATCCTCGTCCGGCCCACCGGGCAGACGCTCTGAACCATCGTCATCCCTTCTCATGAGGACTCTTGATCCATGTCACAGCCCAGGAAAGTCTGGCTCGTCACGGGCGCCTCGCGGGGGTTGGGCCGGGAGCTGGCCCGCGCGGTGCTGGCCCGGGGGGACGTCGTCGTCGGCACGAGCCGCGACGGGACGGCGGACCTCGACGCCGGCGCCGGCTCGCTCCACATGCTCGCGCTCGACCTCGCCGCGCCGGGGCGGGAGGCCCAGGTCGTCGAGCAGGCCCACGCGTTGCACGGACGTTTGGACGTCCTGGTCAACAACGCCGGCTACGGCCTGCTGGGGGCGGTGGAGGAGGCCGACGAGGTCGAGACGGCCCGCGTCTTCGACGTCAACTTCTTCGGCCCGCTGCGGCTGATCCGGGCCGCCCTGCCCTTCCTGCGCGAGCGCCGCGGCGGACACATCGTGAACCTCTCGTCGATCGCCGGGATCGCCCCGATGGCCGGCTCGGGCCTGTACGCCGCGGCCAAGTTCGCGCTCGAGGGGATGTCCGAGAGCCTCGCCCAGGAGGTCGCGCCGCTGGGCCTGCGGGTGACCGTCGTCGAGCCGGGCGCGTTCCGCACCGACTTCCTCTCGTCGCAGTCCATCCGTCACGCCCCGGGTCGGATCGCCGAATACGCCGCGACGAGCGGCAAGGTCGTGTCGTACCTCGATCAGCTCCAGGGGAAGCAGCTCGGCGACCCCGTCCGGGGGGCGCGGGCGATCATCGAGGCGGTGGAGTCGGCCGAGCCGCCGCTCCACCTGCTCCTCGGGTCCGACGCGTTGAACCGCGCCCGCGAGAAGCTGCGGAAGCTCGGCGAGGAGTTCGACCGCTGGGAGCCGGTCTCGCTGGGCACGGACTTCCCCGCCGGCGATCGTTGACCGCCCGCGCCGCCGTCAGCCGGCCTGCCTGAGCGCCTCCGAGGCGATCGACTTCGTGTCGTCGAAATAGTCGTCTCGGAGCATCCACTGCAGGTAGTCGGGCTTCGTGCGGGCGATGTCGTCGAGCGAGCGGCCCTTGTACTTGCCCTTGATGAACACGACCGTCCCCTCGTCGCAGCGGCCGAACATGCCGCCGAGGTCGAGCGCCTTGGGGTCGGTGCAGTGCTCGTGCAGGCCGTCGATCGTCCTCGGCAGGTCGTCGTAGCGGGAGACCTGGGCGTCGAGGATCGCCAGGGTCGCCAGCACGTCGGCCGCCGCGCCGTGGGCCCCGACGTGGTCGAGGCCGCAGTAGAACTTGTAGGCGGCGGTCAGATCCCGGCGCTCGCGCTGGTGGAAGAGGTGGCAGGCGTCGACGACCTTCCGCCCCGCGATCGGGAACGTCAGCCCGGCCCGGTTGTACTCGGCGGCGAGCAGCCTCAGGTCGTACTTCAGGATGTTGAACCCGCCCAGGTCGCAGCCGTCGAGGTAGCGGGCCAATCCCGGGGCGATCGCCCGGAACGTGGGGCAGTCGGCCACGTCGTCGTCGCCGATTCCGTGGACCGCGGTGGCCTCGGGCGGGATCGGCACGCCGGGGTTCACCCGCCGGGTCCGGTGGTCCGCCTCGCCCCCGGGCGAGATCTTCAGGACGCTGACCTCGATGATGCGGTCGACCTTGACGTCGACCCCCGTCGTCTCCAGGTCGATCACCGCGAGGGGGCGTTCCAGGATGATGTTCTTGAGCATGAACCCTCCGGGCGTCGGGACACTCCACTTGAGGGTTTTTTCGGCAGCCTCGCGGCCTCGATCCCGGGTTTCTTGGCCGTGATCCGGGGATTTCCCCGCGGCCGGCCGCAATGGCCTTACATCTCCTCGCGCCCTCGGGCCTCCGTGGTCGTTCGCGCCCCGGATTGTTTCGGCCCGACTCCCGGGCTATAACGACGACGGGGATACGGCCGGCTTTTGCGAGCCCGAGGGGCGGCCTGGATGGGCTTTCGAGCGTCTCGGAAGGCGGGGGGGATGATTCAGGACTCCTTCGACCTCGACGCCCGCGACGCCTGGAACGCAGGCGCGGACGCCTTCGCTGACTTCGTCGATTCCGGCGCCGACTACTACCGTGGCCTCGTCCACGGGCCCGCGCTGCTCGCGGCCTGCGGCGACGTCCGCGGCGCGAGCGTCCTGGACCTCGGCTGCGGCCACGGCTACTTCAGCCGCCTCCTGGCGGGCGCGGAGGCCTCGGTCCTCGGGGTCGACGTCTCGGAAGCCCTGCTCGAACGAGCGATCGAGCGCGAGGCGGCGGATGCGTTGGGGATCGAGTATCGGCTGATGGATGCCGCACAGGTCGGCTCCGGCCTGGAAGGCCGGCGCTTCGACCTCGTGACGGGCTGCATGTCGTTGCAGGATATGTCCGAACCGGCCGAGGTCTTCACCGGGGTGAGTCGCCTGCTCGGGGCCGGAGGCCGCATGGTGTTCTCGGTCCCCCACCCCGGCACCGACCTGACCTTCCGGGAATGGAAGCGCGACGAGCGCGGCCGCAAGCTGGCGCTCTGCCTCGATCGCTACTTCGAAAGCGGGCCTGCGGTCTGCGATTGGTCGATGGCCCGACTGAAATACCCCTGGAAGACCCCGTTCCGTCGCCACACGCTTGCGGAATGGAGCACGCTGATCCGGGACGCCGGGTTCGTCATCCGCAGCCTCCTGGAGCCCAGGCCGGACGCCGCGCTCGTTCGGGAGCATCCGAATCTGGAGGATTGCTTCCGGATGCCGTTCTTCCTGATCTTCGAAATCGTTCTGACGACGAAGTGAGCTGGATTTCCGTCGATTCGGGGGACCGCCGCCGTGAGAAGAAGCCGCTTCCTCCAGGCCGCCGCCGCCTCGCCCCTGCTGCTCGCGACGGCCCGAGCCTGGGCGGGCGGCGACGATCGCCGCGTCCCGGTGGTCGACGCCCACGTGCACTGCTTCGCCGGGCGGGACGACGCCCGGTTCCCGTACCACCCGCTGGGCCCGTACCGGCCCGTCGAACTCGCGACGCCCGAGCATTTATTGGCGTGCATGAACGAGGCCGGCGTCGATTTCGCCGTCGTCGTCCACCCTGAGCCGTACCAGGACGACCACCGCTACCTGGAGCATTGCCTGGATGTCGGACGGGCCCGGCTGAAAGGGACGTGCCTGTTCTTCGCCGACCGTCCCGGCTCGCTCGATCGGATGACCGAGCTGGTCCGCCGTCGCGAGGGCCAGATCGTCGCCGCCCGGATCCACGCGTACGCCCCCGACCGCCTGCCCCCCTTCGGCAAGCCCGAGCTGCATGCCCTGTGGCGTCGCGCCGGGGATCTCGGCCTGGCGATCCAGCTCCACTTCGAGCCCCGCTACGCCCCCGGCTTCGAGCCGCTCATCCGGGAATTCCCGGCGACGAAGGTGATCCTCGACCACCTGGGCCGGCCGTTCCAGGGGAGCCCGGAGGAGAACGCCGTCGTGCACGCCTGGGCGAAGCTCCCCAACACGATCATGAAGCTGTCGGCGTTCCCCGCGCAGGATCAATACCCGCACCGCGACGTGGGCCCGGTCGTTCGGGACCTCGTCAAGCGGTTCGGGCCCGACCGGCTGATCTACGGCGGCGGTTCCGAGCCCGAGGCCACCGGGGCGAGCTATCGCGCCTATCGCGAGCAGGTCCGCTCCCACCTGGCCGACCTGTCCGCCGAGGACCAGGCGAAGGTGCTGGGCGGGACCGCGGCGAGCCTCTTCGGCTTCCACAATGCCGCGCCGAAGGCGCCGTCGTGAAGACGATCGCAGGGGAGGATCAGCTCGTGGGCCGGAAGCACCGAGACGTCTCGGCCCCGATCGGCTGGGACCGGGCCCGGGCGATCTGCGGCGACCCCAGGCCGCCCGGGGCCGTCACGGAACGCCAGTTCGACGGCTACGACCACGTCCTGAAACGCCTCGCCAGGACGCCTCACGAACGGATGGACCTCGGCGACCTCGGGTACTACTATCACGACCTCGCCTACGTCGAGCTTCAGCTCGACCTCCTTGAATACTTGCTCCCCGCCTGCCTGATGGACTGGCGAGACTCGTTGATGAAGAACCGGTCCGCGGGGGACGGCGGCGTCGAGTTGCACTTCGGCCTCCTGCGAGGCGACGTCCTCGAGAGGCTCGTCGCCGCCGACCGACGGGAGGCCGTTTATGCGTTCTTCCGGGACGCGTTCCTGGAGCGCCTGGACGCCGAGCGGGGCTTCGTCGCTGCGGGCATGCGGACGCCGGCCTACGGCTGGATGGGCCGGTTCAACTCCGTCGGCCTGATCATGCCCCGGATCGACCTGCTCTGGGAGCCCTGGTGGTCGCTCGAAACCCCGGGCCGGGCCGTGGCGGCGCTCCAGTATTGCTCGGGCCTGATGTACTTCGAGGGCGAGAACCCCCTCTTCAGCCGATGGACGCCCGAGCGAGGCGAGGGCGGCCCCTACCTGACGGAGTCCGACAGCCTCATCCACGACGTCGGGTGGAAGCCCGAGAACGTCGAATTCCTCTCCCGGACGCTCACCGTCGAATTCGTGGAAGTTCGGGTCGCGCAGGCCGTCGCCCGGCTGGAGGGCGAGCCCGACGGGGAGAAGGCCCGGCGACTGCTCGACGACCTCCCCGCGAGCCGGGATTTGATCGCGAGCCGGGCGGCCGAACTTCCGCTCCTGCTGGCGAAGCCGGCGAGGCTCGCCGGGTGGAGCGTCTGATCCGCCGCGCCGACGTCCCGGCGCCGGCCGCCGCGTCGGCGTACGGCCGGCGGGTGGGGGTCATCCGAAGAAGAGGGGCACGTTGGCCCGGTAGAACGCGGATTCGACATGCTCCAGGAAGAGGAGGAAGTCGATGATTCGGAAGTTGTTCGGGACCGACGCGTTGACGGGGTCGAACTTCGGGAAGCCGCTGGGGCCGGGGTCGGAGACGAACGGGAAGACCCGCGAGACGGTGACCCCCTGATCGATGGGCGCCTCGACGGGGGCGAAGTCGGGCACGAGCGATTCGCCCAGGAGCGCGTTCAGGGACGACGCGTGGCGCGACTCGACCGTGCGGAGGCTCACGGCCGTGCGGAAGTACTCGTCGGTCTGCTGAATCGCGAACAGGGTCCCGCCGCAGGCCCCCGACCCGGTGTTCTCGAACCCGGCCGCGGCCCTCAGGAACGACGTCACGTCGGGCTGGATCAGGTCCGCCATGTTGAGCGTCGGTACCGGACGGATCTGCGGGCTCGGCGGGTTGTCCTCGTCCACGAGCTTCTGCTGGAGGATCGGCACGTGCGCCGCCTCGTCCTCCATGAACTCGTGGATCAAGCTGATGAGGAGCTGCGGCTCAGGCCGAGATGCCCCCCCCGCGATGGGGAGGCGGCGGCGGGTGGGGTGCGGCGGCCTGGGCCGCCTCTTGGGTGCCGCCCGGCTTTTCAGGGGGGGCGCCACGACCAGCGCCGACGCCGCGGCGGCTGCGGCCGATCGGATCAGGAAGGATCGACGCGTTCGATCGCCGATCGCGATCGACGGGGTTTCGTCATCCGATCGCCCGGACTCGGCCCTCGGGGGCGTCCGCGGCCGCCTCCAGTCCGCGGGACATCGCCCACGCCCGATCGACCAGGAGCACCTCCAACGCCGTCCGCACGACCACCGGTCCGATCACCCATCGTGGGTCGGCCGCGATGCGCGACGCGACGGCCGTGCGACTTCTTACGGCCGGGTCACCCGCCCGCCACGGCACCGACGACGAGGAACGGCTCCCGCCCTTCGGCGACGGCGGCGGGGAGGGGGACGTCGGGGAGGTCCAGAGACAGGTCCCGTTCGCAGGCGAAGAATCGCAGGAACGCCCTGCGGCGTTGCGTTTCGTGGTCGCGGATCGTCCCGCGGAGCACCGGGAAGCGGGCCTCGAGCGCGTCGAGGACCGTCCGCTGAGTCGCCGGCCCCTTCACGCACAGCAGCACCTCGCCGGCCACGCCCGCCAGGGCCCGCAGGTGGAATGGCAGCACGACGCGGATCATGGCAGCGTCTGCACCTCGACCGAGAGGACCGCCGGCAGGTCGCGGACGATGGGCGTCCAATGGTCGCCGGCGTCGGGCGAGACGTAGACCTGGCCGCCCGTCGTGCCGAAGTACACGCCGCAAGGATCGAGTCGATCGACGCACATGGCGTCGCGCAGCACGTTGACGTAGCAGTCGCCCTGGGGCAGCCCCTCCGTCAAGGGTTCCCAGGCGTCCCCCCCGGTGCGGCTGCGGTAGACCCGGAGCTTACCCTCGGGCGGGTAGTGCTCGGAGTCGCTCTTGATCGGGACGACGTAGACGGTCTCCGGCTCGTGGGCGTGGACGTCGATCGGGAAGCCGAAGTCGGACGGCAGGTCGCCGCTGACCTCGCGCCACGATTCGCCGCCGTCGTCCGTCCGCATCACGTCCCAGTGCTTCTGCATGAAGAGGGTGTTCGGGCGCGAAGGGTGCATCGCGATGCGGTGGACGCAGTGGCCCACCGGGGCGTCCGGGTCGGGGATGAATTGCGAGCGAAGGCCGCGATTCTTCGGTGCCCAGGTCCGACCGCCGTCGTCGGAGCGGAACACCCCGGCCGCCGAGATGGCGATGAAGATCCGCTTCGGATCGCCCGGGTCGAGGACGACGGTGTGCAGGCCCATCCCGCCGGCGCCCGGCTGCCAGCTCGGGCCCGACTCGTGGCCCCGCAGGCCGGCGAGCTCTCGCCAGGACCGGCCCCCGTCGCTCGACCGGAAGAGCGCAGCGTCCTCCACGCCCGCGTAGACGCTGTCGGGATCGGTCGTGGACGGTTCGAGGTGCCAGACTCGCTTGAACTCCCAGGGGTGCTGGGTGCCGTCGTACCACTGGTGGGTCGTGAGGGGTTTGCCGGTTTCCGTCGACGTGTCGTAGGCGAACCGATTGCTCTGCCCCGACGGCGTCCCGTCGGGCGTGGTCGTCGGCTCGCCGCCGGGTGGGGTCCAGGTGCGGCCGCCGTCGTCGGAACGCTGGATGATCTGCCCGAACCAGCTGCTCGACTGCGACGCGTACAGCCGGTCGGCATCGGCCGGCGATCCCTTCAGGTGGTAGATCTCCCACCCCGCGAAGTGGGGGCCGTCGACCTTCCAGCGGCCCCGCCCGCCGTCCGAGGTCAGGATGAACGCCCCCTTGCGCGTGCCGACCAGCACCCTGATGCGACTCATCGTCACCCCTCCCATGGATTCCCCGACCGCCCCACGACGGGGACGCCGTTTCGTCGTCCTTCACGCGACCTCGCCCGGATCCTTCCCTCAGGGACGTCCTGCCCGAGCGGCTCGACCTGAACGCCCGGCAATATACCCGTCGGCTCGATTCGTTCCAAGAGAAATCGCGTGATTTTTCTGTACGCATGTCACCTTCGTGGCCAGGTCCGCCGCCCTCCTTCGCTCGACTCCGGCCCGCGCTTCTCCGCCGCGCGGTCGATGTGTACAATCGAATAGAAGAGGGCGAGATCCCCGGCTTTCCGAGAATTCGTCCGCATGCGCGTGGTCCTGGCCGAGAAGCCGTCGGTGGCCCGGGAGCTGGCGAGCTTCCTGGGGGCCGACACGCGCCGCGAGGGCTACTTCGAGGGCCGCGGCTATCAGGTCACGTGGGCCCTGGGGCACCTGGCGACCCTGAAGGAGCCCGACGACTACGACCCGGCCCTGAAGAAATGGTCGCTGGAGACCCTGCCGTTCGCCCCCGAACGGTTCGAGCTGAAGCCCCGGGGCGACTCCGGGGCGCTGAAGCAGCTCGGCGTGATCCGCAAGCTGCTCCGCGGCGCCGACGAGGTCGTCTGCGCGACGGACGCCGGCCGCGAGGGGGAGCTGATCTTCCGCTACATCCAGGAGTTGTGCGGGTGCGTCGGCAAGCCGACGCGGCGCCTCTGGCTCAGCTCCCTGACCGAGTCGGCGATCCGCGAGGCGTTCGGCCGGCTCCGGCCGCTCTCGGAATACGACGCCCTCTACGCCGCGGCCCGGTGCCGCAGCGAGGCCGACTGGGTCGTGGGCCTGAACGCCACCCGGTACTACACCGTCCGGTATCGGTCGAGCGGGCGGCTCTGGAGCGTCGGCCGCGTCCAGACGCCGGTGCTGGCCATGATCGTCCGCCGCGACGACGAGATCCGCACCTTCCAGCCCGAGCCCTTCTGGGAGCTGCTGACCCGCTACCGGTCCGTGACCTTCAAGTTCGCGGGGGACCGTTTCACCATCCAGGACGAGGCCCTGGGCGTCCTCGATCGGATCCGCGAACATCCGTTCGCGATCGTCGGGGTCGACCGCAAGCCCGAGAGGATTCCGCCCCCGCAGCTCCACGACCTGACCGAGCTCCAGCGCGAGATGAACCGCCGGTTCGGCTTCTCGGCCGACGCCACGCTGAAGGCGGCGCAGTCGTTGTACGAGGCCAAGATCATCAGCTATCCGAGGACCGATTCGCGCTACCTCGGCAGCGACATGAGGGCCAAGATCCCCGGCATCCTGGAGGACCTTCGGCCGTTGCGCGGCGAGCAGGTCGGGCGGCTGGATCTCGCGTCGCTGGCGTTCTCGGGGCGGCTGATCAACGACGCGAAGGTCAGCGATCACCACGCGATCATCCCGACCGGGAAGAAGCCCGGCAACCTCGCCCCGGCCCTCCAGAAGGTGTTCGACGCGATCGTGACCCGCCTGATCGCCGCGTTCTACCCCACCTGCGTGAAGGAGATCACGACGGTCTCGGGCCTGACGAACCAGGTGCCCTTCCGCGCGCGGGGCGTCCGGGTGGTCGACCCCGGCTGGACGGTGCTCGACCCGCGCAAGCCCGACGCCGAGAAGAAGGAAGACGAGCAGGAGCTGCCCGAATTCCGCGTCGGAGAGAGCGGCCCCCATGAGCCGTCCGTGCGCGAGGGCCGCACGAGCCCGCCCAAGCCCTACACCGAAGGGACGTTGCTGGGCGCGATGGAGACGGCCGGCAAGCTCGTCGAGGACGAGGCCCTGAAGGAGGCGCTCAAGGAGCGCGGCCTCGGCACGCCGGCCACGCGCGCGGCGATCATCGAGACCCTGCTGGATCGCGGCTACATCGTCCGCGACGGGAAGGCCCTGGCGGCGACCGACCTGGGGCGCTACCTCGTGGCGATCGTCCGCGACCGCGGCCTCAAGAGCCCCGAGCTGACCGGTGAGTGGGAGGCCAAGCTCCGCGAGATCGAACGCGGGCGGCTGGAGCCCGGCCGGTTCATGGCCGAAATCCTCCGCTACACCGGCGACGTCGTCCGCACGCCCGAGGACGCCGAGGTCGATCCGTCCCGCCTGGGAGACTGCCCGCGCTGCGGCCTGCCGGTGATCGCGGGCAAGAAGGGCTTCGGCTGCTCCGGGTGGAAGGACGGGTGCCGATTCACGCTCTTTCGCGAATACCGCGGCCTGGTGCTCGACGACGCCCAGATCCGCGAATTGATCCAGCGGCGCGTCCTGGCCCGCCCGCTCGCCCTCGAAGGCGCGGGCGAGGCGATGCTCCAGCTCTCGGAGTCCGGCGCGTTGATGGACGTCCCGGTCCCCGCGGCCGCCGAGCGGAGGTTCGCCGGCCGGCCCAAGGCACGAGCCTCGGCGAAGCGTTCGGGCGCGAAGCCGCCGCGACGCACGGGCAAGGCCGCCGCGACGACGAAGGCGCCCGATGCGAGTCCCCCCGCGTTCGCCACGGTGGCCGTCGGGGCCTGCCCCCTGTGCGGCTCGGAGGTCGTGGAGGGGCCGAGGTCCTTCGGCTGCTCCGGCCGGAAGAATGGTTGCGGATTCGCCGTCTGGAAGACGATCGCCGGCAAGAAGATCTCGGTCAAATCGGCCCAGGCCCTGCTGAAATCGGGCCGCACACCGTTGCTCAAGGGGTTCGAGTCGAAGGCCGGAAAGCCCTTCGACGCCCGCCTGAAGCTCGAAGGCGGCGAAGTCCGCTTCGACTTCGGGGGATGACGGCGACTCGACGAGGAACGCCCGGAGTCGACGCCGCGGCGAATCGGGTCATAAGCGCGACGACGAGGGATTCGCGATGGACGACGTCCACTCGAGCCGTCCCGACGGATCAGCCAGGCAGGCCTCACCACGATGAAGACCTGCGTCGAGCCCCGCCCGCAAACGGGAACGGCGACGGGAGTCGCGTAAACCCCGTCGCCGTCTGGATTCGTATTGCCGAAGACAGGAGTTGAACCTGCACTCCCAGTGAAGGGAACTAGGACCTGAACCTAGCGCGTCTGCCAATTCCGCCACTTCGGCTCTCGGATTCGTCGAGCGTGCGAGCGAGTCGCACGTCGTCAGGTCGAGGGGTATTTTAGCAGTCGATCCGGGGCGCGTCGAGGGGGGAGTCGGGGAAGTCGATTGAAATCCTCAGGCGGGGACGGGCCGGAGGGCGCGGACGAGGGATTGCACCTTGTCGAGGTCCTTGCGGCCTGGTGCGGACTCGACGCCGCTGGCGAGGTCGACCATCCAGGGGCGGATCGCCAGGGCGCGGGCGGCGACGTTCTCGGGGGTCAGGCCGCCGGCGAGCATCAGGCGGGCGATCGGCGGCAGGTCGACCAGGATCGAGGCCGTGATCGTCGCCCCGGTGCCGCCGAACGCCGAGGGCGACCAGGCGTCGATCAGGACGGCGTCGGGCGCGCGGCCGAGTCGCGACGCGCGTTCCAGATGGGCGCTCATGGCCCGGACGGCCGAGGCGTCGCGGAGGCGGAAGGCCCGGATCAGGAAGAACTCGCCCAGCGCCGACAGGTCTTCGGGCGGCTCGTCGCCGTGGAGCTGGACCCGCGACAACCCGAGCGTGCGGCAGGTCGCGACGACCTCGGCGGGGGGACGATCGACGAAAAGGCCGACGGCGGCGTCGGGACGCGGGCAGGCGGAGAGGATCGCCCCGGCGCGGTCGATCGTCAGGGACCGGGGCGACGGGGGGTGGAAATTCAGGCCGATCCAGTCGACCCCCGCCGCCAGGCAGGCGACCGCCTCGGCGGGGTCGGTCAGGCCGCAGACCTTGATCCCGGGGCTCCCCCGGAAGAGGGGATCGGCGGCGAGGGGCATGGGAAGGCGGTCGCTCCGGCCGGGGTCGGGTCGGGTCAGACGGGGACGCCGAGCTTCTCGAGAGCGTCCTTGAATTTGTTCAGCGGGTTGACGCCGACCAGGCGGTCGACCTCCTTGCCGCCGTGGAAGACCAGCACGGTCGGGATGGCCGAGATCCGCAGGCTGCCCGGCGTGTCGGTGTTCTCGTCGGTGTTGAGCTTGCCGACTTTCACCTTGTCGCCGAACTCCGTCGCCAGCTTCTCGATCGTCGGGGCCAGCATGCGGCAGGGCCCGCACCAGGGGGCCCAGAAGTCGACCACGACCGGGGTCGAGGAATCGAGCACTTCCGACTTCCAGTTGGCGTCGGTAAACTCCTTCACGCTGTCGGCCATGATCTGGTCCCTCGCTGCGATGCAACCGATTGGAGAGAGCGGGTTAAATTCCCTTAACCGTCCGGACGACGGTCCCCTTAAGATGGAGGCATTATAAGTTGGACCAGGCGCGAGTCAACCGGCTGGGCGAGGGCGCAGACCCCGGCGGCCCGATAGTTGCGGCCGCGGGGCCGTGGTGGGATTTCCTCGACCCGAGGGAGTCGGGCTGGCTCATGGCCCTCCTGCTGGCGGTCCCCGTCGCGGTCGGCCTGAGGTTCGCCGGCGCGGGGCCGATCTGGCTCTTCCTGGCGTCGTGCCTCGCCATCGTCCCGCTGGCCGGGCTGATGGGGAGGGCCACGGAGCAGCTCGCCGAGCGGCTCGGGCCCGGGATCGGCGGCCTGCTGAACGCCACCTTCGGCAACGCGGCCGAGCTGATCATCGCCCTCTTCGCCCTGTTCAACGGCCTGGACGAGGTCGTCAAGGCGTCGCTCACGGGCAGCATCATCGGCAACATCCTGCTGGTGCTGGGCGCGAGCCTCCTCGCCGGCGGCCTGAAGTACGACGTCCAGCGCTTCAATCGGACGGCCGCCGGGGTCGGCTCGACGATGATGGTCCTGGCCGCGATCGGGATGCTCGTCCCGGCGATCTTCCACGCCCTGCCCGAGGTCACCGCCGCCGACCTGATCCTCGAGCACGAGCTGAGCGTGGGCGTCTCGATCGTCCTGCTGCTGGCCTATGCGGCGCACCTGATCTTCAGCCTGAAGACCCACAAGGGCCTGTTCAACCCCGAGCCGACCGAGGTCGACTCCGACCTCGACGCCGCCCACGTCCACGGCCCGCTGTGGAGCACCTCCAAGTCGGTGGGCGTTCTGATCGGGGCGACCCTGTTCGTGGCCTGGATGAGCGAGATCCTGGTGGGGGCGGTCGAGGGGGCGAGCCACGCCCTGGGGATGAACGGGGTCTTCGTGGGCGTGATAGTGGTGGCGATCGTGGGCAACGCGGCCGAGCACTCGACGGCCGTCCTGGTGGCGATGAAGAACCAGATGGACCTCGCCGTGGGGATCGCCATCGGCTCGTCGCTGCAGATCGCGCTGTTCGTGGCCCCGGTCCTGGTCCTCGCGAGCTACCTGCGGGCCCAGCCGATGGACCTCCTGTTCAGCAGCCTGGAGGTGCTGGCCGTCCTGATCTCGGTGGCCATCGCGCGGATGGTCGCCGAGGACGGCGAGTCCAACTGGCTCGAAGGCCTGATGCTGCTGACCGTCTACGTCATCCTCGCCCTGGCCTTCTTCTTCCTGCCCGCCCGCGCGGGGAGGCACGCCGAGCCGCACGCCGCCGCGGCCGTCCCGACGGCCTTCGCGACGCCGGCGTCTCACCTGCGGTCGAGGACCTTCTAACGGGCCGAGGGGGTCGTGTCGACGATCAGGCGGGGGCCGGCGACGTCGTCCCAGGCGAAGAGCTTGAAGTTCTGGCGGCCCTCGTTCTCGCCGTCCTGGAGGACGAGGAGGCCGCGGGGGAAGTGGGGCGAGGTGCGCTCGTTGACGACGTCGAGGCCGTCGGTGTGGGCGACGTCGTCGGTCGTCCCGGCCGTCGGGTCGATGGTCGCCACGTAGGCGTGGTCGCCCGAGCGCTCGTAGACGTTGACGGTGCTGCTCCCCTGGCTGGAGGCGAGGATGTAGCCCGCGCCGCCGGGGGCGCGATAGAGGGCCAGCCCCTCGACGTCGGCCGTCAAGCCGTGCTCGCCGACGCGCGCCACGGCGCGGCGGCCGTCGCCGTCGGTCGGCTCGGCCCCGTACTCCCAGATTCCGACGTCTTCCTCGGCGATGTAGACCCGTGCTCGCTCGCGGTCGGCGACGATCCCCTCGGCCTGCGAGCCCACGCGGAAGGCCCGGACGCGGGTCGCTTCGAGCGGCCCGGAGTGGCCGGACGAGGGGGCGAGCTTGTACTGTTCCACCGCGCCGTCGCGGTCGGTCACGAAGACGTAGTTCGCCCCGTCGCGCGGGCTGCGATAGGTGCAGATGCCGTAGGGGTCGCCGCCGTCGAACGTCCGGAAGGTGGGGCCGTCGCCGATCTCGGCGAGCGCGCCGTCCGCCGAGTCGATCGTCCAGGCCTTCACCCCGGACGAGTCGCCCCCCTTGCCCACGCTGGCGAGCGCCAGGTCGACCGTCCGGCCGGCGAGCGGGAAGCCGTAGAGGACGTCCACGTTGTTCGGCCGGCATCCCACCGACACGACCTGTCGGGTGCGGCCGTCGAGGGTGTAGGCGTGCAGCCCCCCCTTCTTGTCGGTGCCGAGGACGAGGCTGCGGGCCGGGTCGTCGGGGTGGATCCAGATCGCCGGGTCGTCGGCCGCGTCCCCCTCGGCGGGGACGGGCTCGGTCTGGACCCTCGCGGCCGGGGTCAGCGTGACGACGTCGTCGCCGTTGGCGGCCCCGGCCAGCCCGAGCAGGACGAGGGCCTTGGGGAGGAGTCGGGCGCGGGCGGTCGGCATCAGCGTCGTCCTGGGTGGATTGGTCGGTGGCGAGAACGGAGCGCGGCGGGTTCTCACTTCAGGTCGATGTGGTACTCGGTCTTGCCCTCGCTGACCCGGACGTGCGTCTCGCCTCGGGTGCGCAAGGGGGGCTCGACGCCGGCGATCGAGACGCGGTGGACGCCGGGGAGCGCGCCGTCGCCCTCCTGGAACGTCGTCAGGACGAACGTGCCGTCGGGCTGGACGTCGCCCTTCGCCTCGCGGCCGCCGTCGGTGGGCTCGAGCGTGATCCGGCCGCCGGTCAGGGGCTTGCCGCGGTGGGTGATCCGGCCTTTCGCGGGCGCGGCGGCCGAGGGCGGGAGCGGCGGATCGCCGGAATCGCAGCCCGGGCAGAGGATCGCGAGCAGCACGGCCGCGGCGATGGACCAACGCATCGATCGATCTCCGGAAGTCGCCCGCCGATCCCCGACCTCCGGGCTCGCCCGGGTCGAGGGGGCGGGCGCGGCGGTCAGAAGGAGTCGGACGAGATGACCTCGCCGCCGCCGATGGTGCCGAGGGCCCGCCAGGTGGTCGAGCCGACGGACGACTTGATGAAGCGGACGGAGCCGTCGCCGAACAGCGTATTGACGCCGCCGGGGTGGTAGCTCCGCGAGGTCACGGCCGCGTAGGTCGGGCCGCCGTTGTTCTCGTCGTTGGTGTCGAAGTCGATGTCCACGCCCGGGTTCCCGACCGTCACCTTGTAGTTGGGCGTCAGCGCGGTGGTGAAGCCGTCGTAGCAGGCCGACCCGATCGACCACTTGACGTGGCCGGCGTCGGCCTTGCAGCCGTTGGTGTAGCTCTGGGTGATCAGAGCGGCGGAGGTCGCGTTGTCGACGGGGAAGCTGGTGGGGCTGAGGCTCGCGGGCGTCGCGCACGACTTGTAGAGCGGCTGCCGGGCCTTCACTTCCGCGGCGAGCAGCGAGTTGCTCAGCCCGTCGGTGAAGGCCGAGAGCGAGCGGCTGGTGTTGACGTGGAAGGCGCTGCGGTTGGGGGGCGCCCCGCCGCCGCCGAAGACGTACCAGTCGCCCACCGACCAGCCGTAGTTCGACACGCCGAAGGGCTTGGCGGCGTCGTACGGCTGCGTGTTCGGCTCGCTCGGGCAGAGCAGGGCCTTGACCTGGAGGTAGCTGACCGTCGTGTTCGGGCCGTCGCTGTACTTCAGGCTGAAGTTCATGGCGTTGTACATGGGCCCCATCTCCATGTACGGCGCCAGCCGGGCGCTCACGCCCCACGAGGTGTACGACGTCGGCTGCGCGTTGCCGACGATCACCATCGTCTGCTGCGGCGGCAGGGCGGAGTTGGCGCTCTCGTAATTCATCACCCCGAGGCCGAGCTGCTTCAGGTTGTTCACGCAATGGATCCGCCGGGCGGCCTCGCGGGCCGACTGCACGGCGGGCAGCAGCAGCGCGATCAGGACGGCGATGATCGCGATGACGACCAGCAATTCGATCAGGGTGAAGCCGCGGCGACGCTGCGTGTTCATGGAAGTCCTTCGTCGTAGCTGTTCGGGGCCCCCTCGCGCGTTCCCCGTGCGGTATGCATTGCGAGACATCATGGCCGAACGGCGAGAATTTCCCGCCGAGGCGGCGTGAAGACCGCGTGAAATTTTCGATCCTGGTGTCACAATGACGCGGCGTGGTGGGCGGACTTCCGATTCCCCCGAACGGGGGACGTCCGTCTCGTGTCCGAGCCTCATCGAGGACGGGACCGGCGCGAGGTCGGCCCCGTGGGCCGGGAGACCCGTGGCGATGCTGCTGACGATCACGACGACGCGAAGGCCGGCGGACGACCTCGGCTACCTGCTGCACAAGCATCCGGGGCGGTTCCAGAGCTACGCCCTGGCGTTCGGGACGGCGCGGGTCTTCTATCCCGAAGCCGGCGAGGATCGTTGCTCGGCCTGCCTGCTGCTGGACGTCGATCCGGTGGGCCTGGTGCGCGGCAAGGCCGGGGGCGAGGGCCTGCTGGACCGGTACGTCAACGACCGGCCGTACGCCGCGTCGTCGCTGATGAGCGTGGCGATCGCCCAGGTCTTCGGCTCGGCGATGCAGGGACGGTCCAACGACCGGCCCGAGCTGGCGGCGACCCCCCTGCCCCTCTCGGCGCGGCTCGACGTCCTCCCGGTGCGCGGGGGCGAGCGGTTCCTCCGCGCCGTGTTCGAACCGCTGGGCTACTCCGTCGCGGCCGAACGTCGGCCGCTCGACGAGCAGTTCCCGGAGTGGGGCGAGAGCCCGTACTTCGCCGTCGAAATCGCGGCCGAGACCACCCTGTCCCAGCTGCTCACGCATCTCTACGTCCTGATCCCCGTCTTCGACGACGCCAAGCACTACTTCGTCGGCGACGCCGAGATGGAGAAGCTGCTGGCCAAGGGGGCCGGCTGGCTCGCGGGGCATCCCGAGAAGGACGAGATCACGCGGCGCTATCTCAAGCATCGCCACGGCCTCTATCGCGAGGCCCTCGCCCGCCTGGCCCCCGGGGAGCCGGCCGACGTCGACGAGGCGGACGAGCCGTCCGCGCGGGTCGAGGACTCGCTGGAGAAGCCCCTGAGCCTCAACGATCAGCGCCTGGGGGCCGTCCTGGCCGCGCTGCGCGCCTCGGGCGCCCGCCGTGTGCTGGACCTCGGCTGCGGCGAGGGGCGGCTGCTCCGCCTGCTCCTGAAGGACCCGCAGTTCGAGGAGGTCGTGGGCGTGGACGTCTCGATCCGCACGCTCGAAGCGGCCCGCGACCGCCTGCACCTGGACCGTCTCCCCGAGCGTCAGGCCGCGCGGATCCGGCTGATGCAGGGATCGTTGACCTACCGCGACCGCCGCCTGGAGGGCTACGACGCCGCGGCCGTCGTCGAGGTCGTCGAGCACCTGGACCCTCCCCGGCTCGCCGCCTTCGAACGCGCCCTGTTCGCGTCCGCGCGGCCCGCGACGGTCGTCTTGACGACCCCGAACCGCGAGTACAACGTCACCTGGGAGAACGTCGGCCCCGACCGGCTGCGCCACCCCGACCACCGCTTCGAATGGACCCGCGCCGAGTTCCGCGCCTGGGCCGAAGCCGCCGCGGCGCGGCACGGCTACGCCGTCCGGTTCGTCCCCGTCGGCCCGGACGACCCGACCCTCGGCCCGCCGACGCAGATGGGAGTCTTCACCCGTGGACGTTGAACGGCCGGCTCCGGATGAGGACCCCCGATCGGTCGATGAGCTGTTCCTCGTCGCACTCTGCGAGTCCGACGAGGAGATCCTATGGGGCGCGATGTACGCGCTCCATCGGCGGGCCGCTCGCGAGATCCTGGACCGTGCGCTCGCGCTCTGCGCGAGCGCTTGCCCCTTCGAGCGCGGGCGCGGGGCCGACGTGCTCGGAAGGTTGGGCGTGCCGGACCCGGCGTACCCGGAGGAGTGCCTGCGGACGTTGCTCGCGATGCTGGAGGTCGAAACCGACGCGGGCGCGCTGGCATCGGTCCTGTTCGCGCTGGGGCATCAGTCCCGGGGCCCCGCCGTCGCGCCGGCCGCGCGGTTCCGAACCCACCCCGACTCAGAGGTCCGATATGCCGTCGTCCACGTCCTGAGCTGCATCGAGGAGACTTGGGCGATCGAAGGCCTGATCGAGCTTTCCCGCGACCCCGAGCCGCGGATCCGCGACTGGTCGACGTTCGGCCTCGGCTCCATGACTGACGCGGATTCACCCGCGATCCGCGACGCCCTGTCCGACCGCCTGGCCGACGAGGATTTCGACACGCGAAGCGAGGCGCTCATCGGGCTGGCCCGCCGCAAGGACCATCGCGTCGTCCCCGCGCTCCGCGACGAGTTGGCCGGCGAATGCGTCGGCTGCCTGGCCGTCGAGGCCGCCGCCGAGATCGCCGACCCCGGCCTCCACCCCCTGCTCCTCGCCCTGCGCGCCTGGTGGGACGTCGACGTGCAGGGGCTCGAAACGGCGATCGCGGCCTGCACGCCTCCTTCCGAATCCAGGATCGAAGTCTGATCATGACCATATCCATCCCCAAGCTGTCCCTCGTCGTCCTGGTAGGCCCCAGCGGGTCCGGGAAGAGCACGTTCGCGCGACGGCATTTCCGGCCGACCGAGATCCTCTCGTCGGACGCCTGCCGGGGCATGGTGAGCGACGACGAGAACGAACAATCCGCCACGAAGGACGCGTTCGAGGTGCTGCGGTTCGTGGCGGCGAAGCGGCTGGAGCGAGGGCGGCTGACGGTCGTCGACGCCACCAACGTCCAGCCCGAGGCGCGACGGCCGCTGGTTGAGGCGGCGCGGCGGTACCACTGCCTGCCGGTGGCGATCGTGCTCGACCTGCCGGAAGGCGTCTGCCACGAGCGGAACCGGGGCCGCGCGGATCGGGAGTTCGGCCCGCACGTCGTCCGCAACCAGGCGTCGCAGCTCAGGCGCTCGCTGCGGAACCTCCGCAAGGAAGGGTTCCGCCACGTCTTCGTGCTGAGGTCGCCCGAGGAGGTCGAGTCGGCGGTCGTTGCACGTGTGCCGCTCTGGAACGACCGCAGCGACGACCGCGGGCCGTTCGACGTCATCGGCGACGTCCACGGCTGCTGCGACGAGCTGGAGGCGTTGCTGGGGCGGCTCGGATACGAGGTCGCCGCCGTGGCCCCGAGCGGGCCGGCGCTGGTCGGCCAGGCCTTCCACGCCCACCCCGAGGGCCGCAAGGCGGTCTTCGTGGGCGACCTGGTCGACCGCGGACCCCGGGTGCTGGACACGGTCCGGCTCGTCGCGTCCATGGTCGCGGGGGGCTCGGCGCTGTGCGTCCCGGGCAACCACGACGTCAAGCTCCTGAGGAAGCTGCGCGGCAAGGACGTGCAGATCACCCACGGCCTGGCCGAGACGCTCGCCGAGATCGACGCCCTGCCGGACGACGCGCGGGCCCCGTTCGTCGCCGACCTGGCCGCGTTCCTGGACGGCCTGGTCAGCCATTACGTGCTCGACGGCGGCGGCCTCGTGGTCGCGCACGCCGGGATGAAGGCGGAGATGCAGGGCCGGGGCTCGTCGCGGGTGCGGGACTTCGCCCTCTACGGCGAGACGACGGGCGAGACCGACGAGTTCGGCCTCCCCGTCCGCGTGAACTGGGCCGCGGAGTACCGCGGCGAGGCGGCCGTCGTCTACGGCCACACGCCGGTCCCCGCGCCGGAATGGCTCAACGGGACCGTGAACGTCGACACCGGCTGCGTCTTCGGCGGCGCGCTGACGGCGCTGCGCTGGCCCGAGCGCGCGTTCGTCTCGGTCCCCGCCGCGCGGACGTATCGCGAGCCCTCCCGGCCGTTCCTCCCCGTCGCTGAGCAGGCCCCCGCGGCCTCGGCCCAGCAGGAGAACAACCGGACGCTCGACCTCGAAGACGTGATCGGCAAGCGGATCATCCCGACCCGCCTTCGCGGCCCGGTGACGATCCGCGAGGAGAACGCCGCCGCGGCCCTGGAGGTGATGAGCCGGTTCGCCGTCGACCCGCGCTGGCTGGTCTACCTGCCGCCCACGATGTCCCCCTGCGAGACCAGCCGCGAGGCCGGGCTGCTGGAGCACCCGGCGGAGGCGTTCTCGTACTACCGCGCCCAGGGCGCGCCGAGGGTCGTCTGCCAGGAGAAGCACATGGGCTCGCGGGCCGTCGTCGTCGCCTGCCGCGACGAGGCCGCCGCGCGCGATCGGTTCGGCGTCGAGGGCGAGGTCGGCGCGGTCGTCACCCGGACCGGGCGCCGGTTCTTTCGCGACGCCGACCTGGAGCGGGCGTTCCTCGACCGCGTCCGCGGGGCGCTGACGTCCGCGGACGTCTGGAGGCACCTGGAGACCTCGTGGGCCCTGCTCGACTGCGAGCTGATGCCGTGGTCGGCGAAGGCGCAGGAGCTGCTGAAGTCGCAGTACGCGGCCGTCGGCGCGGCGGGGACCGCCTCGCTGCCGCGCGCCGTGGCGGCGCTCGAACGCGCGGCGGGGCGGCTGGAGGGGGAGGATCGCGCGAAGCTGCGCGAGGTCGAGGCGGCGTTCCACCGCCGGGCCGAGGACGTCGGCCGGTTCGTGGCCGCGTACCGACGCTACTGCTGGCCGGTCGCCGGCCTGGCCGGCTACAAGCTGGCCCCGTTCCACCTGCTCGCCACCGAGGGCCGCGCGCAGGTCGACAAGGACCACGTCTGGCACATGGAGATCCTGGCCGAGATCTGCCGCGCCGACCCGGAGCTGCTCCTCGCGACGCCCTACAAGGTCGTCGACGTCACCGACCCGGCGAGCGAGGCGGAGGGGATCGCCTGGTGGGAGGGATTGACCGATCGGGGCGGCGAGGGCATGGTCGTCAAGCCCCTGCCGTTCTTGCTGAAAGGCGCCCGCGGCCTGGCGCAGCCGGCGGTGAAGTGCCGGGGCCGCGAGTACCTGCGGATCATCTACGGCCCCGAATACACGACCGAGGCGAACCTGACGCGGCTCCGCTCCCGGGGCCTCGGCCGCAAGCGGTCGCTGGCCCTGGGCGAGTTCGCCCTGGGCGTCGAGGCCCTCGAGCGGTTCGTCCGCGGCGAGCCGCTCCGGCGCGTCCACGAGTGCGTCTTCGGCGTCCTCGCCCTGGAGAGCGAGCCGGTGGACCCGCGGCTGTGAGCCGGATCGCCCTCTCTGGCAGGCCTACCGGGGCGGGGCCAGTTCGGCGAGGAGCTTCTCCAGGTCGGGGAAGTCGACGGGCTTGACCAGGTGGCCGTCGCAGCCGGCCTCGCGGGAGAGGAGGCGGTCGGACTGCTGGCCCCAGCCGGTCAGGGCGATGACGACCATGGCGCGGCCCCACGGGGCCTCGCGGATGCGGCGGGTGGCGTCGTAGCCGTTGAGCCGGGGCATGCCGACGTCCATCAGGATGACGTCGGGCCGGAACGCCTCGGCCGTCGCGACCGCCTCCAGGCCGTCGTGCGCCGTGCGGACCTCGCCGCCGAGGATCCGCAGGATCGCGGCCATCGAGGCGGCCGAGTCGCGGTTGTCGTCGACCACCAGCACCCGGCGGGGGGCGGTCGCGCCCGCCTGGGCCTCGGGCCGGCCGACGTCGCCGCCGGCCTCGGCCTCGACGGGCAGGGCGGGGAGGCGGACGGTGAAGGTGCTGCCGCGGCCCGGCCCCTCGCTGGCGGCCTCGACCTCGCCGCCGTGCATCTCGACCAGGCCCTTCACCAGCGCCAGGCCGATGCCCAGCCCGCCGGTGGAGCGCTCGATGCTGCGGTCGACCTGCGAGAACATGTCGAACAGCCTGGGGAGGGACTCGGCCGGGATGCCGATGCCGTCGTCCTGCACCTCCACGACGACCTCGGCCGCCTCGCGACGGGCCTTCAGCCGAATCCGGCCGCCGTGGGCGGTGTACTTGGCGCTGTTGGTCAGGAGGTTGCTGAAGACCTGGGCCAGCCGCGTCAGGTCGGCGAAGAGCGGCGTCGGCCCCGGCGGGAGCGCGACGGCCAGCTCGTGGCCGGCGGCCTCGATCAGGGGCCGGGCGGTCTCGACGGCCGCGGCGACGACGTCCTCCAGCAGGACCCGCTCGCGCCGCAGGCTCATCTTGTTCTGGTTGATCCGCGAGACGTCGAGCAGGTCGTCGATGAGCCGGACCATGTGGCCGAGCTGCCGGTCCATCATGGCCCGCGCCTGCAGGACGGTCGCCGGGTCGGCGGCCAGCCGCATGAGCTGGAGGCCGTTGCGGAGCGGGGCCAGGGGGTTGCGCAGCTCGTGGGCGAGCAGGGCCAGGAATTCGTCCTTGCGGCGGTCCTGCTCGCGGAGCTCGCCGTTGAGACGGGCGTTCTCGATGGCCACGGCGGCGATGTGGGCGAGCTGGACGATCACGGCCTCGTCGGCCTCGGTGAACTCGCCGTCCTCCTTGTCGGAGAGCTGGAGCAGGCCGAGGTTCCGGCCGTCGCGGCCGATGAGCGGGACGGCGAGCCAGCCCCTCAGCGGCGGGTGCTCGGCGGCGTGGCCGCTGAAGCGGCGCCAGGCGGGATGGGCCTCCAACTCGGCCTGGGTCAGTCGCATGGGGCGGTTGGAGCGCACGACCTGGACGTAGATCCCCTGCCCGGTCGGCTCGACCCTGTAATCGCGCCAGCGGGCGTACTTGTCGGACAGCGAGACCGTGGTGACGGCCTGGCCCCCGTCGTCGCCGGTCGTCAGGCTGGTGACGGCCTGGTGGGCGCCGACGACGGCCCGGCCCTCCTCGGCGACGACCCGCAGCACGCCTTCGAGCGAGTCCGCGGACTGGATCGCCAGCGCGGCGTCGGCCACGCGGCGGAGCACCCGGGTCTGCTCGCGCTCGCGCTCGAGCAGGCGGGCGAGCCGCTGCTCGTCGAGCTTGCGGGCGGAGGCGTCGACGGTCACGCCATCGAACCGGGTCGGCGTCCCGTCGGGTGCGTACGCAGCCCCCCCCAGCGCCCGGATCCACTTGACCTGGCCCGTGGTCGGGTGGACGGTGCGGTAGTCGACGTCGTAGCCGGCGTGGCCCGCGATCGACGCCTCGATCGCCCGGCGGGTCGGCTCGCGGTCCTCGGGGTGGATCCGCTCGTAAAAGGTCTCGATGGTGACGGTCGCGTCGGGAGGCAGGTGGAAGTGCTCCTTGACGCGGACGTCCCAGGTCAGCACTTCGAACGGCAGGTCGCAGTACCAGAAGCCGACGCCGGAGAGCCGGACGGTGTAGTCCAGCCGGGCGCGGCTCTCCGCCAGGGCGCGGGCGGCCAGGACGCGCTCGCTGACGTCGCGCGAGACGGCCATGTGGTGGAAGCCGCCGCCGGCGGCCGGCAGCGGCACGCCCGACGACTCGATGTGGCGGCGGGTCCCGCGGCGGCCGATGATCTCGAACTCCAGCCTCCCGGGCTCGCCCCGGCAGACCCGCTCGTGGAAGGCGCGGAACGAGGCGAGATGCTCGGGCGCGATCGCGCCGAAGACGCTCCGGCCCACCACGTCCCCGGGCCCGTCGGCCTCCAGCATCGCCAGGCCGGCGGGGTTCATCTGGAGCACGACGCCGTCGGCGGCGACGAGCTTGACGCACTCGGGCGTGGTCTCGACGATCGCCCGGGACCGGGCCTCGCTCTCGCGCAGGCCGCGCGCCATCCGGGCTCGTTCCAGCGTCTCCCAGCAGCGGTCGACGACCGTGCCCAGCAGCGAGACCTCCTCCGGCGTCCATCGCCGGGGCGTCGCCTGGTGGACGGCCATCGCGGCGATGAGCCGCCCGTCCTTGTGCAGCGGCGCGCAGATCACGCCCCGGATCCGCGTCGCGCGGAAGGCCGCGAGGTCCGTGCCGGCGCGGGGGTCGGCCTCGGAATCTTCGAGGACGTAGGGCTCGTTCGCGGCCATGCAGCGGACGACCTCGGCCCCGAACGCCGCCACCGGCCAGCGGCCGACGATGCTGGGGACGCCCCGCGCGTGGTCGCCGGTGACGACGAAGACCGACTCGTCCTCCACCTCGGCGTAGGCGCAGCGGTCGACTCCCATGTGCTCGACCAGCAGCCGCGCCGCGACGGCCATGAACGCGTCCGGGTCGGTCGACCCCTGCGACGCCGCCGCCAGGTCGGCGAGGAACCGGGCCCGCTCCTCGGCCGCCCGCTGGGCCCGCTCGGCCGCCTTGGCCGCCGTGACGTCGCGCGCGATCTTGGACGCGGCGACCACGCGGCCCTCGTCGTCGCGCACCGGCGACATCGTCGCCGAGATCTCGACCAGGCCGCCGTCCTTCCGCATCCGGACGGTCTCGAACGGCGGCACCCGCTCGCCCCGGCGGATCTTCTCCAGGATCGCTTCCTCCTCGCCCAGGCGGTCGGGCGGGATGATGAGCGAAGCCAGGGGACGGCCGACCGCCTCCTCTCGCGGCCAGCCGAAGAGCCGCTCGGCGCCGGCGTTCCACGATTGCACGACGCCGTCGAGGTCCTTGCTGACGATCGCGTCGTCGGACGAATCGACGATCGCCGCCAGCCGCGCCCGCGCCTCGTGGGCCCGGCTCCGCTCGGTCACGTCGCGGAAGACCAGCACGGCGCCGATCGCCGCGCGCCGGCCGTCGAACATCGGCGCGGCGCTGTCGTCGATCGGCCGCTCGGCGCCGTCGCGGGCGATCAGGATCGTGTGGTTCGCCAGGCCGACGACCACGCCGTCGCGCAGCGCCCGCAGCGCCGGGTTCTCGACGGGCTCGCGGGAATACTGGTTGACGATCCGGAAGACTTCCTGGAGCGGCCGGCCGGCGGCCTCGGCGACGGCCCAGCCGGTCAGCCGCTCGGCGACGCCGTTGAGGTACGTCACCCGGCCCTCGGCGTCGGTGCTGATCACCCCGTCGCCGATGCTGGCCAGCGTGATCCGCAGCCGCTCGCGCTCGGCCGAGAGCGCCTCCTCGGCGCGACGACGCGCCTCCAGGACGCTCTGGGCGTCCTGCAAGGCCGCCTCGAGGGCCCCTCCCGTCTCGTCACCGGCCGACGCCATCCTCAGCCTCCACCCCATCGAACGACGACCAGGCGTCCCCGGCACTCCAGGCGAGGATGGATTATACCAGCCGCGAATCCGCCCGTTCAAACGAGGCGGCGGCCGGGACCGGGCGTTTCTGCACCGCGGAACGGCGTTCGGGCCGGATCGGGCCCGCGCCGCCCGGGGAGGGGGATTGACAGGGGGATGGGGGCCGATAGGATGGGATGAGGTAATCCCCCCGCGTCGTCCCTGTCGAGACGCACAGGCCTATGGTCGGCGCCGATCTGTCGGCCCCCATCAACGCGGCGGCGTCCCGTGTGCGCAACCCCTCCGGTTTCCCGCCCCCCGCGGGCCATCCTTCGCATTCGACCCGTCGCCGCGCCTGGTGCGGCCGAGGCGTCGTCCCATTCCCGCGAGCATCGGGCGAGGCGTGATGATCGGCTTCCGCGAACTGGTGTTGATCGCCGCGGTCGCCCTGGCGCTCTACGGACGCTCCGGGGTGCTCAAGAGCGATCGCGCCCGGGCCGTCCTGCCCTGGCTCAGCCCCGTCCGCCGGGGCGAGTCGGCCGCCCGCCGTCGCGGGCGCGTGGTCGGGGCCTCGCTGACGCGGGGGAACCGCCTCTTCTGGGCGCTGACCCTGCTCGCGGCCGCGGCCGTCGTCACCTGGATCGTCGCCCGAACCCTGATCGTCGCCGGCCCGCCCCCGCCCCCCTGAGCTTCACCCGGACCTGACCCCCTGGCATCTTCGAACCGCATCGACTCGAACCGACCGACTGAGGACCCAGCCATGCCGCTCGCATTCTTGCCGAACCTCGGGACCACCGAGCTCGTGATCGTGGCGTTCGTCTCCCTCCTGATGTTCGGCAACCGCCTGCCCAGCGTGATGCGCTCGCTCGGCAAGAGCGTCACCGAGTTCAAGAAGGGCGTGTCGGGGATCGAGGACGAGATCGACGAGGCCGTCAACGTCGACAAGAAGATCACCCCCCCCTCCCCCTGATCCCGGCCGCGACGGCGGACGGATCGGACGGACGGACGGACCAACACGCGCAGCGGTCGCACACGACACGGAGCCTCACGCATGCTACCCAATCTCGGGCCGATGGAGATGATGATCGTGATGGGGCTGGCCGTCTTGCTCTTCGGCAAGCGGCTCCCCGAAGTGGGCCGCTCCCTGGGCAAGGGGATCGTCGAGTTCAAGAAGGGGCTCAACGAGGTGACCAGCGGCCTCGACGACTCCTCGTCGTCGATCTCCAGCTACACTTCGCCCTACCAGGCCCCCAAGCCGACCACGACGTACGAGCCCGCGCGGGCCTCGGCGACGCCGGCCGACGAGAGCATTCCCAAGTTCGAGATCCCGGGCGCGGTCTCGACGACCGCCGCCGCCGAGACGACCCCCCCGGCGTCGGCCTGAGCCGCGGCCGCGCGAGTCGGTCAGAGGAACTCGCGATCGTGCCGCCTGGCCTCCTCGCGGCGGGCCAGGCGGACGGCCTGCCGGTCCCGCGCCGCCTCGTCGCGGAGCCGGTCGGCCTCGGTCGTCGAGAGCAGCGGCGGGACCTCGTGGGGCCGCTTCCCCTCGTCGTCGAGCGCCACGTAGAGCGCGTAGCCCGAGCCGACCTTGCGGCGGCCGGGGTGGTGCAGGGCCTCGGCGTAGATCTCGATCCGGGTCTCGATCGACGTCCGTCCCGCGTGCGTGACCTCGGCGACGATCTCGACCCGCTCGCCGACGTAGACCGGGGACAGGAACGTCATCGAGTCCATCGCGGCCGTCGTGACCTGTCCCCGGCCCACGTGCCGGAGCGCCGCGACCGCCCCGCACTCGTCGGCCATCCGCAGCATGACCCCGCCGTGCAGCGTCCCGAAGGGGTTCGCCTGCCCCGGCACCGTGAGGATCGCCAGGCTCACGCGGGAGTCGGCGGCCGGCCGCGGGGCCGTCGGGTCCTCGTTCCTGGGCGCGTCCATCGTCGGCGTCGACCTCCATCGCCTGATCGTCGGGCCGTCGCGGCCGCGCCTGAGTCGGCGTCGCGACGACGTCCCAGTATAAGCCGGCCGTCAAACCCACGGTCGCGCGGAGAGCCCCATGTCGGTCGCGCGAGCCCCCCACGACGCCAGTCCCCCGGCGCCCGAGTACCGGGGGCCGACGACGGTCTCGACGTTCGAGTTCGCCGGCCGCTCGATCCGCCTGGCGCGCCCCGTCGAGCCCGACCGCCTGCTCGACGACCCGGCGGTCCACGCCTGGAACCGCACCGACGACTACATGCCCTACTGGGCCTACCTCTGGCCCGGGGCGGGGATGCTCGCCGAGGCCGTCGTCTCGCGGTGGGCCGCCGACGACCCCCGCGACGAGGTGCTGGAACTCGGCTGCGGGCTGGGCCTGGGGGGCCTCGCCGCGATGGCCCTGGGCTTCCGCGTGAGCTTCAGCGATTACGACCCCGCCGCGTTCGGCTTCATCCGCCGCAGCGTCGCCGAGAACGGCTTCCCGGCCGAGCGGGCCACGACCCTGCTCCTGGACTGGCGCGAGCCGCCCGACGCCCGATACCCGCGCATCATCGCGGCCGACGTGCTGTACGAGAAGAAGCTCGTCCCGCTCGTCGCCGGCGTCCTCGCCCGCATGCTCGCCCCCGGCGGCGAGGCCCTCCTCACCACCCCCTACCGCGCCTCGGCCGAGGCTTTCCCGCAGGCGGCCGCCGCGGTCGGCCTCGTCTCCGAGTCCGAGCCCGCGTGGACCCTCGACGAGGCCGGCGAACGCCGGCCGGGGACGATCTATCGGGTGCTCCGCCGGCCCGGCGTCACCCCCGGTTCGATCGCAGCGAGCCGATGATCTCGGCGACCGACGCGACGCCCGCCTCGTCGAGCTTGCGGATGATGCCGTCGAGGACGGCCTCGGCGGCGGCCGGGTTGTAGAAGGTCGCGGTGCCGACCTGGACGGCCGAGGCGCCGGCGACGAGGAATTCGAGGGCGTCGTCGGCGTCGGCGATCCCGCCGACGGCGATGATCGGCAGGCTCGGCAGGGCGCGGGCGACGTCCCAGACGATCCGCAGCGCGATCGGCTTGATCGCCGGGCCGCTCAGGCCGCCGACGTCGTTGGCGAGGATCGGCCGGCGGCGCCGCCAGTCGACGGCCATGCCCCGGACGGTGTTGATCAGGGTGACGGCGTCGGCCCCGGCCTCGGCGGCGGCGGCGGCGATCGCCACGACGTCGGTCACGTTGGGCGTCAGCTTGGCGATCACCGGCAGCGGGCAGGCCTCGCGGACCCGCCGCACCAGCCGGCCGACGGCCCGGGCGTCGATCCCCAGGTCGAGCCCGTGGCTCACGTTCGGGCAGGAGACGTTCAACTCGACCGCCGCCAGGCCGGGCTCGCCGCCGAGGGCCTCGGCCATCGCCACGAACTGGTCCTCGTCCTCGCCGGCGATGTTGGCGATCACCGCCGTGCCCACCGTGCGGAGATAGGGGAGGTGATGCTCCCGGAAGTGGTCGAGGCCGTCGTTGTCGAGCCCGATCGCGTTGAGCAGCCCGGCGCGGGTCTCGACGGTCCGGGGCGTGGGGTTGCCCGCCCGGGGGCGCTGGGTCACCGTCTTGGGGACCACCCCTCCCAGGCGTTCGAGCCGCACGAAGCCCGCCATCTCGCGGACGTATCCGAAGGTGCCGGAGGCCGTCAGGACCGGATTCTCCAGCGACAGCCTCCCCAGGTCCACGCGCAAATCGACCACCGCTGCAAGGCCCTCCTCGACGTCGCCGACCGCCGCGACCGGACGGCCGGGGCTGTTGCCTTTTATCATCGCATCTTCCCGGTCCTTTCCGCCACCACGGCAAGCCGCATGAAGATCTGATGGCGTCGGCGGGAGCCGCCGATAATTCTGGGGTTCCTGATGGCCATGATGGCCACGCCTTGGTAGCCTGAGGCGCGATGCCTGCACGGAGCCGTGGTGGCAAGTCCGTCCGCACCCTTCCCGCTGGTCGTCTTACGTCCCCGCAACGCATTCAGGAGTCGACGTTCCATGTCCAGGACTTCGAGAGCGCGCGCCTTCACGTTGATCGAGTTGCTGGTGGTCATCGCCATCATCGCCGTCTTGATCGCCCTGCTCCTCCCGGCCGTCCAGGCCGCGCGCGAAGCCGCGCGGCGGATCCAGTGTACGAACAACCTGAAGCAGCTCGGGTTGGCCATGCACAATTACCATTCGGCCGGCGACAGCTTCCCCACGGGCTGTGTCCGCGGCGTCGGCAGCGTCATGGCGCCCGGGGCCGGAGCCTGCGGCACCAATATCTTCAATAATTGCCAGAATACGCCCTGGTTCTGCCTGATGCTGCCGTATATCGAGCAGGGGAACCTGGCGAACTCGTACAACTTCGCCATCGGCTCCGAGGGGCCGATGCTCCCACTCCCGCTCGGGTTCTGGGTCAACAGCACGGTGGCCGGGACGAAGATGAGCTCGTTCCAGTGTCCGAGCGACCGCATCAACACCTGGCAGGTCGCCCCCAGCTACGTCAACGTCCCCCCGCTCAACGCCCTCGTGTTCACGAAGGGGAATTACGCCGCCAACTGGGGGAACCTGTGGTGGGGGCAGGACACCAAGGCCGCCGCCAGCCCCATGGTCGACCCCGCGACCGGGGCCCCGCCGAGCTTCCAGAAGGGGGCTTTCGGTTTCTACACGATCGGCGTGGCGGCCGTGACCGACGGCACCAGCAACACGGCCTTCGCCGCCGAGATCCTCCAGGGGGCGCTCTACGACGTCCGCGGCCTGATGTGGTCGACGCTCCCCGGCGGCGCGTCGTACCAGTCGCGGCTGGCGCCGAACAACCCGATCGACTACTACCGCACGGGGTTGACGGGCGACTACCTCAACCAGACGCCGATGTGCGTGAGCGAGCCCGTCCAGGGCCTGCCCTGCACCGGCGACGCGGGCGACAAGCCGGCCTACGCCGGGGCCCGAAGCCGGCACGCCGGCGGGATCAACACGCTGATGGGCGACGGCTCGGTGCGGTTCATCAAGAACAGCATCAACATGCCCACCTGGCTCGGCCTCAACACGATCGCCGGCGGAGAGGTCATCAGCGCCGACTCGTACTGATCGATGGGCCGAAAGACCCCGACCGGCCCGGGCCTCAGTGCCAGGTGCCGGCTTCGGGGTTGGCGACCCAGGCCTGGATCGTCGTGGCGATGGCGTCGAGGGGGACGACGTACTTGGCCGCGCCCCGTCGGATCGCCTCGCGGGGCATGCCGAAGACGATGCAGGTGGCCTCGTTCTGGGCGATGGTGAGCGAGCCCGCCTCGCGCATCTCCAGCAGGCCGCCGGCGCCGTCGTCGCCCATGCCGGTCATGATCACGCCGGCCGCGGCCGGCCCCGCCGCCTGCGCGGCCGACCGGAAGAGGACCTCCACGCTGGGCCGGTGCAGGCAGACCGGCGGCCCTTCCTGCAGCTCGACGCGGTAGCCCGAGCCGTGACGCTTGATCATGCCGTGCGACGCCCCGCCCGGGACGATCAGGACCTTGCCCTGCCGCACGGGCTCGTGGTGGCGGGCCTCGGCGACCTCCAGCTTGATCCGCGGGTCGTTGTTCAGCCGATCGGCGAAGGCACCGGTGAAGTCGGCCGGCATGTGCTGGACCACCACCATGCCCGGGGCGTTGGCCGGGAAGCCGGCGAGCAGGGCCTGGATCGCCTGCACCCCGCCGGTGCTCACGCCCACCACCACCACGGGGTCGCTCACCGTGCCGCGGGGGACGTGGGGCAGATACGGCAGCACGACGTCGGCCGAGTGCCGCGAGTCGGCGTTGCCCTGGGGCCGATCTTCGCGCAGGGGGAGCCGGCCGGCGCGGGCGGCGTTGCGGATGCTCTCCAGCATGTTCGCCGACCACTCCGGCAGCCGCGAGGCGTCCAGCCAGTTGGGCTTGGCGATGACCTCGATGGCCCCCATCTCCAGCGCCGTGACGGCGCGGTCGGCGACCGACGTGCAGAGGACGACGGGCATCGGGTGCTGCTTCATCAGCTTCCGGAGGAACGTCAGGCCGTCCATCCGGGGCATCTCGACGTCGAGCACGATCACCCCGGGCACCGAACGGCTGAGCATCGCGACCGCCTCGTAGGGGTCGGCCGCGAGCGACACCCGGAACCGCGAGTCGGACTCGATGATCGCCTTCAATCGCTGGCGGACCACGGCGCTGTCGTCCACGACCATCACCTCGATGGCCGGGTGGTGGGAGGGCGGGACCGGCGGGGTCGAACGGTCGCGCAGGGCCATGGGGGATCAATCCTCTTTCTGGAAGATCGAGGGCGATTGCTTGCGGAACATGGCCGGGACCGAGGGCAGGATCTCGCCGTTGCCCATCACCAGCCAGCCGCCGGGCCGGATGTGCTGGGCCAGGCGGTTCAGGAGCACCTGCCGCTCCTCGTCCGAGAAGTAGATCGACACGTTGCGGCAGAAGACGACGTGGAAGTCGGTCGGGATCGGCCAGTGCGACGTCCGCAGGTCGATGTGACGGAACTTCACCAGGTCGCGGATCTCGGGCACGATCCGGAACGAGCCCTCGCGGGGGCCGCGGCCCAGCAGGAAGAAGCGGCGGAGCCGCGCCTGCGAGACCCCCTGGACGTCGCGGGCCGTGTAGATGGCCCCGGCGGCGACCTTGAGCATCTCCAGCGAGAGGTCGCTCCCCCAGATGTCCATCCGCGAGAGGCCGTGCTGCGGCAGCGCCTCGGCCAGGGCCATCGCCATGCTGTACGGCTCCTGGCCCGACGAGCAGCCCGCCGACCAGATCCGCACCGGGGTCGACGGCGACTCCCGCAGCCAGTTCGACACCTGCTCGATCAGGAACGTGAAGTGGGCCGGCTCGCGGAAGAACGAGGTGTGGTTGACCGTGCTCAGGTCGATCAGGAGCTGCGCGCCCCAGCCCGTGGGGTCGGGCCGCAGCGCCTGGTCGTAGAACTGGGTGAAGCTGCCGATGCCCCGCGCCTGCAGCCGCGACCGCAGCCGGGCCTGGAGCAGGCCCATGCGATGGGTCTCCAGGGTGATCCCGATCTGGTTCCGGAGGAACGCGATGACGCAGCCGAAATCCTTCTCGGACCACGGATCGGGATCGCCGGAGGGCGAGGGTGGCAGCAGGCCCGACGACGCCACGTTAGACTCCCTCGCCGTTTATCGTAGCCAGGACCGAGAAGACACGGTCCACGTCAAGTACGAGCAAGAAGGCGTCCTGGTGACGGATCAGGCCCCGGACGAACGGCGTGGTCTTCCCGAGCCCCAGCTGCGGCGACGGCTGGACCTGGTCGGGCGCGAACTCCAGGACGTCGGAGACGCGGTCGACGAGAAGCCCGGTCACGTCCGAATCGTTCCCCGCCTCCGTCTCCACGATCAGCACGCTCGGGGCGCGAGCGGGCTTGGCGTCGACGGGGAGTCCGAACGGTATCCTTAGATCATACACCGGCACGACGTGGCCGCGAAGGTTGATCACCCCCAGGAGGGAGCGGGACGCGCCCGGGACCTCGGTGATCGACAGCACGTCGAGCACCTCCTGGACGCGGAGGACCTCCAGCGCGTAGCCCTCGCCGCCGAGTCGGAAGACGACGAAGGACTGGGCGCGGTCGGCCTCGGCGGTCTCGTCGGCGGTCAATTCGGTCATCCGCGGAGGCCCTCCCAGGCGGTCGCCCCGCCGGTCACGCGCGGCGGGGCCGGCGGCCGAGGCCGTGGGGCGGGGGGATCATGGCGCAGGCGAGCCGGCTCGGCGAGCCGGATCCCCCTCATGAGAATCGCTCGAAATTGTCGTCGTCGTCAAGGTTGACCACCACGCCGCCCCGCGGCGGCGGGACGACCCCGGTCGGCGAGCCGCCGGGCCCGGAGCCCTGCGACGAGGCCGGCGGCGGGGCCGGCAGGGTGCCGCCGTGCCGGCCGCCGTGGTTCCGGCCCTCGACTCCGCTGTTGTTGCCGCCGTGGTGGACCTCCGCCGCGATATGGACCGGCGACCGCCGCGGCGGGCGGTGCGCGACCCCCCGCGACGGCTGGTGGTCGAGCCCCCGGCCCGCCGCGGGCGGGGCCGGGGGCGCGTAGGCGACGGAGTCGAGCCGGAAGAACTCGACGACGTGCTGCAGGCTCGAAGACTGCATCGCCAGGTCGGTCGACGTCGCCGCCAGCTCGTGGCTGGCCGCCGCGTTCTGCGAGACCACGTCCTCGAGCTGCTTGACGCCGATGTTGATCTCGCGGATCGCGTTCATCTGCTCCTGGCTGGCCGCGGCGATCTCCGAGATCAGCTCCGAGGTGTCGCGGATCATCGGCACCGTCCGCTCCAGGAGCTGGCCCGCGTTCTCGGCGACGGCCACGCTTTTCTTGGCCAGGTCGCTGATCTGCTGGGCCGCCGCCTGGCTCCGCTCGGCCAGCTTCTTGACCTCGCCGGCGACGACGGCGAACCCCCGGCCGTGCGGGCCGGCGCGGGCCGCCTCGATGGCCGCGTTGAGCGACAGCAGGTTCGTCTGGTAGGCGATGTCCTCGACGATCAGGATCTTCTGGGTGATCTCGCGCATCGCGGCGACCGTCTGGTGCACCGCCTCGCCGCCGCGGCCGGCCTGGGCGCTCGCCTCGTTGGCGGTCCGGGCGGTGTCGCGGGCGTGCTGGGCGTTGCGGGCGACCGAGCCGTCGACCGACTGCAGGCTGCTGCCGATCTCCTGCAGCGTCGCCGCCTGCTCGTGGGCCCCCTGGGCGAGCTGCTGGGCGCTCGAGTTCAGCTCGTTGCTCGCCGTCGAGACCGACGCGGTCATGTTGCGGATCTGGCCCACGACCTCCGAGAGCTTGACCACGACCGAGTCGGTCAGCCCGGCCAGCTCGCCCATCTCGTCGGAGCGGACGATGCCGGTGCGGTTGTAGAGGTGGCCCTCGTGGAGGTCCCCGGTGACGTCGATGATCTTCAGGAGCGGCCGGATGAACCAGCGGCCGAAGAGGAAGCTCAGGATGAGCGTCAGCGGGATGATCGTCGCCAGCAGGAGCAGGATCTTGCTCTGCGAGTCGTAGATCGTCTCGTAGGCGTTCTTGCGGGGGACGGCGACGAGGACCGCGTAGCCGTGCTCGGCCGCGGTCGCGCCGGTCGCCAGCCGGATCGGGGCGAAGCCGACGACCTCGGGCTCCAGATAGACCTCGCCGTCGACGGCCTCGACGTGATCGTTGCTGATCAGGTTCTGGGCCCGATTGGCGGTCTTGTGGTAGCGCTGATCGAGCTGGTCCGACTTGTCGTCGAACGAGCCGCTGGGCCCGCGCAGGCGGATCAGCACGCGGTTGGCCGGGTCGACGACCATCACGTGGGCGTTGGCCAGCTCGAACCGGGTGACGACCTCGGAGACGGCGTTCTGGATCGACCGCCGGTTGCCGTCGTTCAGGTTCCACTCGGGCAGCGGGGCCCCGCCTTCCGGCTCGGGCGCCGGGGCCGGCTGGGTCTTCTGGTTGGCCAGGGCGATCGTGTGGATCTTGTCGCTGATGGCCGCGGCGGCGGTCTGGATGATCAGGTCTTGCTTGCGCTTGAACTGGTCGTCGGCCAGGTAGGCCGTCGCCGCGACGATGGCCGCCGGGATGAGGCCGAAGGCCACCAGCGCCAGGGTGACTTTCACGCGCAGGGATAATCTCATCGCACGTTCTCCGCCCTCATGCCGGCCGGGGGCTTGTTACGGGATTGGTTCTCGGCGAGCCGCGATTCCGACACGAGCGCCGCGAGGTCGAGGATGAGCGAGACCGAGCCGTCGCCCAGGATCGTCGCGCCCGAGAACCGCCCCAGCCCGTGGAGGCCCTCGCCGAGCGACTGGATGACGGCCTGGACCCGGCCGCTGAGGCGGTCGACGGCCACCCCCACCCGCTGGCCCGAGTGCCGGGTGAGGAGCAGTTCCTGCCGGGCCGGAGGCGTCCCGGTGATCCCGAAGAGGCCTCGCAGCGAGACCGTCGGCACCAGCTCCCCGCGCACCGTGACGCAGGGGCGGTCGGCGGAGAGGGCCTGGGTCACCCCCCCCAGGGCCACGCATTCCTCGACCTGGGCCAGCGGCACCACGTACCGCCCGCCGCCGGTCTCGATCAGCAGGCCGTCGATCAGGGCGAGGGTCAGGGGCAGCCGGAAGATGAACGCGGTCCCCTTCCCCGGCGCGCTCTCGACGGCCAGGCTGCCGCGCAGGGCCCGCACCGAGTCGCGGACGACGTCCAGGCCCACGCCCCGCCCCGACATGTCGCTGACCTGGTCGCGGGTCGAGAAGCCGGGCTCGAAGATCAGGCTCACAACCCGGGGGTCGTCGGCCGGCGTGCCGTAGGGGATCAGGCCGCGCTCGATCCCCTTGCGGACGATCCGCTCGCGATCGAGGCCGCGGCCGTCGTCCTCGACCTTGATCGCCACCCGGTCCCCCTCGTGGCCGGCCGAGAGCGTGATCCGGCCGACCCGCGACTTGCCCTTCTCCAGGCGCTCCTCGGGGGGCTCGAGCGCGTGGTCGACGGCGTTGCGGATGAGGTGGATCATCGGGTCGCCGAGCCGCTCGACGATCGTGCGGTCGAGCCGGGTCTCCTGGCCCACGATCCGCAGCTCGATCTCCTTGCCCGTGCGGTCGGCCTGGTCGCGCACGAACCGGGGGAACCGCGAGAAGAGCTCGTCGACCGGGACCATGCGGAGGTCGAGCGTGGTGTCGCGGATCTCGCGGCTGACCCGCAGCAGGGCTTCGAGAGTCGAGCCCCAGGGCGACGCGCTCTTGACCTCGCGCAGGCCCTGGAGGTTGTCGGAGATCACCGCCAGCTCGCCCGCCAGGCCCACCAGGTCGTCGAGCTGCTGGGCGTCGACCCGGATCCGCCCGTGGGGACGCGCCGCCGGCGTGGGCGTACCGGCGCCGGACCGCGCCGCGCCGTTGGTCGCGGCGGCGTCGGCGGGCTTGAGGGCCGGCGCGGCGGCCGGCTCGCCCGGCGTCGACTCGGCTTCCGGGGCGGGCGCGGCGGCCCGGGGCCGGACGATGGCCGAGGGCGGCGACGAGACCGGCGTGCCCCGGGGCAGCTTCAGCAGCGGCGTCTCCACCGGCTCGAACGACCCGCCCGGCAGCCGGCGCTCGACCCCGATCGCGCCGTCCTCGAAGACGAACAGGAAGACGTCGTCCAGGCGCTCGGGCTCGACCTCGGTCCGCAGCGTGCACGTCCAGCTCAGGTAGCAGGACTCGGGGTCGAACGAGTCGAGCGTCGGGACGGCCTCCACGTCGGCCTGGACGTCGAGGGTCCCCAGCTCGCGAAGCTCGTCGAAGACCCCCAGCAGGTTGACCCCGCGCTTGAGGACGTCGGGGCCGGGGGCGAACCGGATCCGGTAGAGCGACTCGTTGGGGCCCCCCTGCTCGACCTCCTCCGCCGCCGGCATCGTCTTGCGCTCGGCGGCCTTCGGCCGGGCGGGTGCCTTGGGCTTCGGCTCGGCCTCGGGCTTGCGGCGCGAGCGCTTGGGCTTGGCGGCGGCCTCGGCGGCCGGCGGCTCGGGCGTCGGGGCCGGTTCGGGCGCAGGCGGCTCCGGCTTCCGCGGGGGGGGCTCGGGAGCCGTCGCCTTCGGTGCCGGGGGCTTCGAGGCGGCGGGGGGCGTGGGGACCGGGGCCGGCGAGGCCGCGGGCTGGGCCGGCGCGGCCGGCGGAGGCGCGGGCTTGGGCGGGGTCAGCAGCGCGGCGAGGCGCTGACTCAGGTGGCCTGATCCGGGGATGGGGGAGTCGGCGGCCTCGCCCTCGATCATGGCCGCGAGGTGGTCGCGCGACTCAAGGAGCGTGGTGATGATGTCGGAGTCGACGGCCAGGCTGCCGATGCGGATGCGTTCGAGGACGGCCTCGATGCCGTGGGTGAATTCGGCGATCGACCCCAGGCCGACCATCGCCGAGGCCCCCTTGAGGCTGTGCGCGGCGCGGAAGGTCTTGTCGAGGTGCGCGCGGTCGCCCTGGCGCCGCTCCAGCTCCATCAGCCCTTCTTCCAGGCTGATGAGCAGCTCGCGGGCCTCCTCGTAGAACATCTCGCGAAATCGGTCGTCCGCGCTTCCCAAGGCCGGATCGCTTCTTTCCAGGGGGAACGGCGCAGTGATGCGAACCGTTCGGACTCGTCCTGTCGGAGGGTGATCAGCCGGCGAATCCCCGCCGGCCCATCCAACTTCGCCCAACCCGCCCGCTCGCCCACACGTTCATTGTAGGCGCGCGGTCCCCGATCCGCCTCCCGGATGTCCGGCCAATCCGATCCGTTCGCGGGTCCGGGGGCCGGGAGGGCGTCGTTCCGTCGACTTCGAGTCTACACGACGGTCTCGCGGGGCGACGGCCGGGGGCCCGGAAAGGGGGCCGGCCCAACCGGACGACCCCGCCCAGGCGGCTACTCCGGCAGGACGCGGCGGACCCACCGCCGCAGGTGCTCGCCGTCGACCGGCTTGACCAGCCAGCCGGTCACGCCCTGGCGACGCCCGGGGTCGAACTCGCCGGGCTGCTTGCTGGAGAGGACCAGCACGGGGAGGAAGCGATGCGTCGGCAGCTCGCGGACGGCCGCCAGCAGGGCCAGGCCGTCGAGGTTGGGCATCTCGAGGTCGGTCAGCAGCAGGTCGCAGGTCGAGTCCTTGAGATATTGCAGCGCGGCGTCGCCGTCGGCGACGGAGACGACCTTGAGGCCCATCCCGCCGAGCTGGTCGGACACCCAGCGACGGACCGAACCGCTGTCGTCGGCGTGGAGGACGGTCTTGGTCATGGTCTTGATGCCGGCGCCCGCCAGGTGGTGCGGGATGTTCAGACGCGCATTGCCGGCCGCGGGCGCGGGGAGCGTCTGGGGGGAGGCCCAGTTCATGATCGCCGCCTCTAGGCTGGTCCGCCCCGACTTCGGCGTCCGCCGCCGACGTCGGGGAGCGACGTCGTCTTCGAGTCCCTCCGGCGGGGCCGCGCGGGCCGCCGCCGACGTCAGTCCTTTTCCGATGTCGAATCGAGCCACCGCGAGAGCCCCGACCGCTCGGCCGCCTCGACGCACGCCCGGGGCACCTTCGCGAGCGTCAGGCTCCGGCCGTCGGCCCGAGCCGTCTGCACGCACGAGATCAACAACTGCAGCCCCGCCAGGTCCCACTTGGTCGACTCGTCGAGCTCGACGCGAAGGTCCACGCCCTCGGCCAGGGCCTCGCGGAACGCCTCGCGCAGGCCGGCGACCTCGTAGATCGTCACCGGGCCGTCGAGCGCCACCGTCTTCGATTCGCCTGGATTCACGGCGGGATCGCGGCCGTTTGGCCGCGCTCTCTGCTGCTGCATCAGTATATCGGAAAGGACGTCGCACGTCGAGCACGCGCCGGATGCGCACAAGAAACCACCGGCCGCGACGCTGCGCCTTGCAGTCTATCACCTCTTCGGATCGTTGGGGAGGCGACCTGAGAATCCCTTCGGGAGACCCGCGGGATTTCGGGACGAGCCCTCCCCCTCACTTCTTCGCGGGGTGCTGGATGACGATGATGTTGATGTCGTCCGCCGGCCTTCCGGGGGCGGTGTGGGCCTTAACGGCGCCGTCGACCTGGTTGAGGATCTCGGTCGGGTCGCTGCCGTAATGGCCCTGCAGCAGGGTCTTGAGCCGGTCCTCGCCGAAGACGACGTCGGCGGGGTCCATGGCGTCGGGGAGGCCGTCGGTGTAGAGGATGAGGGACTCGCCCGGCTCCAGGCGGTCGGCGTCGCCGGCGGTGCCGTCGACCATGCCGATGCCGAGCATGCCGGGGTTCGAGGCCAGCATCCGGGGCCCGTTGGGGCCGATGATGATCGCCGGCGGGTGGCCGACGCCCGCGTAGCGGACCAGGCCGGTCTCCTCGTCGGCGATCAGGTAGAACCCGGTGCAGAAGTAGCCTTCGGGGAAGTACTGCTCGCCCGAGACGTCGAGGCCCGCCAGCAGCTCGCCGGGCTCAAGCACGGCGATCGACAGGCCCGCCGCCAGGGTCTTGACCATGCCCGAGAGCATCGCCGCGTTGACGCCGTGGCCCGACACGTCGGCGACGAGGATCCCCAGGCGGTTGTTGTCCAGCCGGTAGAAGTCGTAGACGTCGCCGCCGAGCTGGTTGGCCGGCGTGTAGCGCACGGCCACCTGCAGCAGGCCGCGGGGCTTGGGGGGCCGGGGCATCATCGCGAACTGGACCTTCCGCGCCAGGTCGAGCTCGAACGTGAGCTTCTTGTGGGCGGTCTCCAGCAGGCGGTTGCGCTCGGCCAGCTCGGAGCGGAGGTCGGCGACCCGCAGGTGGGCGCGGATCCGCGCGAACATCTCCTGGATGTCGTCGGGGCTGCGGGGCTTCTGGATGTAGTCGTCGGCCCCCGATTCCAGGCCGGCGATCTTGTTGCGGGTCTCGCCCAGGGTCGTGAGCATGAGGACCGGGATCGAGCGCAGGTCGACGTCGGCCTTGATCCCCTGGCAGAACCCGGGGCCGTCCAGCTCGGGCATCTCGTAGTCGGTGAGGATCAGGTCCGGGCGCGGGTCCGCCTTGGCCTGGACCAGGCCCTCGGCCCCGTCGTTGGCGGTGCGGACCTCGTAGCCCTCCTCCTTCAGCAGCGTGCCCAGCATGCGGCGCATCGTGGAACTGTCTTCGACCAGCAAGATCCGACGCGACGACATCAACGTGCTCTCCCCGGCCCGGCTCGCTCCCCGCGCGGCGCGTCAGGCCGCGCGGGTCGTCGGAAAACGGATAACCGATCCATCCCGCGGCCGGAGGGCGTCTCCGTCGCGGGATGGATTTCTCATGATAGGTGACGGGACGCGGCACTGGCTAGATCAGCCCGCGCCCGGGGCCGGCCCGGGAGGCCGGCTCAGGCTCGCGCCGGGGCCGGGGCGAAGGCCGCCGGCGGCCGCGCCGGGGGGAGGCAGCAGTCGGGCGGGCAGGCGTCGTGGCTGGGGCCGAACTGGCCGATCGACCGCCTCTCGTCGGAGGTCGCGCAGTGGAGCCGCTCGCAGACCAGCTCGCGGATCATGCGGACGAACCCGCGGTGGGTGCCGACCGTCCGCGACCGCACCAGGTTCAGGCCGATCCGCTCGCAGAGGATCCGCGCCTCCTCGTCGAGGTCGTAGAGGACCTCCATGTGGTCGGAGAGGAAGCCGATGGGGTGGACGACGACCTCCTCGCCCCCCTCGTCGCGGAGGGCCTGCAAATGTTCGAGGATGTCGGGCCCGAGCCAGGGGTCGCTGGGCCGGCCGCTGCGGCTCTGGTAGACGAGCGTCCAGCGGTCCTCGTCGATCTTCAGCTCGGCCGCCACCAGCCGGCAGGTCTCGCGGAGCTGCTCCTCGTACGAAGAGGTCGCGGCCATCGAGGCCGGGATGCTGTGGGCGGTGAAGACGATCGGCACCCGCCCGCGCTCCTCGGCCGGGACCTTGGCGAGCGCCTCGCGGACGCGGTCGGCGTTGGCGGCGACGAACTCGGGGTGGTTGTAGAAGACCCGGACCTTGTCGACCTGCGGGGCCGACGGCCCGACCTCCTCACGCGCCCGGCCGATGTCCTCGCGATACTGCCGGCAGCTCGAATACGAGCTGTACGCCGCCAGCACGACCGCCAGCGCCTTCTTCACGCCGGCGTCGGCCATCTCGCGCAGGGTGTCGGTCAGCATCGGCGTCCAGTTGCGGTTGCCCCAGTAGACGGGGACCGTCACGCCGTGCCGGCGCAGCTCGGGGCCGAGGCCGTCGATCAGGGCCCGGACCTGGGCGTTGATCGGGCTCACCCCGCCGAAGTGGTGGTAATGCTCGGCCACTTCCTCCAGCCGCTCGCGGGGGATGTTCCGCCCGCGGGTCACATTCTCGAGGAAGGGCATCACGTCATCGGGCTTCTCCGGTCCCCCGAAACCGACGATCAGGATCGCGTCGTACTCGGGCTTGTCCCGGCTTCCGTCGGCGACGTTGCATTCGCTCATTCTTGGTGTACCACCCGGTGCAAAAGGATCAGAGCCGCCACTGCATCTTTAGCGGGCGCCCCCCCGGATCTCAACCCCATTCGGGACGCGCCGGGCCTGCGGTCGCTTCGTCGCGCCGTCCGCGAGTCGGCTCGATCCCATGGAGAAAATGTAGGTCGAAAAGGCGTTCGTGGACTCGAACGAGTCTTGCGGCAGCGTGAGAACGGGAGCAGACTCCACGATCACCGCCTCGGGCACGGATCCGGGTCGAGCAAAGGCCATGCCGACGCCTGTCCTGGCAAGATGGCGGGATAAGTTAAGAAGATAGCCGCTCAATAGGCCCTGGCGTTCCGCCTGGCAGCCCAAGAATTGAGCGTCTTTGTTCTTCCGATAGGCATCTTGGATCAGTTCTCGTCGTCGAAGGAGGCCGCCGTGGTCAGGCCGGATGGCGAAAGCGAGGAATCCCCGTCGGAGGGAGGGCGTGGCCGGTCTGAAGAGGTCAAGCGGCGGGTCGTCGAGGAGCCGGGATACCTGGAATCGCGCGACGAGTTCGGCTATACCCCCCTGATCATGGCCGTCCTGGGCGACGACCCCGACCTGACCGCGTTCCTGCTGGCGCGGGAGGCCAACCCCGACGTCGTCACGGCCGACGGCTACTCCGCCCTGCTCTGGGCCGTCGAGTCGGAGGCGGAGGCCTCGACGGCCGTCCTGGCGACGCTGATCGCGGGCGGAGCCGACGTGAACGGCACCGGGCTCAACGGCTGGACCCCCCTGCACATGGCGGCGTCGCGCGGGCGCGTCGCCAAGGCCCGGATGCTCCTCGACGCCGGGGCGCGGGTCGACCAGAGGGCGACGATCGACGGCGAGGAGACGCCGCTCATGGAGGCGGCGCGGGGCGGCCGTCCCGAGGTCGTACGGCTCCTGCTGGAGCGCGGAGCCGACCCCTCGCTCCGCGACGTCATGCTGAACCGCAGCCCTCGCGAGATCGCCGAGGACGCCGGCTTCGGCTGCAACGACGGCATTTACGACTATCTCAAGGAGAACCCGACCCCCCTCGACGCCGACGCGATCCTCGACGAGACGGGAATCGACGGCGAGGCCCGCGAGCAGCTCCGCTCGATGCTCGCGAATCACGACATGGCCGAATCCTACCGCGAGAGCGCCGACCGCCTCGCTCGCGAAGGCGGGCACGACGAGGTGATCTGGATCCTCGACGAGCACGAGGCCCGGCGCGTCGGGCGGCTCCGCTTCTGGCTGCGGCGTCGGGTCGCCTTCCTCCGTCGCTGGTGGTCGGGCGAGATCCGCTTCTCCGGGCCCTACCTCCGCTGGAATCGACCGAGCGCGACCGACGCCGAAGGGGGCGACGATGTCGACTAGATTCTTGCTGGCCTTCTACGGATTCTTCGTCGCGCTCGTGCTGCTGGGCGCGGCCGCCGCCGGCTTCCTGGCCGTCCTCGGCTCGGCCGCGTCCCCGGCCGGTTTGAGACCCTTCCTGAACGCCGCGCCCTTCCTCGGCGTCGCGAGCGCGATCGTGCTGATCATCGCCCACCACCCATGGTACGTCTGGTTTCGCGACCAGTATCGCCAGCCCGCCGCGCTGGACGTCCGATCGGTCGACGTCGACGACCCGGAAACCCCCGCGGAATTCGCCTCGGCCGTCCGATCGGCGTCTCAGGCCTGGGCTGCCCTCGGCTACGGGCCGACGACGGCCTTGCACCTCGTGACGCGCGAGCACGAAGCCCTGACGGCGCTCGCGGCGCACCCCCGGACCGGGACCGTCGCGTCGGTCGTCTTCTCCAGCAACGACTTCCGGATCCTGGGCCACATGACCCGCCACGCGGGCGGCGGCGGGCTGGCGACGATGAACCTGTCCGAGACCTCCTTCCTGCAGTGGCCCTTCGCGAGCTGGCCGGGCTGGTCGTCCCTGGCCGTCTTCGAAGTCGACGGCCCAGCGCCCCTGGCCCGGCTCCACGAGGCTCGCCTGGAAGCGGCCGGCCGCGGCGACGCGGCTTTGATCGCCGCCCCCTTCGACCCCGTGGCCTACTCGCACGCCCTGTTCGACGAGGCGATGAAGGTGCAGGTGCGGGCCGGCTACATGGTCCTCGACGGCGACGACTATCGACTGACGCGGCTGGGGGCGTGGAAGGTGGCCTTCAAGTGCAACATCCCGATCGCCCTCCTCCGCGTCGCCCTCGCCCGCCGTCGCGCCGAGAGGGCCCTTCGCGCGTTCCGGGCCTGAGCGCACTCATTGCCGCCCGATGCAGGGAGGAGTACAACTGCGCCGCGGGGATCGATCGAAGCCGATCGCCCCGCGACCCCGCCCGACCGCCCCGCCCGCGTACGATCGCCCGTCCGGGGCGTCCCCCCCCGATCAGGAGCGCAACCGATGCTGACGTCGGTACTGGTTCGTCCTCGCCGGATCCTCTTCGCCGCCGCTGCGGCGCTCGCGGTCGGAATACCGGCGACGGCCGGGGTGGTCGCGCCCGCCCCCGAGGAGATGGCGCGGCTGCGGCGGTGGGTGGCGGAGCATCTCGACGGCCCGGATGCGTCGGCCCCGTTCTCGTTCCGGTACGCGGGCCGACCTTCGGCGGGACTGCTGAAGACGTGGGAGAAGGCCCACGAATCGCGCGAGCTGGACCCGACCCGCAGCGAACGCGTCGCGACGTACACCGACCGGGCGACCGGCCTGGTCGTCCGCTGCACGGCGATCGTCTACAAGGATTTCCCGACCGTCGAGTGGACGGTCGTCTTCCGCAACGGAGGTGCGGCCGAGACGCCGATCCTGGAGGACGTGCAGGGCCTCGACGGGATCTGGACGGGAGGCGGCGGCGCGGCCGTCCTGCACCACGCCCGGGGCTCGATCTGCACGGCCGGCGACTACGAGCCGTTCGCAACGCCCCTGGCCCCGGGGACCTCTTCTCGCTTCGGCGGGTCGGCCGGGCGGCCGTCGGGGGACGACTGGCCGTATTTCAACCTCCAGCAAGGCGACGCGGGCCTGATCGTCGCCGTCGGCTGGCCGGCCCAGTGGGCGGGGACCTTCGCCGCCGAGGCCGACGGCGTCCGCATCCGCGCCGGGCAGGAAGGGGTGCACGCCAAGCTCCTCCCCGGCGAGGAGATCCGCACCCCGCTCATGGCGCTCCAGTTCTGGAACGGGGACCGGGCGCGGTCGCAGAACGTCTGGCGGCGCTGGATGACGGCGCACGGGATGACGCGGCCCAGCGGGGCGCCGCCGCCTCCCCAGTTCGTCGCGTCCAGCTCGCGAGCGTACGGCGAGATGGTCCACGCCGACGAGGGCAAGCAGCTCATGTTCATCGATCGGTATCTGGAGGAAGGGATCAAGCTCGACGCCTGGTGGATGGACGCCGGCTGGTACGTCCAGGAGCAGGGCTGGCCCCAGGTCGGCACCTGGGAGGTCGACGCGAAGCGGTTCCCGCGCGGCCTGCGGGCGGTCAGCGACCACGCCCACGCCAGGGGGCTGAGGACCATCGTCTGGTTCGAGCCCGAACGGGTCGCGCCGGGGACCTGGCTGTACGAGAACCACTCCGAATGGCTGCTCCCCCGCCACGCGCCCGGGACGGCCGAGTCGCCCGGCCTGCGGTCGTGGTCGTCGGCCTCGATCGGCGTCGACCCGGTGGTGATCGCCAACCTGTCGGACGAGCCCCGGGAACTGGGCGCGATCCACGTCGCGCCCCGCGGGATGACGTTCCACCCCGGACCCGACGGCGAGTTCTGCGTCGTCCGCTGGACGGCCCCCGAGGCCGGCGACGTCGCGATCCGCGCGGCCTTCCGCGCCGCCGATCCCAAGGCGACGACCGACGTCCACGTCCTGCTCGCCGGCAAGCCGATCTTCGAGGATCGGGTCGGCGAGAAGGGCCGCGAGCCGAGCTGCGACCGGTCACTGACGGTCGCCCGGGGCGATGCGATCGACTTCGTCGTCGGCCCCGGCGGCAACGGCCACGGCTTCGACTCGACGAGCCTGACGGCGACCCTCGCGACGACCTCGGGCGCGACTCACGACGCGGCGCTGGAGTTCGCCGTCGATCGCAACCCCGGCTCGGCGTGGAGCTACGGCTGGCTGAAGCCGGGTGCGACGCCCGACGCCTCGACTTTCACGCCGTTCGATCGCAAGGGCCGGCCCGGCGAGGACGCCTCGAAGCTGCTGAACCTGGGCTCCCCCGCGGCCCGGGAATGGCTGACGGACCACGTCGACCGCACGCTCGCCGAGCAGGGAGTCGACCTGTATCGCCAGGACTTCAACATCGACCCGCTCCCCTTCTGGCGGGCGGCCGACGCGCCCGATCGGCGGGGCGTGACCGAGAACCACCACGTCGTCGGCTACCTCGCCTACTGGGACGAGCTGATCCGCCGCCGCCCCGGCCTGCTGATCGACTCATGCGCCAGCGGCGGCCGGCGCAACGACCTGGAGACGATGCGTCGCGCGGTGCCGCTCTGGCGGACGGATTACGCCTTCCAGGCGATCGCCGACCAGGGCATGACGTACGGGCTCTCGCCCTGGCTCCCCTACTTCGGCTCGGGCACCACGGCGGCCCGCGACGCCTCGTACATGGGCGCGGGGTTCTCGGCCGTCGACCCCTACGCCTTCTGGAGCAACGCCACGCCGAGCATCAGCTGCGGCGTCGACGTCCGCGAGCGCGGGATCGACTACAAGACGCTCCGGACGCTCGTCGGCCGCTGGCGCGAGCTGAGCCGGTTCTACTACGACGACTTCTACGCCCTGACCCCCTACTCGCTCGCGACCGACGCCTGGATCGCCTGGCAGTACAACGCCCCCGAGCGCCGCGAGGGCGCGGTCCAGGCCTTCCGCCGCCAGGACGCTCCGGAGGCCCGCATCCGGCTGAAGCTGCACGGCCTCGACGCCGACGCCGTGTATGCGCTATCTACGCTCGACGCGACGGAGCCTCGCGAGGCCGCCGGCCGCGACCTCATGGCGACCGGCCTGGAGGTCGACATTCCCGCCCGCCCGGCGGCCGCCGTCGTCTTCTACCGCCGCCGGGACTGACCCGCGCCCCAGCCGGCGCCACCGCCATGTCGAATCGTTCGAACATCATGAAATGCACCGAGCATTGGATGGATATTGCATCCAATGACATGGGGGCTGCAAACGATCGACGCCGTTGCTCTCGGCCGGACCCGCCCTCGGCACCCTCCTCTTCCTGGGCGGGGCGAGGCCCGTCGCCGGGACGCAAGCACGGGGGAGTTCGGCCATGAAGCTCAAGTTCGCCTGCCCCAACTGCGGCAAGGCCCACGCCGTCGACGCGGCGATGGCCGGTAAGAAAGGGCGATGCCCGCAGTGCGGGATCGTGATACGGCTCCCGGAGGCCGCCCGGCCGGTCGCGATGAAGGTGGGGGCGTCGCGCCCCGAACCGCCGGTCCATGACCCGTTCGGGCTGGACGAGGCCCTGAGCGCGTCGGCCGGCCCCCTGCCCCCCCGTCGCGCCCCGGCCGACGAGGAGGCGTCGGCCCCCCGGCGGATCCGGCCGACGGGCGGGAAGGCGGGCGGGAAGCGTCGCGGCGAGCCCTGGAACCTCCCGCTGCGGGACCTGGCGATCAAGGCTCCGGTCGCGACGCTGGTCGTCTCGGCGTTGGCGGTCGGCCTGATGAGCCAGCCGGCGACCAGGGCCGCGGGGGTCCTGGTCTTCATGGCCGCCGGCCTCTGCAGCCTGGCTTCGATGCTCCTGGCGGCCGTCTCGATGCTGGGGGCGGCGGTGAGCCTGGTCCGGGGCAACGGCCGGGCCTTCTCCGGCGAGAGCGGGGGCGGGCAGGTCGCCTGGGCGCTCGCCGTCGCGTTCAACGTCCTGTGCATGGTCGTGACCCTGGCGGCGCTGCCGAGCGGCGTCGCGAGCTACCACGCGGCCCTCGCGCGGCAGGGGGGCGGCAGCCCGACCACCCCCACCTTCGTGTATGAGGGCCTGATTCGTTCGATCATCGACATCAACGACCAGCTCGCCCAGTCGTTGGAAACGATGCCGGAACCCGGCACGATGGCCTTCTCCGGCCATTTCAACGGCGTTCGGACGTCGACGACGTTCCTCAGGATGAACCTCGACCAGTCCGAGACCACGCCCCTGCCGACCGGCGGGCAGGTCCGCGAGCTGCGCCGCAACCTGCAAGGGCCGCTCTTGCAGTCGTTGAGGCGGATGGCCGCGGCGGCCCGGGCCGCGACCGCCAGGCTCCAGGAGGTGGCAGACCCCGCGGCCCGGGCCGCAATGGACCAGGTGTCGACCTCGGCGGCGAAGAACGAGGAGTTGATCCGGGCGATCGAATCGGTCGGCGAGGGGGACCCGGCCTGGTATCGCCTCGCGACCACGACCAAGGCCGGCACGCGGGTGGGCGGACCGCCCTCGTCGCTCGTCCCCAACCTCCCCGGACACGTTCCCACTCCCGGTGGCTGAGGACGCCGGCGCGACGGGGCGACGGTCGTCCTTTGGAGTCGCGGATCCCGGGGCCGAGCGGGTCGTCCTGGATTTTCGATCATTCGCGATCTATTGGCACCTCTCGGGCCTGTGTCGTGGTCGAGATCGGAGGGTCCGCGCCTGGGGCCCGGGACCGGTTCGGCGTCGTCTCCGGGAGGGGTTTGCGATGGAGATTCGGGTCGCCTGCCCGTTCTGCGCCAAGCCCCAGGCCGTCGACCTCGCGCTGGCGGGCCGGCGGCGGCGATGCAATGACTGCGGGACGGTGACGCGGAGCCCGCAGCCGCCGGCCGCCGCGCCGAGGCCCAGGCTGAGACCGGCTCCCGCGTCGCCGCCGGAGCCGGCGGTCGACGAACCCTACGGCCTGATGGACGAGCCGGAGCCGGCCCCTCGCGGCCCGCCCGCCCGCAAATGACTCCGACGCGGGCCGGGACTCGTGGGCCGGCCTGCTCGAAATCGAGGCCGAGGGCGAGCGGATCAAGGCCGCGGCCGAGACGACCCCGCCGCCGACGCGCGAACAGGTCCTGCAGCTCTTCCGGAATCACCAGTCCGCGTACCAGCAGGCGGTCGCCCGCTCGGCCCAGGCCGCGCGCGACGCCTCGGCCCGGCTGAACCTGCCGGCGGATACGGAGTTCGGCAAGATCCTCAAGCAACTGGTAGACAACGCCTCGCAGTACGAAGCCGGGTGCAACCAGGTCTATCAGGCCGGCACCGGCGACCCCACCGGCTGGTACTTCGCCCTCTTCAGCAAGGACGCCGGCTCCCGCAGCGGCGGCCCGCCGGTCCCGGGCGCACCCCCGCTCGGACCCCCCGCCGACCCCAACCCGCCTCCCGACGACATCCGCCGCCGGATGGACCAGATGCGCCGCGAGTCCGAAGAATGGCGGCGCAAGGCCGCCGAGAATCGCGGCGGCCCCTTCGGCCCCAGGCACCCGCCCTTCCCGAACGGGCCCGGGTCCTGAGATCGACGTCGCCGAGGAGGCGCGGTCATGGACCTGGATCGCCCGCGATAAGGGGATCGACTCGACCACGTCGGCCCTTTACGGCTATCCTCGACGTCCACCGGTCGCCGCTCGCGGTCCGGGACCGGTCACGACGACGAGGCAAGACCATGCGACTTCCCGGCGTCCGGTTTTCGATGCGGCGGATGATGGCCTGGGTGATCCTCGCCGCGGTGATGCTGGCGCTGGTCCGTTACTCGGTCGTGCTGAGGGGGTCGGAAGGGCTCACGGAACTCGCCTTCTGGACCTTCTTCGCGATCGCGATGGCCCCCTACAACCGACAGGGGCGCCGCGCGATGTTCCTGGCGGCCTTCAGCGGATTCGGGATGATGTACCTGTCGTTCACCAATTACGGATACCTGACCCCGCCGTTCCGCCTGCCGACGAGCCTGTTGCTCGAAGCGATCCACGATCGGTTGCCGACGGGCCTTCCGTTCACGGCGATCGATTTCCACCGAGCGGGGCACGTTTTCTTCGCCGTGGCGGCGGGGACCCTGGCCGGACTGCTGCTCCTCACCCAGGTCCCAGAGAACCTTCCGGTCCCGGAGGCGATCCCGTTCCGGGCCCGGGCTCGGGCCACCTTCCCGACGGTCTTCGGCCTGTGGGATCGGCTGTGGTCCGCCCGCGGCTGAGGAATTCGTGACGCCTCGATCCACCCCATCCTGGACGCAAAACATGCGATCGAATCCTACGAGGCGCGAATTTCCGACGGCGGCGGTCGGGGCGAACGTCTCTACAAGCGCGGGCTGCGGCACCATCAGTTGCGGCACGACAAGCGTGACAAGGTCGCGCCGCTCGGCGACATCTACACCGAGCCCGCCCGCCTGGGCGGCCTGACCGCCTTCGGCGCCGACGTCGTCAAGGAGTGCAACCGGCTGGGCATCGTCGTCGACCTGGCCCACGCCGCCCACGAGACGGTGCTGGGCGCGCTGAAGGCGTCCACGCAGCCGGTGATCGTCTCCCACACCAGCCTCGACGCGCGGCCGGGCAAGAACCCCCGGATGGCGAAGATGATGGCCCCGCGGCTGATCAGCAAGGACCACGCCCGCGTCTTCGCCGACGCCGGCGGCGTGATCGGCGTGTGGACGAAGCTGTCCGACTCGATCGAGGAGTACGTCGGCGGCCTCAAGGCGATGGCGGACGTCGTCGGCGTCGACCACGTCGGCATCGGCAGCGACACCGACATCCTGTCCACCCGGGCCGGCCGGTCCACCAACGCCGCCCGGCCCGGCCTGGCCGGCGGATTCTTCAAGGCCCCGGTCGCCGAGATGCTTCGCCAGGGTTTCACGCCCGACGAGGTCGGCAAGATCGGCGGCGGCAACTTCCGCCGGGTCTTCGACAGGGTGACGACCAGCCACGCCTGACGCGGCACCTCCCCTCGCGGGAAAGACGGGTTCCGACGGCTGCTCACCACGCCCGGTCGAGCAGCTCTTCCAGCAGGGCCTGCGTGCAGGGCCGAGGGTTCACGACGAGGCCGGGGTCGAGCAGCGCCAGGCGGGCGTATTCGGCGAGGCGGTCGCGGGCCGGTCCGTCGACGTCCCGCAGCCGGCGCGGCAGCGGCGTGTTGGCGCGGAGCAGCTCGACGAGCGTGATCAGGTGGCCGGGCCCGTCGCCCGCTCGGCCCAGGCCCACTCGCGAGGCCAGGTCGGCCATGCGGGCCTCGGCGGCCTCGCGGTTGAACCGCAGCGCGTGCGGCAGCAGGATCGCCACGAGCGGCGCGTGCTGCCCCGGCGCGTCGATCTCGACGGCGAAGGCCAGGGCGTGCGTCACCCCCAGCCCCTTCTGCGAGGCCGTCCCGCCCAGGAGCGAGCCCACCGTCATCGCCGAGCGGGCCTCGACGTCAGCGCCGTTCTGCACCGCCGTCTCCAGGCCCCGGAAGAGGTAGCGCATCCCCTCCACCGCCGCGCCGTCGCAGAGCGGATGGAAGCCCGTCGCCAGGTAGCTCTCCAGGCAATGCGAGAGCGCGTCCAGGCCGGTCGCCGCCGTCAGGCCCGGCGGGGCGGTCAGGGCCAGGCGGGGGTCGCAGATCGCCAGCGAGGGGAGCAGCGGCCCCCGGCCGACGTCCCGCTTGCAATGCGTCCGGGCCGAGCGGATCCGGGCGGTCGGCACGACCTCGGCGCCGGCCCCGGCCGTGGTGGGGATCGCGACCAGCGGCGGCAGTCCGAGCCGCCAGCGGATCGCCTTGGCCGCCTCGATCGCGGCCCCGCCGCCGAGGCCGACCAGGCCGTCGCAGCCCGCCTCGCGATACCGGTCCGCCCCCCCGTCGACGTCCGCGTCGCTGGGGTCGGGGGACAGATCCGCGAACAGGACCGAGCCGGCGAGCGGCCCGCGCACCTCGTCGACGACGCCCGCGGCGACCAGGCCCGCGTCGGTGACGATCAGCGGCCGGGCGACGCTCAGCGACGCGAGGGCCGCCGCCAGGCCCCGGGCCGCGCCGACCCCGATGCGGAGGGGGCTCGGGAAGGCGAACTCGCTCGTGCCGGGGGGGATCGCGGGCGCCCCCCCGGACGAGAGGATGGGCCCGATCACGCGCCGGCCCTCCCGGCCCCGCGGCGTGCGGCGTCAATCGAGCGAGTCAAGGAGCCCCCCCATCTCGGCGGCGGCGTGCTGGTCGCCCCGGGCCAGGGCCTTCGCCACGCCCGTGCGGAGCGTCGCGGCCGCGGCCGCGAACTCCTCCGTCTCGGCGTACGACTGCCCGAGCTGCTGATACGCGGCGACCTCGTCGTCGGGCCGGTCGGCGATCAGGGCCTTCAGCCGCTCCCGCCCTTCCTCCACGTCCCCCTCGCGCAAGCACTGGACGGCCAGCCCATAGCGCAGGAAGGCGTCCGTGGGGTCGTCCCGAAGGCTCTCTTCCAGCTTGAGGCGTCGCGGCGATTTCTCGGCCATGCATCCCGGCTCCGGTGGTCTCAGATCATCCCCCCTCTAGTTTTACGATTCATGGAGCCTCTTGCGCAGGGCTCTTTCCCTCGCCGCGTCCACCTAAGCGTGCCTGAGCCCACTCCTGGACTTGTTTGGCATGTTGTATCAGAGAATTCTGGTGTGATCGAAAAATTTGCTTCGCCGGTTGATTGAGTTCATGGAAAATTCACGCTGAACTGGAAAATCGCTTTTCAGCGGAGGATTTGATGGCGATTGACCCGGCACTCATCGACTCCCTCTTCCGTGCGGCCGTTGAACGCGAGGAGCTTGACGATCGGCTTGCACTTCTCGATCGCCGGATCGCCGCCGATCCCGAGCTTCGGGCGGAGTTGATGGACGCACAGCTGGACGACGGCGACACGCTGAATCGAGCGGACGAGTCGGGCCCGACGACGGACGCCGATTCGGACGCCCCATGGGCCGGCGGCCCACCGGCGTCGACGGAGGCCTACGTTTCGGGCCAGCCCCCCTGCGGCGAAAGCGTCGCCGCCGCCGCCATGGTCGACGTCGTGATCGCCGGTCGTTACCAGATCCGCCGGGCTATCGGCGAAGGCGGCATGGGTTCGGTCTTCCTCGCCGATCAGCTCACGCCCGTCCGGCGCGAGGTCGCCCTGAAGCTCGTCAAGTCGGGGATGGATTCGCGGGCCGTCCTGACGCGGTTCGAGGCGGAGCGGCAGGCGCTGGCGCTCATGGACCATCCGAACATCGCCAAGGTCCTCGACGCCGGCGCCACCGAGCAGGGCCGCCCTTTCTTCGTCATGGAGCTGGTCCGAGGCGTCCCGCTCACCGAGTACTGTCATGCCCATCGCCTCGACCTGCTCTCTCGGCTCGCCCTGTTACGGGAGATCTGCTCGGCGGTCCAGCACGCCCACCAGAAGGGGGTGATCCACCGCGACCTCAAGCCGTCGAACATCCTGGTCGAATCCCACGACGGTCGGGCCGTGCCCAAGGTGATCGACTTCGGCCTGGCCAAGGCGTTCGGCGGCCTGGAGTTGACCGAGCACAGCCTCTTCAGCGCCTTCGGCGGCGTCGCCGGGACGCCCCAGTACATGGCGCCGGAGCAGGCGACGTTCAACGCCGTGGACGTCGACACGCGGGCCGACGTCTACGCCCTCGGCGTCATCCTCTACGAGTTGCTGACCGGCGGCACGCCGATCCCGCGAGCGACGCTCAAGCAGACCCCGCTCGACGAGATCCTGCGCATGATCCGCGAGGACGAGCCGCCCGCCCCGTCGAGCCGCATCAGGGCTTCCGGCGCCTCGCCGAGCCTCGTGGCGAATCGGCGAGTCGAGCCGGCGCGACTGAGGCGTCTCGTCCGGGGCGACCTGGACTGGATCGTGATCAAGGCGCTCGCCAAGGACCGACGCCGGCGGTACGACTCGGCCGCCGGCCTGGCCGACGACGTCGAGAGGTTCCTGAAGCACGAACCCGTCGTCGCCGGCCCTCCGACCGCGGCCTACCGCCTGCGGAAGTTCGTCCGCCGGCACCGGGGTCGGGTCGTCGCCGGGACCCTGGTGCTGGCCGCCCTGGCGGCGGGCCTCGTCGCCACCTCGCTGGCCTTGCACGAGGCCAGGCTTCAACGCGGGCTGGCCGAGACGCGCGGCAAGGAGGTTGCGAAGCGCCTGGCCCAGAAAGACAAGGCGAACGAGATCCTCCTGGCGATCTTCCAGGACCTGGACCCGGACGGCGGCGACGGCAAGTCGCCCTCGCTGGCGGCCCGGTTGGCGCAGCGACTGGATGTCGCGACGGCGGCCCTCGAAGGCGAGGCGACCGACGACCCGTTGGGTGTGGCGGGGCTTCAGATGGCCCTCGGAGGCACCCAACGCAACCTTGGCTACTTCGAGAAGGCGATCGACCTGTTCGAGAAGGCCCACGCCACCTATCTGGCCAGGCTCGGCGCCGGCCACTACGACACGCTCAACAGCGTGGCCAGCCTCGCCGTCTGCCACGATCGAGCCGGTCGTCCGGGGCGTGCGATCGAGCTCTACGAGGAAGTGTTGGCGTCGAGCAAGCTGGCGCTCGGCCCCAACCACCCTTGCACTCTGTGGGCTTCAGCCAGCCTGGCGATCTGCTATGACCGCGCGGGCCGTGCGGACCGAATCACCCGACTCGAGGAGGATACGCGGTCAGTGGCGGGTGCCGTACTCGACCCCAACCTCCCCGAAACGCTCAGCAGCATGGCCAGCCTCGCCATCCGCCACTTTCACGCCGGTCGACTCGACCAGGCCATTCGGCTGGCTGAGGAGACGTGGGCGCGGATGAAGTCGAAACTAGGCCCCGACCACCCAGATACGCTGAGGGTGATGGGAAATCTAGCCTTGAGCTATGGCAAGGTGGGGCAATGGCAACGCGCCGTCGACCTCCGCCTGGAGATCTTGACCCTGACGAAGGCGAAGTTCGGACCTGACCATCTCAGCACAATGAAGAGCATGCGAGAGCTCGCCATCTACCATAGCCAAGCGGGAGATCGGCATCGAGCGATTCAGCTTCATGAGGAGACATGCGCGTTGATGAGGTCGAGGTTGGGTCCCGACCACCCCGAAACGATGGAGAGCATGCAGAGCCTCGCTAACTCTTACTCCGCCGCGAAGCAGTGGAGTCGCGCCATCACGATCCTCGAGGAGACCTTGGCCTTGAGGAAATCGAATCTTGGCCCGGACCATCCCGAGTCTTTGAACACGATGCGCACCTTGGCCCTGAGTTACGACTATGCAGGCCAGTCGGATCAGGCCCTTCGACACTATGAGTTGACGCTAGACTTGAGAAGAGAGAAATTGGGCCCCCACCATCTCGCAACACTCGAGAGCCTGGCCGACCTGGCTACCGCCCGCAAGCTCGTCGGCCAGTTCGACCGGCTCGAGCCGATATGGGACGCCCTCATCGAAGGTCGCCGCGAAGCTTTCGGGCAAGATCACCCCGAGACGGTTGCTGCACGCCTGAGACGAGCCAAACTCGATCTGAGTCGCGGCCGGCTCAAAAAGGCCGAGTTCGCCTATGGTGAAATCTTGAACGATTGCCGCACCAAGCTCGGGCCCGACCACGCCGTCACCGATGATGCTGAATCAGCCTTGGCAAGTCTCCATGAAAAGCAGGGGGATTTTGCCGAGGCCTTGCCGCTACGACGGAGTCTCGTCATCCGGGCCCGATCCAACCATAGCCTACGCGTCGGCCTTACGGGTCGCCTTACGAGGCTAGGATCGTGCTTGAACAACTTGAAAGCGTGGCCTGAGGCCGAGTCGATCGCCCGTGAAGCCCTTTCGCATTGCGAGCAAGCCAGTCCGCAGGCCTGGACTGCGTACCGCGCGAGGTCGATGCTCGGTGCGGCTTTGCTCGGGCAGCGGAGATGGGCCGAGGCTGAGCCGCTGCTTCGAGACGGTTACCAGGGAATGAAGGCGAGTGAAATCTCGATCCCCCACGAGGAGAAGGTCTACCTCGACTGGGCGCTGCGTCGGCTCATCGCGTTAGCGAAGGCCACGGGCGACGTCGAAGAGCTCGCGGCCTGGGAGGCGGAGCGAAAAGTCCTCACTTCCCCAAAACCCAAACCGCCGGAGGCCCTACCCGAGAGCCTGTGAAGCAACCCTGGAGGCGTCGGCCGCCGCCCCATCGGAACGACCGCGTCGGCTTCGCGCGATGAAACGACGAGGCGCGTCCTCCGGCCATCGATCAGGAAAAGCCTGCAAACAGACGCCCGACCTGACGGCTTATTCATCTCCTGCGGGCGTCAAAATGGGTAATTTGATCACGTTATATGGATAGTTGCAGAACGCAGAAAAGCTGGGAGGTATCCAGGCGACTAGGCTCAAGCCGGTAATGTGGGCAACCGATCCAAGAGCACGTCGGAAGGGCCTCGGGGGCGGCGGAGCGGACGTCGTCGGACCCGGGGGACATGGACGGAAGCCGACGCTCAAGGCATTGGGGACGACATCGTGCTAATACCCTGGAGTCGCCGCGGTGAGGGGGACCGACGAGCCGGCCTGACGAGCCCCTGGCTGGGGGTCGGGCTGGTGCTGGGCGTCCTGACGGTCGGCGCGCCGCCGGCGACGGCGTGGGGCTCCGACCCGTCGGCGGTCGGGGTCCGGCGGACGGCGGTCGTCGAGGCGGTGAGCAAGGCCCAGCCCTGCGTGGTCAACATCTCGAGCGAGAAGAAGGCGGCGTCGAGCAGCCGCTGGCCGTTCTCGCCCGAGGAGAACCAGCGGCCCCGCGTCAATGGCATGGGGAGCGGCGTCATCGTCGACGGCCGGGGCTACATCCTCACGAACCACCACGTCGTCGACAAGGTGGCGGGCGTGCAGGTGCAGCTCCTGGACGGGACGACCTACCCCGCCCGGGTGCTCCAGTTCGACCCCGTCATGGACCTGGCGCTCATCAAGATCGAGCCGACGTCCCCCCTGCCGGCGATCAAGATCGGCACCTCGGCCGACCTGATGGTGGGCGAGCCGGTGCTCACGATCGGCAACGCCTTCGGGTACGAGAACACGGTCTCGGTGGGGATCGTCAGCGCCCTGCACCGCGACGTCACGCTGTCGGACGAGCAGGTCTACCGCAACCTGATCCAGACCGACGCGGCCATCAACCCGGGGAACTCGGGCGGGCCGCTGATCAACATCGAGGGCGAGCTGATCGGGATCAACGTGGCGGTCCGGGCCGGCGCCCAGGGGATCGGCTTCGCCCTGCCGATGGACGAGGTCAAGCGGGTCGCCGCCGAGATGCTCAGCACGCGGCGGCTGGCGGCCACCTGGCACGGCGTCGTCGCGGCCGAGACCCTGCGGGGCGCGCACCGGGTGCTCGTGGCGGCCGACGTCCAGCGCGGCAGCCCGGGCGAGGCCGCGGGCCTGCGGCCGGGCGACGAGCTGGTCCAGATCGGCGGGATGTCGGTCGCCAACGCCCTCGACGTCGAGCGGGCCTTCCTCGACGCCCGGCCCGGCACGCCCTCGAAGGTCGTGATCCGCCGCGGCGGCGTCGACTCGGCCCTCGCCCTGGAAGTCCGCCCCCTCCCCGACGGCACCACCCTGGCGGCCTACGACAAGGCCGACCCGGTCTGGGATTCGATCGGCCTGCGGACCTCGCCGGCCTCCAGCGACGACGTCTCGGCGGTCAACCCGAAGCTCCGCGGCGGGCTGCTGATCCAGGCCGTCTCGCCCGGCAGCCCGGCCGCCGCCGCGCTCCTGCAGCGCGGCGACATCCTGGTCGGGATGAACATCGGCGACCGCAACTGGGAGACGATCCGGCCCGACCACATCATCCACGTCCTGAGCCAGCCCGAGGCCGTCCAGACCGACACCGCCCTGCTCTACGTCATCCGCCGCAACGGCGGGCTCCAGTCGCGGCGGATCAGCCTGGCCGACCCCCGGGTCAAGAACATCATCGCCCAGTAAATCCGACGCCCGCCCCCGCGGCGTCGGACGACCCCCGCATCCCTTCCCGCCCGGCCCCGAGCCGCCGTCTTCACCGACGCGAGGCCGGGGCCGCGGCGTTTCGAATCGTTCGCCGATGTTCGGCGGCTGCACGCAACCCAGCAGGCAGCGTTGGCCGAGGATCGACAGCGGCGACCCGGCGAGCTAAGCTGAATGTGAGCCGAGATGGAGGCTCTCCGGCCGTCGGTCGGGCGAGATGCGGCCCCAGCCTTGCGGAAGCAGCGGATGCAGGATCGCAACGATTTGAGCGATTCGGGAGAGTTGCCGGGTCCGGACGTCGAGGCCCCCGGTCATGACGCGATGATGACGCTGGCCGTCCTGTTCGAGGGCGGCCTGGCACCGATGTCGCTCGTGGCCGGCTGGCTGTTCGGACACCCCCCTCTGAGGCACTTCGGCTGGGACGTCGACGCCGCCCTGCTGGGCGCGGCGGCCGCCCTGCCGCCGGCCTTGCTGGTCATCGCCATGCTGCATCGACCCTTCCCGCTCTTCGCGGGTCTCAGGCGGACCCTCGACGAGGAGATCGTGCCGCTGGTGGACAACTGCACCTGGAAGGACCTGGTCCTGATCGCCGTCGCGATGGGGGTCGGCCAGGAGATGTTCTTCCGGGGGGTCCTCCAGCCGGCCATCTCCGAGATGCTGGGCGACGCCTGGGGGGTGGCGCTCACCAGCCTCCTCTTCGGCGTGCTGCAGCCGATCTCGGTCGCCTTCGCGTTCATCGGCTTCCTGCTCGGCGTGTACCTGGGGACGCTCTGCCTGCTGACGGGCAACCTGCTGGCCGCGATCACCTGCAACGGGCTCTACTACTTCGCGCTGCTGGCCTACACGGTGCGGCCCGACGACGTCGATCGGCTCCGCGAGAACCCCATCCAGCCGGTCCCCCCCGACCGATCCATCGACGACCCCGACGCGCGCTGATGATTTCGACGACGGCGACGAGTATGCTGGAATTCTTGCGCGGCGGCCCCGCGCGAGCGTCCCGAGTCGAAAGAGGCGCGGATTCCATGAAGCATGCGGCGAGGGGAGGGACGGCCCTCCGGAACGCCCGAGCCCCGTTCGTCGGCCTGCTGCTCGCCCTCGCGGCGACCGCCGCGGCCGGCGAGCCCGTCGCCCTGCGCTGGAAGCTGGAGCCCGGCCAGGTCGTCCGCTACACGCTCGAGCAGACGACGACCCTCGAATCGAAGCCCGAGGGGGGCCGGGGCGTGCACACCGAGCGGCGGCAGGCGGTCGACTTCCACTGGACCGTCGCGTCGGCCGCGGCCGACGCCGCCGACCTGAAGCTCGCCATCGACCGGGTCCGCGTCCGGATCGTGGGCGACGGCCTGCCGTCCCCGTTCGAGTTCGACACCGCGGCCGACGGCCCCCGCCGGGACGGCCCCTTCACCGCGCGGCTGGTCGACCTGCTCAAGGGGCTCGCCGGCTCCGAGGTCGCCTTCCGGATGAGCGCCCGGGGCGAGGTCGGCGAGGTCAAGCTCTCCGAGCCCCTGCAAACCCTGATCCGCCAGGCCGGCGCGATCGGCGGCGCGGCCGTCTTCTCGGAGGAGGGGATCCGGAACCTGATCATCCAGGCCGTCCCCTACCTCCCCGAGGCTCCCGTCGAGACCGGCGCGACCTGGAGCCGGCAGGTCGCCGCCCCGATGCCGATGCTCGGCGCTTTGATCATCGACAAGACGTACACCGACCGCGGCCCCCGGCCCGACGAGGCGGGCGTCCACGACGTCGCCGTGGACACGCGCTTCACCGTCCAGCAAGCCCCCGAGGCCGCGCTCGAGGTGAAGCTCTTGAAGCACTCGGGCTCCGGCGCCTTCGCGTTCGACGCGCGGCGGGGCCTGGTGGAATCGGGCCGCCTGGACGACGCCCTGACGATGGCCTTCTCGGCCCAGGGCCAGCGGGTCGAGCAGACCACGACCGCCCGGATCGAGCTGAAGCTCGTCCCCCCGGCCGCCGGCCCCGCGGCCGACGCCCCTCCCCCTCCCGCCCCCCCAACGCCCCGATGACCCGGTCCGCCCGGCGTCCGGCCGCCCGCGCGTCGCGGGGCGGGCCCGACGCGTCCGCCGGCCCGTTTCGCACCCTGGAGTCCCGACCGATGCCCCACGCGTTCCCCGAGACCCCGACGCCCCTCCGGCGTCGCCCGCTCCTCCGCCGCGACGCCCGGCTCGCGACGGCCGTCGGCCTGGCCCTGGTCCTGGCGATCGGCCTCGCCCCGGCCGCCCGGGCCGCCGCCCCCCTGCGCTGGAAGTTCCAGAAGGGCGAGACCATCCGCTACGCGCTGGTCCAGAAGACCGAGACCAAGATGAAGTCCGCCCAGATCCAGGGCGGCTCGGTCGTCAACCAGACGAGCGACATCCGCTGGATCGTCGAGGAGGTCTCGCCCGAGGGCGCGGCCACGATGACCCAGATCATCGACCGCGTCCGCGTGAAGATGGAGGCGAACGGCCAGGCCCCCGTCGAGTTCGACTCCGCCGACAAGGACAAGGTCCCCGACGACCCCCGCGCGGCCCAGGTCGTGTCGATCTTCAAGGCCCTCGCCGGGTTCGAGTGCAAGCTGTCGATGGACCCCCGGGGCCAGATCAAATCGGTCACGATCCCCGAGAAGACCCTCGAGGCCCTCAAGAAGAGCTTCACCGGGCCGATGGCCAACCTCTTCTCGGAAGAGTCGATGAAGAACATGATCACCCAGTCGGGCCTCGTGCTGCCCGAGCAGGCCGTCGAGGACGGCAAGGGCTGGACCGACCAGTCGAAGCTCCCGGTCCAGCAGCTCGGCACGATCGTGACCGAGAAGACCTACACCGTGAAGGGGCCGGTCGACGGCGACCCGAGCAAGGTCCGGATCGACCTCTCCGCCAAGATGGCCGTCGAGGGCGCCGCGAACCCCAACCTCAGCTTCGAGATCAAGGACCAGAAGAACGAAGGCGTCTTCGACTTCGACGCCCAGAACGGGCGGATCGCCAGGTCGCACGTCGAGGTCAGGATGGTCCAGCTCATCACCGCCGGGGCCAACTCGCTCGAACAGACCGTCAACAACACGATGGAGATGACGCTCACCCCCGAGCCGGCCGCCAAGTGACCTGACCCGAACCGATCCGGACCCGTCGGCCCGCGGCCCTCAGGCCAGGCCGTGCTTCTTCAGCTTGCTGAAGAAGGTGCTCCGGGGCATCCCCAGCAGGCGGGCGGCGACGCTCTTGTTGCCGTCCGCCTCCTCCATCGCCTCGACCAGCCGCTGGCGCTCGTACGAGGAGAATTCGTCCCCCCAGTCCTCCCCCTCCGCGGGGACCGGGGCCGGACCGGACGTCGCCCCGCGGCCGATCGTCGGCGCGGCGGCCGGCGGTGCGAGGCCGCGCGTCGGGGCCGCCGCGCGAGGGGCGACGCCGGCCGCCGAGGCCCGCGCGCGGTAGCGGCGGCGGATCGGCTGGCGGACCTCCGGCGGCAGGTCGTCGGCCGTCAGCGAGGGGCCGTCGGCCAGCACCACCGCGCGCTCGATCGTGTTCTCCAGCTCGCGGATGTTCCCCGGCCAGTCGTGCGCCATGAGGGCCTCGACGGCCTCGGGCTCGATGTAGGTCAGCACCTTGCCCATCCTCGCCGCGTAGACGTCGAGGAAGTGCATCGCCAGCTCCAGCACGTCCTCGCGACGCTCGCGCAGGGCGGGCGTCGTCAGGCAGATGACGTTCAGGCGGTAATACAGGTCCTCGCGGAACCGCCCCTCCCGGATCAGGGCCTCCAGGTCCTGGTGCGTCGCCGCCACGATCCGCACGTCGACGCGCAGCGACTGCGAGCTGCCGACCCGCTCGAACGAGGTCTCCTGCAGCACCCGCAGCAGCTTCGTCTGGACTTCCAGGTTGATGTCGCCGATCTCGTCCAGGAACAGGGTGCCGCCGTCGGCCTGCTCGAACCGGCCCATGCGGTCGCGGTCGGCGCCGGTGAACGCCCCCTTCACGTGGCCGAACAGCTCGCTCTCCAGCAGGCCCTGCGAGAGCGCCGCGCAGTGGACCTTGACGAACGGCCGCGCCGCCCGGGGGCTGGCCGCGTGGACGGCCGCGGCCAGCAGCTCCTTGCCGGTGCCGCTCTCGCCCCGGATCAGCACGGCCGACGAGCTGGCCGCCACCTTCCGCGCCATGTTCATCATCCGCCGCGCGGCGGGGCTCGACCCCTTCATCCGCTCGAAGGCCTCGACGAGCCCGTTGGAATCCTTGCGGACGTCGCCCCGCGCGGCCCCCCCCGGCTGGCCCGCGGTCTCGCGCTCGGCGCGGTCGCGGAGCTGATCTTGGAGGATCAAAATCCGCCGCTGCTGCTCGGCGATCTTGTCGACCTTGCCCCGCAACTCGTGGTTGAGCGTCTCCAGGGTCTCCTGGATGTCGGCCGAATGCAGGGCCATCGCCGAGACCGAGCTGAGCGCGCCCAGGAACGCCATCTCCTCGTCCTCGTACGGCATGCCGCTGCGCTTGGGGCCCAGGACCAGGACCCCGGCGAGCCGGCCGTCGCCGCCGACGCCGCAGGCGGCCTCGCCCCCCAGCGCGATCATGGAGTCGGTCGCCGGATCGGACGCCGCGGCCGAGCCGATCGAGTGCGACTGGCGGACCGACGACGCCTGCCGCAGCCGCGTCACCAGCGGGTGGTCGGCCTCCAGCACGGCCTCGTCGGGGGCCGGGCCGTGGCTGGCGGCCAGCTCGAACCGGCCGTCCTCGGGCTCGGCCAGGTAGAGCGCGCCCCACTCCAGCCGCAGCACCTCGGCCGTCCCCTCCAGCAGACGCTTGCCCAGCGTCTGGCGGTCGACCAGGCTGCCGACCGCCAGCCGCATCTTCTGCATCGCCTGGTCGAACTTGTATTTCTCGCGGAAGAACCGGCGGTCGAGGATCCGCTGGAACCGCCCCCGCGCCAGCTCCGAGACGAACAGCACCACGATCACCGAGACCGTCGCCACCACCGCACCCCACGACGTCCCCAGCGAGGTGAGTCGGTCGCCGATCAGCTTGCCGCTGATCAGCAGGAGGCCCGAGTAGATCAGGCCCGCCGTCACGCTGAACGCGAAGTACGCCATGCTCCGGTTGACGATCTCGTCGACCTGCAAGAGCTTGTAGCGCGTGATGCTGAACGCGTGCGCGATCGTATAAAGCAGCGACACCGTGAACATCGGCCAGGCCGCGCTGTCGCGGCCCAGGTTCGAGGGGTCGATCAGGGTCTGCACCATCAGGTAGCCGATCAGCACCGACGACGCCACGGTCGCCAGCAAGATCCACTTCACCTGGTTCCGCTCGCCGCGGTGCCGCGCCCGCCGGTAGCTGAAGACCAGGCACAGGAAGCAGAGCCCGAAGAAGAAGACCGCCACCCAGACGTAGCTCAACGCCAGCACGCGGATCAGCTCGAGCGCCGTCGAGCTTTGCGTCGTCGCGTCGCGGAGCCGGAGCCAGCGCGAGGCGTACATGCTGCCCCAGAGCGCCGCCAGGAACGCGCCCGGCACCCCGTAGAGCACCCCCAGCACCCAGCGGCGATGCACCAGCAGCAGCGGATTGGGGCGCGGGAAGACCAGGTAGAAATGCAGGTTGACCGTCGGCACCAGCAGCGCGACCAGCACGAACGGGTAGATGAGCCAGGGCTGGCCCACGATCTCCGTCCAGTGGTACCCCCCCATGAACGCCCCGACCGTCACGATGCAGAGCATGAAGAACAGCCGCGCCGAGTCGTCGTTGGGCCGTCGCCAGAAGACCCTGGCTCCCACTGCGAAGATCAGCATCTCCTGCAGGAACCAGATGAAGGACCAGATGTACGAACTCTGCGGCATGAACCGGACCTCGGCACTCGCCTCGTGCAGGCGGCCGGTCTGCCCATTCATCCAACGCACGTTCACCGAGTCGCCGACCCGCCCGCTCAACCCCCGGATCGCCGCGATGTACGCCGCGTAATCTCCGCGGGTCAGGTCCGTCCCATTGATGGATAGCAGGGCGTCCCCGCGTCGAGGACGGTCCTCACGCCCCTGCGAATCGATCCAGCGGAAGTTGGTCGAGACGTTGTCCTCGACCTCCGTGCCGAACATGCAGCGCACGCCGATGGTCCCCATCCAGACCATCTGGAAGAGCACCATCGTCGAGTAGAGGACGACCGCCACCGAGCAGGTGAGGTAGAACAACCGCAACCCCGCCCACCGCTCGCCTAACCAGGAAGGAGCCTTGTTCGCCCCCACGGCCCATCCCGAGACGTTCCGACGCCGTCGTCTCCACCACGAGGAACCGATCCCAGGCATCGCCCACCTTCTCTCGATCTGGGATCTGGACGGCCATGCCGAGGCCCAATTCGATCGTCCGGACAATCGTTGCAATCCGGAGGATGCACGGAGCATCCGGACCGCGTCCGATGACCGCATGTCGGGTGTCGACTCTACCCATTTCGGCGCTGAAAATCAAGGATATCGGTGACGAAAGATCGACGATTTTCGGCGCTGACGAAGTGTTGAGTGGTCAACCTCTCTAGGTTCTGTTAAATCGCTATTATCGACAAACTGTCCATTCAATCAGGGGTCACAATCCGCAAAGTCGGCCATTTCTACTCCATCTCATGAAAATAGATGACATGGGTAAAGTGTAGGGGTGTCGAGTTGATCGCCAGTAACGAGGGTTGCTCGATTCGGCGCTGAGACTTCGGCGAAATTTCGACAGTCGGGTTTGCGATTTCTCCTCAGGCATCGGATTGAGACGCGGAATTGGGGTCTGAAACGCCCTGGGCACATGAAGTGCGATGGAGTCTTAGCGAATTCCCAGACTGGGGGACCCGGTCATTCGGGTCGACCCATGCTTCCGAGAGCATCGAGCAGCATTCTTCGAGATGATTCCACGAGCGACGACGGGTCCGTCGGCGACTGGCTGCGGACGGGGGAGGCGGAATGCGGCTTTCTGCAAAATGGCGTGACTCATGGTCGACGATCGTGCCCGACGCCGGGTCGCGTCGGGTCCGTCGCGTAACCATTCAGGGTGACGACTTCGAAGTGGTCCGCATGGGCGTCGGCGATCCGCTGATCGTGGTCCCCGGCATGGCGGGCGGCTGGCGGTTGACGCGGCCCCTGCTCCGCCGCCTGGCCCAGCATCGCCAGGTCATCACCTACAGCCTCAGGGGCGACCTCACTCATGGCCGTGGACCGCTCGGGGCCAGCCGGACACCTTACGTCGAGATCGGTCAGCACGCCGCCGACCTGGCCGGCCTGATCGAGCGGCTCGGCCTGGAGCGGCCGTCGATCCTCGGCGTCTCGTTCGGCGGGGCCGTCGCCCTGGAGCTGGCCGTCGAACAGCCTCGCCTGCTGGACTCCCTGATCGTCCAGGGGATCGAGTCGCGGTTCCGCGCGACGACCGCCTCGGGGATCGTCCGGAACGTCCTGGAGCGTTACGCCCTGCCCCCGAACAGCCCGTTCATCAACCAGTTCCTCAACCTGCTGTACGCGAAGAAGCCCGAGCCGGGCCCGCAGGCCGATTTCGTCGTCGAACGGATCTGGGAGACGCCCCAGGCGGTCATGGCCCAGCGCCTCGGCCAGCTCGAACAGTTCGACGTGACCGACCGCCTGTGGCGGCTGGACGTCCCCACGCTGGTCCTCGCGGGCTCCAAGGACGCGATCATCCCGGCCTCGCGGCAGAAGCGGCTCGCGTCGGAGATCTCGAACGCCCGGTTCGAGACGATCGAGGGGGCCGGCCACATCGGCTTCGTCACCCACGCCGACCAGATGGCCCGCCAGGTCCACGCCCACTTCCAGCGCGTCAAGGCGGCCGTCTAATCGTCGGGCGGACTTCCGCCCGACGCCACGAATCATCCTCAGGAAGTCTCCCCCTCGCCGGATTCGGCCCCGGCGGGGTGGGAGCTTCTTGTTTCTAGAGGTTCGGTCGCCCCCGGGTCGGTCGCGGGTGCCACGCCCCGACGCTCGAGCGCGGCCTGGATGGCGGCGCGGGTCCGCGCGCCTCGGCAGCGGCGGACGTAGTCGTGGCCGTTCCGGCCGGTCGCGTCCGGGGTGCGGAAATCGCCGCCGTGCGCCGCCAGCAGCTTCACCACCTGCCACTTGCCCGCGCGTGCGGCCGTCGTCACCGGCGAGAACCCGTCGTTGTCGACGTGGTTCACGTTCGCGCCCCGGTCCAGCAGCAGCTCGACGATCTCCAGATGCCCCGCCCCGGCGGCGGCCTGGAGGGGCGTCGCGTTGAACCGCCCGTTGTCGATCGCGTCCGCGGGCACCCCCTCGTCGAGCATCCGCCGGACGCCCGCCTCATCCCCTTCGTGAGCGAGCTTGGTGAGACCGCCGTACATCGGAAACTTCCTCCAGGACCTGAACCGCCCCCGCCGCAGCCGCACCTCGGTGAGGACCGACGGCCGAATTTCGAGGGGAGCCGTTCTCGTTCGACGAATCAGTTGTATCGTAACCATGGGAGGTTCGGCCCGTCCCGCGGTTCCGCGTTCCGGAGGTTGGATTTCGACCGATCGGCGACGAGCGGACGTGGAACCCGGAACCTGGACGAGAGGAGCCGAGAGTCGCAATGCAAACCTGGAGGCGAGCGGAAAAAAAATTCTTGGGGCGCGTGGGTTGAGCCCAAAATGACGCGATAAAACGTTTTACGGGAAAGACTTGCGGCAAATTGGCTTCCTTGGTGGCGCGACGAATGGAGCCGATTCCAAGCCAACCCGCGGAAGGCCCCCGTCGTCAGGGTCGGAGCTCGCGGTAGGCCCGTCCCATCGCCCGTAGCTTGGCCTGGTCCGAGCCGACGCCCTGCCAGTGGAAGATCAGGACGCCGCTGGCCGGCGGTCGCGTGCCGTGGTCGAGGATCGTCCGGACGTCCTCGGGGCGGACCGCCTCGCCCCAGTCGGCGAGCTGGACGATGGGCCAGATTTTGACCCGTTCCCCGGGCTCGCCGCGGACGCCGAGGAACCGGCCCAGCCAGGCCGTCTGGCGCGAGATCCACCCCGGGTCGGCCGCGTGCCCGAAGCGGGCGTGGTACGGCATGATGCTGAAGACGTCGACGTAGGCCGCCTGGGCCTTCAGGTCGATGGCGAGCTTCTCGCGGAGCGCCCCCTCGCGCTCGGCGTCGGTCCAGGGGCAGTGGAACGTCCCCAGCAGGGCCCCGGGGCGGGTCGCTTCGACGATCCCCCGGAACTCGCGGACCCAGTCGGTGAAGACCCCGCAGCGCCAGGCGACCCAGGCCTCGCGGTGCTCGCCGAGAAGGCGGCGGGCGATCTCGGGCGTGGGGCCGTCGCCGAGGGCGACGCCGGTGTCGCGGCCGAAGCTCGCCAGGCAGCGCCGGCAGAAGCAGGTGTCGGGGAGGTTGGGCTCGGCCTGCTCCCAGCTCGCGTGGGCGTGGTGGTAGTCCAGCCAGACGCCGTCGAGCGGGGCGTCGGCGAGCGTCTTGCGGAAGGCGGCCATCCGCTCGCGGCGGTGGTCCGGGTGGGTGGGACAGACCCCCTGCCAGCCGTCGGGCGCGGGACATCGCAGGCCGTCTGGGCCGACGGGCGCGGCGTCGGGATGGTCGGCCAGGTACTCCGCGTCGTGCATGGTGTTGAACTCGGCGAAGACCCGGACGCCGGGGGCTTTCGCTTTCAGCCCGGCGACGACCTCGGCCGTCGCCCCTCCCGAGCCGATCCAGACGGCGTTGATCCCGTGGTCGTCGAGGGTCTCGCCCCGCTCGAAAATCGCCGTCGGGACGCCGCCGTAGACGCCGCGCACGAGGAGGTTCGGCCGGGGGGCGAGCCTCGGCGGCGGCTCCTCCGCCCCCGCACGGCTCGCGGCGAGCGCCAGGATCAGGACGGTCGGCAACCCCATCGCGGCGGGGAGGGTTCGGGGTCTCGTCATGGCGGCGTCTCGTCGGCGTGGGACACGGGTTCGAGCGGGCGGGTCGAACGCCATCTTGGCCGCCGCCCCGCCCGAGGGCAAGCCGCGGTCAGTCGTTGCGTCGGGCTGGGCCGGGGGGTAGAACGTCGGTCGGTCCCCCCGATTCACGAACTCGAAGTCGAGGACGCCATGATCCATCGTCGCGCGGCCCTCAGGGCGTCGGCGGCCGTTGCACTCGCAGGCCTCGGCGGCGCGGCCGAGGAGCCGGCCGGCCGGCCCTCGCTGCACGTCTACGACTCGTACGGCTGGCTCCGCGGCTTCAGCGTGGTGCCGTCGTGGGGGGCGCGCATCGAGGAGGCCTGGTGGTCGTATCGGGGCGACCGGTTCCGCGAGGAGGTCGCCCTCGCCCGCCAGGTCCACGCCAACTGCATCCGGCTCTGGATCGAGTTCACGGCCTGGATGGCCGACCCCGAAGCCGTGACGGCCCGCTTCCTCGACGCCGTCGCGGCCGTCGACGAGGCCGGGATGAAGGTGATGCCCTGCCTCTTCAACCGCTGGCACGACGACCGTTTCGACTACGGCGGCACCTACGCCGACACCCTCCTCCGCAACTGGACGCCGCAGCTCGACTACGTCCGGGCCCTGGTGACGCCCCTGGCCGACGACCCCCGGGTCCTGCTCTGGGACCTTTGCAACGAGCCCGGGGCGTTCGACCAGGCGACCGAGGTGAACCGCCGCGAGTTCGCCTGGCTGAAGGACGTGGCCGCCGCGGTCCGCGGCTGCGGGGCGAAGCAGCCGATCACGATCGGCACCATGGCCGGGACCAACATCGAGACCTACGCCCCGCTCGTCGACGTGCTCTGCGGCCATCCCTACGCCCACGCCCCGGCGGCCCTCGAGGCGATGATCAAGGGCCTCGACGCGATCAGGGACCGGCACCGCAAGCCGCTGCTGGTCAACGAGTGCATCCCCGGCTGCCTCGACGACCAGCGCCGCGCCGCCTGCGCCCGGTTCAACACCGAGATGCTCGCCGCCGCCGGTTTCGGCTGGATGGGGTGGGCCCTTCGCGAGGGCAAGGCGATCTCCACCCGCCGCGACCGCTACGACGGCAACGGCCTCGACGGCCAGGGCTTCCACCCGTTCTTCACCGCCGCCGGCCGCCTGCGCGGGGGCCTGGAATTCCTCGCCGAGCCGCCGCGGACGCCGCCGCCGTGGGCCAGGCCGGGGGCCTGAATCCATGCCGATCCCCACGCTTTTCTCGGACCGCTGAGCGACGCGCCGTACGTCCAGCACGTCGTCGCCGTGGCCTGGATTCTGGCGCCCGCCGGGGCCGACGAGGACGTCGCGATCGCCGGAGGCGCGGACGAGCCGCGGCTCGAACGCATGGCCGAGACCTGCCGGGACGCGCTGGAACACCTGGCCTGATGAAAGGGCCCCGATTGCTGAGGCGGTCCGTTCCGGGCTACGATTTCGTGGAGGGCGCGTCGTCGCAACTCCCGACGAGCGTGATTGGGAGCCAAGGCCCGTCTGGAGACCTGAGATGGATCTGCAAGCCGTATTGAGCGAGATCCGAAACTGGACGGTCGAGGATCAATTACGCCTCATCGAAGAGGTCTGGGACGGGTTGACCGACCACGACGCGGAGGAAGGGCTGGCCGAGGACGTGAAGGAATTGCTGGATCGGCGGATCGAGGCGTCGGACAAGGCGCCTGCCGCCGCCATCCCCTGGGAGGAGGTCCAGGCTCGGGCGCTTGAGCGGTTCCGGAAGTGAGCCTGCCGGTCGTCCTGACCCCCGAGGCCGAACTCGACTTCCTCACCGCCGCGGACTGGTATCAGGACCGGGCCGATCTCGGCACCAGGTTCACCGCGGCGATCCATCAGGCGCCGGGTCAGATCGAGGCGACGCCGGAGCTGCATCGCGTCGTCCATCGGGACGTTCGTCGGGCCAGGGTGGCGACCTTCCCCTACCTCGTCTACTACCGAGTTCGAGCCGAGCGCATCGAGGTCCTCGCCATCCTCCACGGCCGCCGCTCGGCCTCGGCCTGGAAGGATCGGCTGTGAAGCGATGCGGGAATGAGGCGGCGACCCAGGCGCGGGCGTCCGGGATGTTTTCGGCGCGCCCTGTTGATCCCGCCCGTCGACGGGGATAAAGTGATCATGTCGATCGGGCGACACGCGTCCGGTCGGCTCTCGGATCGCGCTACCGTGGCGCGACGGACTAGAGCCCGCTCTCGCGACGAGGCTGGACTCGCGCGGGCCCGGGGAGGCTAGAACGTAAAGGAGGTGATCGCGTGTGTAGTGACAACCAGGGGCGGCTCGCCTAAGGCAGCCGACGGGTTTGCCGTCGGGCAAGCCGCATATTCGAGCCTATTCGAGGCTTGGTTCGGCCGGGCTCGGGGACCCATCTCCGGGCCCGGTCGGATTCGCCTTTCGTTCCCTTCGTTTGAGAGTTGGACGGCGCTTTCGGGGTTCCCTCGCGTGACGCTCGGCCTGTTCGCGACCGATTTTGCGGGCTCCTATCAGGGCTGGCGGTTCTGGTTTACCAGAGCTGCGACAGGTCGCCGGGCTGTGTGCGGAGGTTGCTCTTAGGACCCCACCCACATACAAGCAGATACCCAAGGCCCCGGGACCTGACTTCAGGACCGGGGCCTTTTTTCGTTTTCGGGTTACTTCGTCGGATTTCCCATCATCCAGGGCGTCGGCGACCTCCCAAGATCCTCCTCGGCGGCGTGCGTCGAGACCGGGTCGATCGGAAGTCCGGCCCACCAACCAAGGGAGGGCGTCGGCCGTGATCGTGGTGATGAAGCCGGACGCGAGCGGGACGCAGATCGAGACCATGGCGCAACAGATCACGTCGCTGGGGCTGACCCCCCAGGTCATCCGGGGCGAGCATCAGACCGTCGTCGCCGCCCTCGGGCAGGAGCGGCCCGGGCTGGCCGAGGCCCTGGAGACCGGCGAGGGGGTGGAGAAGGTCCTGCCGATCATGGCCCCCTACAAGCGGGCCTCGGCCGAGGTCAAGAAGGACCGGACGGTCGTCAAGGCCCTCGGGCTGGAGGTCGGCGGTGCCAAGGTCGCGGTGATCGCCGGGCCCTGCTCGGTCGAGAGCGAGGAGCAGATCGTCGCCATCGCCCGCATCCTCAAGGGCCTGGGCGCGACGGCCCTCCGCGGCGGCGCCTTCAAGCCCCGCACCAGCCCCTACAGCTTCCAGGGGCACAAGGAGAAGGGCCTGCAGATGCTGGCCGCCGCGCGGGCCGCGACCGGCCTGGCGATCGTCACCGAGGTCATGGCGCCCGAGCACGTCCCGATGGTCGCCGAATACGCCGACGTCCTCCAGATCGGCGCCCGCAACATGCAGAACTACCAGCTCCTCCAGGCCGTCGGCGACTCGGGCAAGCCGGCCTTGCTCAAGCGCGGGATGAGCGCGACGATCGAGGAGTTCCTGCTCGCCGCCGAGTACATCCTCGACCGCGGCAACCCCGACGTCATCCTCTGCGAGCGGGGCATCCGGACGTTCGAGGACCACACCCGCTTCACCCTGCCGCTGGCGACCGTCGCCTACCTCAACGAGAAGTCGCACCTCCCCGTCGTGGTCGACCCCTCGCACGGGACGGGCAAGTCGAGCCTGGTCGCGTCGATGTCGAAGGCGTCGGTCGCGGCGGGAGCCGACGGCCTCATCATCGAGGTCCATGAGGACCCCAAGCGCGCCGCCAGCGACGGCGCCCAGACCATCACCCCCGCCGCCTTCGGCCAGCTCATGGCCCAGTGCCGCCGCATCGCCGAGGCCGTCGACCGGACCATGTGATCCGCAGGCCGGCCGGCCCCGCCCGGGCGCGAGGCTCACGCGGCGGCCGCCTTCGCGGGCGGCCGCCACCGCGCCCGGAAGAGCACCGACGCCACCAGCACGGCGGCCAGGCCGCCGAACTCCAGCCCCCAGATCGAGCCCCCGACCCACGCGTAGCGGAGCATGGCGGGGGCCGCTTCGGGGACTCCCCGGAAGGCGTGCCGGTAGAACTCCGGGCTGAGCGTCGCCAGGCCGATCGCCAGCAGCCCGCCGGCCGCCCAGCAGGTCAGCGCCGTCGCGCCGATCGCGAGCAAGTACGCCCCCGAGGCCCGCAGCGGGCAGCGCGCCCGGCTCACGAAGCCGACCACGAGCGTGAAGACCAGCGAGAGCCCCAGGCCGAAGAGGAGGCCCTCGAAGATCCCCTGCGCCAGGCTCGCCCGCGCGACGTCGGCGACGCCCTCCCAGCGCATGACGGCCCGGAAGTACTCCGGGCTCAGCCGGCCGTTGACGGCGTTCGTCAGGGCCCCGAGCGCGGCCCCCAGCGCGACGCCCCCGATCGCCAGCCCGACGATCGCGCCGGGACGGGTTTCCTCGGACTCTCGCAGCTCGCGGCTCATCGCTCCACCTCCCTCGATTTCGCGGCGTCGCGGATCGATCCTCCGATCAGGTCATGGGCTTCCGAGGGCGGATCGTGCCAGCGCCGCGCGGCAATCTCTTCGCACGCCGCACGCCTTGACGCGGGCGGGGGGCCGCGACGCTTCCAAACGGGAACGAATCATCAAAACACGATCCCACGGCCTACATTCATGGGCTAGAATTCCCCAAGCGATCTTCCGGGTCCGCGCGTCGATACCGGCGTCGGGCCGGCCGAGGTCGCCCCGCACGTTCGGCATCCGAAAGTGCCCTCGAATCGAACCGCGGGCCGCAGCCCCGGAGGGCGTCCCGGCGCAGCGAGGGTCAGGCCGCTCCAGCCCCGAATCCCCGTACGAGAGGTCGACATGAGCCCGACGAAGAAGACGAAATCGAAGACGGTCGTGGAGAGCGTGAAGGAGACGGTCCTCGAAGCCGCCGTCGCCGCCAAGAAGGCCGCCAAGAAGCTGCCGGGCAAGGTCGTCGAGGCCGCCGAGGCCGCTCGCGAGAAGGGCGCCGAGGCCGTCGAGGCCGTCGCCGCCGCGCTCCCCGGCGCGGAGAAGAAGGCCGCCCCCAAGAAGGCCGTCGCCAAGAAGGCGGCCCCCAAGGCCGCCGCCAAGGTCAAGACCACGGTGAAGGCCGACGCCCCGAAGGCCGAGGCCAAGGCCAAGCCCGCCCCCAAGAAGGCCGTCGCCAAGAAGGCCGCCCCCGAAACCAAGGCCGCCCCGGCCGCGAAGGCGAAGCCCGCCGCCAAGACCAAGCCCGCCGCCAAGAAGGCCTCGCACTCGGCCTGAGCCGGCACCCCTCCCTTTCGGACGGCCCCACGCAGGCGAGCGGGACGACGCCTCCCGCTCGCCTGCTCCGCGCGCCGGCCTTCGGTCTCGCCCGGCCGGCCCTCGCACGCCCCCGAGGTGTCGCGATGAGCCCTCGGCGATGAGGGCGAGGTCCTGGTCGCGTCCAGCCTCGCGGGCGTTCGCCGATACTGCTCGTGGCCGACGACCTCGCCGCGGTTGCGTGTCGATTCCGACGTGCGTCTTCGGCCCGCGCGACCATTCGCAGGTCCCGTCCAATCTCGTGGCCCTCGGCCCTGCGACCTGGCGCGGAGGGGCTCGGCCGATCGGTCGAGAGGCCGCGATCTCAGGCCTTCGGCGCGCCGATCGAAGTCGAGTCGGCCCGTCCCGAGGTCGGCCGGAGGATGCGAGGCCGCCGGAAAGCCTCGGCGACGGCGATCGCGCTCCTTCGTCGGCGGGTCCGGGATCATCCGATCAAGGGGACCGCTAGGCGTTCGGTCCCCTGTCGCGGGAGCGATCGGCAGGGTAATGTGGTCGACTGGACGGAGCGCCGCGGCCCCGGATCGCCCGGGTCCGGCGAGGACGCAAGTGGACACCCGACGGGCCGGTCTCATGCTCGACGCCTTGGTCGTATCCCCCCATCCCGACGACGCGGAGCTGGGGGTGGGCGGGACGATCGTCCGACTCGGCAAGCAAGGGTGGAAGGTCGGGATCCTCGACCTCACCAGCGGCGAGCCCACGCCCCTCGGCAGCCCGGAGCGGCGCAGGGCCGAGACGGCGGCGGCCAACGAACGCCTGGGCGGCCCCTGGCGCGAGAATCTCGGCCTGCCGAACCGGAGCCTGCAGGCCGACCTCGCCAGTCGGCGGGCGCTCGCGGCCGTCTTCCGGCGGGTCCGGCCCCGCCTGATTTTCTCGCCCTACTGGGAGGACGCCCACCCCGACCACACGGCCGCCACCAAGCTCGTCGAGGACGCCCGGTTCTGGAGCAAGCTCTCGAAGTCCGACATCCCCGGCCAGCCCTTCCACCCGTCGCGGATCCTCTACTACTTCAGCGTCCACCTGCGGATCGCCGAGCGGCCCAGCCTGGTCCTCGACGTGACCGACGAGCTGGAGGCCAAGGTCGCCGCGCTGAACTGCTACCGCTCGCAGCTCGTCGACAATCAGCCGGCGGGCCGGCCCGGCGTGATCGACTCGGTCTGCGACCGCACCCGCTACTGGGGCCACATGGTCGGCGTCGGGCACGCGGAGCCCTTCGCCAGCCGCGAGCCCGTCGGCCTCTCCAGGCTCGACTCGCTCCTGCTCTGATCTCGCGACGAACCCCGATCCTACAGGACCTCTCCCATGAAGACCTTGCTCGCGCTCCTGGCGGGGCTGACGATCGCGGCGGCGACGACCGCCGCGCCGATCGAGCCCCTCCCCTTCAAGACGCCCGACAAGCTGCCCGACGCCGCCCGGCTGCTTCCGCCCTCGCGGATCAAGCTGGGGGGCTGGCTGGGGGATCGCGTCGCGGTCAACGAGAAGGTCCGGCTCCTGAACGTCGACGTGGAGCCCCTGCTCGCCGGCTATCGGAAGAAGCCGGGGAGCCACCCCTGGATCGGCGAGCACGTCGGCAAGTGGCTGCACGCGGCGACCCTCGCCTGGGCGAACACCGGCGACCCCACGCTCCGGGCCAAGCTCGACAAGGTGGCCGCCGAGCTGGTCGCCTGCCAGGAGCCCGACGGCTACCTGGGCACGTACCTCCCCGAGCAGCGGTTCGGACTCTTCCGGGGGGCCGACTGGGACGTCTGGTCGCACAAGTACAACCTGATCGGCCTGCTGACCTACCACCAGTACACCGGCGACGTCCCCGCGCTCGACGCCTGCCGGCGGATGGGCGACCTGCTGATCGCGACCTTCCCCGCGAAGCGGAGCATCCTCGCGGCCGGGACGCACCAGGGGATGGCGGCGACGAGCGTGCTCGAACCGATCGTGATCCTGTATCGCTCCACCGGCGACGCCCGCTATCTCGACTTCGCCCGCTACATCGTGAAGTCGTGGGACGAGCCCGGGGGGCCGGGCATCCTCTCGCGGCTGGCGGCCGGCAAGGGGGTGGACGAGGTCGGCAACGCGAAGGCGTACGAGATGCTTTCGAACCTCGTCGGCCTCTGCGAGCTGGCCCGCGCGACGGGCGACCGGGCGTATCTCGACCCCGTGGTCCACGCCTGGGCCGACGTCGTCGCCAACCGGCTGTACATCTCCGGATCCGCCAGCGCGGGGGAGCACTTCCACGAGGCCCACGCCCTGCCCAACGGCGTCGGCGCCCATATCGGCGAGGTCTGCGTGACGACGACGTGGATCCAGCTCTCGCTGCAGCTCCTGCGTATCACCGGCGAGCGGAAGTACGCCGAGGAGATCGAGCGGGCCGCTTACAACCACCTCGCCGCGGCCCAGCACCCGGGCGGCGACGACTGGTGCTACTACACGGCCCTCGAAGGCCGCAAGCAGTACGACGACTTCATCACCTGCTGCCACTCCAGCGGCCCTCGCGGGATGGCCCTGGCCGTCCAGGAAGCCTACCTGACGACGACCTGGGAGGGCCGCGAGGCCCTGATCGTCGAGACCCGCGAGACCTCGCAGGCCACGATCCGGGTCGCGGGCCGCGACGTCGTCATCGACCAGGCGAGCGAGTTCCCCGCCGTCGGCCGCTCGACGATCACGATTCACGCCTCCCGGCCGTTCCCGCTGACGATCCTGATCCCGATGCCGGCCTGGAGCCGGACCTTGAGGGTGTCGGCCAAGAAGTCCGAGTGCGAGCTGAAGATGCAGCCGGACGGCTCGGTCGTGGTCAAGTCCGACGACTGGAAGGACGGCACGACGATCGAGGTGGGCACGGACCTGGAGCTGAAGGCCGTCCCCGGGGGGTTGTCCAACCCCGACCGCGCGGCGCTGACGTGGGGGCCGTTCGTGCTGGCGTACGACGAGGCGCGCAACCCCGGCGGGCCCCCGGCGCGGGCCGTCGGCCTGACCTCGGACCTCAAGGCCGGGCCGGAGCCGGGGCCCGAGCTGGCCTTCCGGCTCCCGATCGTGGGGGCCGATCCCTCCCGGGGCCCGGCGCACGCCCTGTTCGTCCCCTTCGCCGACGCCGGCTCGACGGGCGGCGCGTACCGCGTCTGGCTCCGCGCCTCGGGCCTCGCCCTGCCGAAGCACGAGTCGGTCCTCGCTTACGCCGAGGAGGCCCGCTCGCGCGAGGGGAACGTCGGCGGCTCGATCAACGACGGCGACCCGGGCACGTACGCCGTCACCTTCGACGGCCGCAAGCCGAAGGGGGGCGAGGACTGGTACGCCGTCGCGCTGCCCGCCCCCGCTTCGATCCGCCGCGTCGTCTTCCATCACGGCCGGACCTTCCACGACGGCGGCTGGTTCGACGCATCGAAGGGCAAGCCTCGCGTGCAGGTCCAGCGCCAGCCCGACGGCCCCTGGGAGACCGTCGGCGAGCTGGCCGACTACCCCGCCGCCGACGCGACCCGGGCCCCCGACATCCAGGACGGACGGGCGTTCGAGCTGAAGCTCAAGGAGCCCGTCGCCGCCCGCTCCGTGCGGGTCGTGGGCGTCCCCGCCTCGGGCGACGGCCCGGACCAGGCCTTCTCGTCGTGCGGCGAGCTGGAGGCCTTTGCGGACTGAGGCCTCCCGGGACGCCGGCATAGACGCGGGAAATCCTTGAAGGGACGACGCGGCGAATTGCGCGATCTTCCATGTCGTGCCCGTGCCCGCAACAAGGACCTCGCCAACCGTTTGGCCGGGGGGCCGGGCGACGGGACGAAGGTCCGACCGCGGCCTCAGGCCGCAGGAGACGCACATGAGCCAGTCGTCGACCCTTCAGAGCGCCCCTCCGAACGTCCCCCCGTTCACCGCCGCCTCGGCCGCCCGGAAGGTCCGCGCGGCCGAGGACGGCTGGAACAGCCGCGACCCCGAGCGCGTCGCCCTCGCCTACTCGGAGGATTCGGTCTGGCGCAACCGCGGTGCGTTCATCGTGGGCCGCGACGCCATCCGGACGTTCCTCGCCCAGAAGTGGGAGAGGGAGCAGGACTATCGCCTGGCCAAGGCCATCTGGGCGTTCACCGACGACCGGATCGCCGTCCGCTTCCGCTACGAGTGGCACGACGCCTCGGGCCACTGGTTCCGCTCGTACGGCAACGAGCTGTGGGAGTTCGACGAGGCCGGCCTGATGCGCCGTCGCGAGGCGAGCATCAACGACATCCCCATCCGCGAGGAGGAGCGGACGTTCTTCTGGCCCGCCCCCGGCCCCCGGCCCGCGGACCATCCCGGCATCCCGGACGTCCGATGACCTCGGGCGAGGTTCAGGCGCCGCCCGCCGGCGCGATCCGGACGCGGCGGCCATCGATTGACAGCCGGCCGGCGGCGAAGAGGGCGACAGCCTCCGGGAGGGCGTCTTTCTCGGCCTCGAAGACGCGGGCGGCCAGAGCGTGGGCGTCGTCGCCTTCGAGGATCGGGACCGTCTTCTGGAGGATGATCGGGCCCTCGTCGTACTGGTCGCTGGCGAAGTGCACGGTGCAGCCGCTGACCTTCACCCCGTAGTCGAGCGCAGCCTGGTGGACGCGCCCGCCGTAGTACCCCTTGCCGCAGAACGACGGGATCAGGCCCGGGTGGATGTTGATCACCCGGCCCCGGAAGTCCGCGGGGATCTTCACCAGCGCGAGGAAGCCGGCGAGCAGGACGAGGTCGGCCCCGCTCGCCCGGATCGGGTCGAAGATCGAGGCGCTGTAGGATTCCACGTCGATCTTCTGGCGGGCCGAGGCGGCGACGGCCACGGGCAGGCCGGCCTTCTCGGCCTTCGCGATCGCGGCGATGCCGGGCCGGCTGGCGACCACCTGGACGACCCGGGCGTCGAGCGACCCGGCGGCGATTCGGTCCAGCAGGTTCTGGAGCGTCGTCCCGCCCCCCGACACGCAGACGGCCAGGCGGATCGGCGAGATCGGCCGGCTCGGCGGCCCGCTGGGCGTCGCCATCAGGCCGGGTCCTTCGCGGCCTGGGCCGTCACCACGCGGACGCAGCGCTCGCAGAGCGTCGGGTGCTCGGCGTCGCGGCCGACGGTCGGCCGGTAGTTCCAGCAGCGCTCGCACTTGCCGTAGGTCGACCGCGCGGCCGTCACCCGGAACCTCTCGCCACCGGCGGCCGGGGCGGGCTCGCCTTCGCGGACCTCGACCTCGGAGACCAGGCAGATCGTCGCCAGCAGGTCGCGGTCGGCCTGGAGGGACGCCAGGTCGGCCGGCGGGGCCGTGATGACGACGGCCGCCTCCTGGGCGCTGCCGATCGTCTTGTCCTTGCGGAGCCCTTCGAGGGCCTTGAGGATCGCGTCGCGGGCCTCGCGGAGGACGCCCCAGCGCGAATCCCTCTGGGGGTCGTCCCAGCGGGGGTCGGGCTCTGGGAAGGTCGCCAGATGGACGCTCGCCGGGAACCCCTGGCCGTGCGGCAGGTAGCCCCACGACTCCTCGGCCGTGTGGGGGAGGACCGGGGCCAGCAGCCGGGTCAGGACGTCGTGCAGCTTGTACAGGACGTACTGCGCGGCGCGGCGGTCGGGGCCGAGGGGCTCCTCGGCGTAGAGCCGGTCCTTGAGGACGTCGAGGTAGAAGCTCGACAGCTCCACCGAGAAGAACTGGTAGATGCGCGAGTAGACCCGGTAGAACTCGAACCGCTCGTAGGCCCCGAGGACGTCGCGGACCACCTGGTTGAGCTGGCCGAGCGCCCAGTGGTCGATCTCGTGCAGGGTCGCCAGGTCGACGGTCGAGGGGTCGAACTTGGCGTAGTCTTCGAGGTTGCCCAGCAGGTAGCGGAACGTGTTGCGGATCTTGCGGTACGCCTCCGACGCCTCCTTGATCGAGCGTTCGCTGATGCGGACGTCGTCGGCGTAGTCCATGCTGGAGACCATCAGCCGCAGGACGTCGGCGCCGTGCTGCTCGGTCGCCTTGACCGCGGAGACGACGTTCCCCAGCGACTTGGACATCTTCTGCCCCTTGTCGTCGACGACGAACCCGTGGGTCAGGATGCTCTCGAACGGGGCCCTCCCCGTCGAGCCCACCGAGGTCAGGATCGACGACTGGAACCAGCCGCGGTGCTGGTCCGACCCTTCCAGGTACATGAACGCCGGGAAGCCCAGCTCGAAGCCCCCGGCGAGCACGGCGCGGTGGCTGGAGCCGGATTCGAACCAGACGTCGAGGATGTCCCCTTCCTTGCGGAAGCTCGTCCCGCCGCACTGGGGGCACTTGGCGTCGGGCGGCAGGATCTGCTCGACGGGCTTGCTGAACCAGGCGTCGGCGCCTTCCTTGCGGAAGAGGTCGCGGAAGTGGCGGGCGGTCTCGGCCGTGAGGAGCTGGGCGTTGCAGGCCGTGCAGCCCAGGGCCGGGATCGGCACGCCCCACGACCGCTGGCGGCTGATGCACCAGTCGGGGCGGAGCGAGACCATCGCCTCGATCCGCGCCTGGCCCCACTCGGGGTACCACTTCACGGCGTTGCGGATCTCCTCCAGCGTCCGGCCCCGCAGGTCGTTGCGGTCGACGCCCACGAACCACTGCTCGGTCGCCCGGAAGATCACCGGCTTCTTGCAGCGCCAGCAGTGCGGGTAGCTGTGCGTGAGGGGTGCTTCGAGATACAGGTCGCCCGACTCCCTGAGGTGGGCGACGACCTTGGGGTTGGCCGCGAAGACGTGCAGGCCGACGAGCCAGTCGGGGGCCTCGGCGGTGAACTTGCCCGCCGGGTCGACGGGGCTGAGGATCGGCAGCTGGTAGACGCGGCCGGTCTGGTAGTCCTCGCCGCCGTGGCCGGGCGCGGTGTGGACCAGGCCGGTGCCGTCCTCGACGCTGACGTAGCTCGCCAGCACGATCGGCGAGACCCGGTCGAGGAACGGGTGGCGGTACTGGGCGTGCTCCAGCTCGCGGCCCTTGCAGCGGCCGACCTCGGCGAAGTCGGCGACCTTCTTCAGCTCCATCACCTTGGCGACGAGGTCGGCGCCCAGGATCGTGCGGACGACCTGGCCGCTCTCGGGGTCGGTGTAGCGGACGCCGGCGTAGACGAGGTCGGGGTGGACGGCGATGGCGACGTTGGCGGGCAGGGTCCAGGGCGTCGTCGTCCAGATCATCGCCCGCCAGTCCTCGGCCTTCGAACCGTCGGCCTGGAGCCAGGCGGCGGGGACGCCCGCGACCATCGGGAAGTTGACGTAGAGGCTGGGCGAGGTCTCGTCGCGGTACTCCAGCTCGGCCTCGGCGAGGGCCGTCTGGTCCGAGGTGCACCAGTGGATCGGCTTGAGCTGGCGGAAGACGTACTCGCCCTCCAGCAGGTCGGCCAAAACGTCGACGATGCCGGCCTCGTAGCGGTGGTCGAGCGTCAGATACGGGTCGTCCCAGTCGCCGAGCACGCCCAGGCGTCGGAACTGCGTGCGCTGGACGTCGACCCATTTGAGGGCCTCGACGCGGCAGAGGTCGCGGATCTCGGCCCGGTCGAGGGCCTGGGCCTTCGACCCCAGGTCCTTCATGACCTTGTGCTCGATGGGGAGGCCGTGGGTGTCCCACCCGGGGACGTAGGGGCTGTCGAAGCCGCGCATCGAGAGCGAGCGGACGACGAAGTCCTTGAGCATCTTGTTGAGCGCCGTCCCCATGTGGATGTCGCCGTTGGCGTACGGCGGGCCGTCGTGGAGGACGCGGACGGGCGACCCCTTGCGGGCGCGGCGGAGCTGGCCGTAGAGGTCGTGCTCGCGCCAGCTCTCCTGCATCGCGGGCTCGCGGGCGGGCAGGTTCGCCTTCATCGCGAACTCGGTCGCGGGCAGGTTCAGGGTCTCTTTATACGGCTTGGCGTTCGTGGACATGACGCTTCGGCATCCCTGGCTCGGGTCGGATCGGGTCGATGCGGGGCACGGCCGGGGGGCGGGCCGGCCGGGTTCAGGCCGGCAGGCGCTCGAGCACGCCCCGGACGATGGTGCGGAGCTTGGCCTCGGCCTGGTTGGCGACGGCGACGATCTTCTCGATATCCACCGGCTCCAGGGCGTCGGGCAGGCACATGTCGGTGACGATCGAGAAGCCCAGGACCTTGATCCCGGCGTGGACCGCGACCAGGACCTCGGGGATCGTGGACATCCCGACGACGTCGGCCCCGATGCCCCGCAGGAACCGGTACTCGGCCCGGGTCTCCAGGTTGGGGCCCGTCACCGCCACATAGACCCCGCGATGGGCGACGATGTTCGCCTCCAGCGCGACGCGGAGCGCCAGCTCCTGGAGGCCGTCGTCGTAGGGCTCGATCATGTCGGGGAATCGGGGGCCCAGGCGTTCGTCGTTGGGGCCGATGAGCGGATTGAGCCCCAGCAGGTTGATGTGGTCCTCGATGACCATCAGGTCCCCCTTGCGGAACTGGGGGTTCAGGCCGCCGCAGGCGTTGGAGACGATCAGCAGCTCGCAGCCCATCTCCTTCATGACCCGGATGGGGAACGTCACCTGAGCGGCGGTGTAGCCCTCGTACAGGTGGAATCGCCCTTCCATCGCCATGACCGGATGGCCCACGAGGCTCCCGCAGACGAGCTGGCCGGCGTGGCTCGCGACCGTGGACCTGGGGAAGTGGGGGATCTCGGGGTACGGGATCGCGACGGGAGATTCGATCTCCCGGGCGAGCGCCCCCAGGCCGGTCCCCAGCACCAGGCCGATCCGCGGGCTCCCTTGCCAGGCCGCCCGGACGGTCCCGGCGGCCTCCTGGACGTGCTCCCAGTCGTGATGGGTCATCGGACGGAACTTCCCGTGGCTCGGATCGAAATCTGAAGAAAGTGGATTCGCAAAAAGGGCGGGCACCGCCCACCGTCCGGGGATCGGTGGGCGGCGCCCGCCCTTTCATTCAGGTCGCCGACGGGGCGGCGGGCCGCAGGGCTCGGTTCAGAGGATGAACTCGAAGCGGCGGATGAGGCGGTGGAAGCGGGGGTCGTTGCGGAGCGTCTTGAGGTCCGCGTCGTGCCGCAGGCGTTCCTGGCACTGGTAGCCAAGTTCGAGGGAGCGCTGAAGGCTGGCGAAGGCGGGGTCGACCATGCCCAGCATCGCGTAGCTGCAGGCCAGGTTGTACCAGGCGATCGCGTCTTCGGGGAGGAGCCGGACGAGCCGCCGGTCGAGCAGCAGGGCGCGGGAGTACAAGCCCTTGGCCGACAGGTTGTTGGCGTGGACCCGGATGGCTTCGACGAGGTAGGGGTCGCGTTCGAGGATGCCGCCGATGAACTCGATCTCGAAGTCGCGCTGGGATTGCTCGCGCAGGCGACGCGTCGAGGTCTCGGGGGTCGGCCGATCTCCGGTGGGATCACCCGTCCAGTCGTTCGATCCGCCCATCGCAGAATCTCCCTTCATACCTTCCGCCATGTCGCCCGGCCTCACCCGACGCTGCTGCAAGGGAGGTCGGCCGCTCCGGGGATCCCTTCTAGAATAGCCGCTGGAAGCGGCGGGCGACAAGGCGCATCCTTCGTCGCCCACGGGAAATCCCGAGATTCCGGCCTGATCGGGACGGATTGGCGCGAGCCGACGCCCGAGGGCGCGTTGATGTCGCGCAAGACCCCCCCCAAAGGCTGTGGTCGTCGCGCTTCGGAACTCGCGACGGCAACGGCTCGGACTCCCTCGCTCGGCGCTTCGGGATCCGGGCCGGCGTGCGCGCAGGGCCCAACGGCGAGCCCGCCCAGCGTCGGGGCGGGCTGCGATCCGGGGCGACGTTTCGCGAGGCGAGGGCTCAGTCGATGTCCTCTTCGTCTTCCTCGTCGATCTCGTCGAAGTCGTCGTCCTCGTCGTCGTCGAAGTCGTCCTCTTCCTCGTCGACCTCGATGTCGTCGAGTTCCTCGTCGAGTTCCTCGTCGATGTCTTCCTCGTCGTCGTCGAAGTCGTCGTCGATGTCCTCTTCCTCGATGTCGTCGTCGAACTCCTCCTCGTCGTCCTCCTCGTCGTCGAAGGCTTCTTCGAACTCTTCTTCCTCCTCCTCGCCGGGGTGGCGGGCGTCCAGGAAGGAGGTGCGGGCCTCCCAGCCGTCCCGGCTTTCGTCGGGGGCGGCGGGGGCTCCCAGGAGGGCGATGGACGTCGTCTCAAGCTCGAACATGGAACCGTTCCTCGGGCCAGGGGATGCCGGGTGGGGGCGGAGGTCGGAGACGCAGGGTCTCGGAGCGACGCCCCGTTCCGCATTTCGATCAGTGGCAGAAAGTCGGCGTGAAGAGTGTGGGCTCGTCGTCGCGTCGTCGGGCGGTCCGGGGGCGGACGCCGCGCCGGGGCGTCCACTCCCGATTGTTCGGCAGGACCTCGTGGACGCCTTGAAGAGAGTGGTAAGCGGATGCGCCGGCCGATTCAAGCGACTCTCCCGAAAATCCTCACGACCCGCATTGGGCGACGGCCCGGGCGCCACGTGGCGGACGGTCCGACGCGGCCCCCTCCTCCCGCGAGGGGGCGTGGATCAGATCAGCGGCACGACCTGGCCGGTCGCGGCCGAGCGGGCGACGGCCTCGCTCAGGCGGACGGTGTCGAGGGCGTCCTCCGCCGAGCACGAGAGCGGGCCCAGGCCGCGCAGGGCGGCGAGGAAGTTCGCGTCGACCGACTCGGCGGCCTCCGGCAGGTCGACGCGGCGCACGGGCGAGCCGTCGCCGGGGTCCACTTCCAGGAGGGCGTCGGTGGCGTGGATCCGGCCCCGTTCGCCGAAGAAGTTCAGCTCGAACAGGCTGCCGCGCGAGACGCCCGAGAGGGCCAGCGTGGCCGCGACGTCGCCCTCCAGCCGGATCGCCGCGGCGGTTACGACGTCGAGTCCCGAGGGGAGGCGGCTCTGCACGGCGAAGACCTCCAGGGCGGGCCGGCCGGTCGTCCACAGCAGGGCGTCGACCAGGTGGTCGCCGGCGTCGGCGAGCAGGCCGCCCCCGGCCATCTTGGGGTCGAACCGCCAGGAGCTTTCGCCCCCCCGCTCCTGCTGGCGGGCGAGCCAGGGCTGCGCCAGGGCCGCGGTGACGAGCCGGAGCGGCCCCACGGCGTCGGCGGCCAGCCGCTTGCGGGCCTCGACCAGGCTGGGACGCAGCCGATACTGATGGCCCACCGCCACCTTGAGCTTCCGCCCCCGCGCCAGGTTCACGACGTCGTCGGCCTCCTGGGCGTTCGTCGATAGCGGCTTCTCGATGAAGACGTGGACGCCGGCCTGGAGGGCGTCCATCGCCTGCCGGTAGTGGAGGAGGTGGGGCGTGAAGATCGCCACGGCGTCGGGCCGCTGGTCGAGCAGCCCGCGGAGGTCGCCGAACACGGCGGGCGACTCGCCCGAGGTCTCGGCGATCGACGCGGCGAGCGCCTGCGCCGACTCGCGAAGGGCGTCCGCGCAGCCGACGATCTTGACGTCGGGCTCCTTCAGGAGCCGCTCGACGTGGATCCGGGCGGCCTGGCCGCACCCGGCGATCCCGATCCGCAGCAGCGAATTCGCCATGTCTCTTCGTCGCCCCGCAAGGCCTCAGGAGGATGTCTCTCGGCCGTCCGCCGGCCCGGGCCGAGACGCGACTCCGAAGCCGCCCCGGCCGCACGCCGCGACCATCGCGTTCCGATCGGACAGCGTCATGAGTTTATCGGTGCGAGTCAAGGCCTTGTATCGATTTTCTCGGGCCCGGCTCGGGCCGTTGCGCAACCTGTTTCCTACTCCCCCGGCGGCGAGTTTCGTCGCCGCTCGCCTTGACGCGAACCTGGGCCCCGGATTATCGTGTCTCTGTCGCGTGCGATGGTGGCTGTGGCCTAGCGGTTAAGGCACCAGATTGTGGATCTGGAAATCGCGGGTTCGAATCCCGTCAGCCACCCTGCTCTCATTCCCGCCGAATCCGAAAATCGAGGAAACCCGCACCTCCTCGATCCCCCGCGACTCTCCGGTGTCGCGCCTCCACCTCCCTGAGAAGGTCGTCCGATGAGGCGTCAGGTCCCTCGGGGAGACGTCTCGCGACATCCCAGTTCCATGTGGTCGGCCGGAGAACGGCCTCGGGCTCTTCTCCTCTCTGCGTCCTGAGTCGGCACGACACGTGCAAAGCGTGTTGCGGGTCTTGCTGATGTGTCCATAGCCTGCGGCCGTCGACCCTTTCGACGACGCCGGGGCCCTGGGAAGCAGACCATCGGGGTGCAAGCCGCCCTGGAATTCCGGATCGCAGTGCATACCTCCGCGGCGCGACGGCGACCTCGACGGTTTCCGCCCGACGGGGCCTGCGCGCGTCGAGATCCGAGTCCGGGGGTCGCTCTCCATCTCGCGACGCCCAACGATCCGCCGGCAGGAGCCGGCGAGGAGACGAGTGATGGCCTCGCCGCAAGCCGCCCCCCCGAGCCTCGACGCCGCCCGTGAGGCCACGTGGAGCCTGGTGGATGGGAGGGTCGCGACGTTCCATGCCCCCAGGCTGATCCGTCCCGGTCGCGAGGCCTTCTGTCGATCGCTGGCGGCCCGGGCCGCCCGGCTCCCCGGGGTCATTTGGGTCCAGGTCTGCACGTCGACGTCGACCTGGCGCGTCGAGTTCGCGGACGAGGCCGTCGACGCGGAGGAGGTCTCGGCGCTCCTGGTCCGGTGCATCGCCGAGGCGGTCCGCGACGTGAGCGTCCGCGAGTCGACGGACCGCGAGCCTTCGCTCGTCCGGCGGGCGTCGAAGGTCGTCCGGCGCGTCCGATCGGCCGCATTCCCGAGGTCGACGAGAGGCCGGGACCTGCTGCTGGCCGGCGGTTCTTTCCTGATGGTGGGCGTCGGGGTGGTCCTGCCGGGGATCCCGTCGGCCCCCTTCGCCCTGTCCGCCCTGTACTTCTCGGTCCGACTCTGGCCGGGCCTGCGTCAGTGGCTCGCCCGGTTCCCTCGCCTCCTCGCCGTGCTCGACGCGCCGCTGCCGCGACCTGAGCTGCGCGAAGTCGTCAGGACCGTCGTAATCGCGGCCCTGGCCGTCGGGACGTTCGCCTTCCTCCACCCGCCGCTGATCCTGGTCGTCGGCCTGGAGGTCGTCCTGCTCGCCGTGTACGTCGGGCGATGGCTGCGTCGGGACGCCGGTGCGGACGCTCACGAGAGCGTCGCCGCGCCGCCTCAGGCGTGGTGGGATCAGCGCGTGGGGAACGGGATCGTGCTGCCGATCTCCGCCTGATCGTCGCCCCTCCGGTCGCTTTCCAGGCCGGGCGTCGCGGCGATCCCATACACGCTGATCGACGAGACGACGAGGATCAGGCCGAGGGCGATGGGCGTCAGCGGCGTGAGCATCACCCCCACGACGACGATCATGACCGTGAGGCCGATCAGGTTCTCCTTGGACCCGAAGCTCAGGGCGGCGTGGCCTTCCCACTCTCGCAGGATCGGCCCGAACAGCGGAGCCCGTCGGAGCCGATCGTCCAGGAAGGGCGACGAACGCGCCAGGTAGTAGCTCGTCGCCAGCAGGAACGGGACGGTCGGGACGCCGGGGATCGCGAGGGCGACCAGGGTCATGCCGAAGGCCCCGCCGGCCGCGGCCAGATACGGAAGGCGCCTCCAGCCGGCGACGATCCCGGCGGGGGCGTCGGCCGCCGGTCGCGCGACCGTGGTGCGCCCTTCCAGGATCCTCTCGGCGCTGCACAGCGTCCGCCCCGCCTGCGAGCCCTCCACGGCACCGCAATCGACCGTGATCGAGCGCGACCAGCGGGACGCCCGGCACCACTCGACCCCGTCGAGGCTCGCGAGCTCGTCGGCGATGCAGCGCCACGCCTCGCGGTCCGACGCGGCCCGCTCGTGGCGAAGCCGGACCCGCCCCGATTCGTCGGCGTGCGTCTCCCAGAGCGAGGGCGCGCCCCGCGACCGATAGACGGTGAGGCTCGACCAGGCCGGCCTTCGCCGCCAGGCCCAGCCGCCGCGGCCCGCGGCCGAGGAGGCGACCCGGGTCGATTCCACGAAGACGCGCGCCATGACCGCCGGGTCGCACACGACGAGGTCGAAGTCGACGCGGCAGCTCGACGTCGCGAGATCGACCTCGGCCTTGCGCACGCCGGGGTGCTTGCAAAGGGCTTCCAGCAGGCGTCGCGCATAGTCGCGACGCAGCGGTCGGAACAATCGGGCGTCGCTCACCCGGATCAGCCCCGCGCGGGCGTCGACCTCGACCTCCAGCGACGCGTCCTCCACCCCTCCGGGATCGGCCGCGTGCGCCGGGGGGGGGGGCGGACTTTCTTGGGGCGAAGCGGGCTTCATTCGTACCATTCCCGGCCGTCCTCGGACTGTTCCAGGGTCGCGGGTTCGATCCAGGATGGGGGACGTTGCCGGCCCCGGGCCGACGGCCTCGGCGCGTACGACGATCGATCCCCTCGCAAGCCCGCGACGGCCTCGCGCCGGGATCGATGCCGAGAGGACCGGGCGGCCGGGCCTCAGGCGGGGGCCAGGGCTCGCGGAGCGTGGTCGGACGCCGGATCGAGCGCGGGGTGGTACATCTCGTCGACCTTGTCGCGCGCGGCGTCGGCGCCCTCGATCAGGCCCTGGACCGCGATGTTGTTCCGGGGGACCGAACGGGCCAGCAGGACGGCCGGGAAGACGACCCCGTACGAGATGGTGTAGCAGGTGGTGTAGACGAACCGGCTGGCGAACCGTCCCGCCGCCGTCCACGTCCGGGCCGCCGCCTCGCTCGCGTCGGCCGCCCCGCGCTGGGCGGCGCGTGTGACGGTTTCTAGGGTCCCGTTCAGCGATTCGGTCGACTCGTGGCTCGGGATCGAATGCGGGTCGGACATCGTCGTTGGCCCCCTTGAAGGACGGTCCCCGGAGCGGTCGCACGGGCGAGGAACCGACCTAATCTACCCCCTCGGAGGATTTTCTCTACCAGGAAATGACCCTGGGGCCTTCCATCTTCTTACGATCGAAAGCCCTGCGCCGGGCCCGACTCGCCGTCGAGGCCTCGCATCGACGTCGGTTCGGGCCCCAGGCCGAGCACCTGCGCGCGGTAGGCGGCGGGGGTGGTCTTCATGAAGCGGCCGAAGACGGTGGTGAAGTGGCTCTGCGACGAGAAGCCGACCGCGAGGGCCACCCCGACGATGGACGTCTGGGGGTTGCGCAGGAGGTCGCAGGCCTTGGCGACGCGCTTCTCGGTCAGGAACCGGTGCGGCGTCTTGCCGGTCGCCTTTTTGAAGGCGTTGAGGAAGTAGTTCGGGCTGAGCCCGGCCAGGTCGGCGAGGTCGCCCAGGGAGATCTCCTCGGCGACCGAGGCGTCGAGGTAGTCGATCACGCGCTTGAGGCGGACGTCGGGCAGTCGCTCCACCCAGGTCTCCTGCGGCCGCGGCAGCGACGAGAAGTTCCAGAGGAGCTGGATCGCGATCTGGGTCCACAGGGTCTCGGCGTAAAGGCGGCCGCCGTTCCGGGGCGAGCGGAGCAGCGAGGCGAACTGCTGCCCGAGCGTCACGATCTCCGGGGTCGTCTGGTGGTCCGCGGAGGCGATCGCGATGGTCGATCCGCAAGGCGGCCACTCGCGATCGGCGAGGACCTGCAGCGTCCCGGCGTCGAAGATCAGGTTGAGCGTCTGGAGCGGCCGGTCCATGGAGAAGCGGTTGTCTTCGCCGGCCGCGATGATCGTGAATCCGCCCGGCCCGCCTACGAACCGGGACAGGCGTCCGCCGCGCCTCCGTTCGATCGTGGACGTCCCCTTCAGCCCGAACGCGATCGCGGTGTGGGTCGGGCAGACGTGGAAAAGGTCCGGGAGCCGGCCCTCGAGGATGGCGGCGTGCCCGATCGTCCCGATCGCCGCCTCGGTCGAGGCCACGACGGGCATCGATTCGGGCCAGCGCGGCGGCCTGGGGCGGACCTCGCCCGAACGCTCGGCGACGCTCGACATCTCAAGCCTCCTCGGCGGGGAACCCACGAAGGGCTGGGCGCCAGGCGCAGCCCCTGGCGACGTCACGCCGTCGCGGCTCAGATCAAGCCTTCTCGATGCAACGGACCGGCATCGCTCGGAGGCGGGAGGGTGGCTTCCGGTGTGGACGGCGAAAATAAAGGAACTTTAACGATGGTTGCCATCATGGAGTATGGCTGCGCATTGCAAGAATGTCCAGCCGCGTGCCGGGCGAATTCGATAATCAAGCTTAAGATCGCCCAGGCTGCACAGCTCAAAGGCTGCTCGCCTTTCAGAAACCCACCGCGAAACCCATGAGCGCCAGGGTCTTCGGGGATTCCGGGGTCACGCCCATATTATAGCTGCCGAAGATGGCGAGTCGGTCGTTGATCGTGCGAATGCCTCCGACTCCCAGCACGGTGACGTTGGGGACGTCGGCCGTGGAGTCGTTCTGGAACTGGAGCAGGCGCGGCAGGGCCGAGGCGTTGTAGAAGCCGTGGAAGAAGACGTCGAAGTCCTTGAACAGCTCGCGCTGGAGCGACCATTGGCAGCTGAACTGGTAGACGATCTGGTCCTGCCCGTTCTGGACGCCCGACATCCCGAAGTTGTATTCCAGGCCGATGCCGAAGGGGAGCGACTGGTCGAACAGCAGGTTCAGCGAGGGTTGCGTCCCGCTGTTGAACGCGGGCGACCCGAAGGTCGTCTGGATGTACATTTCCACCCCCATCGCGGGGAGGTGGTAACGCGTGTTCTCCTCCCACAGGTTCACCTTGAAGTCGAAGGCGAGGGGGGAATAGCCGGCGGTCGCGGGCTGTCTGCCGAGGGCCGCCTGGGAGGTGAGGCCGTTCGAGAAGATCCGGAACTCGAGGTTGTCGGTGAGGCCGTAGCGGAAGAGGTGCTCCCACTGATAGAGCCGAGGCTCGGTCCCGTTGCGGCTCGCGCCGTAGAGGCCGAGCGGCGATGTTTCGAGGTAGGCCCGCCCCTTCGCCAGGGTGTAAGGGCTGTTGGGGAAGTTCGCCGTATCGGGCGCGGGGTCGCGGATGTCGACCTTCATCCGGCGATCGAGCTGATTCTTGAGGGCCGTATCGGGATCCTTGTCGGCCAGCAGCCAGCGGTCTTCGAAGATCAGGTTTGCGAGCCAGGGGAGGATGAAAGGGTCGTGATCCTCCTCGACGACGCCGTAGCGATCGCGGTAGGTCTCCGCCGGATCGGTATGGACGTCGGGATAATGGAATTCCGGATCCTCGCCCGCCCCGACGCTGTCTTCGAGGCGATGCCGGAGCGTCGAGCTGACGTCGCCCATCGAGGGTTCGGGAACGGCCGGCGTGGACGCGGCCGCGCGATCGTCGGTCGACTCGGGCGCAGGGCTCTGGAGCCGGACCGAGCCCGGGGGAGCGGTCGTCGCGCAGCCCGTCAGGCCGACGGCCAGAAGGACAAGACAAAGGGCCGATTTCGAGGCGCGGCGGCGATCGGCCCGCCCGAGGATCGGCGGCCGCAACCCGGGGAACTCGAAATCCGTGAGTGCGACCAACGGCGATCCCCGCGACGACGGCCGTCACCGTGATGGCCCGCGTCCCTCCGGGAACGGCGAGCCGGCATGGAGGCCCGCCAGGACGGTCGTGGTCGTCGGCGAGATCTCCGGAATAGGTATCGGTCTCGTATTCCGCAGACTTGACGCGATCGTTCGATCTCGCAGCGGTCCGACGCCGGGGACGCGGTCGTTCCGCATCGGACCGGGCCGGGTCGCCGAGCGTCTCGGTCGACCCGGCGGGGTCGCGGCGGTCACTTGGCGCGGGAGTGGGCCTCGAGCTGATCCCAGCTCATCCCCTTGAAGGCCGCCTTGGCGGCGGTCTGGAGGTCGGCCCCGGTCCGGTCGGGGGCGGACGCCGGCGGCGTCGTCGCGGCGACGGATGCGTCGCGGATCTGCTTGAGGGCCGGCAGGAGCCGACGGTAGATCTCGATCTGCCGTTCGGAGGTGGGGGCTCCGAAGCGGAGGTTGAAGGAGTTCATGAACGCCACGAGGTCGCCGACCGTGCGCTCCCGGCCGTCGTCGAGCTGGGCCAGGAAGGCCTTGAGGCTGGGGTCGTTGAGCAGCCGCGTCAGGCTGGCGAGGGTCGTGAAGTAGTCCTGCGCCTCCTGGAAGTCGGGGGCGAAGTCGGACGCGTTCTTCACGAAGCTGCCCCGGAAGGCGGCGACGGCGTCGACGATGCGCCTGCGGGTCTCCGCCGAGACCTCGCCCTTGGCGTCCTCCCGGAGGGCGGGCTCGACCGCGTCCCTCAGGGCCTGGCGCTCGGCGAGGTAGCGCGGGTCCATCAGGAGGGGCGGGAGCGAGCCCGCGCCGGTCATCTGGTCGATGCAGATGGTGACGGCCTCGGAGTCCCATTCGAACGGGATCTCCCGGATCGCGGCGGCGCTGAGCGGCGCCTTGACCCGGGCCGATTTCGCGACGCCGGGGTCGGAGTCGAGGATCTGCATCAGGACGTCGTTCAGCGTGGTGCCGTCGAGGAACTCCCGGTTCTCGACCCGCGCCTCCCGGGCGGCCTCGCGCCGGGCGTCCTCCTTGCGCTGGTCCTCGCGGAGGGCGCGCTGGCGCACACGCAGGGCCTTGTTCCACTTGATCATGGTGTCGAGGTTGATCGCGTCGGCCTTGGCCTTCTCGACGGCGTACACCCCCTGCCCTCGCGCGTACGAACCCAGCCCGGCCATGTAGCCGGCGCCCGGGTCGGCGCCCCACTGGCTCATCCCGTAGCCGCCGTAGCCGCCGGGATACATCATCTGGGACCTGGCGTCTCGGGGCGACGAAATCAGGCCGATCGAGACGCCGAATGCGACCAACAGGAGGCGACGCATGGAGAGGCTCCGGTGAAGGCCCGCTCTCGCCGCGAGGCTCTCTCGCGGCGTCGGCGGAGGGGTGGTCGATAATTCGTAGGGGCGTTGGATCGTCGTCGCGCCGGACTCCCGCTCAGACGAGGAAGCCCGCCAGGTTCTTGAGGATCTCGGGCAGCGGGATCGCGGTCGCGAGCGAGGGGAGCAGCGGCGCGACTGCGGCCATCAGTAACACGAGCAGGGCCTGGTGGTCGAGGGGCATGATCCGCATTCGTTCGACATGGTCGAACGCCACGCCGATGTCGGAGAGCGACGACACGTCGGGGCTCCCCAGCAGGCTCTCGCGGCTCGTCCCCAGGTTCCGGATCCACTTCTCGTCGAACGCGCGGTCGTGGCGCCAGACCAGCATCCCGAAATCCAGGATCGCCTGGAACCGACAGTGCGCCATCCGCCGCGAGAAAACCAGGAGCGGGGCGAGCAGGAACGCCAGCGCGAGCACGACGAAGACCACCGCATGGTACTTCAGGGCGTCCACCGTCCGGCCCCCGTAGAGGACCTCGCCGGCGATGCTCCCGGACAGGACGGCCGACACCGCGGCCAGCACGGGGGCGAAGCTCGCCTGCCCCCAGGCGAGGAACCCCAGGCCCCCCGCGCGGTCGGGGTGGGTGGGGGTCAGCGCCAGGTCGAGGCGGGACACGCGGAACAGGAACCAGGCCCACACGCCGGCGCGCCAGAGCCAATGCAGCAGGAGGCCGACGAGGACCGGCACACTCACCAGGATCGACCACCAGCCCGCGAGCGTGATCCGGCCCCCATCGGCCGCCCCCAGCCGCTCCCAGCTCGAAGCGCCCGGCTTCGTGTCGAGCAAGAGCCGGAAGGTCGTCACGACCACGAAGGCGAGGGCCCCGGCGACGACCTTCGCGGCCCGGGAGCGGGCCAGGCGCTGGAGCTGGGCCTTCGCGGCCTGGAAGCTCGGCCGCTCCTCCTCGGGGACGAGCCCCGATTCGAGGAGGTATCCCACCTGGACCGCGAGGCTCATCCCCACGAAGATCTCGGCGCCGACGAGGAGGGGCAACGCGGCCAGGTAACGGCAGTAGAACCCCGGGTCCCGCAGGATGGGGACCTCGACGCGCGGCCCGAAGGCCAGCCCCTCGGAGAGCGAGAGCAGCAGCAGGGGCGCCGTGGTGAGGAGGGCGAGGGCTCCGAAGAGCTTGAGGCGCCGGCGCTCATACATCCTCTCGAACCCCTGCCGGAGCTCCGTACGGTAGGCGGCGTCGGTCGCGTGGGGAGGGCCGTCGGGGGCCGACGTTCGACTCGTGCTCGTCATGATCTCATCGGCCCGATCCGGGCTGGAAAGGGACGGGGCGGCCTCGCCCCGGTCCTGGACGTCGATCAGGGCGTACCCGCCTCCTCGGCAGGCGCGTCGCGGAATCCGATCCCGAGCATGAGGTAGACCGCCGCCGGCATCAAGCCCTCGGACCCCCGGACCGACGTCGTGTCGTGCACCCGGCTTGGACTCGAACCTGATGGGCTCGAACGGGGGCGTCGGGCTCAACCGGCCGCGGGCTCCGGACCGGGGGCCCAGAGGATCTCCCGGGCGTCGCTCCAGCCGGCTCGCAAGTCGTCGGCCGCGCGCGAGGCGGCAAGAGCCCCTTCGCGGGCGCCTCGGACCACCGGATCGGGCAGCCGTCGCGAAGCCCGCCTCGCGGCGGCCAGCGGCAGGACGACCCCGAAGGCCAGCCCGAAGCCCGTCACGTAGGCCGCCTGACCGGCGAGGTCGCCGAACGCCCTCAGCGCGTCGTCGCGGGGATGGGGCGGAGCCGGCGCGATCTCGCCCTCGATTCGTCCCGCATCGCGCAGCCAACGCTCCCGGAAGACCATCCGGGCCGTCCGGTCGACTCGCCGCATCATCATGTAGTCGAGGACGATCGCCACCGGATCGCCCACGAACGGCACCGCTTCCAGAGCCAGGTCGCCCGCGACGCACCCCTCCAGGCCGTCCAGCCCGACCGGGGGGTCGCCGGGCCGCTCTCGGCCCCGCGCCAGGCGCGCGAGGCGCTCGCGGATCCGGACCCGGACGTCGGGATCGTCCACGGTGGAAAGCTCCAGAACGCCGAGCAGGTAGCTCCGGTCGGCCGGGCCGTCGAGGTTGTATCCGTAGCACAGCCCGGTGCGATGGATCGCCCGCAGCGCGGCGGCGAGCAGCAAGGGGAGGCCGGCCAGCTCCGTGATCAGACCGCCGGCCCCGGCGACGGCGCCCATCCCCATGGCGAGCCGCTCGGCGCGGACGCCCACGCGGTCCGCCAACCGGTCGCAGCGTTCGAGCGGCCCGAGCTTCAGGGCCTCGAGCGACTCGACGCCGGATTCCGCGAGGAACGCCGCGACCCGCGGTTCCGCCTCGAGCGCGGCGTCCAGGCCGTCGAGCACCTTCCTCAAGGCGGCGTCCGGGATGAGGCTCTCCCCGAGCCGCGCGAGCGGCCGGCGGACGCGCGCGACGGCCCGCGCCCCCCAGCCCTGCGTCTCCCCCTTCCACGCGGCGATCGCCCCGACCTGGCGACGTTCATAAGCGGTCAAGCCCATCGGCGACCTCCTCCCCGCGGTCCATCCGGCCCTCAGACGGCCGGGATCGCCCGCCGGGAAAGCCACTTCATCAGCATCCGCGGCAGCGAGTAATACAGCCCCGCATAGACCGAGAGCGCCGCCAACGACAGGAGGAGCGTCAGGGCGAAACTGACGCCGAGGGCGTTGCCGATCAGCGGCGAGGTCAAGAGGGTCATGACGAGGATGTTCAAGGGCGTGCCTCCGGGAGACAAGGGGGACGGGGAAAGGGAAGAGATGGACCGTCGACGTCAGCCGCGGGCGTCATTTCTCAAGCGGGTAGCGCTTCTCCAGGTCGTCGAGATAGCGGGTGATCTGGCGCATGCTCTGGTGGTGCAGCTTCGGGAACCGCCGCCCGAAGTATCCTTCCAGCCCCCGGAAGGCCCGGGGCCAGAGGATGACTCCGCCGAGGATGAGGAATGGGGAACCGACCGGGCCGGGGAGGAGGAGGCCGCCGACGCCCGCGACCATCAGCAGCACGCCGACCTCCCTGGGCATCGACTCGATACGCCGGACCTGCTCGGCGTCGCTCGCCGGCCAGGCCCCCGGCCCGCCCAGGGCCGCCGCTCCCGATCCTTCCTCGCCCATCGCTCGCGTCTCCATCTCGGTTCGGATCGGAAGTCGGGATCGTCGAGGCGGCTCAGCGCCGGGTGGAATCCGGGAACCGTTGTTCGAGGTCGTCGAGGTAGCGGCCGATCTGCTGCATCCCCTGCTCGTGCAGCCAGGGATAACGGCGCTGGACCCAGCGATCGACCTTGCCGAACGTCCGCGGCCAGAGGACCAGGCCGCCGGCCACGATCGCCGGCGCGCCGGCCAGGGCCGGCAGGACGAACCCCAGGGCGCCGACGGACATGAGCATCACGCCGACCTCCTTGGGCAGGTCTTCCATCTTGCGGGCGCCGCCCCGGACGGTCCGGGCGGGGGCCGGGGGGCCGGGGTCGGGGGCCGAGGGGGTCGGGGATTCCGCCGTCGCCACGTCCGTCCTCCTTCAAGTTCCGATCGGGCTCGCGACGAGCCGTCGCCTCGGCCGCTCTCGGCCGGCGGCCGAGTGCAGGGCCCCGGACGATCGCTGGTAGAGCCCGAGGGTGCTGAGATTGCTGACGATGACCACGGCCAGGGCGGTGGCCCCGAAGAACAGGGCCCCGACGACGCAGAGGGCGTTCGGCAGGATCACCAGCCGCTGGGCCGTCCGGGCCCGCTCCGCATGAGATCCCGCGATGTCGCAGAGGTCGGCGAACAGGTCGAGGCGGGGTTGCATCAGGACGACCTCGGCCGGATCCCCCTCCCGGTCGATCTCTCCCGAAGTCGAGACCGCGACGTCCGCCGCCGCGGCCGGCTCGCCGCGGAGCCGGCCGTCGCCGAAGAAGGCCGTCCGCGCGCCACGAGCGTGCAGGTCGCGCAAGAAGGCCGCCTTGTCGACGTCCGTCCGCCCGCCCAGGAAGGTCGAGATCCCGAGGCTCGCCGCCGTCCGGCCAACCTCGGCCTCGGGGCGGTCCGAGAGCAGCACCACCGCGACCCCCGGCCTTTCGCGCAGCCGTTCGATGGCCCGCGCGGCTTTCGGTCGCGGCGACGGCCCGAACGTCACCACGCCGACCGCGGCGCCGTCGATCTCGACGACCAGGGGGCCCGTGGCCGTCGGCCCCTCGTCGAGCCCCCGCACCATCACGCTCCGGCCGTCGTGGACGACGGTCACCCCCCGGTCGAACGCGGCGGCCGGGAGGTCCAGGACGTGGCAGCGTCGCGTGCGGCAGGCGTCCAGCAGGGCCTCGGTTCGTTCGTCGGCCATGTGGCGGAAGGCGCTCGCGGCGTAGCGGAGCAGGAGCGATTCGGGGAGCCGCGACTGGACGTCGACGACCTCGAGGCCGCGGGCGCGCAGCGCGGGCGAGTCGTCGATCACGACGGCGTCGGCCCGGGCGACGCGCTCGAAGGCGTCGGGCGAGCGGACGATCACCCCGATCCGCGCGCAGGCCGTGGCGTCGCGGACCGTCTCCAGCGGCAGGGCGACCCCGGGGCCCGTGGCGTAGTCGGGCCTGAGGATCGCCGCGGCCGTCGCCAGGTCGCCGGCCAGCAGCCCCACGCCGGCCATGGCGAACGTCGGCGCGACGGCGCGCTCGGCGAACGCCTCGGTCTTCCGGGTCGGCGACGACGCGCCGGCGTCGTGGCTCGTCGCGGCCAGCAGGGCCCGGCCGATCTGCGAGGCCCTCGTCCGATCCGCCCCCCCCGCGACCTCCAGGCGGAGCGATCCGTGCAGGACCCGCGAGCCCGCCAGCAAGACGTCCCCTCGCCTGATCCGGGACGCCCCCGCCAGCCCCCGCAGCGCCTGCTCGTCGACGACCCCGGAACCCTGGATCACGCGGCCGTCGGTCGGCACGAGTTCCCCCGGCCCGACGAGCACCTGGTCGCCCGCCCGCAGCCGCTCGGGCGGCGAGAGCACCTCGCCGTCGCCGACGGCCAGCCGGGCCAGCCGCGGCAGGGGCAGGGTCTCGCTCAGGGACCGCCTGCGCTCCGCCGAGAGGTCCTGACGCAGCCGGTCGTTCCAGAACTTGAACGACCAGGACATCAGGGCCGAGGCCAGGAACTGGCCGCTCACCAGCGTCCCCCCGACGATCGCCGTGTACAGGACGGGCAGGCCGATGTTCCGCTCCCGGACCTGCCGCCAGGCGAGCCCGAACGTCCGCAGGTTGCCCCCGACCAGCATCAGCGCGCTCACGGGCGCGAGGGCCGAGACCGCCAGGTCGACCGCCGCCCCCAGGACCAGGTTCGTGTTCGCCAGTGTGAACGACGTCCGCGACGGCGCCGGGACGGTGCGGTCCCACCAGGCGGGGGAGTCGAGGGCCTCTTCGGCCAGGCGGATCAGGCGGGACGCGGCGACTTCCGCGGGCCGGTAGCGGACCGTCAACGCCCCGACCCGGGCGTCGAGGGCCGTCCTGACGACGCCGGGCGAGGACGCGACGTACTTCTCGAACTCACGCGCCAGCACGCGATCGCGGCGCAGGGCCGGGTGGCGGAACCGCAGCCATCCCGGCCGATCGATCGTGACCTGACACGTCGACAACAGGAGGCCATGCCGATGGACCGTGAACTCCGACTCGCGCACCCCGCGAGGGAGGGCGAGGGCCGGTCCATGTTCCGCCCTCAGGGCGGCCGACAGGCTTTTCAGGAACCGATCGTGGTCGGTCGTCTCGCGCGCGGGCCGGACCACGGCCCGGCCTTCGCCCCGATCCACCGAGATCGAAACGACCGATTCGAGGCGGAAGGCGCGCTCCAGGAACCGACGCAGATGCGCATCCGCGCCCGGGCCGAAGATGCGCGGGTCGCGCACCACCACGGCCCCGTCGGACCAGGCGGCCCGGGGGGCGTTCGACTCGGATCGTGGGGCGGCGTGGGTGGGGTCCAGGACTTGATTCCGTTTCCGTAATCGAGGTCGCGATCCGGACGAGCTTCTCGCTGGGGTCGAGCCGGGATCAACCGGGAGCGTACGGCTTGAGGTCGCCGCGGTGCACCATGTCTTCGAGGACCGCGGCGATCTTGCTGTCGCACTTGTCGAAGACGTTGAAGACCTCGCGGAGCCGGCCCCGCTGCCGGTTGATCTCGGAGCCGAGATAGGCGACCAGCAGGAGCCCCACGATCGCGGGCACCAGGGGGATTTCCTCATTCATGACGATCCGTCCTCCGTTCCCGCGACGAGGTGTTCAAATCAGTTCGATTGTCGCCTCGGAGAGGTTGCGTATCAACTTCACCGATCCCGAGAAGCCCTCGCGATGCAGTTCGCGGCGGACCTGGACGTCCAGGCGCTCGGCCGTGCGGTGCATGTTGATGAATCGCAGGAACTCCTGGAGCCGGGCCAGGGCCTGCTCGCCGTTGCGGAACCGGCCGAGATGGATGCGGAAGCCCCGATAATTGCCGGCGTCGGCCCCCTTCGCCGCCATCAGGTCGTACACCAGGATGGTCGGGTCGCGGCCGATCAGCAGCGGCTCGCGCCGCAGGACTTCGATCGATTGTTCCGGCGTGAGCAGGTAGAGGGTGTCCTGCTTCTGGAACTCGTACAGGATGGGCAGGTGCGCCCGCACGAGCTTCGAAACCGGTCCGTTCCAGCCGGTGTCGATCAGGAAGATGTCGAACCGCTTGCACTCGGGGGCGATCGACGCGGCCGTCGACCGCGTCCGAAGGGACGGCCGCGGGCCTTCCGCTTCGTGCTGATGCTCGTCCGACATGGCGAAGGCCCTCCGCGGGGGATCCGGATCAGAGGCCCAGGTCGGTGGCGATCGAGTCGATGAAGCGGACGGCGTCGCGGCGGTGCGTCTGGGTCGCCATGGCCTTGGCGGCCAGCGAAAGCTCGGCGTCGACCTGCATCACCCCGGCGGTGAACCGGACGATGAACGAGAGCCATTGCGCCCGGATGGTGAACTGCGACCGGTCCGGGTTCCATTGCAGCTCGGTCGGCACCGGGATCTCATGCCGACGCCGCGAGAACTCGGCGTCGATCGCCTCGCGCGTCGCCCCGTCGATCGGCCTTCGGAGCGGGCGCGTGTACAGGGTTTCTTTCCATCGCATAGCTTTGAGTCATCTCCAGCCGGTGACGCCGTTCGGCCTCGATCTGTGCGACCTTGCGGAGCGGGAGCATGCCGTTGGCCAGGGCGGCCAGCGCGGCGACGTTGTTGGTGGCGACCGAGGCCATGATGCCGAAGCCCATGGTGAACACGCCGGCGATGCAGGCGATGTTCGGGGCCAGGATCATCGACCAGCTTCGCTTGACGTTGCGGTCCAGCTCGCGGGCGATGTCTCGCAATTCGCAGAGCTTGGCCAGCCCTTCTTCGAGGAACACGATGTGGGCCGTGTCGGTGGCGATCGACGACGCGCCCCGCAGCGAGATCGAGACGTTCGCCTTCTTCAGGGCGATCGAGTCGTTGATCCCGTCGCCCACGAAGCAGACCTTGCAGCCTTCCTTCTGAAGTTTCTCGACGTAGTCCGCCTTGTCGGCCGGCAGCACCTGGGCGAAGTAGCGGTCCATGCCGAGCGACTCGGCCAGCTTCTTCGTCGGCGCCTCGTGGTCGCCCGAAATGATCGCGATGTGCTTGATCCCCCGCTTGCGGAGGCCCGCGATGATCTCCTTGACCTCCGGCCGCACCGCCGCCTGCAACTCGATCGCGCCGCCGAGCTGCTCGTCGACGCCGACCATGACCATCGTGTAGCCCTCGCGATGCGCCTCGTCCAGGGCCTCGCGGATCTCGGGCGGCAGGTCGATCCCCTCCATCTCCATGAATCGCTTGCTGCCGACCCGGACGGTGCGGCCGTCGATGTGCACCGTGATGCCGTAGCCGACCTTGTACTGGGTGTCGTCGGTCGCCGGCAGGTCCAGCCCCAGCTCCTTCGCCTTGTGAAGGATCGCCAGGGCGATGGGGTGGTGGAACTTCCGCTCGGCGGCCGCGGCGTACCCCAGGATCTGGTCGGGGTCGAAGCCCTCGCCCGCGATCACCCGGCCGACCTCGGGCCGCTCGCGGGTCAGGGTCCCGGTCTTGTCGAACAGGACGGTGTCGACCTCGTTCATGAGCTCGAGCGCCCGGCCGTCCTTCACCAGGATGCCCTTGTTGGCGCACAGGGCCAGCGAGCTGAGCATCGCCAGCGGCGCGGCCATCCGGATGCCCGTGCCGAAGTCGCTGTTGAGGACGGCCACCGCGCCGGCCGGGCCCATCGCGGCCATCCCGACCGCGCCGATGGCGAGGGTCGGGATCACGGCCCGGTCGGCCATCACCTCGCCCTTGTGCTGCGAGGCGAGCTTGAAGCCGGCCGTGTCGTTGAGGATCTGGCTGATCTTGGCCGAGGCCGTGTCGCTCCCCGAGGTCTCGACCGAGACGAACACCTTGCCGGCCACCATCACGGTGGAGGCGAAGACGCGGTCGCCCACGCCCTTCTCGGCCGGCGTCGACTCGCCGGTCAGGGCGTGCTGGTCGATCATCGCCATGCCCTCGACGACGTGGCCGTCGACCGGCACCACCTCGCCCGTGTTGACGACGATCAGGTCGCCCTTCTGAAGCTTGTCGAGCGAGACCTGGACCTCGATCCCGTCGCGGTACAACCAGACGTAGCGCGGCTGCTTGCCGAAGGCGTTGAGCAGCAGCTTCTTGGAATCGTCCTGCGTCTTCTTGACCAGCACGCGGCCGAAGCCGAGGCACCAGCAGAGCACCGCGCCCGGGAAGATCGACATCGTCCCGAGGCAGCCGACGACCACGATCGCGTCCAGGACGTCGACCCCGAGCCGCTTCTCGACGAACAAAACCTGCCGCGCCTCCTTGAACGTCGGGATCGACGTGTAGGCGAACGCGGCCGCCGCCACGGGCAGCAGCGGCGGGAAGGCGAACTGCGCGACCGCCGCCAGGGGGAGCGACGCCGTGCAGATCGGCAGGTGGAGGTCGAGCTTGTCGAGCTTCGTCGGGTGCTCGGCCCCCGCCAGCGCGGCGTCGAGGATCTCGACGACCTGGTCCCGCGTCAACTGCCGCGGGTCGTAGTCCACCTGGACCTTGCAGGTGATCGAGCCGGTCTTGTACTTCTCGACCCCGAGGACGCTCATCAGCTCCCGCTCGATCGCCTGGCAGAGGTCGTTCTTGCGGTAGAGGACCGGGTTCTTCAGGTGCAGCCGGCCGGGCCGGTCGAGCTTCACCTGCCAGCCCGAGGCGACCGCCGCAGGCCGCGCATAGCGGACGGCTCCCGTGCGGCCCCGCGTCACCGACAGCGACGGCTTCGAGGAACGGGCCGGCTTGTCCTGGGCCGCGTGCGGGGCGTGCCCGTTCGTGGAAGCGTGCCCGTTCTTCGCGGCATGGCCGTTGGTCGAGCCGTGCCCGTTCGCTGCGGCGTGGCCGTTGGCCGCGGCATGACCGTTCGGCGGTGCCTGACCGTTGGTGTCGGAGGAGTGCCTCAGGAGCGAGGCCACCCGATTGGCGACGGCCTGCAGCGTCCAGGTCTTCGGGCAGAAGCGGAGTTCCGCCGAGGGCGCGTCGCCCGTCGTGATCGTAACCTCGGAGATCTCCTCCGCCTGGAAGACCCGTTCGAGGAAGCGTCGGCAGGTCGCGCCGTCGGCTTCGCCGAAGAGGGCGAGGCTGGAGAGTCGGATGACGCCCCGGGCCGGAAAGGAGATGGCGAGATCAAGGCTGCTCATCGGTGGTGGCCTCGGATGACCCGACGAAAGGCGGATTCAAGCGTCACATCGAAGGTAGGACACGCCCGGATCGACGAGAACGCGACGCCGGCCCGGTCCGCTTCGGATCGCGTCAGAGGGTCGACGGGGTCGTCACGCCGGACCCGTTCCGGTCGGTCGCTCCCCAGGGACCTCGCGTCGCCTCGTGGGCCGCGTGGGCGTTCGCGTCCGCGTCCGGGGCGACCTCGGCGGCCGCGGCCTGGGCGTCCTGGAAGGCGGCGGAGGCCCCGGCCACGACGGCGGAGACCAGCGGAGCAACCTTGTGCTTCCACTTCGGATACGTCGCGTAGCCCGCCGCGCCGGCGACGAGCCCGGCCCCGAACGTCAGCAGGTTCGAGCGCGAGAAGGGCATGGTCTTCCCCCTGAGCTAACGTGGCGATCCGAAAAACTCGTCGATCGGCCCGAGGCCGCTCCGCTCGCGGAGCCGAACTGAACTCCCGCCCCTTCCGCCGCGGCGCGGGGGGCTCGATCCTTCGCCCGATGCGGAGACCGGGGCGCCTGACGCTGCGTCGCATCGTCGCGGTGGGCCGGCGGAGAGGGTCGCCGGCGCGTCAGCCGCCCGTCTGGGACCTGTGCTTCATCTCGTCGACCAGGTCCATCGCGGCTCGCGCCCCGTCGATGAACCCGTGGACGGCGGCGTTCTCCTTGGGGACGGCCCGCGCGACCAGGGCCGCGGGGAAGACGACCCCGTACGAGACCGCGTAGCAGGTCTTGTAGGTGAGACCGGTGAGGAAACCACCGACGGCCGGGAGCGCGTTACCGACCGAGGCAGTCGCCTGCGCCACCCCGTCCTTCGTCGCCTCGACCGCCGCATCCAACGCGTCGGCGACCGACTTCAACGGGTCGGAACTGACGGCGTCGACCGTTTCGTCTGTCACTTGGGACGCTCCGAGGGTCGATGAAAGATGCCTGCCTATGAAGACAGGTTAACTCACGTTTCCGGGCCTGGCTTTCGTGGAATTCGGCCTGGCTGTTTCGATATCTTACGCGCGTCGCAACGCTTGCGTAATTTGGGCCGGCCTCGATCGGCTTCCCTTCGACGCGCGGGCTCAGGGCTCCCATCGGCTCCGTGAGGGTGACGGCTGGCGGAATTTTCCAGGATCCTGGTGAGGCGACCACGAGATCCAAGCCGGCCGACGTGCCAGATTGTCGGCCAGGGCGCGAACTTGACAGCCCGGCGAGCTTCCCCAGAGAGGCCGCTTCCCCCCGAACTTCCTGAAGCGAATGGGGTTTACGCTTCGACTGCTGTGGTGGCACGCTGGTTGCTAAAGGCGATCGAAGGACGGTACGCTGGATGAGGACCGCTCCACTCCGAAGCCCGATCCGGTCTTGAGGTCATCGCCGACATGACAGCCGAACATGCGCAGGAACGGCAGGAATTCACCTTCCAGGCGGAGATCAAACAACTCCTCCACCTGCTCTCGCATTCGTTGTATCAGAGCCGCGAGATCGCCCTCCGCGAGCTGATCTCCAACGCGTCCGACGCGCTCGACAAGATGCGCTTCGTGGCGCTCACCGATGGTGCGCAGCGCGACAGCGGGCCGTTGGAAATCACGATCGAGCCCGACGAGGCCGCGCGACGCCTGGTCATCCGCGACACCGGCGTCGGCATGACACGCGAGGAGCTGGTGGCCAACCTCGGGACGATCGCGCACAGCGGCTCGGGCGAGTTCCTGAAAAACCTGTCGACCGAGGCCAAGGCGAAGGCCGACCTGTCGCTGATCGGCCAGTTCGGGGTCGGCTTCTACTCGGCCTTCATGATCGCCGACAAGGTCCAGGTCCGCTCCCGCAGCTACCGCGACGAGCGCGGCTGGGAATGGGAGTCCGAGGGGACCGGCCGGTTCACCGTCGAGGCCGTCGAGGCCCCCCTGCCCCGGGGCACCGAGATCATCCTCCATCTCAAGGAGGATGCGAAGGACTTCGCCATCCCCTACCGGATCAAGGAGATCGTCCGGCGCTATTCCAGCTTCATCCCCCACCCGATCAAGCTCGCGCCCGGGGACGAGGTGATCAACGACCAGAAGCCCATCTGGGTCGAGCCCAAGCGGCAGGTGACCGAGGAGCAGTACGACCGATTCTACCAGCACCTGAGCCACCACACCGACGAGAAGCCGCTCTGGCACCTGCACGTCTCGGTCGATTCGCCGATCCAGTTCCACGCGGTCCTCTACTCCCCGCCGTCGAACCTGGAGAAGTACGGCTTCCCCCGGATGGAGCACGGCGTCAGCCTTTGCGCCAAGCGCGTCCTGGTGCAGAACGACTGCCGCGAGCTGCTGCCGGACTACCTCCGGTTCCTCTTCGGCCTGGTCGACTCCGAGGATTTGCCGCTCAACGTCTCGCGCGAGACCCTCCAGGACAACTCGGTCATCCGGCGGATCCGGGGGTCGCTGCTCAAGTCGATCTTCGACCGCCTCGATCAGCTCGCCAAGGATCAGCCCGACGCCTTCCAGACCTTCACCGACCAGTTCGGGACGCTGCTCAAGGAGGGCGCGATCGTCGACGCCCCCCAGCGCGACCGGCTGGCGAAGCTGATCCGGTTCGCCTCGTCCCACAAGGCCGACGGCAAGCTCGACGTCGCGCTCGACGACTACGTCGGGCGGATGCCCGAGGGCCAGAAGCGGATCTACTTCCTGGGCGGCCCCGACCTCGCCGCGATCGAGAAGAACCCCAACCTGGAGGTCTTCCGCAAGCGCAAGCTCGAGGTCCTCTACCTGGTCGAGCCGATCGACGAGTTCGTCATGAACGCCCTCGGCTCGTACGGCGGCAAGCCCCTGACCTCGATCGACTCCGACGACCTCGACCTCCCCGACGCTCCCGGCGACGCCGAGTCGAAGGTCGAGACGCCCGAGGACGAAAAGGCCGAACCCGGCTTCGCCCGCGTGCTCGACCTTTTTCGCGAGGCGATCGGCGGCCGCGTCCGCGACGTCCGCGAGTCGCATCGCCTGACCGACAGCCCCTGCTGCCTGGTCAACGCCGACGGGGCGCTGTCCACGCAGATGCAGCGCATCCTCAAGATGGCCAACAAGGAGATGCCGGAGATGTCGCGGATCCTGGAGATCAACCCCAAGGCCCCCCTGATCCGCCGTCTCGGCCGCCTGACCGCCAACGCCGAGCACGACGCCTTCATCAAGCAATGCGGCCTGCAACTCTGGTCCAACACCCTGCTCCTCGAAGGCGTCGCCCCCGACGCCCAGGAACTGGTCGCCCGGATCCAGGGGTTCATGGACGAGGCCGCCGACAAGCGCTCGCCGCTCATCGTAATGTGACGAGCGGCCGCGACCGGACGGGCGGAAATCGCAGCCCTCGGGAGATTCGGTGAAAGCCGCACGACCCGGACGGCCGATCCGATGGGCATAGGATTGGGCGCCGTCCGGCGCGGCGCGTGGATGGATTGTCCGGCGAGGGGTTCATGCAAGATACTCGGCGAGCCGGCGTTCCGTGTGCGCGCCGGAGCTTCCTCTGCGGCGCGGCGATGACGATGGCGGCCCCTGGGATGGTCCGGGCGGCCGGCCTGGATCGCGACGCGGCGCTGCAGCGGGCGGCCTCGGCGCGGAGGCGGGCGATCCTCGTCGAGCACGGCGGCTCGCGCGAGTGCATCGATCGCTATTACGAGGGGGCCGTCTTCGCCTACGCCGCGATGGCGGCCTGTCCGGCCCTCGACGACAAGCGCGCCCGCAAGGCGCTCGCGCTTTACAACGAGAACCTCGCCGACTGCCTGCGGGCGGCGACGCGGCACGGGGCGATCGACGTACGGTCGCGACTGGTCGTCCAGACCCCGCGCGGCGTCATTCAGGTGCCGATCGTCCACCAGGGGTTCGTGTGGTCGCCGGCGGAATTCACCCGCCTGCTCGACCCCGCCGCCGCGCCCCGGAACCCCTCGAATACGCGGGATCACACCCGTTCGGGCGTCGGGGCCTCTCAGGTCCTCGTCCGGCCGAATCCGCATGCGACGGTCGACGACGCGGTCATCCCCGATCCCATGTTCATCCCCGCGACGGCCGTGCTCCGACCCGACCTGGACGCCTGGCTGGGGGGCGGCGGGGGGCCTGGCGACGTGCTGGAGTTCTATGACCCGCTGCGGGTCGGCGGCGTCGCACTCGCCGGCGCGCGCCGGCCGCTGGCGGCGGATCTCGACGCCCCGATCGCTTACCTGGAAGAGGGCACGGGGGGGCTCCAGTCGGGCTGGGCCGGGCTGGTGAACCCCAGCCAGGACGTCGATCGGGCGTTCCTCGGACTGCTGGAGCCCTTCCAGCCGGGCAAGATCCCCGTCGTCTTCGTCCACGGCCTGTACGACACGCCGTACACCTTCACCGACATGATGAACGGCCTGCGGTCGCGGCCGGGTTTTCTGGATCGCTTCCAGATCGCCGGCTACCGCTACGCGACCGGCCTGACCTTCCTGCATTCGGCGGCCCTGTTCCGCCGCGACCTACACCGTTTCGAGGCCGCGCTCGACCCTGCACGCACCGATCCCGGCGTCCAGAACACCGTGCTGATCGGCCACAGCATGGGCGGCCTGATGCTCAAGCTGCAGGTCGTCTCCAGCGGCCCGGCGCTCTGGGAGCTGGTCGCGACCCGGCCCCTGGAGACGCTGGCGGCGACGGAGCCGGAGCGGGCGTTTCTGGCGAGCCTCTTCTTCTTCGAACCGGTCCCGATCGTCCGACGGGCCCTCTTCCTGGCGACCCCTCACGACGGCCTGGGGGCGACGACGCAGCCGATCGGCGTCCTCAACGAGCGCCTCACGCGGCGTCCCGAGGACCTTCGCGACCTCGCCGCGCGGCTCGACCGCGACAACCCGGGCGCGGTGCGGCCCTACATGCACGACCTGCCCAACAGCATCGGCATGCTCCGACGCCGCGAGCCGATCCACCAGGTGATGCGGTGCCTGCCGATCGACCCCCGAATCCGGCATCACACGATCGCCGGCACCGCCCGCGTCCCCGTCGCGATCGCCCACGGCGACGGCGCCGTGCCGATCGCCAGCGCCCGCCAGGAGGGCGCCGAGAGCGAGACCCTCGTGCCCGAGTATCACACGACGATCAACTCCAGCGAGTACACCTTCGTCGAGGTCGAGCGCATCCTGAAACGTCACGCCGCGACCGTCTCGCGCTGACCGCCCGGCCGCTCAACGCTCCCAGGGGCGGACCTTCCGCAAGTACGCGAGGAGGACGTCGGGCAAGGGATCCTGATTCTCGGCGCCCGGGTTCCGGACCTTTCCCAGCGACGCCGACCACCCCGGGCCGGCTTCCGGGTCGACCTCGCGCACGAGCCTCAGGAACTCGCGGAAATGGGCCACGTCGTGATACGGATGTCGGACGAAGGTCGTTTCCTCGATCGCGCCGTCGTCCATCCGCCACTGGACCCGGACGCAGTACCAGAGGTTCGTCGCCCCCCGAGCCTCCAGCAGGCGACGCACGGATTCCCAGCTCGGCGGCTCGGCCGGGCTCGCGACGATGCGGGCTACGTCCGGGAGATCGTCGGACGACCGCGTTTCCAGGACTTCCGCCCCGACGGCGGTGCGGGCCGAGGCCGCGGGCTCCTGGAAAGCCGCCCCGATCGTCCCCGAACGCCACTGCCAGGCCAGGAAGATCGGGGCCAGGACAAGGCAGGCCGACAGGCAGGCGAAGCCGGAGGACGCCAGCCAACGCCGCAAAAGGTCGGACATGAAGCGGATCATCCCGTCTCGGCGCATAGGGGCCCCCGCGCGGATATGCCGCGATTCGAACGGTCGATGGAAGGCGACGACGCGCAGCGAGCTCGTCTCGCAACCCGAAGCCCCGGGGCGTTCCTTCTCCCATCGGCCGACGCCGGAGGCCGGCGCGGACCTCTACGATGGTCTTCGTTTCGGGGCGACGGTTATTCCCAAGACAAATTGTCTTGGTCTCTGTCCGCCCTTATATCCACCGACTCCGAGCCATGTCAAGGATGAAAACGGAATCGAGACGAACGCCTCGCGGCGAGCCGAGGTTCGAGGCGGGGCCTCGGTCATTCCGGCCGCGTCTGGTCCTTCGCGAGGTGCTCCCGGACGACGTCCAGGAGGGGAGGCTGGAGTTCGAGGCCCGGGGGCGGGAGCGGCGACGCGTCGTCGGCCGGCCCACGTCCCACGTCGCTTCGCACCAGCTGCAGGAACTCCTGGAAGTGAGGGTTGCTGTGATAAGGCTGGCGGACGTAGGTCACCTCCGCGGGTTGGCCGTCGTCCAACCGCCAGCGGAGCCGGTAGGAAAACCAGACGTCCCGCGCGGCGCGGGCTTCGAGGAGGCTCCGCACGGCATCCCAGGTCGGCGGCGTCGGGCAGCCGGCGACGAACGCCGCCAGGTCCCCGAAGTCGTCCGAGCACCGGGCGTCCACGACCTCCACCCCGACGACGGAGCGGCTGTCGGACGTCGGCTCCCGACCTCCTTCACCCATCGCGCCGGGTTGCCATTTCGAGGTGACTAAGGACGGCGCCAGCAGCAGCGACGCCGTCAGGCAAGCGAAACCGGCCGCACCCAACCGGCGGCCGAGGACGCCGAAGATTAGTCGAACCCTGCCGCTCCGACTCATGACAACCCCCTTACGCGGAGTTCCACGGGGACGAGACGACGAGAGAGGATATCAAAGGGACACTTGTAAGAGACGGCCGTCGTTCTACTATCGCCGTTATCCTACAAATGTCAATGGTTGGCCGGCGACGGCCGGCGCGGCGCCGGCACCGGCTTGAACCGGCCGGCGCCGACGACGGGGGCCGACTCGCCGTCGCCCGGAAGACGACGGGCCGGCTCATCCTTCGCGGTCGGAGTCAGCAGCCGTTCCAGGATCGAGTCCGAGGCGTGGTCCTCCGGGATGGACGCCAGGTCGACGACGCGGAGAGGGACGTCGCCGTGGCTGCCCTTCGCCGTCTCGATCCTCTGGCGCAGGAATTTGAGGAACTCTTGGAAACACCACGGCTCCTGATACGGCCGACGGACGTAGGTGATCTCGTCGAAGCCGCCGTCGCTCAGCAGCCATCGGACGCGCAGGACGTAACGGAGCCCCGTGCAGCCGTGGTCTTCCATCAGCCGGCGCACCATCTCCACCGTCGGCGGCCCCGGGGTCTCCTCGACGGCCCGGGCGAGTCCGTCGCACTCCTCGGACGCCCAGCATTCGAGCAACTCCGCCCGGAGGATCGACCGACCTCCGCTGGGATCGACCGACGAGGCCTGATCCGTCCTCTCGGGTTCCAACGTCGCGGTCAGGTAGCAGGGGCCCAGGATGAGCCCCGCCGCCAGGCAGGCGAACCCGAACGCCCCCGGGCCCCGACCCGTCGCCGCTTGCAGGACGCCCCTTCCCCATGGCAGCCGGTGCATGACATCCCCTCCTGCGTGGAAACCCGCACCACAAGGTGAGCCCGGAAACCCGGAAGGGGTGACATTTGAAGGCCACCCCGAGGGGATCGACGGCCCTCATACCTCAGGGGCACTCGGCCTATACGGCTCCACGAGAGGATCCTTGCAAGGATGTTTGGAATTCTGACCTCTTGGCACCTCCCTGACGGCCAATTGGTTTTTGTAGGAGTCATGGATGGTGCAAGTTGGCCGAAAAGGGCGTCCCGGCTCCCGATGACGGGCTCACGGAGTGGCGGGATCGGGCGGTTTGACGTGGTCCTTCAAGGGGAATATGAGGTCGTTGGCGTCGACCGAGGTTGGGATGTAGCTCTGCTGTCGGATGTCTAACTGTTTGGGACCGACGCTGTAGAGCAGCCATTCGCCCTCAAACGAGGGCGTGTCGCTTTCGTGGTTGCTCGTGAGGGTCGAGCCGTACATGCCGGAGCGCCTCCAGCGGCCATGGTCGGGGATGTAACCGAAGGTCGCGCCGGTGGGCGAGAACGGGTCGATCGGCAAGGCCGGATCTTCCGGGCTCACGAGGGCGTTGAGCGTGTCCGGCAATCGGCCGTCGTGCCCGGCCTGCCAGATCCGCAGGCGGAAGATCAGGTCGAGGGCCCGGCGGGCGGCCTCGCAACGGTTCCATTCCAGGATGAAGGCGCCAAGGTGCGTCGTCACGGTGTTGAGGACCGGGTTCCTGATCTCGATCGAAAACAGTTCCGCCGGCGGGATCACCACCCTCTCCCCGTTCTGGCGGATTTCCAGCCCGTTCAGGCCGCCGTGCACCAGATAGGCGGGCTGCTCCGCATCCTGGACCATCGCGGCGAGGAGGAGCTGGGCCCCTCGCCGCGTGCGCGCCACTTCCCAGGGAGTCGTCATGACCCGGACGAGGAAATGCTGGGAGGGCTGGGAGTTGGCGTCGAGGAAATGCCGACTCGCCGCGTCGATCAACTCGTCGCGAGGCATGTCGAGCGTGTTGCGGAGGATCAGGGCCTGGGCTCGGGCGGCGTCGGCCGCCCGGGGCATCGGCGGCAGGGCCCGGTACGCCTTGCGGGCGGCTTCGAGCGACGCGGCCGTCTGCCTGGCGTCCACCGCCCACTCCATCGCCTGGCCGATCGCGTCGGCCTCGGCCCGGACGCCCTCGAACGCCTCGATCCCCTCCGCGAAGCCCGAGATCTGCCGCGCCAGGCGGAACGTCGCCAGGATGTCGCTCCAGGCGGCCGGCAGGTCGCCCCGCTCGATCCTGGCGTCGCGGCTCGCCTTGAGGAGCGCCGATCGCGAGAGGGCGGTCCACATGAGGGACATCCCCGGGTCGGTGAAGATCGTGGCCCGGGAGAGTTCCCCCCACCGCCACGACGGCAGCTCCGTCGCCTTTCGGACCAGGGCCAGGTCACCACCGTCTTCTCTCCGCCCCTCCCACGCCTTGCGATACATCTCGGCGGCGTTCTCTTCGGCAGGGACCGAACTGGCGGCCACGCGCGAGTATTGGAAGATCCGTTCGGCCTCGGCCGGTTCGAGGGCCGGCAGGCTCCAGGCGCGGCTCGCGAGGTAGGCGCCGCCGAGGCCCGCCGTCGTCGCGACCGCCATGAGGCCGAGCGTCACCCACTTCCGCGCGCCGGGGCGGTCGTACATCCAAGGCCCGCTCCAGGCCCAGCCGATCGCGAGCAGGGCGACCGGCACCCAGAACAGTTGGGACGCGTCGACCAGGCCCGCGGCCGTCAGGGCCCCGCCGGGGATCGCCATCAGGAGCCAGATCACGAAGGCCAGGGCCGCGGCCGTGATCCCGCGTCGGAAGACCATCCCGCAGAGGGCCGCCGTCGCGAACGCGGTGAGCGCGTTGATCCCGACCAGGGTCGTCAGATCCACCTCGCCGAAACCTCGCGACGTGGGCGACCGGTCATGCTGGACGACCCAGCTTGCGAACCAGGCGAACGGCGTCGCGACCGCCAGCCAGAGGGCCGCCTTGACGACCCAGACCACCCCCGGCCGCGCCCCGTGCTGGAGTAGGAATCGTTGCATCCGCCCGCGGCTCTCGGCGTTGAACGCGCTCACGCCCGTGAGGAATGCGACCACCACCGACGAGACGTTCCAGATCTCCGACCCGCCCCCGGTCAGACTTCCCATGGTGATCAGCAAGGGAGCAATCGCGCCGATCGCCAGCAGGATCCACGCGGCGGACCGCACCTCCCGCAGCGTCTGCCAGGCGAGCCGCCACGTCGCGGAGGGCCAGACTCGGGGCTCGCGCGTCGTCGTCGCGACGACGGGCTCGGAAGTGACGGCGGGAGCGGGCCGTCGCGGCGTCGTACGCCGGATCGGCGACCATGCGGGCGGGCCGCTCAGGTGGAAGATCAGGGCCGAGGCCGCCGTCGTCGCCAGGGCGAGCAGCAGGTGCCACGCGTCGGCCCGGCCGAACTGCGTGGCGACGCCGGAATCGCCGACGTCGCTCACGTTCAAGATCGCGAGCGTCGGCCACATGGAGACGATCGCCAGGACCGCGGCGAACAGGGCGTTGCCCAGGACCGTCGACCAGAGCAGCCCCCAGCCCAGCGCGCTCAGCAGCCACGGGCCGCCGCGGGCGAGACCTCGCGCGATCGCCCCGAAGCCCATGTCCCCCATCGACAGGGTGCCGACGAGCAGGATCAATCCCAGCCCGAGGGTCGTCGCCAGGGCGAACGTCGACTTGGCGAGCCAGAGCCGCCAACGCTCCACGGGGAGGGCGTCGAGCATCGTGAGCGTGCGGTTCTCGCGCTCGCCGGCGAACGCCGACGCCGCGATCAGGAACAGGTAGACGACCGTCACGAGCATGGCCGTGCCGGCGAGCGGCTCGCCGCCCGGGCCGAAGAACCAACGGATTTTCGCCTGCCCCGACAGGCCCAGTACGGCCAGGAACGCCCACACCGGCCAGACCTGCCGCGCTTCCTTCCACCACAGTCGCGCGAACATGGCATCCTCCTTCTGGTATCGATGGATCGAGAAGCGGTTCAGGCGACGTGGGCCGTGCTGGGCGACGGCGGGGGCGACGGCCGTCGGCCTCGCATGTAGCCGATGTAGACGTCTTCCAGGCTGGGCGTCTCGATCCGGAGCGATTCGACGCCCGGCAGGTTGCGGACCGCCTCGCACGCCGCGCGGTCGCGGGCGCGGACCAGCCAGTGGGCCTGGCGCGGGGCGTCGGACGCGTCGATCAGCTCGATCGGCAGGGAGGCCGGCGGAGCCGGCTCGTGGTCGCGGCTGTGGAAGTTCACCGCCAGCAGGAACGTCCGCGCCCGCAGCTCGTCGAGCGGCTCGGCCAGGATCAGCTTCCCCTGGTGCAGGAGCGCGACGTGGCTCGCCACACGCTCGACCTCGCCGAGCTGGTGGCTCGACAGGAAGACCGTCCGGCCGTTCGCCGCCAGGTCGACCATGCTCTCGAGGAACTCGCGCCGGACCAGCGCGTCGAGGCCCGACGTCGGCTCGTCGAGGATCAACAGCGACGGATTCGAGGCCAGCGCCAGCGAGAGCGAGACCTTGGCCCGCATCCCCTTGGAGAGCGCCTTGATCTTGCGGTCGGGCGGCAGGCCGAAGCCCTTGGTCGACTCGCCGTAGCGCGAGAGGAAGCCGGCGGCGCCGACGACCGGCTCGGGGTGGAAGCCGGCGGCGAACCAGCCGATCTCGGCCACCGTCATCCAGTCGTAAAGCGCCGGGACCTCGGGCACGTAGCCCACGCGGCGGCGGACATCCAGGCCGTCGCGGGCCGGGTCGACGCCCAGCACCCGCGCCCGGCCCGAGTCGGCCCGGATCATGCCCAGCAGCACCTGGATCGTCGTCGTCTTGCCCGCGCCGTTCTCGCCGAGCAGGCCGAACACCGCGCCCTCGGGCACCCGCAGGGTGAGCCCGTCGAGCGCGACCTGGTCGCGGTAGGATTTGCTCACGTTCTCGATCGAGATCGCGACGTTCGATTCGCCGTCCATCACGCGCCCCTCCCGTTCGTCCGGTCGCCCGTCCCCTCGCCCCGCGACCACTCCTCGCGGAGGATCGCGCCGATGTCGTCCGCCGCGAGGCCGGTCTCCCGCGCCTCCTCGATCGCCGCGCGGAGCCGGCCGCGGACGAACTCCACCCGCGCCAGCCGGCACCGCTCGGTCGCGCCCGTGGCGACCTGCAGCCCCGTCCCCCGCACCGGCTCCAGCAGCCCCTCGCTCTGAAGGTCGCGATACGCCCGCGCGACGGTGTTGGGGTTCACCACCAACTGCTTCGACAGCTCGCGCACCGACGGGGCCAGCTCCCCAGGACGCAAGACCTCGCCCGCGATCGCGAACTTGATCCTGTCGGCGATCCGCCCGTAAATCGGCCGGCCGTCCGACTCGCTCAGATCGATCAGCATCGCCACGGCCTCCTAGTGTGTTATTGAACTAGTACAGTATCGGCGAGGGTCCGACAGACGTCAAGAGGTGACGTCGGATTTCGCTCCGGCGACGATTTCTCATGCCGGCGACAGGGCGATCGCCCGATCGCAGCGGTCGATCAGCTCGCTTCGAACTCCCGCCGGCGGGTGAAGACGTCCATGACGTGGTCGTTGTGCAGCACGATCTCGTCGCAGCCCCTGTGGCGCAGGAGCCGTACGGCATCGTCGGCCGAGTCGGCGACCAGGTTCTCGGTGGCCTTGCGGCCGACGCCGCGAGGTACGCTGGCGAGCTACTCGGGCATCGAGCAAACCCCTCGCCGCCCCCCACACGCGTGCCGAGTTCTCTGCCCCGGCGCAAGGCGAGTAGGGCGACCTGATTTCACCGGACGCGATCGAGGTCGTCCACGGCCTCGCGCAGGATCCGCATGGCTCGCGCGACGGCGGCGACGTTGGCGGGCTCGTTGAGCCACCGGCTGACGCCGGACGGGTGCGGGAGGGGGATGTAAAGTATGCCGTCGCGGACGGTCGCCTCGCCGACGACGGCGGCCAGCGACTTGACGGGGCCGTGGAAGGTCCGCACGGCGAGCAGGCCGACCAAAAGGACGATGCGCGGTTTGACGACGTCGACGAGGCCGTCGAGCCACGGCCGGCAGAGCGCCTGTTCCTGTGGCGACGGGACGCGGTCGCCCTTCGCGCCCGGCAGCCGACCGGGATAGCAACGGGTGACGGCCGAGAAGTGGATCTTGCGCCAGAAGTCCTCGCGGGGGATCCCCCCCTGCTCGAACCAGTCGCGGAGCTTGTTCCCCGCGGCCCCCGCGAACGGTCGATCGGTGATCGTCGCACGCAGACCCGGGGCCTGGCCGACCAGCAGGATGCGCGGGGTCGGCGCATCGGGCTCGGGGTCGCGGGCGATCGGCACCGACTCGGCCTCGTCGAGGAAGCCGGCCGCGTGGCAAAGCCGGCAACCCCGGATCTCGGCGTTGAGCGTGATCAGCCGTCGACGAGCCCGCTCGGAGGCGCGAACCGTGGCGTCCGCCCTCATGCCGAGGCGTCCTTCAGCCGCTCGACGAACGCCGCGTGCTCGGGCGTGGCGAGGCCCCGGTTCAGCGCGGCGAGCATATTCGCCGAATCGAGCGAAAGGAGCGCCCGGCCGTCGAGCCACAGTCCGGGGAAGGTGGTGCTCTTCCACAACCCGTCGGCGTCGGGGGCAAGCGGCTCGAAACGCTCCTCCCTCAACACGAGCCAGTCGAGCGCGCCGTCGAGGGCGCGCCAGACGAGGTACTCGCGGACGCCGTTGCGGCGGTAGGCGTCCAGCTTGGGGCCCAGGTCGATGCTCACGCTGCTGGAGGCGACCTCGGCGACCAGCTCCGGAGCCCCCTCGACGTAGTCGTCCTCCGAAATCCTCGCCTGACCTCCACGGCCGGGATGGATCATCAGGTAGGCGTCGGGCTGGGGCTCGTTCTCGAGGTCGAGCCGAACGCTGCCGTTGTCGCCCGCCTCGACCCCCGGCGTCGCCGCCTCGTACACCAGGAGCCACGCGACGACGAGGGCGTTGGGACGGCTGTGCCGACTGTGGCGGACGGGCGACGGCATGTGGACGAACCCTTCGATCAACTCGGCTTTCACGCCGGCCATGGCGTCGTAGCGGCGTTCGAACTCGGCGCGGGAGAGCCGGTCGCCGTTCTCGAGGGGCGGGATCGTCGGCGCTGGGGTCGGTCTGGTCGCGGTCGACATGCCAGTCCTCATGCGTCCTTCAGCCGCTCGACGAACGCCGCGTGCTCGGGCGTGGCGAGGCCCCGATTCAGCGTCGCCATGACCTTGGGCAGATCGCCGGCCAGGAGCGACTCGGCCTCGAGCCAGAGCCCGGGGAACACCGTGCTCTTCAGCACGCCGTCGGCGTCCGGCGCGAGGGGCTCGTAGCGAGATTCGCGGAGCACGAGCCAGTCGAACGCGCCGTCGAGGGCGCGCCAGACGAGGTACTCGCGGACGCCGTTGCGGCGGTAGGCGTCCAGCTTGGGGCCCAGGTCGATGCTCACGCTGCTGGAGGCGACCTCGGCGACCAGCTCCGGAGCCCCCTCGACGTAGTCGTCCTCGGAGATCTCCGCCTGGCCCCCGTGCTTCGGATCGATGAGCAGGAAGACGTCGGGCTGGGGCTCGTTGTCCAGATCGAGGCGCACGCTGGCGTTGTCGGCGCACCGAAGGCCGGGCGTCGCGAGCTTGTAGTTGAAAAGCCATCCGAGCAGAGCGGCGTGCGGCTCGCCGTGACGGGCAAAGCGGACGGGCGAAGGCATGTAGACGATCCCTTCGATCAGCTCCGCGCCCTTCAGGCCGGGCATGGCGTCGTAGCGGCGTTCGAACTCGGCGCGGGAGAGGTGGTCGCCGTTCTCGAGGGTCGGGACCGTCGGCGCTGCGGTGGGCTTGGTCGCGGTCGCCATGGCGGCTCTCCTGGGGGCTCCGAGGGGTCGGCCTGCGGGGTCATTATATCGGCGTTTCGACCGTTCGGGAAATGCGGACGGCCCGCGTCCGGATCGAGGTCGATCGGGAGGCGGGCCGTCGGGGTTTACGAGATGGCGGTCGGGGCCGGGGTCACTCCTTGCCGGCGGCCGCGGGCGTCTCGTCGCGATAGCGGGCGTAGGGCGAGCCCTTCTCGGCGAGCGCCTCGAGCGCGTCGGGGTGGATGCGGACCTCGGCGTCGAGGTGGGCCTTGAAGCCCGTCCCGGCGGGGACGAGGTGGCCCAGGATGACGTTCTCCTTGAGGCCGACCAGGTAGTCGCTCTTGCCGGCCAGGGCGGCCTCGGTGAGGACCTTGGTGGTCTCCTGGAAGCTGGCGGCCGAGATGAAGCTCTCGGACTGGACGGCCGCCTTGGTGATGCCCAGGAGCTGGGTGCTCGCGGCGGCGGGCTTGGTCCGGATCCACTCGGCCTTCTTGCCGCCGCCGGCCTCGACGCGCAGGTTCTCCTGCTCGAAGTGGTCGCGGGGGACGATGTCGCCGACGCGGTAGTCGGAATCGCCGGGGTCCTTGATCTTCACGCAGCCGATGAGCTCGTTGTTGACCCGGCGGAACTCGAACTTGTCGATGACCGAGCCGGGGAGCAGCCCGGTGTCGCCCAGGCTGTCGACCCGCACCTTGCGGAGCATCTGCGAGATGATGATCTCCAGGTGCTTGTCGTCGATCTCGACGCGCTGGGAGCGGTAGACGTTCTGGATCTCGCGGAGGAGGTAGCGCTGGACCACCTCCTCGCCGGAGATGCGGAGGATGTCGTGCGGCACGAGCGGGCCCTCGACCAGCGGGTCGCCGGCGCGGACGCGGTCGGAGCCGTGGACGCGGAGGTACTTGCCGTGGGGCACCTGGTGCTCGCGCTCGATGCCGCTCTCGTTGCGGACGACGATCGTGCGCTTGCCCCGGCGCTTCTCTTCGAGCAGCTCGACGCGGCCGTCGATCTCGGCGATGACCGCCGGCTCCTTGGGCCGCCGGGCCTCGAACAGCTCGGTGACGCGGGGGAGGCCGCCGGTGATGTCCTGGGTGCCGCCGACCTCGCGGGGGGTCTTGGCGAGCAGGGTGCCGGCGGTGATCATCTGGCCGTGGTCGACCTCGATCGTGGCCCGCTCGGGGATGTACTTGTAGTCGAGCGTCTTGCCGTCGGCGTCCTCGATGACGATCTGCGGGTGCAGGTCGCCCTTGTGCTCGATGATCGTGCGGCGGATGTGGCCCGAGGGGTCGGCCTCGACCTTCATCGTCTCGCCCTCGACGACGTCGTCGAAGCGGATCTTGCCGCCGACCTCGGCGAGGATCGGGATGTTGTGCGGATCCCACTCGCAGAGCATCTGGCCGCGGTTGATCTGCTGGCCGTCCTGGACGATCATCGCGGCGCCGTCGGGGACGTCGTACTTCTCCAGCTCGCGGCCCTTGGGGTCGAGGATCTGGACCTCGCCGTTGCGCGACAGGGCGATCGACTTGCCCTCGTCGTTGATGACGATGTTCAGGCCGACGAACTTGACCTTGCCCTCGCGCTTCGCCTTGACGTCCTTCTCCTCGACGGCGCGGGTGGCCACGCCGCCGATGTGGAAGGTCCGCATGGTGAGCTGGGTGCCCGGCTCGCCGATCGACTGGGCGGCGATGATGCCGACGGCCATGCCCCCCTCGACGAGCTGGCCGGTCGCCAGGTCCATGCCGTAGCAGCGGCGGCAGACGCCCAGCGACGCCTCGCAGGTCATCGGGCTGCGGACCTGGATCTTCTCGATCTGCATCTCTTCGAGCTTGCGGGCCGCCGCCAGCGTGATCATCTCGTTCTCGCGGACGATCACGTCGTCGGTGATCGGGTCGACGATGTTGACGCGGCTGACCCGGCCCCGGATCGACTGGGCCAGGCTGACCTCGACCTTCTCGCCCTTGTAGATCACGCCCTTGGTGATGCCCTGCGAGGTGCCGCAGTCCTCGATCGTGATCACGACGTTCTGCGCCACGTCGGCCAGCTTACGGGTGAGGTAGCCCGAGTCGGCCGTCTTGAGCGCCGTGTCGGCCAGGCCCTTTCGGGCGCCGTGCGTCGAGGAGAAGTACTCCAGCACGCTCAACCCCTCGCGGAAGTTGGCCTTGATCGGCGTCTCGATGATCTTGCCCGACGGCTTGGCCATCAGGCCGCGCATGCCGGCCAGCTGGCGGATCTGCTCGACGCCGCCGCGGGCGCCGGACTCGGCCATCAGGAAGATCGGGTTGTGGTAGCCCTTCTGGCCCTCGTCCTCGCGGGTGTCGGTCCGCAGGGCCTCCATCATCTCGGAGGTGATCCGCTCGCGGGCGTGGGTCCAGGCGTCGAGGACCTTGTTGTACCGCTCCTGGTCCGTGATGATGCCGCGGTGGTACAGCTTGTTGTGGCGCTGGACCTCCTTCTCGGCCTCGGCGATGATCGAGTCCTTCGTGACCGGCGTCCGGAGGTCGTCGGTGGCGAACGACAGGCCCGAGCGGGTCGACTCGCGGAAGCCCAGGTCCTTCATCCGGTCCAGGAGCGCGATGGTCTCGCGGCGGCCGAGGATCTGGTAGCAGTCGGCGATGATCCCCTGGAGCTGCTTCTGGCCCAGGGTCAGGTTGTAATACGGCATCCGGGGGTGCAGGATGTCGTTGAAGACCACGCGGCCGACGGTCGTCGGCACGACCATGCCGGGCACGTATTCCTTCTCGCCCTCGCCCTTGAGCTTGCGGCTGGCCGGCAGCCGCAGCTTGATGAGCGCGTGCAGCCCGGCCTTGCCCTGGCTGTGGGCCAGGAAGACCTCGTTGGGCGACGAGAAGATCATGCCGTCGCCCAGCTCGCCGGCCCGCGAGGCCGTGAGGTAGTACGACCCCATGACGATGTCCTGGGTCGGGCTGATGATCGGGTTGCCGTTGGCCGGGCTGAAGATGTTGTTGGTGGCCATCATCAGCGTCATGGCCTCGACCTGCGCCTCGATCGAGAGCGGCAGGTGGACGGCCATCTGGTCGCCGTCGAAGTCGGCGTTGAAGCCCTTGCAGACCAGCGGGTGGATCCGGATCGCGTTGCCCTCGACGAGCACCGGCTCGAACGCCTGGATGCCCATTCGGTGCAGGGTCGGGGCGCGATTGAGGAGAACCGGGTGGTTGCGGATGACCTCTTCGAGGATGTCCCACACCTCGTCGGTGCGGCGCTCGAGCATCTTCTTGGCCGACTTGATCGTGTCGGCGTGGCCCAGCTCCTTGAGCCGGCGGATGATGAACGGCTGGAACAGCTCGAGCGCGATCTTCTTGGGGAGGCCGCACTGGTGGAGCTTGAGGTCGGGGCCGACGACGATGACCGACCGCGCCGAGTAGTCGACGCGCTTGCCCAGCAGGTTCTCGCGGAACCGGCCCTGCTTGCCCTTGATCATGTCGGTCAGCGACTTGAGCGGGCGGTTCGAGCTGCCCAGAACGGGCCGCTTGCAGCGGTTGTTGTCGAACAGGGCGTCGACGGCCTGCTGGAGCATCCGCTTCTCGTTGCGGATGATGACCTCGGGGGCGTTGAGGTCGACGAGCTTCTTGAGCCGGTTGTTGCGGTTGATGATCCGGCGGTAGAGGTCGTTGAGGTCGCTGGTGGCGAAGTTGCCCGAGTCGAGGAGCACGAGCGGCCGCAGGTCGGGCGGGATGACCGGGATGCACTCCAGGACCATCCACTCGGGCCGGTTGTCGCTGTCGCGCAGGGCCTCGACGACCTTCAGCCGCTTGGTGAGGTCCTTGATCTTCTGCTTGCTGGTGGTCTCGACGAGGCTCTCGCGGAGCTGCTTGGAGAGGCTGACCAGGTCGAGCTTCATCAGGAGCTTGCGGACGGCCTCGGCGCCCATGTCGGCCTGGAAGGTGTCGCCGTAGGCGTCGCGAGCCTTGCGGAAGTCCTCCTCGGTGAGGAGCTGGCACTCCTTCAGGGGCGTGTCGCCGGACTCGACGACGACGTAGTCCTGGAAGTAGATGATCCGCTCGAGGCTGGACGTCTTCATGTCCAGCAGGGTGCCCAGGCGGCTGGGCATGGCCTTGAAGAACCAGATGTGGACGACCGGGGCGGCCAGCTCGATGTGCCCCATCCGCTTGCGGCGGACCCGGGAGTGGGTCACCTTGACGCCGCAGCGGTCGCAGATCATCCCCTTGTACTTCATGCCGCGGTACTTGCCGCAGGCGCACTCCCAGTCCTTCTCGGGGCCGAAGATCCGCTCGCAGAACAGGCCGTCCTTCTCGGGACGGTAGGTCCGGTAGTTGATCGTCTCGGGCTTCTTGACCTCGCCGAACGACCAGCTCCGGATGTCGTAGGGGCTCGCCAGGCCGATCTTGACGGCCCCGTAGTCGTTAATACGATCGTAGGCACTTTCGCCCATGCTCACGAGACACTCTCCTCCGCGGTTCCGGCGAATCCGAGGGCGGGCGATGCGGCGGGCGGGGCGACGGTCGCCTTCGTCGCCTCTTCGCCGCGTCGGACCCCTCGGACGAGTTCAGACCAAGACCATGATCACGTCAGGGAGTGCGATCGGGGCGGGGCCGGGGCGCCGCGTCCCGTCTCTCGTCGCTCCGCACAATAAAAAACCCGCGGACGGGCCCCCGATGGCGTCGGGGCGGCCCCGCGGTTCTTATGAAGGTCGTCCTGAGACCCGGGTCGCCAAGTTGGGCTCCTCCCTGACCGGGATCCGCCGGATCCCGTCGTCCCCGCGACGCTCCGGCCCTCGCTTCCCCCGCGCGTGGGCGTTCGCTAGGCGCGGAAGCGCGTTCCGCGACAATGTCGCATCCTCTGATCCTAAGCAATCCGAGGGCCAATTCCAAGCGAATTCTCGAAATAAACTCAAGGCCTGAACGAGCCGCGACTTGGGCCCTCGCGGCGGGCCCTCGAACCCTCCGACCCGAGGCCCCGCGAGGGGCGGTCGGGTCGGGGTTCGCGGGGGCCGCCGGGGACCCCGGCGTGGGACGTCAGACCCGCTTCTTCTCGAGCTGCATGTTGAGCCCGAGGCCGCGGATCTCGTTGGTGAGGACGTCGAAGCTCGCCGGGGTGCCGGCCTCGAGGGTGTTCTCCCCCTTGACCATGCTCTCGTAGATCTTCGTGCGGCCCTCGACGTCGTCGGACTTGACGGTCAGCAGCTCCTGGAGGATGTAGGCGGCCCCGTAGGCCTCGAGCGCCCACACTTCCATCTCGCCGAACCGCTGGCCGCCGAATCGCGCCTTGCCGCCCAGCGGCTGCTGGGTGATGAGCGAGTAGGGGCCGGTGGCCCGGGCGTGGATCTTGTCGTCGACCAGGTGGTGGAGCTTCAGCATGTAGATGTAGCCCACCGTCACCCGCTGCTCGAACCGCTGGCCGGTGCGGCCGTCGAACAGCGAGGCCTTGCCGTTCTCGGGCAGGCCGGCGTCGATCAGGCACTGGCGGATGGTCGCCTCGCTGGCGCCGTCGAAGACCGGGCAGACGGCCTGGAACCCGAGCTTGGCCGCGGCCCAGCCCAGGTGGGTCTCCAGGATCTGGCCGACGTTCATGCGGCTCGGCACGCCCAGCGGGTTGAGCAGGATCTCGACCGACGTGCCGTCTTCCAGGAACGGCATGTCCTCCTCGGGGAGGATCTTCGAGATGACGCCCTTGTTGCCGTGGCGGCCGGCCATCTTGTCGCCGACCGAGATGACCCGCTTGGTGGCGATGTAGACCTTGACCATCTGGAGGACGCCCGAAGGCAGCTCGTCGCCCCGCTTCAGACTGTTGAGCCGGCGCTCCTTCTCGTCCTTCAGGGCCTCGATCCGGGGGGCGTACTCGCGGACGACCTCGCGGGCCTTGGCCGCGGTCTCGGGGCTGCGGAGGTCGAGCGCCTCGAGCTTGAAGCGCTCGGCCTCGTCGACGAGATCCTTGGCGTCCTTCGACCGCCCCAGGGGCTTGCCGCTGGACGGGTCGGCCACCGGGCCGCCGACGGCCGCCTCCAGCGACTTGACCATCTGCTTGTACTCGTCGGCGATCCGGACGTTCTCGCCGGCCTCGGTGTCCTTCAGCTCCTTCTCGAAGGCCTTGCGCTCGTCCTCGCTGAGGCTCATCCGGCGGCTGAACCGCTGGGTGTTGATGACGATGCCTTCGACGCCCGACGGCACCTCGAGCGAGTCGTTCTTGACGTCCTCGCCGGCCCGGCCGAAGATCGCGTGCAGCAGCTTCTCTTCGGGGGTCAGCTCGCTCTTGCTCTTCGGGGCCACCTTGCCGACCAGGATGTCGCCCGGCTTGACGTAGGTGCCGATCCGCACCACGCCGCCGTCGTCCAGGTTCCGCAGCGCCTTCTCCGAGACGTTGGGGATGTCCCGCGTGAACTCCTCGCGGCCGAGCTTGGTCTCGCGGATCTCGATCTCGAACTCCTCGATGTGGATCGAGGTGTAGACGTCCTCGCGCACCAGCTTCTCGCTGATGATGATGGCGTCCTCGAAGTTGTAGCCGTCCCAGGCCTGGAAGGCGACCAGGACGTTGCGGCCCAGGGCCAGCTCGCCCTTGAAGGTCGAGGCCCCGTCGGCCAGGATGGCGCCCCGCTTGACCACCTGGCCGACCTTCACGATCGGCTTCTGGTTCAGGCAGGTGCGCTCGTTGAGGCCGACGTACTTCCGCATCTTGTAGATGTGGTTGTGGTCGATGATCACCCGGGTCGAGTCGACGTACGTGACCGTGCCGTCCTGCTGGGCCTTGACGACCATGCCGGAGTTGGTCGCCACGGCCGTCTCCAGGCCGGTCGCCACGATCGGCGGCTCCGCCACCAGGAGCGGCACCGCCTGGCGCTGCATGTTGGAGCCCATCAACGCCCGGTTGGCGTCGTCGTGCTCCAGGAACGGGATCAGGCCCGCGGACACGCCGACCATCTGCTTGGGCGAGATGTCCTGGTACTGGATGCTGTCGACGGGGACGGCGACGAAGTCGGTCTGGAACCGGGCGATCGTCGTCGGGCCCTTGAGCTTGCCGGCGTCGTCGACCGGGGCGTCGGCCGGCGCGAGGTGGTTCTCGCTCTCCTCGTCGGCCCGCATCCAGACGACGTTCTCGGTCGACCGGCCGTGCTTGATCTCGCGGTAGGGCGTGATCAGGAAGCCGTACTCGTCGACGCCGCCGTAGATGCCGAGCGAGCTGATCAGGCCGATGTTCGTCCCTTCGGGGGTCTCGATCGGGCAGATGCGGCCGTAGTGCGAGATGTGGACGTCGCGGACCTCGAAGCCCGCCCGCTTGCGGTTGAGGCCGCCCGGGCCCAGGGCCGACAGCCGCCGCTCGTGCGTGAGCTGGGCCAGCGGGTTGGTCTGGTCGACGACCTGCGACAGCTCGCCGCGGCCGAAGAAGTACTCGATCGCCGCGCTGATGCTCTTGGGGTTGATCAGCGACCGCGGGGTCATGTCCTCGGCGTCCTTGAGGCTCATCCGCTCCTGGACGGTGCGGCGGAGCTTGAGGAAGCCCTTGCGGAGCTCGTCGGCGGCCAGCTCGTCGATCGTCCGGAGCCGGCGGTTGCCCAGGTGGTCGATGTCGTCGATGTGGATCCGGGGGTCGGTCCCCTTGCGGAGGTTCAGGATGTACCGGATCGCGTTGACGTAGTCGAGCGGATCCAGGGTCATCTGGTCGTCGGGGATCGTCTGGTTGAACTTGCGGTTGATCCGGAACCGGCCGACCTTGCCCAGGCGGTAGCGGTTGGTGTCGAAGAACTTCTCGTGGAAGAGCTCGCGGGCCTTCTCGAGCTGGGGCGGGTTGCCCGGCCGCAGCCGCTGGTAGATCCGCAGCAGCGCGCTCTCGTGGTCGGTCGTCGGGTCTTCCTGGAGGGACTGGAGGATGAGCGGATCGCGGGCCTCCTTGAGGACGCGGATCGGCCCCAGGCCGCCGGCGTCGGCGAGCACCTGGGCGAGCGCCTTGGAGATCGTCGCGCCGCTGTCGACCAGGACCTCGCCCGTGTTGGGGTCGACGACGTCGCCGCAGGCGATCTTGTTCTCGAGCTTGGCCGCCGCCTTGGGGTCGGACGAGTCGACGTCCTCGGCCTCGTAGAAGGCCTCCAGCATGGCCTCGTCGGACGAGAAGGCGGGGCTCATGGCCCGCAGCAGCGTCATCGACGAGAACTTGCCGGACTGGTCGATGCGGACGCCCAGCGTGTCCTTCTTGGTGACCTGCAGCTCGATCCAGCTGCCGCGCTCGGGGATGACGCGGCAGGCGTGCAGCTTCTTGTCGGTCGACTCGACCTCGACGACGAAGTCGACGCCCGGCGAGCGGTGGAGCTGGCTGACGACGACGCGCTCGGCGCCGTTGATGATGAATTCGCCGCCGCCGATCATGACCGGCATGTCGCCGAGGTAGACCGACTCTTCGAGGGTGGTCTCGCCCTTGTTCAGCCGCAGCCAGACGTGCAGGGGCCGGCCGAACGTGAGCCGCAGCTGGCGGCACTCGTCGGGGTCGTAGCGGGGCTTGCCCAGGTCGTAGCGGAGGTATTCCAGCTTCAGCGTCTTGTCGTAGCTCTCGATCGGGAAGATCTCGCGGAAGACCCCTTCGAGGCCCGAGTCGAGCCGGCTCTCGGCCGGGTCGTCGGCCTGGAGGAACCGCTCGTAGCTCCGCGTCTGGATCTGCGTCAGGTCGGGGACCGGGAACTCGTCGTGGATACGTCCGAAGTTCCGCCTCTGGGCGGGAACGATCCGCCGCACGGTCGTCGGAGTGGGCATTAAGGTCGCGCTCCTCGAGTAGGGAAAGGGGCACGGGCCGGGGTCGCGGTCGTCGTCGGCCTCGCCGGTCGGGCGCCCGCGTCCGTCCGGGCGGGCCCTTCGCGGCGGTCGTCGGTCGTCCCAAACGGCAGCGGCCCGCGGGGGTCCGCGGGCGTCTCCGGGTGGCGACGGTCGAGGGTCTTGAGGTAGTCGAACGGGAACGACGAGGCCGGTGATGCGGGTTCGGGAATGCGGTCGGTCCGGGAACTCCCCGGGATGGCGTCGGCCTGTCCTGGTCGTCGGTGGTGCATCGTCATCCGGGCCGAGGGCCGCCGCGTCCGGGAACCGGGCGCGGGCCGAGCGAAGCATGGCTTTCGAGAGACGGCGACGGGGGCGGTCGGGCCGGCGGCGTCACGCCGTCGCCCGCGCCCCTCGTGTCGGGCGATCGTGCCGGGAGGCGGCCCGGGCCGCTCGCGTGCGAGGGCCCGGGCGATCGCGGACGATGCGGCGGGGCGGCCGGGCCGCCCCGCGGCGGTCACTTGAGCTTGATGGTGGCGCCGGCTTCCTCGAGCTCCTTCTTGAGCTTCTCGGCGTCGTCCTTCGACAGGCCCGTCTTGATGTCCTTGGGGGCGGCCTCGACCAGGTCCTTGGCCTCCTTGAGGCCCAGCGCGGTCGCGGCCCGGACGATCTTGATGACGTTGATCTTGTTGGGGCCGACGGCCTCCAGGCTGACGTCGAACTCGGTCTTCGGGGCGACGGCCTCGGCCGGGGCGGCGGCGGCCGGGGCGGCCGCGGCGACCGCGGCGGCGGCCGGCTTGATGCCGTGCACCACTTCCAGGTAGTCGCCCAGGGCCTTGGCCTCGAGGACGGTCAGGTGGACGATGGTGTCGCCCAGGGTCTTGATGTTGTCGGCGAACGAAGGGGCTTCGGCGGTGGCCATGGCGAGAGCGGTCCTTTCTTGCTCGATCGAGAGATCGGGGCGGATCGTGCGGCGTACGTCGTCGGACGCACCCGCGGGAAACGAAAGTCGGTCCTGCCGGGCGGGCGGCGCCGGGGTCTCCGGGGCCCTCGCCCGAGCACGATGAGTCGAAGGGCCCGCCCGCCGGGCGGAGGGGCCCGTGGGGTCGGGTCAGGCGCCTTCCGGCGCGGTCTCGGGGGCGGCCTCGTCTTCGGCGGCCGGGGCCCCCTCGACGATCGTCTGGAGCTGGCTCGCCAGGCTGCTGATCGGGGCGTTGGCCAGCGAGAGGACGCGATGGAGCGGGGCCAGCGCCAGGGCGGCCACGCGACCGATCAGCTCCTCGCGGCTGGGGAGCTTGGTGATGTCCTCGACCTGCTCGGGGCCGATCACCACGCCGTCGACGGCGCCCCCCTTGATCTCGGGCTTCTTGAGCTTCTTGAGCTGGGCGGAGATCTCCTTCGCCAGCTCGGCCGGGCCCGCGCCGCCCCAGACGAGGACCGAAGGCCCCTCCAGGTACTTCGCCAGCCCCGCCACGCCCGCCTCTTCGAGGACCCGTCGCGCCAGGGTGTTCTTCAGCGTCCGCACCTTGATCGACTTCTTGCGCAGGTCCATCCGGAACTGGTGCTCGCGGACCGCGTCCAGCCCCTTGAAGTCGAGGATCAGCATCGACCGGCTGTCGGCCAGGTCGGCGCGGAGCTGATCCATCATCATTTCTTTGACGTATTTGCTCATGACTGGGACCGTGGTTTCCGTCTCGGCGTATGCGGTTGGTTTCGTCCCCTCGGGCGATCGGGCGTCGGCCCGGTCACGCGGAAACCCGGATGCCGGGGCTCATGGTGGCCGAGAGGGTGATCGTCTGGATGTACGTCCCCTTCGAGGCCGCCGGCTTGAGCGTCCGCAGGTAGTTCAGGAAGGCGTTGACGTTCTCGACGAGCTGATCCTCCGAGAAGTTGATCTTCCCGACCGGGACCGCCACGTTCCCCCCCTTGTCGTTGCGGAACTCGATCTTGCCGGCCTTGAACTCCCGCACCGCCGAGGCGATGTCGGTCGTCACGGTGCCCGAGCGGGGCGACGGCATCAGGCCGCGGGGGCCCAGCACGCGGCCCAGGGGGCCGACGACGCCCATCATGTCGGGCGTGGCCAGGGCGACGTCGAAGTCCATCACCCCCCCCTTGATCTGCTGGGCCAGGTCGTCGGCGCCGACGATGTCGGCCCCCGCCGCGCGGGCCTTCTCGGCGTTCTCGCCCTGGGCGAACACCGCCACCCGGACGTTCTTGCCGATGCCGTGCGGCAGGGCCACCGAGCCGCGGACGTTCTGGTCGCTCTGCCTGGGGTCGATCCCCAGGTGGGTCGAGACCTCGACGGTCTGGTTGAATTTCGTGGTGTTGAACCCCTTGAGGAGCTTCACCGCGTCGGGAAGCGCCACCGCGGCGGGCGCTTTGACCTTCGCCGTCAGCGCGCGATAGCGTTTGGAACGGTATGCCAAGTCGTCACCCCTTTCGCCCCCCACCTGGAAGGGCTGCCGCCTGATTCGTCTGGAGACTCTCCGGCCGTCGGCGGGCGGTCGCGCCGGGACGGGCCGGTCGACGTCGCGGCGAGGGCCGCGACGCGGAGGCGGGCGGCGGCCCCACGGCCCCGCCCCTCCCCCATGCCGACGGTCGCCGCGGCGGGGAATCCCCCTTCGCGACGACCTCGTATTCAAGCCGCTTGCACGCTCAGCCCTTCACCTCGACGCCCATGCTGCGGGCCGTGCCGGCGATGACGCGGCAGGCGTGGTCGAGGTCGCGGGCGTTCAGGTCCTGGAACTTGGTCTCGGCGATCTTGCGGACCTGCTCCGCGGTCACCGTGCCGACCTTGGTCTTGTTGGGCACCGCCGACCCCGCGGCGATCCCCGCGGCCTGCTTCAGGAGCACGGCGGCCGGCGGGCTCTTGGTGATGAACTCGAACGTCCGGTCCGAGTAGATCGTGATCTCGACGGGGATCGTCGTCCCCTTCATTTCCTTGGTCCGCTCGTTGAACTGCATCACGAACTGACCGATGTTCACGCCATGCTGACCGAGCGCGGGCCCGACCGGGGGCGCGGGGGTCGCCTGTCCCCCCGGACATTGCAGCTTGACCTTCGCCGTCATCACCTTGGCCATCGCGGATTCTCGCTCCCCTGGGGATCCCTGTGCTTCGGGATTCTTCGTCTTCGCTTCGGGTCGTCACGCGGCGGATCGGTCGGCCCGCGCCCTCGTCGGAGGCCGGTCAGATCCGCTCGAGCTGCCAGTATTCCAGGTCGACGGGGGTCGGGCGGTTGAAGATGATGAGCATCACCTTGACCAGGCCGCGGCCCTCGATGACTTCCTCGACGGTCCCCTCGAAATTCTCGAACGGTCCGTCCTTGATCTTCACGCGATCGCCGCGTTCGACGTCGATGCGGACGGTCGGCGACTTGGCGGTGGTCTGCTCTTCCTGCTGGTTGAGCATCTGGTTGACCTCGGCCTCGGTCATCTTCGTGGGCGTGCCGTGGGCCCCCACGAAGTCGCCCACGCCCGGAGTCTCCCGGACCAGGAACCAGGTCTTCTCGTTCAGCTCCATCTGGACCATGATGTAGCCGGGGTACGTCTTGCGCTCGACGATCCGCTTCTTGTTGTTGCGGATCTCGGTGATCTTCTCGGTCGGCACGACGATCCGCGGCTTGCCCTCGGGCGTCACGCCGAAGAACCGCTCCAGGCCCTGGATCTTGACCCGGCGCTGGAGCGCCTCGGCGATGGTGTCCTCGCGCGAGCTCTGGACCTTGAGGACGTACCAGACCAGGTCGGGCGGCGGGTCGGCGTCCTCGTCCTCCTCGACGGCGGGAGGCTCGTCGGGGGGCTCTTCGGCCGTCTCCTCGACCTCCTCCACCGCCGCGGGGGGACGGGCGGGGGCCTTGGCGGCGGGGCGCGCCGAGCGGCCGCGCGCGACGCCGCCGTCCGGAGTCTCCTCCTCGACCTCGACGGCCGGTTCGGCCGACGGGGAGTCGTCCGGAGGAGTGATCTCGGAGTGCGGGGCCGATTCGTCGAACTCGTGCGTCGGGTGGCTCATAAAACGTTGTACGGCGCGTCTCGGTGTACGGGGACGAGGGGGGGTCGGGGGCCGAGGGAGTCGCTCTCGCGAGGGTCGGATCCCGATCGTCGGTCAAGGCTCGCCGCCGGCGTGCGACCGGCGAAAGTCGCGAGGCGGGCGGCGGGGAATCCACTAGGATAGCCGAACGGGGACCGGGAAGGAAGTCCAGTCCCTCGAACCGGCGTCAAGACGTCGAGCCGAACCCGCCGCCGCCGCTGAACTGGAGCACGCCGATGATCCGCAGGAGCAGGAGCCAGAACCAGTCGACCACGAAGAGGTAGACGGCCAGGAAGAGGACGGTGGCCAGGACCACCAGCGTCGACCTGTAGAGGTCTTCCTTGGTGGTCCAGGAGACCTTGTTCATCTCGGCTTCGGTGGCGATGAGGAATTCGGCGAACTGCGGATAGTGGACGATCCGGTAGATCACCCAGGCCAGGATCGCCGCGAGCAGGGCCGGGATCCCCAGCCGCCAGGCCGGCGAATACTCCATCGCGGACTGATAGGCCTGGTAGACGCCGGCCCCGGCGATCAGGCCCAGGCCGAGCGCCGTGTAGATCCGGGCGTGCCAGCCCTGCATGGGCTTGTACTGCTTGAGCGAGAAGAAATTCGCCAGGAACAGGGCGAACGCGCCCAGCGTCCCCCCGCTCGGTTTCCCTTTGGGTGGCTTGGTCGGCTTCTGCCCCGAGACTTCGTCTTTCACTTTGCCCATGTCGACCGTTCCATTCGGAATGGGGAAACCGCATGCTCCGTCGGGGAGGGGGACCGAAGCGGACGAGGGCGACGCGCTAGACGGGTCGCGCCTCGCTCGGACGGGCGACCCGCCTCGCCCTCGGGGAGACCGCCGCACGACTCCCGGGCGGCGGTCGAAGCACGAGCGGAGGGAATCGAACCCCCAACCGCCGGTTTTGGAAACCGGTGCTCTGCCAATTGAGCTACGCTCGTGTGGTTTCGAGGCGACCGCCCCGAAGGGGGCCGCCCGGCAGCCGCCCCGTCGCCTGGAATAGGACCGGCGGGGCGGAGGATCTCGCGTCGGTCGGCCGGGCTCGGGGATCGGACCCCGCCCGGCCCCGGCGGCCGCTCACTTCTTACGCGATTCCTTGTGCGGCATGTGCTTCCGCTCGCGGCTGCAGTACTTCTTCAGCTCCAGACGGTTGGCCCCGCGGGTCTCCTTCTGGACGCGGTAGTTCCTCTCGCCGCAGCCGGTGCACTCGAGCCAGACGTATTCACGCATCGTAATGAACCCCGGTTCCGGCCGTCGCCTCGGACTCCGCCGGACCACCCCTGGAAGACTCGCGGCGCGGGCCCGACGCCCCGGATCCCCGGGGGGGCGGGCGACCGCACCTGGAACGGACGTCAAATTCTACGGCGGGTGAACGTCACGGCGGCCCCCCCGATCCGGGTGGAACCCCGACCGGGAAGGGCCGTCGGAAGTCGGGCGACGGGCGGTGTGCGGGGGGCGGCGATCCACCCCCCGGGCCGGGTCACTCGAGGATCTTGGTCACGACGCCGGCGCCGACCGTCTTGCCGCCTTCGCGGATGGCGAACCGGAGGGCGTCTTCCATGGCGATCGGGCTGCCCAGCTCGACCGTCATCTTGATGTTGTCGCCCGGCATGCACATCTCGGCCTCGCTGCCGTCTTCGGACAGCAGGTTGAGGATCGAGCCGGTGACGTCGGTCGTGCGGATGTAGAACTGCGGCCGGTAGCCCTTGAAGAACGGCGTGTGGCGACCGCCCTCTTCCTTGCTGAGGACGTAGACCTCGGCCTCGAACTTGGTGTGGGGCGTGATCGAGCCCGGCTTGCAGAGGACCTGGCCGCGCTCGAGGTCGTCCTTCTCGACGCCGCGGAGCAGGACGCCGACGTTGTCGCCGGCGACGCCCTCGTCGAGCGTCTTCTGGAACATCTCGACGCCCGTGACGGTCGTCGGCTTCTTGACGCCGAAGCCGATGATCTCGATGGAGTCGCCCACCTTGACCCGACCGCGCTCGACGCGTCCGGTGCCCACGGTGCCGCGGCCCTTGATCGAGAAGACGTCTTCGATCGGCATCAGGAACGGCTTGTCGATCTCGCGGACCGGATCCGGGATGTAGTCGTCCATCGCCGCGACCAGGTCGAGGATCGGCTTGGCGGCGGTCGGGTCGCTCGGGTTCTCGAGCGCCGGGCGGCTGCTGCCGCGGACGATCGGGATCTCGTCGCCGGGGAACTTGTAGTGCGTGAGCAGCTCGCGGAGCTCCATCTCGACCAGTTCGAGCAGCTCCTCGTCGTCGACCAGGTCGATCTTGTTGAGGAAGACGACCAGGGCGGGCACGCCGACCTGGCGGGCGAGGAGGATGTGCTCGCGGGTCTGGGGCATCGGGCCGTCGGCCGCGGAGACCACCAGGATCGCGCCGTCCATCTGGGCGGCGCCGGTGATCATGTTCTTGATGTAGTCGGCGTGGCCCGGGCAGTCGATGTGGGCGTAGTGGCGCTTGTCGCTCTCGTATTCGACGTGCGACACGGCGATCGTCACGGTCTTGGTCGCGTCGCGGACCGTACCGCCCTTGGCGATGTCGGAATACGACTTGCTCTTCGCCTTGCCGCGCGCGGCCAGCACGGCCAGCAGAGCGGCCGTCAGCGTGGTTTTGCCGTGGTCGATGTGCCCGATCGTGCCCACGTTGACGTGAGGCTTGGTTCTGGTGAACGTTTCCTTGGCCATGTGCTCAGCGCCTTTTCGGCATTCTCGTAGTCAAGTCTTTCGGCGGGGATCCGTCACCAAGCCCCACCCGCCGGCCAGGTCCGCTTCGGACGGCCTCCCCGACGACCGGGGCTGGTCGCGGGGCAAACTCCTCAACGCCCGATCACGGGCGACCGACCCGAAAGCTGCCGCTGGGATTTGAACCCAGGACCTCGTCCTTACCAAGGACGCGCTCTACCAACTGAGCCACGGCAGCGTATTCGCGTTGAACGTCTCGCGGGCCCGAGGCGGGTCGACCGATCCTGGAAACCGCACCGCCTCGCGGGGGGCGGCTCGATCCGCCGGGCCAGAGCGGGTGATGGGAATCGAACCCACACGACCTGCTTGGAAGGCAGGGACTCTACCATTGAGCTACACCCGCGTGCGTCCCCCATCCCGGCGTCCGTCTCGATCGTCCCCCTCGCCAACCTCCCTGTCTCGTTTCCTAGCATCCCGACGAGTGGGTGGAGCAGGATTCGAACCTGCGAAGGCAGAGCCACCAGATTTACAGTCTGGCCCCTTTAACCACTCGGGCATCCACCCGTCTTGCTTCAAGTCCCCGACGTCCGATCCAGGCAAAGGCAGAGGGACGGCGAAGCCGGGAGGTTCAGCCCCGGGCGAAGCGTCGTGCGGGAGAGCTGGCGGTGAGAGTCGAACTCACAACCTACGGTTTACAAAACCGTTGCTCTGCCGGTTGAGCTACGCCAGCGGCGTTCAGGCCGTGAAAGTCCCAAGTATATCGGGCGGCCGACCGGATTCAAGCCACTTCTCTACCGACCCGGGCGAACCACGATCGGCGCGTTCGATCAATGTAGCGACTCGCCCTCCCCCTCGGCAAGAGCGCGCCGCCGGAAAATCCGGCCTCCAGCGGGCTCGCGACGACGGATCGCGTCATCGCGGCCGGAACGGATTCGCGAGGATCCGCCGGACGATCGCGGCCTGCTCGGCGTACTCAAAGTCCATCTCCTCGTGGAGCCGGTCGTGCATCGTCGCGACGGGCCCGACCTCCTGCACCGCCCCGACCGCCTGGGCGGTCGCGGCCTCGACGAGAGCCGTCATGGCGGCGTCGAAGGGGCCGTCGATCGGGACCGGCTCGATGCCGGCCGCCGCTTCGATCGCGACCTCGGGGTGCCAGCAGCAGGCCGCCGCCGCTCGGGCGGCGTGGAACAGGTGGCCGTTCTTTTTGCCGACGTCGAGGGCTCGCGCCGCGTCCGCGAAAGCCTGCGCGGCGGATCGGGCCGCCTCCCGGCGACGCTCTTCGGGGACCCGGCCGTCGAGCCAGTCCTCGACCGCTTCAACGCCCTGGCGACTCCGTTCTTCGAGGTGGGGCCAGATGCGGCGGCAGCAGGCCGCGGCGACGGCCCGAAGCTCACGCTCGCCGACCTGAGGCCCGAGGAACTCCAGAAGCTCGTACGACCGCTCGTGGGCGAGCCATTCGGCGTCGGACGTGGGCGGTCGCCTGTCCCGGCCCGGACGCCCGAACGACTCGCGGAGGTCCATCAGGATGCGACCCAGGCGGTTTCCCCCCTTCCCCGCCCGGTTGCACCCCCAGAAGTGATCGCGAGTCGACTCGTGAAGCAGCGGCGCGTCGCCGGTCGCCAAGAGGGCCGCCTTGAGTCGAGGGTGTTGCGAGAACTTCGCACGCAGGACGCGCGTCATGACGTCGACCTTGACCTCTTCCCAATCGGGCCGGATCGGCAACGAGCGGTCGCGGCCCATCTTGCGGGCCTGTTGGGGCGTTTTCGCGGCGCGGATGTGTTCCTGAATCTCCCGATCGGCGAACTTGCGGGCCTGGAAATAATGCTCCACAGTCGGCCAGAGTCGATCGTCGAGCGAGAAGGCGTGCGCCGAGAAGTTGGACAGCCAGCCGAAATCCGGGCTTTTCGACGAGAACCAGATCGCCATCGTCGGCCTCCACGCGGGGAGACGGGATCGAGGGACTCTAGAACGAGAACGCCCCCGCGCGACCGTGTGAGGGTCGAGCGGGGGCGTCTCGAACGTGAGATCGACTCAAAGCATCGGCAGGTCGAGCTTCTGCTCGCCGGCGATGCGGCGGAGCTTGTCGACGCCCCGGGATTCGATCTGGCGGACGCGTTCCTTGGTGATACCCAGCTCGCGGCCGAGCTGTTCCAGGGTCCGCTCGGAGGCCCCCCCCAGGCCGAACCGGCTGGTGATGATCATCTTCTCGCGGTCGTCCAGGCGGTCGAGCATCCCCCGGATGGCTTCCTGCATCCGCTTGAGGGCGCTCTCGTACTCGTGCTCGTCGATCCGGTTGTCGGCGGCGGCCTCGAACATCTCTTCGTGGCCGGTGACGAAACGGTCGCGGCGATAATTCTCTTCGGGGATCGTCCGGGCGTAGTTTTTCATGATCGCCCAGGAGGCGTACGTGCTGAACTTGTTGCCGCGGGCGTAGTCGAACTTCTCCACGGCGCGGATGAGGCTCATGTTGCCGTCGGAGACCAGTTCGAAGAAGTTGTTCATGGGCCCGACGTGGCGCTTGGCGATCGAGACGACCAGCCGCAGGTTGGCGCGGATGATCTGGTTCTTGACGGCCAGGGCCTGCTCCTGCAGCTCGTCGATCTTGTCGAGCGCGGCGGTCTTGGCCTTCGCGGGGTCGAGCTTCTCGCGGAGCTTGACGGCCTCGGACTTGAGGTAGTTCATCTGCCGGAACAGGTGCGCCTCCTGCTCGCGGTCGAGGAGCGGGACCTCGTAGAGGCTGGCCAGATAGGGCGGCAGGCCCTTCGGGGCCTTGGGCCGGCGCGGGGCCTTGCCGTCGGCCGGCGCGGGGAGCGGGGCCATGATGACGGATTTGGCCTTGGAGTCGTCGAACGACTCGTTGCCGATGAATTCCAGCTTCGTCTCGAGGATCCGCTGGGCGCGGACCTCGTTGATGATCCGATAGACGCTGGAACGGGTGCGGCCGTATTCGACCGCCAGGTTCTCGGCGGAGACGCCCATGCGGTGACGCAGATAAATCTGGGCCTTCGCATCGTCGTCGAGCGGGGTCGTGGAGGGGCCGAAGATCGCCCGGTCCGGGTGTTCGCGATCGTACGCCTTGAGGGTCAGCCTCACCGTCTCGGTCGAGCGTGCCATTTTCCTAGCAATCCTCCGCGCGATCTCGATCAGGCCGACCTCGCCTGAGCGAAATTGCGACATGCGACGGGCGCGGCGGATGATCTCATCCTTCTCCGCGTCGGTCAGTTGGCGAAACCTCGAGCCCCGTTCCACCTGGCCGCGATGCTCGGCCACGAACCGTTGCAGGCTGGACTCCAGAAAACCGACTTTGGCCCGCCCGTCGATCACGAACCGACGCGCCACCAGGCCCTGCCGCCGCCACCGCGTCACCGTCCGCGTGGAGACGTTGTATTTCTTGCTCACCTCGTCCACCGTGAGCACCGGCTCGGTCGCCTGCTCGACCGGCTGTCGGACCGTGGCCGACAGGTCTTCCACGAACTGCCTGAGATCCCGCCTGGCCTCGTCCCCCTCGATCATCAGGGCCGACCAGTTGTCGGGCCGGAACCCGGTGATCCGGAAGCAGAGATAGTCGTACGGGTAGCGTTTCGTCCGATCGATCTCGCCCAGGAGCTGCTCGGCCCGCTCGACCTGCTCGAGCCGCCGCTCTTTGGGAGCGTAGCGCGTCTGCTGGTCCTTGAGCTGCTTCATCGCGGGGTGGCAGTACGTTTTTCCCATCCTCCCCTCCGATCAAGCAATCTCGTCAGGTCGCAGCCCGCCTCATCAGCACTTCGGCGGTTCACGCCCAATCTTGTCGAAGCCGGGTCGTTCCGGGCGACTTCGACGGGTCAGGCTTCCCACCCTGTGGCACGATCGGTTTCCGGTCGCCGCCCTCGATCTCCATCCCGTTCTTTCGAGTAATACGTTCGAGGATTGGATAAAGATCAAAGATTCCGCGGCGGTCGGGCTTGTCGATCTCTCGGAAATCTTTGGACGGCTTCCGCGAGAGTCTGGTTCGCCGGGGCTCCGGATGGGGCCATGGCGGTTTGATCAGCAAAATTCATACCGGCCCATGCTCTCGCGATGTCTTGCGAGGGCTGCGGGGGTCAACACGTGGCGGACGATGTGAGAATGGGACGTCGTGTTGCCACTTTTTCCTCAGACGACTCCACGTCCCGCTCCATTATCGAGGATAAACGGCCGAGTGCATGATTTGAGACGCAGGATGCGGCGATTTATGTCGGAAAGCCGAAAACCCCTCGCAGGCCCGCAATCCTGCTTGAGGGATGTCGCATGAAGGCTGCCGAAATCCTGGGCGTCGACCCGAAATTGACAGTCCCGCGGCGATCTCCATAATGGCCGCGGATTTCGAGGGCCGACCCCTTCATGGCGGGGCCGGGATTTTTCCAGGGACGGACCGCCGGGGGGTGGAAGATGGACCTGAGCCGACGCGTGGGGGCCGGACCTCGGCGGGCGGGAGGGCGGCTCCTGGCCGCCTTCCTGGGGGCGGTCGTAGGATCGTCGGGGGCCGTCGCCGACGACGGCGCGATGAGGCTCGAGGAGACGGTCGCCCCCGACGCGGTGACCGCGGCCCGGATCGAGCTGAAGGCGAGCGGCCTGTACCGGCCGTCGCTCCCTCCCGACGCGATGACGCCCGACGCGAAGATGCCCAAGCCGCTGGACGTCGACATCCAGACCCGCATCGTCTATCGCGAGCGGCTGCTCAAGGGGCCGAGGCGGCGGGCCGTGCGGCTGGTGAAGCAGGCGGCGTCGGCCATCAACGGCGAGATCCGCCCGACCGCCCGGGAGCTGCGCTCGGAACTTTCGCTCCTGCTCGCCGAGCGGCGCGAGGCCGACGGCTCGGTCTCGGTCGTCAGCCCCTCCGGCTCGCTCACGCGGGGCGAGCTGGAGCTGGTGGAAGGCCTGGGCGACACGCTCTGCCTCAAAGATCTGCTGCCCGAGGGGCCGGCGTCGAAGGGCGAGCCCTGGCCGGTGCGGAAGACGGCCCTGTGGGCGATCACCGGATATGACGCGATCACCTCGACGACCCTCGCGGGCGTGATCGAATCGGTCGTCGACGACCGGGTCCGGATCGCGCTCAAGGGCGAGGTCAAGGGCTCCGTGCTCGGCGCCGAAGGGACCATGACGTGCGAGGGCAAGCTCTCCTTCGACCGCAAGGCCGGGCTGATCGACGGCCTGGAGCTGAATCGGAGCGAGACCCGGCAGGGGGGCGAGGTCGAGGCGGGGCTGGATCTCAAGAGCACGCTGACGATCGTCCGTCGCGCCGGCCTGGAGCCGCCCTCGGAACTGTCCGACGCGACCCTGGCCGCGCTCTCCCCGGAGCAGACCCCGGCGCGGCTGCTGCTGCAGCTCATCGCGCCCGACGGCCGCTACGACCTGCTGCACGACCGCAGCTGGCACACCTACTGGGACGATCGGAAGCTGGTCGTGCTCAAGAAGTACGACGCCGGCCGCGTGAAGGCCCAGTGCAACCTGATCTACGGGCCGCCCGCGGGCAAGGGCAAGCATCAGGACGTCCAGGCCTTCCGCGAGGACGTGCAGCGGGGCCTCAAGGACCGGTTCGGCCAGTTCCTGGGCAACGGCGAGGTCGACGGCGACCCGCGCGGAGGCTTCCGATACAAGCTGGGCGTCCAGGGCCGGCAGGGCGACCTGGGGCTGCTCTGGTACTACTACCTGATCGCCAGCCCTGGCGGCGACCAGCTGCTGGCGACGTTCACCCTCGCCGACTCGGACGCCGCGGCGTTCGGCCAGGCGGACGAGACGGTCATCGGCTCGCTCCAGTGGAACGACCCCCCGCTGGCCGTTGGCCCCTGAGCGTCGGCCCCGGGCTCGAAAATGCGGGGCGGAGGGTTTCCCGACCCCGGGCCGAAAGCTATCGTGGACCGGGGGAAGCGGTCCCGACCACACCGGGTTTTTCAACATGAAGGTGCGCCGTCATGGGTGAGACGCGAAGCCGAGGGCCGATGCGCCGGCCGGATCTCCGGCCGATCTTCCTGCTGGGGGCGCTCGTCGCCGGCCTCGCGGGCGGTCGAGCGCACGGGCAGGCGCCGACCCCGACGCCCGCCCCGGCCCCCTCGGGCGAGCCGACGCCGCCCCAGGATCCCGCCGTCGAGGCCGACCCGAAGGGCGAGCCCCAGCCGCTCAGCCTGCGGTACCACTTCTCCGAGAAATACGCCGACGCCGCCGATCCCGCCCATCCGGAATGGCTGACGCAGTACCAGGTCGGCGTCCGCGAGAAGATCAAGGTGGTGCGCGAGAAGGCCAAGGGGACCCCCGACCGCGCCGAGACCACGCTCCAGACGATCTACACGGAACGGGCCGTGAAGACCTATCCGAACCGGGCGGCGTCCGACGTGGTCCGCCGCTACGAGAAGGCCCAGCTCGCCACGACCTTGCCGATGCGTCGCCAGTTCCAGAACCCGAAGTTCCTGGAGCAGTTGAGCCTCTGGTATCGCCTCAAGCCCGGCAAGCCGGTCGAGCTTTACAACGTCACCGACGGCCGCGTGCTCCGCCAGGTCGAGTTCGACCGGATCATCCAGAATCCGTTCCTCCCCCAGATCGCGACCCTGCTGCCGACGACCCCACGCCGCGTCGGCGACCCCTGGCCGGTCCCCCGCGGGACCCTGACCGTGCTCCTCGGCGAGCCGCCGCTGCAGGAGGACTACGCGGTCGAGGCCGAGCTGATCGAGGTCCGGGCCGCCGCGCCGGGCTCGTCGGCGATGACGGCCGTCATCGGGATCACGGGGCAGCTCGCGCTGATGGAAGGCCCGGTCGCCCTCAACGTCCGCGTCCACTTCGCCTTCGAGGCCAAGCCTCCGGGCCAGCCCGCGCCGGCCGCCGCCGGAGCGACCCCCACCCCCGAGGCCAAGGCGAAGGCGGGCGTCGTCGAGGCCGAGGGCTGGATCGCCGAGATCCGGATGGCCCAGGTCATCACCACCCCCCTGCCCGACGACGAGACCGGGCGGCTGAACCAGACCCAGACCCGCGAGCTGGTCGTCGCCCGGCGAGTCCGGGCGTCGGAGCTGGGGGCCGAGGCCGCCCTGCCGCTCGTCGCACCCGAGGCCCCCCCCGAGGACGAGGCGCACACCTGGGTGACCTACGACGACCCCGAAGGCCGGTTCCACCTCGCGCACCCCCAGGGTCTGCGGATCGCCCGGGCGTATCCCGAGGGGGGCGTCGACCTCGTCGATCGCCGCTACGACGGCCAGGACGTGATGTCGGTCGCCCTCGCGGCCAAGACCGGGGACGCCTCGCGCGACCGCCTGTCCGCCGACCCTGCGGCCCAGCGGAAGACCCTCGTCGAGCAGTGGCGGGCCCAGGGCCAGGAGGTCCTCATGGGCGACTCCGGGTGGCTGAAGGACGAGGTCTGGAAGCCCCTGAACCGCAAGGTCTACCGCATCGAGGCCGCGCTCAAGCCGGCCGACGACGCCCCGGCGGTCCGTGGCAACCGGATCTACCTGGACCGCTACATCGTCCAGTTCACGCGCAACGAGACCCTGATCGTCACGGCGATGACCACGCGCGATCCTCACGTCCCCTTCCGCGAACAGGCCGAGAACCTCATCAAGAGCTTCACCTTCGGCCCTTCCGAAGGGCCGGCGCCCCGCGCCGCCGAGCCGGCCGCCGGCGAGCCGGCCCCGGCCCCTCCCGCCCCCTGAAGTCGCTCGGCGGCGCCCCGGATCGCGACCGGGCGCGCAGGCTCGCCGTAACGATGAATGCTTGCCTGAGTTGAGAAAATCCCTGAGTTCGAGCGCGAAGAGATGACGCCGGCATACTATGAAGGTGGGACGGGCCGTCCGGACGACGTTCGGACGGCGACCGCCCCGGCCCTGCATCGAGTGGTGCGGCGGGCGCGTCGCCGGGAATCGGCCGCGATCGCCGTCCCCGCCCGGGACGGGCGGCGTACGGATTCCGGGCCGAGCGCGACTCCCTTCGCTCTCAAGAATGGATCGATCCGGGCCGCACGGGATCGCCGACTCCTCCGGAGGCCGGCTCCCGGGACGTCGGCGAGGTCGATCCGGGTGGATGAATGAGGTCGTCGACGATCCCACGGGAACCCGCGATGCGCGTGATCCTGGAAGTCATCAAGGGCCCTCGCGAGGGCCGGTCCTTCGTGTTCGACCGCCACGACACGTTCATCGTGGGCCGCTCGCAGTTCGTCCATTGCCCGATCAACGACGCGGCCCTCTCGCGCGACCATTTCCTGATCGAGATCAGCCCGCCCCGCTGCGAGCTGCGCGACCTCGACAGCACCAACGGCACCTTCGTCAACAACGAGCGGATCGATCGGGCGCGGCTCGCCTCGGGCGACCTGATCGCGGCGGGCCAGAGCCTCTTCCGGATCGTCGTGGAGGCGGCCTCGCCGTCCGGCGCCGCCCCGCCGCCGTCGTCGAGCCTGGCGATCCCTTCCCGATCGCCCATCTTCTGCGCCGGCTGCGGCACCCCGGCCCCGCTCAACCTCACGGTCAACAACGTGGTCGGCGTCGGGCCGAACGAGCCGGTCGAGTGGTGGTGCTCGGCCTGCCGGAGCGAGGCGTCGAGCCTCCCCCAGCCCGTCCCCCACTACACGACGGTCCGCGAGCTGGGCCGCGGCGCCATGGGGGTGGTCTACCAGGCGCGGCACAACACCAGCGGCCGGATGGTCGCCCTGAAGCTGATCATGCCCGAGACCGCCACCACCCGCGCGGCCATCGACCGATTCCAGCGCGAGATGTCGGTGATCAGCCAGCTCCGCCACCCCAACATCGTCGAGTGGTTCGAGCAGGGGATGTCGCGGGGCCAGTTCTGGTTCGCCATGGAGTTCATCACCGGGTCGAACCTGGAGGGCCTGGCCAAGCTCGACCCCGGCCGCTATCCCACCGACCAGGCCTGTCGGCTGGCCTGCCAGATCCTCAAGGGGCTCGAACACGCCCATCGCCGCGGGTTCGTCCATCGCGACATCAAGCCCGAGAACGTCCTGATCGGCCAGACGCCCGAGGGCTCGGTGGCCAAGATCTCCGACTTCGGCCTGGCCAAGAGCTTCCGCAGCGTGGGCCTCTCGGGCCTGACCTTCTCCGGCGAGATGCGCGGCACGATCCCGTTCATGCCCCCGGAGCAGATGACCGACTTCAAGACGGTCCGCCCCCAGGCCGACCTCTACGCGACCGCCGCCACGCTCTATTACCTGCTCACCGGCAAGTACATCTACGACGAGCCCGAGGGGGGCGGCGACCTGATCAAGATGCTCCTGGAGGAGCACCCCATCCCGATCCTGGAACGTCGCCCCGACATCCCCGCCGGCCTCGCCGCCGTGGTGGGCAAGTGCCTCGCCCGCGACCCCGAGGAACGCTACCCCGACGCCACGGCCATGCGTCGGGCCCTCAAGCCCTTCTGCTGAGCCGACGGCCGCGACGCGCGACCCACGCGGCCCCCGGATCGGTCTTGAATCCACCCGCCCGCGCGAGAAGAATGGACGCTGTCGAACGCCGCGAAGCGACGCCCGCGCCCAGGCTCGGTCCCGTCCCCTTGCCGATCATCCTTCAGGAGGCCGAACCATGGCGCCGAGCCGATCTCAGGAGGGGGGGGCCGCGGCGGGCGGCGTCCCTCGACACGCGTTCCGGGAGCAGGACGCGGTCTGGGCCGAGCTGCTGGCGATGGGCGATTCGGTCGTCGGGTCCCTCGAGAAGAGCGTGAAGGCCGTCTGCGAGGGCCGCATCGACCTCATCGCCGAGGTGAAGGAGGAAGAGGAGGAGTCGGACCGCAAGGAGGTCCACATCGAGGAGGAGTGCCTCCGCATCCTGGCCCTCTTCGAGCCCGTCGCCTCGGACCTGCGGCGGATGGCGACCGTCCTGAAGGTCAACCGCGACTGGGAGCGGATCGCCGACCTGGCCCTCCGCGTCGCCCGTCGGGTGCGCAAGCTGGGCCGCAAGTTCCCCGACATCGCCGTCCCCGACTCGCTGAAGACGCTCGCCCGCGACGTCCTCCGCCACGTCCAGTCGGCCCACGCCGCGCTCGTCGAGATCGACTCGCGGAAGGCCCGCGAGGTCATCGCCGGCGACCAGCCGATCGACGCGAGCTACCGGGCCGTGCGACGCCAGCTCAAGGACCAGCTCGCCGCCCGCGCCGACCAGCTCGACGGCTGGCTGCTGCTGCTGAACTCCGCCCGCAACCTCGAACGCATCGCCGACCACGCCACGGGCATCGCCCAGACCGTCGTCTTCCTCCAGGAAGGCAAGATCATCCGCCACGCCGATCCCAAGTGAAGCCCGCCCGATCCTGGCGCGCCCCCCGCTTCGCCGCGTACGCGATGGTACATTTTTATTAATGTGAACCTCTCCGGGGGTCCCGGGGCAGTTCGAAGGCGTAGGACCGCCCGAACCGCCGCACCACCCCGAGGAGGATTCCCATGCGCATGCGCCACGCGATCGCCGCGGCCCTGGCCGCCGCCTGCTTTTCGACCGTCACCGGAGCCGTCCAGGCGGGCCCGACGGGCTACGTGCTCGGCAACGGCGGCACGACCCTTCATACCTTCGACGTCGCCTCACCCGGCGGGGCGGCCGCGATCCAGCTGACCTTCGGAGGCGTGGGGGCGAGCCTGGACGACATCGACTTCCGCCCGCTCACCGGACGACTTTACGGCTACAACGACGTCCGCGACGCTTATTTCACGGTCGACGTGGCTACCGGAATTTTGACCGCGGCCAGCGGGCCCGGGGTGGCGGCGACGAACTCCGACAAGCTCGGGATCGACTTCAACCCGGTCATCGACCGGCTCCGTACGGTCTCCGAACTCGGCGAGAACATCGTGTACAACCCGCTGACCGGCGGGACCACCGTGGCGACCGGCCTCTTCTACGGTGCCGGCGACGCCAACGCGGGGGCGACGCCGCAGGTCGTGGCCAACGCCTACACCAACAGCGCGGCCGGGGCCGCGACGACGACCCAGTACGTGCTCGACGCCGGCCTCGATACGCTGGCGATCCTGGCCAACAACCTCGGGACGCTTACGACGGTCGGCCGGGTCACCTACAACGGCGCCTTCCTCGATTTCGGGCCCGACGCGGGGTTCGACGTCTTCAGCGGACCCGGGGGCGTCAACATCGCCTACGCCCTCCTCAACGTGGGCAACACCTCCTCGCTGTACACCATCGACCTGAGCACCGCGACGGCCTCGCTCGTCGGCGACCTTCCCGGCGGATTCGGCACGATCCAGGGGCTGGCCATCGCGCCCGCCGCCGTCCCCGAACCCTCCGCGATCGTGCTGGCCGCCCTCGCCGCCGGCCTCGTCGCGCCCAGGCTCCTTCGGGCTGGCCGGGCCCGCCGGGCCTCATCTGCCGAAGTCCCGACCGCACGCGCCTGAGATCCTCACCGTCGCGAGGGCTTCACTCGATGTGCTCGACCCGCCACGCGCCTCGGCCGACGAGGTGCGTGGCGATGACCCCCCGGTGGCACTCGGCGACGCGCTTCTCGGCGCAGAGCAGGCAGAACGGCCCCGGCAGCGTGACGAGCCGACGGGTCAGCAGGTCGCCGGACCGGTCGATCAGCTCGCCGTAGGGGGCCGTCCAGTCGTCCAAATAGAGGAAGACGTTCCCCAGCTCCGGCAGCGAGCGATAGCCGATCCCGGCGTCCGCCAGCAGCTTCTCGATCCCCTTGTCCGCCGCCTTCGCCTTCGTGTAGGCCCCCATGCTCGCCCGGTCGGGACGGAGCCGGACGTCGGCGACCGTCTTGACGCCGTGCGCCTTCAACAGGCCGACGAACTCCTCCGGCGGCCTGCCGCCGTAGCCGATCGTGAAGAAGGGACGTGTCGCGTCGCTCACAATGTGTGCTCGCGGATCGGGTCAGCGACAGTCGTAACCGTCGTCGGTGCGTACGACTTTCTTGTCTTCATCGAGGACGATGCGCCGGATCCAGTGCTTCCGATCGCAGAAGGCCGGCTCCGTGTACTCGAAGAGGTAGATGAAGCTGAAACAGCCCAGCGTCGTCTCCTCGCAGGGGGGGCCGAGGAGCCTGACGACCTCCGCTTCCGACGCCCCAATCGGGACGCATCGGAACTTCGTCTCGTCGAATCCCGCCGCATAGATCGTCCCCGAATCGACGACCGCCCAACGGAGGATCGAAAACGCGACCGCCAGGCCGGCGACCCCCCCGAGCAATCCGCACAGGGACCTCGGCAGAATCCGAAGGCCGCCGGGGAGGGGATCGCGAAACCAGCCGCACCCATCGCACGCCGCCCTCACGATCGTGCCGAACGCCAGGCCCGCCGCCGCGGGGGCCAACATCACGAGGTTCCCCTTGGCGGCCGACCAGGGCGAAAGATAGCGCGGGCCCCAGCCATGGCTGACGGCCTCGAAATCGATCAGGAAGAGTCCGACTCCCAGAGGGAGCCAGCAGAGCCAGGCCCGGCCCGCGTTCCAGGCCCCGAGCACGGCCCCGACGGTCAAGTGGGCCAGAATCCACAAATGCCAATTGTACCAGAGCCGGCCCGACGCGATCGCGATCAGCCCCAGGATCAGGCCGGCCGTCGCGGATTGCGCGACCGGCGGGAACCAGGAGGTCGCAAAGAGCGCCGCGGACCTACGCATCGGCGGGCCGCCACCGCGGCGGGGCGAAGATCCAGACGCCCAGGACCGCCAGGCCGAAGGTCACGTAGCCGACCGTGAACACCCAGGGCTCGGCCTGGAAGAACATCAGGCGGTGGACCCAGTGGGCGATGAAGTCGCCGTCGAACGCGGTCTGTCCGGCGTCGACGCGGAGGCGGTGCTCCCAGACCGTCAACGGGCATGGGACGCCCGCCAGCGACTCGCCGACGACGATCGCGATCATCGCCAGGTGGATCACCCGGAACCATCGGTTGCGGACCCACCGCCAGCGGAAGGCGATCCCCAGCAGGATCGCCACGAGGCCGAGCAGCAGGAACGCCACCCAGGCGAAGTGCACCACGGCGATCAGGTTCGCGAGGAAGATCAACTGGCCGGGCCAGGGATCTTTGGACAGGTTCGCGAGGAGGAGCAGGTCCATGCGGAACTCCTTGGCCGATGAGGCCATCCGCCCGATCCGACGCGATCCCTCAGCCTTCGAGCAGTCGGCTCGACGCGCCGTCGGCGGCGCGGCAGACGTGGACGTCGGGGGCGAGCTTCTGGCGCGCGAAGTAGCCGTGGCGGACGGCCTCGGCGAACTCGTCGGCCTTGTCGGCCTCGACCAGGTTGACCGTGCAGCCCGCCCAGCCGGCGCCCGAGAGCTTGCCGCCGAGGAAGCCGGGGGCGGTCTCGGCGACCTCCACCAGGGCGTCGAGCGCGGGCGAGCTGTTCTCGAAGTCGTCGCGGCTGGAGGCGTGCGACGCCGAAATCAGCTTGCCGAAGCCCGTCAGGTCGCCGGCGCGGAGGGCCGCGACGCCTTGCCGGACCCGCTCGTTCTCGGTGAGCACGTGCCGGGCCCGCTTGCGGCAGACGGGGTCGAGGTCGTCCCAGCTCGCCTCCAGGTCGGCGAGGGAGACGTCGCGGAGCAGCCTGACGGCGTCGTCCCCCTTCTTCCGCTTGAAGTAGTCGACGACGGTGTTGCACTCGGCGAAGCGGCGGTTGTACATGCCGTCGGCCAGGCGTCGCGAGGTCTTGGAGTCGCAGACCACGATCGTCGGGGCGGGCGAGCCCAGGGGGACGCGGGCGTATTCCAGCGATTGGCAGTCGAGGAAGAGCGCGTGGTCCTCGCGGCCGAAGAGGCTGGAGAACTGGTCGAGCAGGCCCGACGAGACGCCGACGAAGGCGTTCTCGGAGCGCCGGAGGACCATGGCCAGGTCCATGCGGGCGGCGTCGGAATGGTCGCCCGCGTACTGCTCGACCGCCTTGCCGGGCGTGACGCCGGCCTGGAGCAGGAAGAAGGCGACGGCGGCCTGGAGGCTGGCCGACGAGGAGAGCCCCGCGCCGAGCGGGACCTCGCCGGCGACGGCCATCTCGAAGCCGCTCGTGAGTTCGGCCCCGAGGGCCTCTTGAAGGGCCCAGACGACCCCTTTGACGTAGTTGGGCCAGGTGCCGACCGCGCCGCGGGCGATCTGCGCGAGGGGGAAGTGGTCGGAGCCGTCGAAGTTGGCGGCGTAGACGCGGCCGTCGCGGTCGGGGCGGGCCCGGCCGACGACCGACGTGTAGCGGTCGACGGCGGCGGCCATGACGAGGCCGCCGTTGTAGTCGGTGTGGTTGCCCAGCAGCTCGACGCGGCCGGGCGCGCGGGCGGCGACTTCCGCGCGCGCGCCGAATTCCGCCGCGAAGGCCCTCGCGGCGGCGTCTTCCAGTTCAGCGGGGGTCATCGTATCGGATCCTGACTTTCCCGGAGTGGGGCGGGACGACGGGGCGGCGATCGGGAGGGCCGCATCGATGCGGCCCGGTCCCGATCGCCGTCGAGAAGGCGAATCGATCGAATCGCCGATCAGACGCCGGCGGCGACGGGTTCCAGCTTGGCGGCGGCGTCGCGGAGCGCGGCGGCCTTGTCGGTCTTCTCCCACGAGAACTCGACGTCGGTCCGGCCGAAGTGGCCGCCGCTGGCGGTCTTCCGGTAGATCGGCTTGCGGAGGTCCAGGTGCTTGATGATGCCGGCCGGGGTGAGCGGGAAGGCCTTCCGCACCAGCTCGGCGATCTTCGAGTCGGCGATCGAGCCGGTCCCGAAGGTGTCCACGTGGATGCTGACCGGCTCGGAGACGCCGATGGCGTAGGCGAGCTGGATCTCGCAGCGCTCGGCCAGGCCGGCGGCGACGATGTTCTTGGCCACGTAGCGGGCCATGTAGGCGGCCGAGCGGTCGACCTTTGTGGGATCCTTGCCGCTGAAGGCGCCGCCGCCGTGGCGGCCCATGCCGCCGTAGGTGTCGACGATGATCTTCCGCCCGGTCACGCCCGAGTCGCCGTGCGGGCCGCCGATGACGAAGTTGCCGGTCGGGTTGATGTGGTACGTGACCTTGCCCGAGATCAGCTCGGTCGGGATGACCGGGTCGATGACCTCGGCCTGCACCCGCTTGCAGATCTCGGCGTGCGTGACGCCCGGGTCGTGCTGGGTCGAGAGGACCACGGTGTCGATCCGGATCGGCTTGTAGCCCTCGTACTCGACCGAGACCTGGCTCTTGGCGTCGGGGCGGAGCCAGGGGATGGTGCCGTTCTGGCGGACCTCGGTGATCTTGTTGATGATCCGGTGGGCCAGGGCGATCGGCAGGGGCATCAGCTCGGGCGTCTCGTTGCAGGCGAAGCCGAACATCATGCCCTGGTCGCCGGCGCCGACGTCCTTGCCCTTGTCGGCGTCCTCGTTGACGCCCATCGCGATGTCGGGCGACTGCTTGCCGAGCGCCACCATGACCGCGCAGGTGGTGCCGTCGAAGCCCTGGTCGCTGGAGGTGTAGCCGATGTCGCGGACGACCTGGCGGACGATCGACGGGTAGTCGACGAGCGCGGTCGTGGTGATCTCGCCCGCCAGGACCACCAGCCCGGTCGTCAGCAGCGATTCGCAGGCGACCCGGGCGAAGGGGTCTTTCTCCAGGATGGCGTCGAGGATGCCGTCGGAAATCTGGTCGGCCATCTTGTCGGGATGGCCCATCGACACGGACTCGCTGGTGAACAGATAGCGGTCTTTCTGTGACACGTTCGGTCGTCTCCTGCCCATTCGGATCGGGGCGCCGTCGCGGCCGGCTCGAAGGCCGGAAGGACCCCGGATGTCGGACTCGTAGGGATACGTCGCGAACGCCTCCCGAGCCGGTCGAGCCGGCCCACCTCGAGGCGGGCGGCGAGGCGGGCGCCGGCGGGACTCAGACGCGCGAGCCGATGGCCATGGCCGAGATACGAGTCTAGCAACGCCGGCCGGCTTTGGGAAGCATCGGAAGCGGCGTGTGGCGTCCCCGCCTCAGGGCGCGTCCCGCTCGGCCGTGTCCTCGCCGTCCAGGATCCGCTCGTTCCAGGCCCGGCGGTCCCGCCGATACCAGCTCCAGAGGAGCTGGAGCGTCGCGTGCTCCACGATCGCCTGGGAGCTGGCGAAGTCGTGGTCGCCGGGGTCGCGGGCCTCCAGCAGCGAGGTCGTCGACTCGCTCAGGTAGGCCGACTTCGCCCGTCGGCAGAGGTCGCCCAGGAAGATCGGGAAGTTCTCGGCGGCCGAGCCCTTGAGCCGGTCCCCCAGGTAGGCGTAGTTCATCTGGTTCTCGACGAACCGGAAAGCGATCCGCGGATCCTTGCGGACGACCAGGACCTCGGCGACCGGCTCGCGGGCCGGTCGCGGGGTGCGCAGGTTCAGCGGCCGGGGCTTGCGCAGGGCCAGGGCCCGGACGCCGGCCACCACGGCCGACGGCCATCGCGGCTGGGGGGCGGAGCCGGGCTCGTCGCCGCCGGTCCGCCCCGCGCAGATCAGCTCGATGCGGTCCCAGGGGACCCAGTGGGTCGGCTCGCCGCGCAGGCCCTCGATGCGGAGGCCGTCGTCCAGGCAGGCGGCGCGGTGGATCGTGCGGGGCGGGCTGAGGTCGGGCATCTGGTCGGTCCGGCGGGCCTCGGCGGCGACGCCGAAGTCGTAAAGGCCGTCCAGCAGCGTCCTGGCCGTCTCCTCTTCGAGCGGCCAGGGCCAGGTGCCGGGCGTCCGCGCGAGCCACTGGACGGCGTCGGTGGGGTGGGCCCCGGTGGCCTTGCAGATCAGCTCGCGCAACTCCTTCGGGTCGTCGATCGCGTCGAAGATCACCAGGCGGTACTGCGTCGGGGCTTTGGACATGGTCGATCTCCGCGGCGACGAGAGGCCCGGTTGCGCGCCCCCGATCGTAACGCGCGCCGGGCGACCTCGCCAACGGCCTCGCCAGGGTCTGGGACGGCCGCCGCGGCCGTGGGATAATATCGGCCCTCTCGCCCCGGCCTCCCCAGACACGATCGACGACGGAAGGACACGGCCTTGCGCCAGATCGGCGAACTCCCCAAGGATGCGGACCCCCGGGTTCTGGAAGACCACCTGCTGGGCCTCGGCATGAAGTCGCGGATCGACCGCCGGCCCGACGGCTGGGCCGTCTGGATCATCGACGAGGACCACGTCGACCGCGCGCGCAAGGAGCTGGAGGCGTACCTCGCGGCCCCCGACGACCCGAAGTTCCGCGCGACGGCGCCCACCGCCCGCGAGGTCCGCAAGAAGCAGGCCCGGCTCGACCGCGAGTTCCAGAAGAATTACCGATACGCCAGCAACCTCTGGGCCGCGCCCACGTTCCGCCGCCGGCCGGTGACGGTGATCGTCGTCGCGATCGCGGCCGTCGTGTTCGTGCTCCAGCATTCCTCGCACGCGGTCGAGACGGTGCTGTCGCTGGGCTATTTCGACTGGCGGAACGGGCCGCCGGACGTCCGGCCCCAGCTGGGCCTCACCGACATCTGGAACGGCCAGGTCTGGCGCCTGGTCACGCCCATCTTCCTGCACTTCTCGCCGCTGCACGTCTTCTTCAACTGCTACTGGACGATGATCCTGGGCACGGGCATCGAGACGCGCCGCGGTTCGTGGAAGCTCCTGGCGATGATCATCGGCTCGGCGATCCTGTCGAACTTCGCCGAGTACGAGTACATGGAGCGGCTCCATGAGAACCCCCTCGGCGGCAAGTTCTACACCTTCGGCGGGCTCTCGGGCGTCAACTACGCCCTCTTCGGCTACGTCTGGATGATGGGCGAGAACCATCCCGAGGAGGGCATCCGGATCGATTCCAACAACACCGTCATCATGCTGGGCTGGCTCGTGCTCTGCATGACCGGGGCCGTCGGCAACGTCGCCAACGCCGCCCACCTCGCCGGCCTGGCCGTGGGGATGGCGATGGGGATGCTGAGATTCTAGCCCTGCCGCATCGAAGGGCTGGGAGGCCAAATCTCAGGAGTTGAGGCGGCGGCGAAGGCCGGCCGCGATCAGCCCGACGCAGCCCACGCCGAGCGTCACGATGCTCGTCGGCTCGGGGACGGCGAAGGTGAAGCGGACGACCACCTGCTCTCCGTCGTGATAAGTCAGGCCCTGCCAGTTGATCCCGATCGTCGAATCGGTGAACGTGACCCGGGAGTCGCCGAAGCCCGCCAGGGTCGTCGAGGGGTCGACGGTCGCGGCGACGATCCCCAGCGAGCCGGGGCCGGTCAGCGCGAACAGGATGCCGTTGAAATCCGTGGCGGTCCATGTCGGGTTTGTCAGCGTGGTATTCAACGTGATCGTGAGCGTCGAGTCGGTGAACTGCACCGGCAGCGACGTGACGTTTTCCACGAGCCCGGTCGTCTCGACGCCGGGGCCGTCCGTCACCGTGAACGTCGCGGGCGTGAACGCGGCGCTCCCATAGACCGTGGAGACGTCCGGATATCGGTAGGAGGCCGACATTTCGGCCCCGAGGAAGCCCGCTTCGGCGGGTGCGGAGGCGAGGAGTCCCAGGGCGGCGAGGGCGAACAACGTCCTGTGCATGGCGATGGCTCCGCTTCGTCGAAGTTCGGGAAAGTGCTGCGACGATCATCGACGCGGACCGCCGAAGCGCGAACCGATCATGTGAATTTTCAACGGCCGCATGCTTTCATGTGGCTTCGATGCAACGTCCGAGGGTCGTGGGCCTCAAGGCCCGTCCTCCGAGGCCGGCCTGACCCCTGGTGATTCGGCCGTCGGGGCGCGTTACGCTGGATTCGTCGATCCACGGTCCGTCGGTCCTGTCGAGGCGTCCGATCATGCAACTGGGATTCGTGTCCGCCATCTTCCCGGAGTTCTCGCTGGAGCAGGTGCTGAGCTTCGCCCGGGACGCGGGGTTCGCGAGCGTCGAGCTGATGTGCTGGCCGCCCGGCAAGGCCGAGCGGCGGTACGCGGGCGTCACCCACCTCGACGCCACCGACCTCTCGGCGGGCGCGATCAAGGCGACGCACGACCTGGTCGCGAAGTACGGCGTCGCGATCTCGGGCGTCGGCTATTACCCCAACGCCCTCTCGCCCAATCTCGAGGAGGCCGAGACGGCGCAGGCGCACATCCGCCGGGTGATCGACCTGGCGGCGGCGCTGGGGGTCGGGCGGATGAACACGTTCGTGGGGCGCGACCACACGAAGTCGATCGACGACAACTGGCCGCGGTTCCTGGAGGTCTGGCGGCCGATCCTCGACCACGCCGACGCCAAGGGGGTCAAGGTCGGGATCGAGAACTGCCCGATGTCGTTCGGCAAGGACGAGTGGCCGGGCGGCAAGAACCTCGCCGTCTCGCCGGCGGTCTGGCGGCGGATGTTCGCCGACATCCCCAGCCCCAACTTCGGGCTCAACTTCGACCCCTCGCACTTCGTCCTGCAGCACATGGACTACATCGCGCCCCTGGCCGAGTTCAAGGGCCGGATCTTCCACGCCCACGCCAAGGACGTCCGGATCGACCGGGCGAAGCTCGACCAGCTCGGCGTCTTCGCGTACCCCAACTCGTGGCATTCGCCCAAGCTCCCCGGCCAGGGGGACGTCCGCTGGGGCGCCTTCCTCGGCGCGCTCGCCGACGCGGGGTACGACGGCCACCTCGCCGTCGAGGTCGAGGACCGGGCCTTCGAGGGCTCGCTGCAGGCCCGGAAAGACTCGCTCGTCATCAGCCGGCGCTACCTCGAGCAGTTCGTCGTCGGCCAGCGCGGGGGCGTCGGATCCGGATCATGACGACCCCGCAGGCCAACCCGACGACCGCGTCCCCCGAGGCCGCCGCCCCGGTCGACCTCTCCGTCCTGATCCCGGTCTACAACGAGGTCGACAACGTCGGCCCGCTCTACGAGGAACTCGACGCCGTCCTCCGGCCGTCCCCCTGGCGCTACGAGCTGATCTTCGTCGACGACGGCTCGACCGACGGCACGACGGCCCGGCTCGAAGCGATCCAGGCGCGCGACCCCGAGCACGTCCGCGCGGCCTTCCTCTGGCGCAACTGCGGCCAGACCGCCGCGCTCTCGGCGGCGCTCGACCTGGCCCGCGGCGACGTCCTGGTCCCCATGGACGGCGACCGCCAGAACGACCCGGCCGACATCCCCAAACTGCTGGAAACGCTGAACAGGGGCTTCGACGTCGTCTCGGGCTGGCGCAAAAATCGGCAGGACGCCCTGCTCAGCCGCAAGATCCCTTCGAAGATCGCCAACCGCCTGGTGGCGCGGCTGTCGGGCATCCCGCTGCACGACTACGGCTGCACCCTGAAGGCATACCGTCGCCGCGTGCTGGCCGGGGTGCGGCTCTACGGCGAGATGCACCGGTTCATCCCCATCTTCGCCGCCTGGCAGGGGGCGAAGGTCACCGAGCAGGTCGTCAACCACCGCGCCCGGACCGCCGGCAAGACGAAATACGGGCTGGGCCGGACGTTCAACGTGGTCCTCGACCTGATCCTGATCCGGTTCCTCCAGCGGTACGCCCAGCGGCCGATCCACTTCTACGGCCGGTTCGGCCTCTGGGCGTTCGCCGGCGGCTTCGCCTGCTTCTTCGCGATGCTCTACTTCAAGTACGTCTTCCCCTGGCCCGCGATCCTCTGGTCGCCCGACGGCCGGCCCAAGCCGTTCGTCGAGACCCCCCTCCCCTCCGTGACCGTCATGCTCTTCCTGGCCGGCGGCATGAGCATCCTGCTGGGCATCCAGTCCGAGCTGATCATGCGGACCTACTACGAGTCGCAGGACAAGACGACCTACCTGCTGCGCGAGGTCCGCCAGCGGCCGCAGGCTCCGGCCGGCCCGCCCGACTGACGCGGGGGCCGGCCGGTCCCGGTCCCGTTTCAAAGCGGTGAAGCGATGTGACTCCGTTTATAGGGGAAAGGTCCCAACGGCGCGTCGGGATGTGGCATACTCTCCTATCCCCATAGGGCGAGAGCCCCATCGAGCCCGGCCCGGCCCTCTCCTCTTCGGAAGCCCTCATGGCCCAGATCTGCCTGATCAACCCCCGCTTCCAGACCTCGTTCTGGGGGCTCAACCACGCGATGCCCCTGATCGGCAAGAAGTCCAACATGCCGGTCCTGGCGCTCCCGGTGCTCGCCGGGCTGACGCCGGCCGGGCACGAGGTCGTCCTGGTCGACGAGAACGTCGAGGAGATCGACTTCGACGCCCTGGCCGCGTTCGACATCGTCGGCCTGACCGGCATGACCGTCCAGCGCGACCGGATGCGCGCGATCCTGGAGGAGCTGCACGAACGGGGGATCTTCACGGTCGTCGGCGGGCCCTGGGTCAGCGTGGTGGAGGACGCCTTCGCCGGCCTGGTCGACGTCGTCTTCGTCGGCGAGGCCGAGGAGACCTGGCCGCGTTTCCTCGACGACTGGTCCCGGGGCGAGCACCGGGCCCGCTACGAGCAGGCCGACAAGACCGACATGAGCCGGGTCCCCATGCCGCGGTACGACCTGGTCAAGTTCCGCGAATACGCCACCGGCTGCGTCCAGACGTCGCGCGGCTGCCCGTTCCAGTGCGAGTTCTGCGACATCATCGTCATCTTCGGCCGCAAGCCCCGGATCAAGACGCCCGAGATGGTCGTCGCCGAGATCGAGGCGCAGCACCGCCTGGGCGTCCGCCTCATCTTCCTGGTCGACGACAACTTCATCGGCAACAAGAAGGCGGCCAAGACGATCCTCCGCGCGATCATCGCCTGGCAGCGCGCGAACGGCTATCCGGTCGCCCTCTACACCGAGGCCTCGCTCGACCTGGCCGAGGACGACGAGCTGATGCGGCTGATGACCGAGGCCGGCCTGATCGCCGTGTTCATCGGGATCGAGAGCCCCGACGAGGAGGCCCTGCGCGAGACGAAGAAGTATCAGAACGTCCGCGGCGGCATGGCCGAGCGGGTGCGCAAGGTCCAGGACGCGGGGCTCGAGGTCTACGCCGGGATGATCGTCGGCTTCGATCACGACGACCCGTCGATCTTCGAACGCCAGTTCCGGTTCTTGAAGGACAACCGGATCCTGTTCGCGATGGCCGGGATGCTCTCGGCGATCCCCAAGACCCCGCTCTACGCCCGGCTGGCGGCCGAGGGCCGGCTCGACGACGCGGCGGCCGACGACCCGCAGGTCGCCACCAACGTCGTCCCCCTGCTCATGTCGGTCGAGCAGATGCGCGACGGCTGGCTCGACCTGATGGCCCGGCTCTACGACGCCGAGAACTACTTCGAGCGGTTCGACGCCCTCTTCATCGAGGGCCGCCTGCAGCTCGGCAGCGCCCGGATGAACTGGCTCCGCAGGAACCGTCCGCTGTCGTACCTCAAGATCCAGGCGCTGACGACGTTCGCCGGGGTCTGGCTGCTCGCCCGCGTCTGGGGCGACCGGCGCACCCGGCCGTACCGCCCCGTCTACCGACGGCACCTCTGGAAGCTCATCGCCGCGCGGCGGCCGCCCCGCTACCTCTTCCAGTTCGCCATGAAGTGCGCCGTGCACGTCCACTTCGCGACCCTGACGGGACAGATGGCGCGGGGCGAGTCGCGGCTCGTCAACACCTGAGCGGGCGGCCGCTCAGCCCTGGCGGACGGCCACGGCGTTCTCGCGGCGGCGGCGGGCGGCCTCGGCGACGTTGGCGAGGATGGAGCGGAGGATCTCGACGTCGACGGGCTTGACGAGGTGGTGGTCGAAGCCCGCCTCGCGGGTGCGGCGACGGTCCTCGGGCTGGCCCCAGCCGGTCAGGGCGATGATCATGGTCTCGCGGAAGTCGGGGTTGGCCCGGAGTTCGGCGGCGACCTCGTACCCGTTCCTGTCGGGCAGCCCCAGGTCGAGCAGGATGAGGTCGGGCGGGAAGGCCGACGCCTCGGCGAGGGCCTGGGCGCCGTCGTAGGCCGTGTGCACGTCGTGGCGGTCGAGCGAGAGCAGCCGCGAGAGCGAGTTCGCCGAGTCGCGGTTGTCGTCCACGACGAGCACGCGGATCGCGCCCGGCGCGCCGCGGCCCTCGCGGTCGGGTCGCCCGTCGCCGGGCCCGTCGGCGGCGACGGCCTCGACGGCGCCGGCCGCCAGGGGGAGGTGGACGACGAACTCGCTGCCGCGGCCCGCCCCGTCGCTGCGGGCCTCGATCCGGCCGCCGTGCATCTCGACCAGGCGCTTGACGATCGTCAGGCCGATGCCCAGCCCCCCCTGCGAGCGGCCGAGCGAGCCGTCGACCTGGGTGAACATGTCGAAGACTCGGGGGAGCATCTCGGGGTCGATCCCGACGCCCGTGTCGCGGACGCTCACGACGGCCTCGCCCCCCTCCCGGCGCACCGTCAGCTCGATCCGGCCGCCGTGCTCGGTGTACTTGGCGGCGTTGTTCAGCAGGTTGGCGATCACCTGGGTCAGCCGGGTCGGGTCGGCGTCGAGGGGGATCGGCTCGGGCGGGATCGCGGCCGTCAGCGTGTGGCCCGAGGCGTCGATGATCTGCCGGCTGGCCTCGATCGCGCCGGCGGCGACGGATTGGAGCGTCACGCGCGTCCTGCGGAGCGTGATCTTGCCGCTGCCGACGCGGGCGACGTCCATCAGGTCGTCGATCAGGTGGACCATGTGGCCGAGCTGCCGCGTCATCATGTCGATCGTCCCGGCCGCCAGGTCCTCCGGCGGCTTGAACCCCAGGATCTGCAGGCCGTTGCGGATCGGGGCCAGGGGGTTGCGCAGCTCGTGGGCCAGGGTGGCCAGGAACTCGTCCTTGCGGCGGTCGGCCTGCTTGAGCGCCTCGGAGAGCCGCTTGACGTCGTCGACGTCGGTGTTGGTGCCGAACCAGCGTACGATCCGCCCCCGGGAGTCCTCGATCGGCAGGGCGCGGCCCAGGTGCCAGCGATGGCGGCCGTCGGCCGAGCGCCGCAGGCGGTATTCGATCTCGAAGGGCCGGCCGGTCCGCACCGACTCCTGCCAGGCGGCGCGGGTCCGCTCCAGGTCGTCGGGGTGGATGATCCGGGCCCAGCGGGCGTCGCCCAGGACGCCCTCGGGATAGCTGCCGTACTCGCGCCACTTGCGGTTGAAATAGTCGATCGTGCCGTCGGCCTTGGCGGCCCAGACGGCCTGGGGCATGGCGTCGGCGAGCTGGCGGAAGCGGGCCTCGCTGTCGCGGACGGCCTCGCGGGCGTTGACCATGTCGGTGACGTCGACGCCGTGGACGAAGAGGCCCGAGATCTCGCCGTCGGCCTCGTACGTCGGCTGGTACACGAAGTTGAGCATCCGCTTCTCGGTCGCGCCGGTGTCGCGGCGGCGGAGCATGATCGGCATCTCCTTGCCGACGAAGGGGTCGCCCGAGCGATGGACCTGGTCGAGCAGCTCGAAGAAGCCCTGGCCCTCAACCTCGGGGAACGCCTCGCGCACCGTCTTGCCGATCAGCTCGCGGTCCCCCACCATCTCGTAGTACAGCCGGTTCGCAAGTTCGAAGACGTGGTCCGGCCCGCGCAGGGTGCAGATGAACGCGGGCGCGTTCTGGATCACGGCCGCGAGCTTGGCCCGCTCGTTCTTGAGGCTCAGCAGCAGCCGCTCCCGCTCCTGCTCGGCCAGGACGGCCTCGGTGATGTTCTTGAACAGGACGGCGACCTTGTGGCTCTCGCGGCCCTCCACCGGGAAGGCGTAGACGTCGAACCAGACGCCCCCCATCTGCTGGGCCTGGTTGACGAACCGGACCGGCTCGCCCGTGGCCGCGACCTGGCCGTAGGTCTCGAACCAGTGGTCGTCGTGGTTCGGGATCAGGTCGCGCATTCGCTTGCCGACGATGTCGGGGATGCCCGTCTGGGTCGCGAACGCCGGGTTCGCCTCCAGCACGAGGTAATCGACGGCCTTGCCGGCCTCGTCGTAGATCATCTCGATGACGCAGAACCCCTCGTCGATCGAGCCGAACAGGGTGCGGTAGCGTTCCTCGCTGGCGAGCAGCTCGGACTCGGCCCGCCGCCTGGCGGTGACGTCGCGCGAGATGGCGTAGATCCGGTCGGTCGCGCCGTCGGGCCCGAGGATGGGGGTCAGGCGGACGTCCCACTCCTTGACGGTCCCCCGGGCGGTCGGGCACCGGCCTTCGAACTGCGCCGGCCGGCCGGCCGCCGCCTGCCGCAGCGCCTCGCGAAGTCGTTCCCGGGAGTCCTCGGGCCACAGTTCCGCCCAGGATCGGTCGCGGATCGCCTCGAAGTCGTCGATTTCCATCATGCAGAGGCCGACCTCGTTCATCGAGAGGACCCGGCCGTCGAGCGAGAGCACTTTCAGGCAGTCGACGCCGTCGTCGATCAGCCTGCGGTGCAGTTCCTCGCTGCGATGCAGGGCCGTCTCGGCCGCGAGCCGCTCGCCGACGTCGCGGAGGGTCCAAACGGTCCCGCCGGGCTTCCCCGATTCGTCGAGGATCGGCGCGAAGCTTCCTTCGACGGACCGCCGGACGCCGTCGCGGGCGGTCACCACGCCGCGGACCTCGTTCGAGCCGGACGCGGCCGACGAGGCGTCGGCGACGGGCTCCAGGGCGAAGACCTCGCGGATCGGCTTCCCCTCCGCCTGGTCGCGGCTCCAGCCCGTGAGCCGCTCCGCGGCGACGTTGAGGAACGCGACCCGACCGTCCCCGTCGGTCGCGACGACCGCGTCGGCGATGCTCCGCACGACCCCCTGGAAGCGGCCCAGGCCTCGCTCCTCGCCCTCGTAGGCCCTTCGCGCCGCGGCGATGAAGCCGATGAACGCCGAGACGAGCAGGAAGACGGCGACCGCCCCCGCCTCGCTCGGGCCGAGGGCGAACGACCCGTACGGGGGCAGGAAGGAGTAGACGCCGACGACCGCCGAGAGGCCGGTGGCCACGACGCACGGGCCGATCCCGCCGATCCAGGCCGCCGTCGTCACCGCCGCGAAGAAGAAGGCCCAGGGCGTGGGGGCGCACAGCGGCCAGGTCGCGGCCGTGAGGACGGCCGCGATGGCGACGGCCGCGGGGGCGATCAGGTGGCGACCGGCGATCCGTCGGCTCGAGTTTCTGAAGTCCACGGCGCGCCCTCCCTGTCAGGCCACGTCATGGTACTCGGACCGGGCGTGGTCGGACAGCCGGTTCGGGGTCGAAACGCGGGGCCTTCGCATCGGCCGCCGGGCGACGCGTCGCGGGGGGGTCAGATGTGGCAGCTCGCGCCCCCATGCTTCTGGACGTACCGCTGGTGGTACTCCTCGGCGCGCCAGAAGGGGCCCGCCGGGGCGATCTCGGTCACGATCGGGCGGCGAAACGACCCCGCCTCGTCGAGCCGGCGCTTGAACTCGGCCGCCTCGCGGGCCTGGTCGTCGTCGTACGTGAAGACGGCCGAGCGGTACTGGCTGCCGACGTCCGGCCCCTGGCGGTTGGGCGTCGTCGGGTCGTGGAGCTGGAAGAAGGCCTCCAGAAGCCGGGCGTAGGTGGTCTGGGAGGGATCGTACTGGACCTCGACGACCTCGGCGTGGCCCGTGCGGCCGGTGCAAACCTGCTGGTAGGTGGGGTTTTCGACCGAACCCCCCATGTAGCCGGAGGTCGCTTCGAGGACCCCGGGGAGACGCCGGAAAGTCTCCTCGACGCCCCAGAAACACCCCGCCCCGAAAGTCGCCGTCGCCATCTCGTCGGTCCCTTCATTCGTGGCTCGAAGAGGTTCGGGCCGCGCCCCGGCCCTCATCATTTGTAGGAACGGACCGCCCCCGCGGCAAGGCTCGGCCGCCGGGTGTTGCTCGCCCCCCTACAATGGGCGAGACCCCGGGCCGCCGTCCGGCCCGGATCGCATTCGTCGAGGAACCCGAACGTGACGACCCCGCATCCCGCCCCCCTGTACGACCCCTACACGATTCGGGGCCTGACGCTCCGCAACCGGATCGCGATGTCGCCGATGTGCCAGTACTCGTCCGAGGACGGGATGGCGACCGACTGGCACCTCGTCCACCTGGGCAGCCGCGCCGCGGGCGGCGTCGGCCTGGTGATCGTCGAGGCGACGGCGGTGGTTGCGGAGGGCCGGATCAGCCCCGGCGATATGGGGATCTGGGACGACCGCCACGTCGAGCCCCTGGCGCGGATCGCCCGCTTCGTGGCCTCGCAGGGGGCCGCGCCGGGGATCCAGCTCGCCCACGCCGGCCGCAAGGCCAGCTGCGACGTCCCCTGGCGGGGCGGCGCGGCGATCCTCGAACCGGCGAAGGGGGGCTGGCCCGTGGTCGGCCCCAGCCCGATCGCCTTCGACGTCGGCAGCCCGGTCCCGCACGAGCTGACCGAGGCCGAGATCGACGGCGTGGTCGACGCCTTCGAGGCCGCCGCCCGCCGCTCGCTCGCCGCCGGCTTCCAGATGATCGAGATCCACGCCGCCCACGGCTACCTGCTGCACGAGTTCCTCTCGCCCCTGAGCAACAAGCGGACCGACCGCTACGGCGGCCCGCTGGAGAACCGCATGCGGTTCCTCGCCCGCGTCGCCGAGCGCCTGCGGAAGGTGATCCCCGACTCGATGCCTCTCTTCACGCGGATCTCCGCCACCGACTGGGCCGAGGGGGGCTGGGACGTCGACCAGTCGGTCGAGCTGGCGAAGCGCCTGAAGTCGCTGGGCGTGGACCTGATCGACTGCTCGTCGGGCGCGCTCGTCCCCCACGTGAAGATCCCGCTCGGGCCGGGCTACCAGGTCCCCTTCGCCCGCCGGATCCGCGAGGACGCGAAGATCGCCACGGGGGCCGTCGGCCTGATCATCGACCGCGGCCAGGCCGAGATGATCGTCGACAACGGCGAGGCCGACCTCGTCCTGCTTGGCCGCGAGCTGCTGCGCGAGCCATACTGGGCGCTGAAGGCGGCGACCGAGGCCGGCCGCGAGGTCCCCTGGCCCGTCGCCTATGGCTACGTCTTCAAGCAGCGGCGGTGATCGCCGGACCGACTCGGAGGAGGCTCGCGCCCATGGCCCTCAACATCCGGCTCGACGACGACGTGACGATCCTGAGCAACTTCGGCCGGCTCATGAACGACCCCAAGCACGTCGACGCGGCCCTCGACGTCCAGGACCGGCTCGACCTGGGCGAGCGCGCGTTCATCATGGAGATGAACAGCGTCCACGAGACGGGCGCGGCCTTCCTCGGGCTGCTGATGACCATCACCCGAACCATCCGCAAGCGCGGCGGCGACGTCGTCCTCGCCCGCCCCAGCCCGGCCATCCGCCGCCTCGTCGACGAGATGCAGATGGACGACTTCTGGGACGTCTTCGACACCGTCGACGAGGCCAAGGCGTTCTATCACCGCCACGACCCGGAATGACGACGCCGCGACCTGGGTTCGCTCTGGCTCCGTTCGCGGCGGCCGTTCAACGAACCCATCGGACGCAAGGCTTTCGGTAAACAGGTTTTAACATCCCAAAAACCGCCTCCGGGATCGGCTCCGTTCGCTCGTTTTTTTCTCGAAATCCATGGCCTCGTCGCGTTCTCCAGGTCGCCCCCCCGCCCCCTCCGATTCCGAATCCCCATAGAGACCATGGGCCGCGATCGACGAATGCGGAAATCCCGCTTCAGGGCTTCACCCTGCGCCGTTGCCACCAAAATCGAACGCCCCCGCCCTTGACACGTTTCGTCGATTAGCTCATTATCGAATCATGAGCCAGGTCTTCAAAGCCCTCTCCGATCCGACGCGTCGCCGCGTGCTGCAGCTCCTGCGTAAGGGGCCGATGAGCGCGGGCGAGCTCAGCGACCAGTTCGGCTTCTCCAAGCCGACGATGTCGGCGCACTTTGCGGTGCTGAAGGAGGCCGACCTGGTGCACGCCGAGAAGGTCGGCAAGTCCGTCATCTATCACCTGAAGCTCTCGGTGCTCGAAGAGGTGTTGCTGGGTTTCGTCCATTCGTTCGGCCTGGGCGCGGAGGCGCCGGAGCTTAAGAAGGAGACGACACGATGATCAAGGAACCGATGGCCGGCCTTGCCTGGGCCGGCGGCATTCTCGCTCTGGCGTTGGGGGCGACCCTGGCACGCCAGCTGGGCTATCTAGACGGCGACACGGTCACGCGGTTGGTCGTCGGCATCAACGGGCTGATGATCGCCTGGTACGGCAACCGGATGCCCAAGGCCGTGGTCCCGAGCGCCTACGTCCGCCAGGCCACGCGGGTGGGCGGGTGGGCCATGGTGCTGAGCGGGCTCGTTTACGCCGGAGTGTTCATGTTCGCCCCGATCCCAGTGGCCGTGGCGGTCGGGTGCGGCGCGGTCTTGACGGGAGTCGCGGTGACGCTCGGTTACTGCCTGTGGCTGCGGGCCCAGCCGAAAGCCGTCTGATTCACGCTTGCGACGAGGCCCCGACTCCATCGAAGCCGACCGCCGGGGCTCACTCGTCAGGCCTCGTCGAGCAGGGCCTGCAGCTTCTCCCGCGAGTTCGGCAGGGCGTGGCCCCAGAGGATCTCTTCCAGGGCGCCGAAGCCGTTCGGCGTGGGAGTCCAGTAGGGGCTGCGGATGACGGCCTCGACGGCCCGCCGCTGGACGGCGGTGAATTCCCTGGGATCGCGGAAGGCCGGGCGCTGGCCGGCCGCCACGCTGGGGTCGGGGACGAACCGGACCATCTGTCCGTCCGGGAAGACGCGATTCAAGAGCGTGTCCCAGAGGCTCATCGACGGCCACATGGTCGCGGCCTCCGTCGCCTTGCAGAGCGCGGCCACCACGGGCTCGGTCGGCTCCAGGTCGAGGAGGTCGATCACGCCGCAGATCTGGGCGACGAGCCCCGCCATGTGCCACGCCGCGTCGCGTCCCTCGGCCTCGCCGCCGCGCGGATCCGTGATCGCGTCGAGCAGCACGTCGAGCGCCTCGGGAGGGAGCGCCTTCCCCAGGATCAGGGCCAGCGAGTGGGCCGCCGCGACCCGGACGACGAAGGGGGTTTCGGGCGCCAATCGGTCCTGGAGCCAGGGGACGTCGGAGCGGTCGGAGAGCGAGCGATCCAGGATCCCCAGGCAAGAGACGGCGTCGGCCGTCTCCCCGGGCTCGGGCCGGTCGCGGGCGATCCGGCGGACGAGCGCGGCGGATTCCGCGGCGGCTTCGGGGAACCAGGCCAGGGCCCTCACCGCGGCTTTCCGGACCTTCTCATCGTCATCGTCCGCGACTCGTCGGAAGACGTCGAGCCGGGCCAGCACCGCCCGGTAGGCGTCCCGCGCCCAAAGCGCCCCGCGGCCGGCCTCGTACTCGTCCTCCTCGCTCGGCTCGGCGGACCGGACGGCGTCGAGGTCGTCCTCGGCCCCTAGCTCGTCGATCTCCGGGAACGCCCGGGACGGGTCGAAGCCCGCGGGGAGGTGGCCCTCCGGATAGCCGACCGCCAGGTGCACGAGAAGGTCGATGAGCTGGTCCCGCTCCGGCGTCTCGGGGGCCTCCAGGACCTCGAACAGGAACGGGACCGCCGGGGCGCTGGCCCGATAGCGCGTCCCCTGGTGGAAGATGGTGGCGAACAACCCGTTGCGACTCGACTCGCGAGCCTTCGGGTCGGGCGAGGCCAGTCCTCGGATCTTCGCCGGGAGATCTCCCGCCGGGCCGTACGCGTGCGTCAGCCGGGCCCAATCGACCCGGTCCAGGTCTTCGAGCATGGTGACTCCTCCGGCCGGCCGTCTCGGCGTCGCTCGCGGTGCGTCGAGCGGCCCCGCGCAGCGAGGACTTGATCCATCGACCCCAATTATGCAAACTCCTCGAAATCACGTCAGCGTCGATTTTCGCCCCGTCGCGGGCGACGGAGCGCGTCGAGAAGCGAGAGGTGGGGCGTCATGGCCGATTCGCCGCCAGGACCGCGGGTCCCGTCGCGGCCTGCGCATCGCCAGGCCGTCCGGCTGCTCACCCTGGTCGCGATCTCGGTCGCGTGCTACTTCGCCGGCCTGGCCGTGTTGACGTCGGCCTTCGCGGCCGTGGAGCAGGCCGAGCTGCCGGGCGTCTACGTGGCCGAGGCGCCCGAGGCGGATCGCATGACCCTGACCGCGGACGGGACGTATTTCCAGGAAGTCATCTCGAAGGATGGGCGGATGAGCGTGTTGGCCTCGCGCTGGGCGTTCGAGGGCGAGGGGATCGTCCTGCACGACTATGGCCTCCCCGGCGGCGTCGCGAGGGATCGGGTCGCCAGGGTCGTCTGCCGTTTCCCCGTCTCGCGACGCTGGTGGCGAATCTCGATCGGCGACGGGACCGGTCATACCCCGGTCCGGTATGAGAGATCGTGGTGAGATTTGGTCCGACCGATCCCGGCGCGACGCCGAGCGGGTCGCGAGGTCCCGGCTTCGTCGATCCCTTCATGCGTTTCGGCGCACGCTTCGCAGACGTCCGTACAATGTCCTCATGCGAGGACCATCGCGGCGCGGCGTCGACGCGCCGCGTCTCGTTCGTCGACCCAGGAAAGGCCCCTCGCCGGCCGGAGCCCCCGCCATGACCGCACCACGACCGAGGATCGCCATCGTCGGCGCCAGCCAGGACCGCTCGAAGTTCGGCAACAAGGCCGTCCGCGCCTTCGTCGCGCAGGGTTGGGAGGTCTTCCCGGTCAACCCGACGCTCGACGAGATCGAGGGCCTGCCCGCCTATCCCGACCTGGCGTCGATCCCGGAGGGTCCCCTGGACCGGGTCTCCTTCTACGTACCTCCCGCGGTCGGGATCCGCATCCTCGACCAGCTCGCCGGCCGGCCGGCCGACGAGGTCTGGATCAATCCCGGCGCCGAATCCCCCGCGCTGCTCGAGCGGGCCGAGGAGCTGGGCCTCGACGTGATCCAGGCGTGCAGCATCATCGACGTCGGCGAGAATCCGGCGCGCTACTGAGGTCCCGCCGTCGTAAGATGGTCCTCGGGGGAGGGCCCGTTCATGCGACGCGCGACCCGAGCTTGCGGCTGGATCGTCCTGGCGGCGATCGCGACTCCGCTCGCCCTCGCCGGCCAGCCGCCGGCGGCGGCCGAGGCGAGGCGGGCGGACTTCCAGGTCGTCGCCTGGTTCCGACGCGATCAGCCGATCGCCACCTTCCAGTACCAGGTCTACGACGTCCGCAAAGGCGATTTCACGCCGGCCGTCGAGGCCTGGGTCGGCATGATGCGGCGGGAGTACCCGGCCTACGAGGTGGTCGTGAGGGCCGTCGATCTGGCGCGCGAGCAAGGCCCGACGGAGGCCCGCAAGGTCGGCGCGGTGGTGCATCGCGAGCTGCTGGCCGCCGCCGCGGCCGAGGGGATCTTCCTCGGCGGCGCCGTCTCGGCCCGGAGCGTCGTGGCGCGCGAGCCTCTCAACGTCCGCCTCGCCCCGATCGGCGGGCCGCGTGGGCCGTATCGCGACCTGCAGGGCTCGCCGGCGGCGTTCCGTCAGAACCCCGCGCCCGCCGGATTCCCGGTCCCGATGCCCTACCCTCGCCCCCACCCCTGAACGCCGCGGCGACGTCTTGTCGCCCGCCCGCGGGTCGGTCAGACTACCAACTTGCGGGTTCGGTTCGGAACGACTCGCGGAAGCGACCGACGCCACGACGCCCCCGGAGCGCCTCGCCATGAAATCGACGCTCGTCCCGCTCGTCCTCGGCCTCCTGACCTGCTCCGGCGCCCGGGCCGTCGCCGACCCGCCCGACCTGAAGCCGCTGGCCATCGGCGCGTCGGCGCCGGACTTCAACCTCCCCGGGGTCGACGGCAAGAACCACGCGCTGAAGGACTACGCCGACGCCAAGGCGCTGGTGGTCGTCTTCACCTGCAACCATTGTCCGACCGCCCAGGCCTACGAGGCGCGGATGGAGAAGCTGTACGAGGACTACAAGGCGAAGGGCGCGGCCGTGGTGGCCATCTCGCCCAACGACCCGAAGGCCGTCCGCCTCGACGAGCTGGGCTACACCGACCTCGGCGACTCGTTCGAGGATATGAAGATCCGGGCCCGCGACCACAAGTACTCGTATCCCTACCTGTTCGACGGCGAGACCCAGGCCGTCGCCAGGGCCTACGGCGCGCTCGCGACGCCGCACGTCTTCGTCTTCGACGCCGACCGCAAGCTCCGCTACCACGGCCGGTTCGACGACGGCGAGGTCAAGCCTCCCAAGTCGCATGACACGATCGCCGCCGTCGACGCCGTGCTCGCCGGCACGCCCGTCGCGACGCCGATCACCCGCGTCTTCGGCTGCTCGACCAAGTGGGCCGACAAGCAGGCCGACGCGGCGAAGTCGCTGGCGAAGTGGGACGCCGAGCCCGTGACGATCGAGCCGATCGAGCTGGACGGCGTGGCCAAGCTCGCGAAGAACGAGACCGACAAGTTCACCGTGGTCAACGTCTGGGCGACCTGGTGCGGCCCCTGCGTGCAGGAGCTTCCCGAGCTGGTCACGATGAACCGGATGTACCGCGGCCGCAACTTCCGCCTGGTCACGATCAGCCTCGACGACCCCGCCAAGAAGGCCGAGGCGCTGGCGATGCTCAAGGACAAGCACGTCGCCGCGACCAACTACATCCTCAACTCCCCCGACCGCGACGCCTTCGCCGAGGCCCTCGACGCCAAGTGGCCCGGCCCCGTCCCTTACACCATCATCCTCGCCCCCGGCGGCGAGGTCGTCTACCGCCACTCCGGCGGCATCGACCCCCTGGAAGTCCGCCGCGCCATCGTGGCGAAGCTGGGCCGGACGTACTGACGCCGGCCGACCGCGCAGTGGTCGTTCCGACGCCTTCCCCCGCGCGGGGGGAAAGGCCGTCGTGCGTCGATGCGGCCGGCCTTAACCGGCCGCGTCTTCGCTCGGCTTCGCGTAGGATTCGAGGAAGCCGCACCGGGGGCAGCAGTACGTCGTGATCGGCCGCTTCTCCCGGCCGCTGATCTTGAGACCCGTCCAGAACGAGTATTGCGGCGGGCCTTCCACCCACTGCGCCGCGGTCTGGCCGCCGTGGGTGTGGTCGAGGGTGAACCCCTCGTCCATCGGCTTCGCGCACTTCGGGCATTTCGGCGTGGTCATGTCGGCTCCAGGATGATTCGGGGCGACGGACGGTCGGGTGCCCGTCCATCCGCGAGCCCTTGCGTACCTATTCGACGAACATGGCCCACTCTTAATCTGAGACGGACTCCCAGATCCACCGGCCGACGAACGCGGGGAGACGCCGAGGAATTGCGATTTCAGAAAAAAATCGACCAACGAAGCCAATTCACGGCGGCCCGAAACCAAACCAAACGTATTGGCGTCAAGGGTTTGCGTTAAAATAAGATCTCTGTCGTGCGCGCGAAGAAAGCCGAGTCGAAGCCGAAGCGAAGCCGGGCGAAGTCAATCGACGAGCTGCGGGACGACGGCGTGGGCTTCGTCCCAGGCGCGGGGGATGTGGAGGCAGTCGGGCTCGGCGGCGTAGGGGTCGCCGGTGACGGCGAAGGCGCGGGCGCGGCTGCCGCCGCAGATGTGGCGGTACTCGCAGACGCCGCACTTGCCGCCGAACGAGTCGGCGTCGCGGAGCCGGCGGAAGATGGGCGAGCGCTGGTAGACGTCGACGACGTCGTTGAACGGGAACATGCCGCAGGTCAGGGGCAGGAAGCCGCTGGGGTGGATCAGGCCGGCGTGGCTGACGAACAGGATGCCGCGGCCGTCGTTGACGCCCGGCAGCCCGCCGTTCCAGCCCCGGGCCGAGAGCCGCATCGGCTCGGCCCCGCCCGACTCCTTCCGGCGCTGGAGGACGTAGCGGCGGTAGTGCATCCCCTCGGTCGTCTTGATCATGAACGAATGCTGACGCGATAACTTCCAGAGGCGGGCGAAGGCCTGTTCATAGCGCTCGGCGTCGAGCCGCAGGTCGGCCGTGGCGCGGCCGACGGGGATGATCAGGAAGAGCGACCAGAGGGCGATGCCGCGGGCTTCCAGCAGGTCGGCGATCGCCTCGAGCTGGCCGAAGGTCCCCGGCGTGAGCGTGGTGTTGACCTGCACCGGGACGCCGGCCTCGCGGGCGTCGTCCATGATCGTCTGGGTCATGGCGAACGAGCCGGCGACGCCCCGGACGGCGTCGTGGGTCGGGGCGTCGACGCCGTCGAGCGACACGGCCATCCGGCCGATGCCGGCTGCTTTCAGGCGGCGGATGGCGTCGGCCGTGACCAGGGGCGTCGGCGAGGGCGTGATGGCCGTCTGGAGGCCGATCCCGTTCGCGTGGCGGATCAGCTCGAACAGGTCGGCCCGCTTGAGGGGGTCGCCGCCGGTGAAGACCAGTAACGGCGGCTCGGGGAAGCTCGCGAGCTGGTCGATCAGCCGCAGCGAGGCCGCGGTGTCCAGCTCGGCCGGGTCGGCGTGCGCCTGGGCGCAGGCCCGGCAGTGGAGGCAGACGAGGTCGCAGGCCCGGGTGATCTCGTAGAAGGCGATCAGCGGGCTGGAGTCGAAATTGCGGCGACGGGCCCAGTCGGGGGGCGGGCCGCCCGCAGACGTCGCGGGGGCGTGGGGATGGCTCATGGAGGGGGCGTCCCCGCCTCGGCCTGCGCCGGGCGGAGGACCTCGGTATACTGGATGTCTCTGATCCGACTCTAGCCGAGCCCGGCCCGGCGCTCAAGGAGCGTCCCGCCCGGCGCGGCGCGACGGCGAGGCGACGATGCGGGACGAGACGGTCGTGGACGTGGACGTGGCGGTGGTGGGAGGCGGGATCACCGGCCTGGCGGCGGCGAACCGCCTCCGCGAGATCGACCCCGCGCTGAGCGTGGCGGTGCTGGAGGCCGGCGAGCGGCCCGGCGGCGTGCTGGGGACGATCCGCCGCGACGGCTACCTCGTCGAGACGAGCGCCGACAGCTTCATCACCAACGTCCCGGGCGGCGTCGACCTCTGCCGTCGGCTGGGCCTCGAAGACCGCCTGATCCAGACCGACGAACGGCATCGGCGGTCGTTCGTGGTCCGCGCAGGGCGGCTGGAGCCGATCCCGGACGGCCTGATCATCATGGCCCCGTCGAAGATCGGGCCGATGGTCCGGACCCGGATCCTCAGCGTCTCCGGCAAGCTCCGGCTGGCGATGGAACGCTTCCTCCCGCGCGGCGACGGCTCGGACGAGAGCCTGGCCTCGTTCGCCCGCCGGCGGTTCGGCCGCGAGGCCTACGAGCGCCTGATCCAGCCCCTGGTCGGCGGGATGTACACCGGCGACCCCGAGCGCCTGAGCGTCAAGGCGACCATGCCCCGGTTCCTGGAGATGGAGCAGCGCGAGGGGAGCCTGATCAAGGCCATGCGCGCCGCCGGGGCGAAGGGGGGCCAGAACGCCGGCGGCTCGGGCGCCCGCTACGGGCTGTTCGTCGGCCTGGAGGCGGGGATGTCGGAGTTGGTCGAGGCCCTCGTCGCGCGGCTGCCCGCCGGCGCTCTGCGGACGAACTCGCCGGCGCGCGGGCTGAGGCGCGACGGCGACGGCTGGCGGCTCGACGCGGGCGACGAGACGATCGCCGCGCGGGCCGTCGTTTTGGCCACATCCGCGAAGGCGACGGCCGGGCTGATGCGGGACGTCGACCCCGAGGCGGCGAAATCGCTGGGCGGGATCGCGTCGACGTCGAGCGTGATCGTCTCGCTGGGTTTTCGCCGCGAGCAGATCGCGCACCCGCTCGACGGCTTCGGCTTCGTCGTCCCCTATGCGGAGGACCGGGCGATCCTCTCGGGGAGTTTTTCGAGCGTGAAGTTCGCCGGCCGCGCCCCCGAGGGGTCGGTCCTGATCCGCGTCTTCATGGGGGGGGCGAAGCGTCCCGACCTGGTCGACGCCGACGACGCCGAGCTGGTGCGGATCGCCTCGTCGGAGCTGGCCTCGCTGCTGGGCGTCCGGGGCGGGCCGGAGCTTTCGATCGTCTCGCGGTGGCGCGAGGTGATGCCCCAGTACGAGGTGGGCCACCTGGAGCGGATCGCGGCGATCGAGGAGCGGGTCGGCTCGCTCGAAGGCCTGGAGTTGGCCGGCAACTGGCTGCGCGGCGTGGGCGTGCCGATGTGCATCCGCGGCGGCGAGGAGGCGGCCGGCCGCGCGGCCGGCCGGATCGGCACGCCTTCGGCCCGCTCGGGTTGAACGGGGGTCGGTCGTGTGCGATCCTCGGAGAGTCCGCCGTCCGCCGACTCGCGACGGCCACTCTTCTGCCGAGGACCACACGATGACCAATCGCCGGGACGCGCTGAAGATCGGCGCGGCGGGACTGACGACCTCGATGCTCGGGGGCTACACGCGCGGGGCGGCCGACGAGAAGACGCGCCGCGTCGGCCTGATCGGCTGCGGCTGGTACGGCAAGTCGGACCTCTTCCGGCTCAATCAGGTCGCGCCGATCGAGGTCGTCTCGCTCTGCGACCCCGACAAGAACCAGGTCGCCCACGCGGCCGAGATGGTCGCCCAGCGGCAGCCCTCGAAGAAGACGCCGAGGACCTACGGCGACTACCGCGAGATGCTCAAGGAGAAGGACCTCGACATCGTCCTGGTCGCCACGCCCGACCACTGGCACGCCCTGGCGATGATCGCCGCCGTCGAGTCGGGCGCCGACGTCTACGTCCAGAAGCCCATCAGCCACGACGTCCTGGAAGGCGAGGCGATGGTGGCCGCGGCGCGCAAGCACAATCGAGTCGTCCAGGTGGGCACCCAGCGCAAGAGCACGCCGCACCTGATCGAGGCCAAGAAGCAGGTCGTCGACGCCGGCCTGCTCGGCAAGGTCGGTCACGTCGAGGTCTGCTGCTACTACCACATGCGCGCCAACGGCGACCCGCCGGTCACGGCCGTCCCCGACTTCTTCGACTACGAGATGTGGACCGGCCCCGCCCCGCTGCGGCCCTACGACGGCCTGCCGCACGTCCGCTGGTGGCGGACCTTCAACGAGTACGGCAGCGGCATCACCGGCGACATGTGCGTGCACATGCTCGACACCGCGCGCTGGATGCTCGGCCTGGGCTGGCCCCAGAAGATCAGCTCGACGGGCGGGATCCTGGTGCAGAAGGCCGGCAAGTCGAACATCACCGACACCCAGGCCGCGACCTTCGAGTACCCCGAGTTCGACGTGGTCTGGCAGCACCGCACCTGGGGCACGTCGCCCGACGCCGACTACCCCTGGGCCCTGATGATCTACGGCGAGAAGGGGACGCTGAAGGCCAGCACGATGCGGGCCGACTTCATCCCCCAGGGCGAGGGGAAGCCGCTCCACTTCGAGTGCGTCTTCGAGCGCGAGAAGTACCCCGAGGACGTGAGCGAGCCCGAGATCGAGCTGAACGCCGCCCCCGCCACGCGGCTGCACATGCGGAACTTCCTGGCCTCGATCGCCGACCGCTCGCGACCGATCGCCGACATCGAGCAGGGCCACATCTCGACCTCGTCGTGCCTGCTGGCGAACCTGGCCATGCAGCTCAAACGCCCCGTGGTCTACGACCCCGCGAAGCGGATCGTCGTCGGCGACGACGAGGCGACCAGGCTCCTCAAGGGCCCCTACCGCGCCCCCTGGACCCACCCGGCCGACGCGCTGGGCTGAGCCCGGGCTCGCTCGGTCGGTATTCGCGAAATCGATGGAACCTGGAGGCGGGAACCCGGCAGTACCTCGGTAGACGCGAAACGACCGACGGGGGCCGACGATGGGCAAGGGCGACCGGGGCTTGATCGTTCACGACCTGGACCGCCTCCTGCGCCAGGGCGTCGAGCCCCCGGGCGACGGCGACCTGCTGGAGCGGTTCCAGGCGGGGCGCGACGAGGCCGCCTTCGAGACGCTGGTGACGCGCCACGGGCCGATGGTCCGGGGCGTTTGCCGGCGGCTCCTGCGCGATCCCCACGACGCGGACGACGCCTTCCAGGCGACCTTCCTCGTCCTGGCTCGCAAGGGCGATCGGCTCCGCGACCCCGACCGCCTCGGGCCGTGGCTCTACGGCGTCGCCACCCGCGTCGCCTCAAGGGCCCGAGCCCGCGCCTTCCGGCGCAGGGGTCGGCCGCTGACCGACGACCTCCCGGCCCGGGACGACCACCGGTCCGAGTGGTCCGACGTCCTGCCGATCCTCGACGCCGAGCTGGCCCGGCTGCCGTCCGCCCAGCGTGACGTGCTGGTCGTCTGCCTGCTCGGCGGGGCCTCCGAACAGGAGGCGTCGCGACGCCTCGCCTGCCCCGTCGGCACCGTCAAGAGCCGCCTCTCGCGTGCGAGAGAGGCCCTGCGCGGCCGGTTGGTCAAGCGTGGGGTCGCGCCCGCGGCGGCCCTGGTGGCGGCGTCGTCGGTCGAGTCGTTCGCGTCTCCTGTGTCCTTCACGCTCCTCCGCGCGACCCTGGCGGCGACCACGGCGAAGGCCGCGATCCCGGCCTCCGTCGCGGCCCTGACCCAGGGAGTCGCACCGACCATGCTCGCGAAACCGATCCTCACCGGCCTGGCCCTCGCCGGCGGCCTCTGCCTGTTGACCCTCACCGCCACCGCCTGGCCCCCGAATCCGCCCGAGGCGCTGCAGGACGAGGCGAAAACGACGGCGAGGCCGACCGCCGCGGCCTCGCCGTCGGAGGCGAACCTGAAGCGCATCCTGCTCGCCCTCCACAACTACTATTCGACCAACGAATGCTTCCCCCCGGCGGCGATCCGCGGGGCCGACGGCCGGCCGCTGCTGAGCTGGCGGGTGGCCCTGCTCCCCTATCTCGAAGCCGGCGACCTCTACAACCAGTTCCGCCTGAACGAGCCCTGGAACAGCCCGCACAACGGCCCGCTGCTGGCGCGGATGCCGGCCGTGTTCGACACCCCGGGCATCCCCGCGCCGCCCGGCGAGACGCGCTTCCGAGGCGTCTCCAGCCAGGGGGCGATGTTCGGACCGCCGGGAACCCAGGCCGCAACGTCGGCCCCGACGGCCGGCCTCGGGGGCGGGGTGGCTCTCTACTCGGATGACGGTGCGGCCGGCAGGGGGCCCGTCGGGATCGCGGGGACCCCCGGCGGGGCGGCGGCCGCCCCTCTGGGCGATGCCGCGCCAGCCCCCGCGCAGCCGGAACCGCCGCCCACCGGGCGCGGGGTGTCGATGACCGAGGTGACCGACGGGACGTCCAACACCGCCATGGTTCTCGTGGTCGAGGACGCCATCGAGTGGACCCGGCCGGGCGAACTGCTCGCCGTCGGCGACGAGCTTCCCGCCCTGGAGGACAGCGACCCGAGGGGCTACACGCTGGGGATGGCCGACGGCTCCGTCCAGCACCTGCCGAAACAGCCCATTCGGCGAGCGTTCCTCTCGGCCCTGATCACCCGCAACGGCGGCGAGGTGATCGACCACAGCAGATTCGCCCCGACCAGCCTCCAACCGGCGGCCGCCGCCGGATCCACGCCGCCCCCGATGGGGGCCCCCACCGCCCTACCGACTCCCGCGCCCGCGGCTCAGATCTCGGCGTCTCCGACTGTGGAGCGCCGTCTCCGTCGCGTCGAGGAGAAGCTCGACGAGATCCTGGACCGCCTCGACGCCCTCGCGCCGAAGACCAAGCGGTGAAAAGGGCTGGCGAAGCGTCCTTCTCCCCCGGGAGAACGTGGCCGGGACGGCCGGATGAGGGTCATGAGGTTTCGAGGTCGCCGATGCTCGCCGAGATCCGAACTCCCTCGACACCCCGACGACCCTCATCCGCCGCCGCACGGCACCTCCTCCCGGGGGGAGAAGGGATTCATTCCGCTTGAGAGACCGCGTCACTCGATCGTCACCTGCACGGCGTCGGCCGAGTTGGGGAAGCGCAGGAGGAGCGTCTTCGAGGCTTCGTCCCAGGTCTGGGATCCGGCGTCGAGGGGCTTGCCGGCGACGGCGACGGCCTTCGGCGCGTGCGGGAGGGCGACGCGGACGGAGGCGGTGATCTCCTTCGGGCCGCGGGCGAAGAAGGAGAGGCCCTCGCCCTTCGGGGCCTCGTCGGTCACGCGGCAGGCGGCGGCGAGGACGCGCGGGCCCTTCGCGGGGACGCGGTCGAGGTCGAGCAGCAGCGACCGCCGCGTCGGGTCGAGTTTGACCGTCTGGATGACCTTCAGGCCGGCGTCGAACAGGTCGACGAACCGCCCGCCGAGGATGTAGGGCGACTCGCCGGGAGCGGAGTCGAGGCCGGCGGCGACGACGTACGGGCCGCGGCGGAGGACCAGGTGGTTGGTCTCGTGGTAGGCGAGCTTCGCCGCGCCGCAGGCCTGCTCGATCAGCTTGCGGACCTCGGTCGCGCCCTCGCGCTGGTGGCTGAATCCGGCCGGGCTGGCCTCGGCCCAGATGAGCGTTCCGGAGCCGACGGGGTGGCTCCCGGGTTTCGCGTCGCGGCCGACGCCGAGGGCCTCGAAGAGGGCCTGGCGGGGCGTGGCGTAGCCGGGGCCGCCGGGGGCGTTCCACCACGAGCGGATGCCGTTGTACGGGTCCTTGTCGTCGTCGACGAACAGCAGGACGCCGCCCGCCTTGACCCACTCCGCCAGCACCTTGTCGGCGGCGTCGGTCATGGGCTTCATGCCCTCGTACGTCATCATCAGGACCTTGTAGCGGCCGAGGTCGGCGGTCGTCCGCAGGTTCTCGAGCTGCACCGGCTCGGCGGGGATCCCGCGCTGGATGCACGGCAGGGCCAGGCCGAAGAAGTTGCCGAGGTGCGGGTCCGACGGCTTGAATCCCTCGCGCTGGAACATCAGGGCGTCGGAGACGACCAGGCCGATCCCGCGGGTGCCGGACTCCCACGCGAGGTCGGGCTGATCCATGTCGTTGAGGGCGTTCATCACCGTCATCAGCTCGGTCGCGTAGTCGGCCGGGATCGGGATGCGGTTGGGGTCGTCGCGGCGGCGACGGCCGAAGAGGCGAGGCGCGGGGGGCGTGCCGGGGGCGGGGTACTTGCCGTGGAAGATCCGCTCGGGCCAGGGCGCGACCTCATAGCGGGTCGTCTCGGGCCAGAAGAGCGAGCCGATGACCGTGCATTCCCAGTTGGACTTGTAGTCGTCCCAGGCGTGGTTGGGGTCGTCCTCGATCGGGTCGTGGAGGAACCAGAGCCGGCCGTTGCTGCCGCGGGTGGCCGCGGTCATCGAGCCGTACTCGAAGAAGGCCGTCTGGAAGGTGCGCTCGGCGGCCTTCCCCTCGTAGACGTTCTGCGACCGCGCCGTGCCGGTCCAGACCTGGGCGATGAAGCCGTCGGCGCCGACCGTCAGCAGGCTCGACTCGGGGCTGACGATGTTCCACAGCGCGTAGTTCACCAGGCTGTGGGTGGGGACGTAGCACTTGACGTGCTTGCCGGTCTCGGCGTTGCGCTTCTTGACGGCGTCGAAGATCTGCTGGAGGGCGTCGCGGTAGAGGACGTACTTGAGCTTCGAGGCGCGGTACTGGGCGTCGGCCGACTCGTGGGGCGGGAGCCACTCCTCCTTGTAGTGCTCGCGCCAGGCGCGCTTGAAGCCCTCGCCGTAGCCGGCGCGGGCCCAGAACTCGGGCTCTTCCAGGTGGATCGCCTCGACCCCGGCGTCGATCGCCCGGAGGACGTTCTGCGCCAGGTAGGTCCCGTAGGTGGGGCCGGGGCACATGTAGTAGACGTCGCCGCCGTGCGAGATGACCTTGCCGTTGCGGTCCATCTGGGCCTCGTCGACGTGGTTCTTGCCGTCGAACCGGCCGTAGAGGTAGTCCTGATACTGGCCCCACGAGACGCCCGTCATGAGGTGGACGATGTAGCCGCGTTCCTTCCACTGGCGGACGCGGTCGGGCATGTCCTTGCCGATGCCGTAGACCATGGCGACGTCGGCCGGGAGCTGGAGCCCGGCGTCCCAGGGGGCCCCGGTCTGGAAGGAGGTCCGCTCCTCCTTCTGCCGCGGGTCGGGCGTCTGCGCCCGGGCGGTCGGGGCCGCGAGGAGGACCGCGGCCAGGAGGCAAGGGGTGAGGATTCTCGGCAGGTGGGATGTCATGAGGGGCCTCGGGAGGGGGGGGGCCTTCAAGGTGCGCCGGCGTCGACGACCGGAGTCGCGCCGGAATTCTACCGGGAGGTCCAGAGGGCCGGGGCCTCGCGGCCGACGACGTGGGCCTCGTGCTGGAGCAGCCAGAGCTTGCGGTCGAGGCCGCCGCCGAAGCCGCCGAGGCGGCCGTCGGCGGCGATCACGCGGTGGCAGGGGACGATGACCGCGATCGGGTTCCGCCCGTTGGCGCCGCCGACCGCGCGCGACGCCTTCGGGTCGCCGACCCGGCGGGCCAGCTCGGCGTACGAGATCGTCTCGCCGTACGGCACCTTCGCCAGCTCGGCCCAGACCTTCCGCTGGAAGGCCGTGCCGTCCTGCAAGAGCGGCGTCTGGAAGCCCCGCGAACGGCCCTCGAAATAGGCGTCGAGCTGCTGGCGGATCTCGTCGAGGAACGCGTCCCCGCCCCCGGCCGCGGCGAGCCGGGGGTCGGACGGGTCGTCGATCATGTGCAGGCCGCACAGGCGATCGCCCTTCGTCGCGAGCAGGAGCTCGCCGATCGGGCTCGTGTAGCGGGCGTGCCGGATCGTCTCGATCATGGCGCGGGGCGCTCCGGGAGGGTGGGGGTTACTTCGCGCCCGAGCGCCGCGGATACGCCTGCGCGTGGATCGCGCGGGCGGCGGCGACCAGCTCGGGATAGGCGAGGTCGGCGACGTTGAGGAAGCCGATGTTGTAGTTCTCGCCGTCGTACGAGCGGCCGGTCGTCGGCTCGTCGACGAACTGGAACCAGTGGCAGCCGATGAACGACGGGTGGTCCAGCACGCTCCCCACGTAGCCGGCGTAGGTCGCCGCGCGCTCCTCCTGGCTCGACGTCGGCACCAGCCCGGTGTGGAACATCCCCCGGTCGAGCGCCCCGAAGTGGAATTCGCCGATGATCGCGGGCTTGTCGATCGCGTCGAGGACGGCCCACTCCTTGGGGTCGACCTTCCGCTCGTAGATGTTGAAGCTGACGACGTCGCAGGTCTCGCCGGCCGCCGCGATCGCCTCGGGCGTCTTCCAGGCGAACCGGCAGCCCATGTAGAGGTGCTCCGGGTCGGCCTTCTTCAGCTCGTCGCGGATCGTCCTGAAGTAGGTCCGGGCGATCTCCTTGACGAAGCCGCGGAGGTCGTCGTGGAAGGCGGTCGTCCACGAGCCGGCCTCGGCCGAGGGCTTCCACGGGGCTTCGAGGGCCTTCCAGTCCGCGAGGCTCGTCTTCCAGGCGGCGTTCAGACGGGCGACGTCGCCGTACTGCTTCTGCAGGCGATCGAGGAGCGCCCGCTTGGCCGGCGAGGACGCGGGGGAGTCGAGCGCGCCCAGGGCCAGGCCGATCCGGCCGCGGTCGCCGCCGCCGCCCCAGCTCAGCTCGTTGTCGACGTAGTAGCCCAGGCACCAGGGGTCGCCCTTGATCCCCTTCACGCCCTCCTCGACGCTCTTCCGCACGGCCTCGACGAACCTGGGGTCGAAGGGGTCGCGCATCCGTCCCCAGTAGTCGGAGCCGCTGGAGATCGTGGCGAAGTCGCCGTAGATCCCCAGGGTCGCGACGTAGGGCATCCGGTTCATGCCCGCGAACCGCCGGTCCGACCAGTTGCCGATGGTGTTGAAGCCCCACGAGGCCAGCCGCTTGAGCGACGCGTCGGCCCAGGGCTCGAAGGTCTCGGGCCCGTAGACCCGGTTGAGGTTGGCGTTGTAGAAGCTGAACGTCTCGCCCTTCTTCACGGGGCCGGAGTGCACGTTGAAGACCCGGCCGTAGCAGCGGGCCAGCGGCTCCCCCTGCTTCGGGAGCCAGGTGAACATCGTCTCGCGGCCGGTGACGATCGTGGCGTGGTCGCCGGCCGTCACGCAGTCGACGCCGAGCGAGAAGAAGAGGGCGCCCTCGGGGTCGACGAACCACCACTTGCCGTCGCGCTTCGCGGTCCGGAAGAAGCCCGTGGCCTTCTCCTTCGGGCCCGACTTCCAGCCGCCGTAGGCGTCGCGGTCGGCCGGCGCGGGGTGGGCCTCGACGTCGGCCAGGTCGGCCTTGTGGCGGGCCCTCAGGTCGGCCTCGGAATGGACCTTGCCGGGCCAGTCGTCGCCGGTGAACTGGCCGAACTCGTCGATGATCCCCGCGATCGCGGCGGCCCCGGCGAGCCGGGCCGAGCGGATGTCGAGCGTCCGGTCGCCCTTGGGCGCGTGGACGAAGATCTGGGCGGCGACGACGTGGCCGAGGTTCAGCTCGTCGTCGCCGCCGGCGGAGAGGCTGCGCTCGCCGCGCGCGCCGGGGAGCCCCCGCATGCCGAGGGCCATCGGGCCCTCCTTCGCGAGCGCGATCGAGAAGACGGCCGACTCGCCGGCGTCGAGCCGGCCGGTGGCGCTCCGGCAATGGTGGACGCCGTCGGCCGCCGGGTCGTCGTCGACGCGCACGCCGAACTCGACGGCCTCGCCGCCGGGGTTCTTGACGTCCAGCAGGAGCGTCCCGGTGGAGCGCCAGTCCCAGGGACGGCCCTCGGGGGCGTCGATCTTGGCGTTGGGCCACTCGGCGGGGTGGAAGGTGATGCGCACGCCCGTGGGCGTCCCGGCGAGAGGCGCGACGGTGGCCTGGTTCCCCTTGAGGGAACGGAGGCCCACGCCCGGGGCCTCTTCGGCCCGGCCGATCGGCGCGGCGAGCAGCGAGGCGGCCGCGATCGCGAAGAAACGACGATTCATGACGTCATCCCGGCTTTCCATGGGGAGGGCTCGGGCGGCCCGGCCGTCGCCTTGCGGCGGGGGCCGTCCGGGGGGGCCAGGCGCGCGGCCTGGGACGTCGCGCGATGAGGGGCCGCACGACCCCCTGCGCGGCGACCCGTCGATTATAACCCCTCGGGACGGCCGTCACCCCGGTGCGCCGTCCCGTCGCCCGCGAATTCGACCTCGGTGAGCAGGCGGCTCAGCTCCTTGGGGTCGACGGGCTTGACGAGGTGCAGGTCGAAGCCGACCTCGCTCGACCGGCGGCGGGCCTCCTCCTGGCCGTATCCGGTCAGGGCGATCAGGAACGGGCTGCGCTCGCCGTGGCGCTCGCGGACGCGGCGGGCGACCTCGAAGCCGTCCATGCCGGGCAGGCCCAGGTCCATCAGGATCAGCTCGGGCGCGTCGGCGGCGACGGCGTCGAGCGCCTTGACGCCGTCCGAGACGACCTCGACGTGGTGGCCCCAGTGGTCGAGCAAGGTCGCCAGGATCTCGGCGCCCTCGGTGTGGTCTTCGACGACCAGGATCCGCAGCGGCCGGCCCGACGCCCCGGCGACGCCGTCGCCGAGGGGCTCGGTCCGGGGGAGCAGGCGGGCGGGACGCTCGCCGGCCTTGGCGATCGGCAGCCGCACCGTGAACTCGCTCCCCTGCCCCAGCCCGGCGCTCTCGACGTCGACCGACCCGCCGTGCAGCTCGGCGAGCGTGCGCACCAGGGTCAGGCCGATCCCCAGCCCCCCCTGGGCGCGGTCGAGCGAGCGGTCGACCTGGGCGAACATGTCGAAGACCAGGGGCAGCATCTCGCGGGCGATGCCGATCCCGTTGTCGCGGACCCGGATCGCGGCCCGCTCGCCCTCGCGTTCGGCGGTCAGCCAGATGCGGCCGCCGTGCTCGGTGTACTTGGCGGCGTTGTTCAGCAGGTTGACGAGGATCTGCTCCAGCCGCGCCGCGTCGGCCGCCAGGACGATCGGCTCGGCCGGCGGCGCGACCTCGAGCGCGTGGTCGTGCTGCTCCATGATCGGCCGGACGGCCTCGGCGACCCGGGTCATCACCCCCGCCAGGTCGACGTCCTCGATGCAGAGCTGGATCTTGCCCCGGGTGATCCGCGAGACCTCCAGCAGGTCGTCCACCAGGCGGGCGAGCTGCGCCACCTGGCGCTGGGCCATGGCGCGGGCCCGCTCGACCGTCTCGCCGTCGACGCCGGGCAGCGACATCAGGTGCAGGGCGCTGCGGATCGGCGCCAGGGGGTTGCGCAGCTCGTGGGCGAGCATGGCCAGGAACTCGTTCTTGCGGCGGTCCATCTCGGCCAGCTCGTCGGCCCGCATCCGGGCCTCGCGCTCCAGCCGCTCCAGCAGGCGGATCCGCTGGCGTTCGACGGCGCGGCGGTCGACGACGCTGGCGATGGCGTTGTCGACCGTGCGGCGGAGCGTCTCGTCGTCGAACCGGCCCTTGATGAGGTAGTCCTGCGCGCCCGCCTTGAGGGCCTGCACGGCGATCGACTCGTCGCCGCGGCCGGTCATCATCACCACGGGGAACGGGGTGACGGCGGTGCCGGTCGTCAGCTCTTGCAGGAACTCCAGGCCGTCCATGTCGGGCAGCGAGTAGTCGAGCAGCACGCAGTCGAGGCCGGCGGCCTGGCAGATGCCCAGGCCCTCCTCGCCGGTGCCCGCCTCCAGGAACCGGTAGGAGCGCTGGGGGTCGCGGGAGAGGAAGCGGCGCGCCGCCTCGCGGTCCTCGGGCGAGTCGTCGAGCAGCAGGACGAGCCGCTCCTTGAGCCGCATCGCCTCCTGGGCCTGCTGGTGGTCGCGCTCCTTCTCGACCTTCTCGCGCTCCCGGCCGGGGCGGAGGGCGAACTTCTCGATGGCGTCGCCCACGGTCGCGGCGATCGAGGCGGCGTCGAACTGGCCCTTGACGACGTAGTCCTCGGCCCCGCACTTGAGCGCCTGGACGGCCACGGTCTCGCTCCCCTTGCCCGTCAGCATGACGATCGGGAAGGGCGCGCCGCCGGTCTCGGCGGTCAGCCGGCGGATGAACTCCAGGCCGTCCATGTCGGGCAGCGAGAAGTCGATCAAGAGGCAGTCGAGCGCCGCCGACCGGGCGATGGCCATGCCCTCCGCGCCCGTCGACTCCTCCAGGAATCGGTAGGACGCGCGGGGATCCTGCCGGAGGAACCGGCGCATGGCGGCGCGGTCCTCCGGGCTGTCGTCCACGATCAACACGAGCCGTTCTTGCCATCCCATGGGGATCATCCTCGCTTCGTCGCGGCCCGTCGCCCCCGTCAGCCGGAGGCGGTCGGCAGGGCCACGGTCTCGAACCAGTATTCCTTCAGCGTCCGGACCTTCTTCAGGAAGTCGTCGAACCGGATCGGCTTGATGATGTAGCTGCTCGCGCCCTCGCGGTAGCAGAGCTGGATGTCGCTGGGGTTCTCCGAGGTCGTCAGGATCACCACCGGGATCTTCCGCAGCTCGTCGTCGGCCTTGATGCGCTCCAGCACGTCGCGGCCGTCGGTCCCGGGGAGGTTCAGGTCGAGCAGGATCACCGCGGGCATCGGCGTCTCGGCCTCGCCCGCGAAGCGGCCCGTTCGAAACAGGAATTCCAGGGCCTCGTCGCCGTCGGTGCAGCGCGCGACGGGGTTGACGATCTGGGACTTGTGGAACGCGCGCAGGACCGCCATGAACTGCTCGTCGCTGTCCTCGACGACGAGGATCGTCTGGTTGGAATCCATCCCGGGCCCTTTCTCAGCCTGTGAGTGTAAAGTTGAACGTCGAGCCTTCGTCGGGCGTCGACTCGATCCAGATGGCGCCCCCGTGGCGCTCGACGATCTTCTTGCTGAACGTCAGGCCGGCCCCGGTGCCGCCGCCGAACTTGTCGCGGCCGTGCAGCCGCTTGAAGAGCCGGAAGACGTTCTGGTGGTGCTTCTCGGGGATGCCGATGCCGTCGTCCTTCACGTAGAACACGGCCGGCCCCCCGGGCGCGGCGGGCTCGCGCCAGCCGATCTCGATCGACCTCTCGGGCCTGTCGTTGTACTTGATCGCGTTGGTGACCAGGTTGCTCAGGAGCTGGCCCACCTGCACGCGGTCGCAGCGGACGGTCGGAAGCGGCCGGGGCACGGTCACCTTCACGTGGTTCTCGCCGAGCATCACCCGGTGGAGCTCGACCACCTCCTCGACCAGCTCGGTCAGGTCGACCTCCTCGTAGACCAGATCGGCCCGCCCCAGCCGCGAGTAGCGGAGCATCGACTCGACCAGGTCCTCCATGCGCTGGGAGAGACGGACGAGGCTCTCCAGCCGCGACACCCCCTCGGCGTCGAGCCGGTCGCCGTAGTCTTCCATCAGGAAGGTGGCGTAGTTGTGGATGCCGCGGAGCGGCTCCTTCATGTCGTGCGAGGTCGTGAACGCGAAGGCGTCCAGGTCGTTGTTGCTCCGCTCCAGCTCGGCGTTCAGCCGGGTCAGCTCCTCGGCGCGGCGGACCACCACGGCGATGATCGCGTCGCGGAGCGCCCGCGCGGCGGCGACCTCGGCCGGGTGCCAGGGGAGGCTCTTGAGGTGCACCTCCTCCTTCCAGAGGTCGAACGACGTCCGCGGGCTCAGCGAGCCCCCCGGCTCGACGGGCTTGCTCGGGTCGCCGGCCCATTCGACGGTCTGGACGACCTCGGGGCGGAACCAGAGGACGTAGCGCCCCTGGGCCCGCGAGGTCGTGACCGCGACCAGCCCGCAGGCCGCGTCCTTGTACGCCAGGGCCTCGGGGAAGATCCTGGGGAGAGAATCGGTGGCGAAGACGTCGACGTCGGCCTGGGCCCGCAGCCAGTCGACCAGGGCCATGACCTGGTCCTTGTCGGGCGTGACGCCCAGGGTCTCGCACGTGCGTTCCTGGACCACGGCCGCGCCGCGCGCCCCGGTCAGCTCCAGGAGGTCGCCGCCGTCGTCCACCAGGGCGCGCGCCAGGTCGGTCTCCTCGGCCATCCGCTGGAGCAGGCGCTCGCGCACCTGCTGGAGCTTCGTGCGATATTCGTTGCCCTCGCCGTCCTCCTTCACCGCGAGCTGGACCGAGACCAGCGCCGCGAGGAACTCGCAGGCGCTGCGGAGCGTCGGCGGGAGGTAGAGCGGCTTGCTGTAGTTCATGCACCCGAGGAGCCCCCAGAGCCGGCCGTCCCGCATCAGCGAGAACGACA